>JAEXAX010000035.1 GCA_023458035.1 Bacillota bacterium | reverse complement strand
GACGAGCACAGAGGCAGGCTGACCCTCCAGATCGGTGCGCAGCTTTTTGTTCTCGATATAATAATCATAGTTTCCGACATATTCGGTGATCCCTTCATTTTCCAGTTCAAAGATGCGGGTAGCCGTCTGATTGATGAAATAGCGGTCATGTGAAACATACAGGACAGTGCCGCCATAGTCACGCAGGGCTTCCTCCAGAATTTCCTTGGAGCCGACATCCAGATGGTTGGTCGGCTCATCAAGAATCAGAAAATTGGCTTTCGATAGCATCAGCTTGGCCAGGGCGATCCGCCCCCGTTCCCCGCCGCTCAATGTTTTGATCAGCTTGAAGACCTGATCACCGGTGAACAGAAAGCCGGCCAACATGTTTCGGATGGCGGTACCGGTCATCATCGGAAAATGATTCTGAATTTCCTCAAAAACGGTAGCGTCATCGGACAGCCGCTGCTGTTCCTGATCATAATACTGGGACAGTACGCCGGTGCCATAGATAAAGAAGCCCTGATCAGGCAGCAAGGTTTTGGTCAGAATCTTTAAGAGGGTGGTCTTGCCGCTGCCGTTATCACCGATCAGCGCCACCCGCTCACCGCGTTTGATATCAAAGGCAACGTCATGAAAGAGGGTGCGACCGTCAAAACGTTTTTCCAAGCCCTCGACATGTAAAACATCCTTGCCGCTGGGCTTGGCCGGAGAGAAGCGAAGCTTCATGACCGGCTGCTCATCCTGCGGTCTTTCGATCAGGTCGATTTTATCCAGCATTTTTTCATGACTGTGAGCACGCTTCAGACTTTTTTCGCGGTTAAAGGATTTTAATTTTGCGATCACCGCTTCGCGGTGAGCGATTTCCTGCTGCTGCTTGACAAAGGCATTTCGGCGGCTGTCCATCAGGACTTTCTTTTTTTCACGATAAGCAGTAAAATTCCCCTTAAAATGAAAAATCTCATGCTGATCGATCTCAATAACGGAGTCAACTATTTGATCAATGAAATATCGGTCGTGCGATACGATAATGACGGCGCCGTTATAATTGGCTAGATAGTTTTCCAACCAGCTGATAGATGTCATATCCAAATGGTTGGTTGGCTCATCAAGAATGATACAGTCCGGTTTTTGGAGCAACAATGCGCCGAGCGCGACACGGGTTTTTTCTCCGCCGGACAGCAGACCGATGGATTTTGCGGCATCCTGATCGCTGAAACCCAGACCGCGGATGACGCCGGTCACTTCGCTTTGATAGGCATAGCCGTTCATGTGCTCAAAGCGGGTATGCAGACGATCATATTGCTCAAAGACAGCAGTCAGGGCTTCGCCGGATACTTCCTTCATACGCAGTTCAAGCTCGCGCAGTTGAACCTCCATATCCAGAATATCCTGCCGGACGTGATATAAATATTGATAAATATCAATTGTTTCATTAACAGATTGATGCTGAGCCAGATAACCGATCGTTTTGTCACGACCGCTGGTAACAGTACCCTGATAATCTGTATCCCGCCCCAGCAATATGCGTAAGAGGGTGGTCTTACCGCTGCCGTTTTGCCCGACGATGGCGACCTTGTCCTTGTCATCAATATAAAAGCTTCCGTCGCGGAATAAAGATTCTTCGTTAAAGCTTTTGCTCAAAGCGGAAACCGAATAAATCATAATAAGAACTCCTTATGTATTGTTAAATGGTCTGCCCGTCTGTCTGATCAGACGGAAGTCTTATCTATTCTACCATAAAAAAAGTAGAATTGAAAATATTGGTTAAAGGTTTGACAACAATTCAATTCTTGTTATAATAAATTTTAAAGTGACTAAGTTGAATGGAGGAAGCAGATGGGTACTAAAGGCATTTCAAATGCTATTATCAGCCGTCTTCCCAGATATTATCGATATTTGGGCGAATTGCTGGAGGAAAATGTAGAGCGTATTTCTTCGTTTGAATTGAGTAAGCGGATGAAAGTAACGGCTTCTCAGATCCGTCAGGATCTAAATACCTTTGGCGGCTTCGGACAGCAGGGCTACGGTTATAACGTTGAATATTTATATCAGGAAATAGGCAAGATTTTAGGACTTGATACGGCTCATCACGTAATCGTGATCGGCGCCGGAAATCTGGGGCAAGCCTTGGCGAACTACGGAAAGTTTGAACGCCGCGGCTTTATCGTATCCGGTATTTTTGATTCAAGTCCGGATGTTATCGGAAAGCTGACCCGAAACAATTTGGTGATCCGGGATGTTGCTGTGATGGAAGAATTTATTCTGCAAAATCAGATTGATATCGCGGCTATTACGATACCGAAGGAAGGTGCCACCGAAATGGCTCAAAGGCTGATCGAATGCGGCATCAAAGCAATCTGGAATTTTGCTCACATTGATCTGGAGGTGCCGGACGATGTTATGGTGGAAAATGTTCATCTGTCAGAGAGCCTGATGCAGCTATCCTATCGTTTGCGTGCCAGAAATGAGAAGCAATGATTATAGGAGTCGGAATTGATCTGATAGAGATTAACCGGATAGAAAAAGCCTGTCATCGAGAGGCTTTTTTGTTTCGCGTATACAGTGACCGGGAGAGACAGCTGATTGCCGGCTGCGCAAGACGGGCAGCCGGCAACTTTGCTGCCAAGGAAGCGTTTGCCAAAGTATTAGGGACCGGATTCCGCGGTTTTTTACCGAATGAAGTAGAGGTATTGCGGGATGAACTGGGGAAACCCTATTATCATTTATCAGGAGAAGCTGCCAGACTGGCCGGCATGGCCGGAATCAGCCGCTTACATCTAAGCATCACCAATACCCGGGAATTGGCCGGTGCATATGCAGTCGGGGAAAATGACAAGGAGTCATAAGATGCAGAAATATATATCTGAGGAAGCATTAAGAAAATTATATCCGAGAGGCTACGCTGTCATCTCGATCGATCACATTCGTCATAACCTGGAGGTTCTGCACTGTCACAGCGGCTTGCCTTTGTACTGTGTAGTCAAAGCGAATGCCTATGGACACGGAGCCGCCTTGATCAGTCCCCGGCTGGAATCATTGGACTGCGTCAGGGGCTTTGCGACGGCGACGGTACATGAGGCGGTGGAATTACGGGCAGCCGGCATCAAAAAGGAGATTTTGGTGTTGGGAACAGCCTTTCCCGGCGAATACCGGACTGCTATCGATCATAATATTACATTGACACTGTATCGGTTGGAAGATGCAAAAAATATCAGTGACTTGGCAACAGATACTAATAAAACGATTGATGTACATGTGGCGATTGATACCGGTATGGGGCGGATCGGTTTACCGGCGACCAAGGACTCTGTCAAGACGATCAGGCAGCTGCTGGCACTGCCGGGCTTACGTGTCTGCGGTATATTTACCCATTTTGCCAGAGCGGACGAGCAGGATGTGTCGTTCACCAATGATCAGCTGCGTGCTTTTCAAACGATACGGGAAGCCTTGGCCGATATGGATATTGACTGCTGGCACGTCAGCAACAGTGCTGCAATTTTGGTGAATCCGCAGGTCAGTCTGGATGCCGGGCGGGCCGGGATCGCCATGTACGGTATTTACCCCTCGGCAGATGTACGCAGCCGTTGTTTACAGCCGGGAAGTGATCATATATATCTACAGCCGGCTCTGTCCTGGCACAGTAGCATAGCACATCTGAAAACAGTGGAAAGCGGCACGCCGATCAGCTATGGCAGTACCTATATCACCCCAAGACAAATGAAAATTGCAACCATTCCGATCGGTTACGGTGACGGTTATCCGAGAGGCCTATCCGGTATCGGACAGGTATTAATCAGCGGACAACGCTGCCCGATCCTCGGTCGAATCTGTATGGACCAGTTTATGGTGGATGTTTCCAAACTGAAACAGGTGAATCTGTATGATCCGGTGGTTTTGCTGGGGCGACAGGGGCAGCAGGAGATCTGCCTGGAAGAGCTGACAGAGGCTTATCAAGGGTTTCACTATGAATTCCTCTGTGATATTAACCTGCGGGTACCGCGATTACTCAGTGTGACTGATGCCTGTGGGAACAGGCGAATATTGGCTGATTAATATGTTCGGGTATTTGTGCAAAAAATAAACTTTTTAGGAAGAAGCAGTTGTATTTTTGGATGAATTACACTATAATTAGGACATCAGCAATATTATGATTACTCAAGGAGGGAATGACAATGGTTCAATTAATTGTAGGGAAAAAGGGTAAAGGCAAGACCAAGATTCTTTTAGAAAAAGTGAATAAAGATGTAAAAGAAGTAGGTGGAAGAATTGTTTACCTCGATAAGAACTCCAAACACATGTATGAATTGAACAATAAAGTTAGACTGGTTGACGTTTCTGCTTACCCGATCAATAATAAGGATGCTTTTTTAGGTTTTGTCTGCGGCATTTTATCCAGAGACAGTGATATTGAACAGTTTTATTTAGACAGCTTTTTGAAGTTGGCCCACCTTGAAGAAGATGATATTCAGGAAACCGTAGAGGCACTGGATCGTTTAGCGAAAGAACATAAGCTGACATTTATCCTGAGTGTTTCGACTGATGCGGATCATATTCCGGACAGCTTAAGGGACAAAATTCTTGTTTCTTTATAATTTAAACAGTAAGTAAATGAACTTTGCACGGATTTATTGAAAATATAAGAAAGGAAAGGTGGAACGGGACGGTTCGACCTTTCTTTTCAATGTAACAGAGTAATACAATATCTGCGCACAATGTTAGAAAAGGATTCAATGTGATGAAAAAACTGCGACAAATAAAACTGCCTCTGAACATAGTGACCGTTTTTTTTGCGATCTTCTTATTGTATATCATAGGTCAGCTGATGCGCTCATTTTTCCATGAACAGATACATAGTTTTGAAGTAACAAAGGCTCCTTTGTCAAATGACTTTGCGCTGCGCGGATTTACTCTGCACGAAGAAAAGGTGATCAATGCCCAGACCTCCGGATATCCGTTTTTTATTAAGGATGAAGGAGAGAAGATCGCCGTCAATGAGAAGATCGGTGTTATAACCGACAACGCGACGATACCGGTTGCAAGTGAGCAAAATTCTGATGCGGACACACAAATGAAGTCGGCCGATTTGCAGACGGTCTTTAAATCGTTTCAGGATTTTTCACGTCAGTATCAGGCTTCGGATTTTTCATCTGTTTATCGTTTGCGCAGCACGATTTCCAATCAGCTGCATTCCTCGATCCTCGGAAAGCAAGTCAGCGATGAAATCCTGCAAAAAGGAAAGGCAATAACAGCCGCCCAATACGGTATGATCTCGTATTTGATAGACGGATATGAAGGAACGACTGTGGATGACCTGAAACCGGAGTGGTTTGAAGGCAGTACCGAATCTCTTGTCAAAAAAGATCAGCCGGTTACATCAGGCCAGCCCTTGTATAAGGTGATAGAAAGTGATCGCTGGCAGATCGTAGCGCCGCTTAGCGATCCGCAGGTAAATCAGCTGAAGGACAGAGCTAAGGTTCGCATTACGTTTGTGAAGGACTATCAAAGCGCCAATACGGATCTGGAATTAATCACTAAAGCCGGAAAGACCTATGCGGTTTTCACGCTTTATCACTCTTTGTTCCGTTATCTGGAAGATCGAAGTCTGGACTTTACGGTCAATATCAGTTCTCAAAGCGGCTTGAAAATTCCAAACTCCGCATTGGTATATAAAGAGTTTTACACCTTGCCGAAGAGCTATGCCACAATCAGCGGAACAGGTTATATTTCAGTGCTGGTCAGAGCAAACGGGCAGGACGAGGTCAGACAGTTACAGACCTTTGGTGAGAACGAAACAGATTATTACGTTTTAAAAACAGCTTTAAGCTCCAAAGACATAATACTGAAACCGGAATCGACAGCGCAGTTTATCGTCGGACCGACAGTTTTCCTGGACGGTGTGTATGATGTATCGGTAGGATATGCCATTTTTAAACAGGTGATGATTCTGGAAAAGAACGAAGAATACAGTATTGTGGACGCGTCGCAGCCATATAGCATCAGACAGTATGATCTGATTGCCTTATCGGCAGATTCGATAGGAGAAAATGAAAATGTACGATGAGAAGATGCAGAACCTTACGGTCAGTCTAAGTGAACGATTTCAATCCATCCTTCAAGAGATGAGTCGAGCAGGCGAGAACCGAAAACATCCGCTGCAACCCGCTGCCGGGCTTTTGGCTGTCAGCAAAACAAAGCCGGTCTCCATGATTCAGGAATTGATGGCGCTGGGCCAGCAGCAATTTGGTGAAAATCGAGTACAGGAATTACAGGAGAAATACCGCTATTTCGAGGAGCATGATCTGCCGCAGCCAAAATGGCATTTGATCGGTCATTTACAGCGCAACAAGGTCAAGTACATCGCTCCGTTTATTGAAATGATTCATTCGGTTGACTCGATCGAGCTGGCTCGCGAGATCAGTCGTCAGGCATTGTTGAATGACCGCTGTATTCCTGTTCTGGTTGAAGTTAATGTGGCTGGAGAAGACAGCAAATTCGGTATTCATCCGTCAGACACAGAACGTTTTATGCGCAGTCTGGCAGAGCTTCCGGGCTTACAAGTAAAGGGGTTAATGACAGTAGCTCCATTTGTTGAGAATCCCGAAGAAAACCGATTGGTATTCGAAAAATTATATGAAATATTCATTGACATACAAGAAAAAAACATTGATAATATTTGTATGTGCGAACTGAGCATGGGGATGAGTAATGATTTTTCGGTGGCCATTGAAGAAGGGGCAACCGTCGTGAGAATCGGCAGTTCGTTATTCGGTTCGCGATAATGAATTATAATACAGAAACGTAAAGGAGAATGTTGCATGTCTAACTTTTTTAAATCCTTGATGGGAAAATTAAGAATAGCTGATGATGATAATACAGAAGATGAATTTTACGATGAAGACGATTTTGATATGGAAGAGGATGAAGCGGCCGAAGAAAAACCGTCATTTGATAAACGCCCGGTAATTGAGTCCGGCTATGAGGAGGAGAGAGCGGTATCACGCAAGACTCTGCCGTTTACTTCAAAACGCAGTACCCGTGTATCATCCATGTCGGATCATCGTACCAATAGTATAATCAATGTAATTAAGCCGTCCATGATGAGTGATGCGAAAGAGATTACCGAGCGGCTGCGGGAGAATCGCTCCGTACTTTTGAACCTGGAAGGAATCGATATGGATCTGGCTCAGCGGCTACTGGATTTTGCATCTGGCACCTGCTATGCTATTGATGGTGATATTAAACGCATTACATCCTATATCTATGTCTGCATCCCGAATAATGTAGAGGTGGCCGGCGCAGTGCAGGACATGCTGAATGGCGCCTTTGAGGATACGGATCCGACCGTTTCATTGTACAGATAAGTATACATGAAAACGGAGCGAAAAATCAGTAAATATTTTCATGAATTGTCAGAACGGGCTTATATGCGTGATATTCCGGTATTCAGTCACTTTTTGACTTTAAATGAACAGACAATATTGTTGCAGCATATGCCACAGCTTCCGCTGCAGGGGAAGCTGTATGGCGGAGCCGCATACGCAGAGCGTCAGCTGGTAGGTTTCTTCCCTGATGCTTTTTCTGCTGTAATGGAAGACTCTGCATTTCCGCTGACACATCTGCTGGTCAGTCCGTCGAATCCGAGATTCGCTGAAGAACTCAGCCACCGAGATGTATTGGGCGCATGTATGAATCTTGGTATCAAACGAGAAACATTGGGAGATATTTATACAAGAGAGAAGCAGGCCGTGATCATTGCATCGGAACGAATCGCAGAAGTACTGCAGACAGATTTGACTAAAATTCGTCATACTACTGTTTCATTGACACAGATTCCTAAGCTGCCGGCGGAATTTATCGTCAAATCCAGTCTGGATTCCGCCAGTGTATCTTCCCTGCGTCTGGACGTATTTCTGGCCGAATTATTTACCATGTCCCGTAAGGCGGCGACCGACTGTGTCGAGGAAGGAAGAGCCATGATCAACAGTTTGCCGGTATACAGTAAAAATTATCAAATGAAGACAGGCGACCTGCTGTCTGTTCGCGGCTGTGGTCGAATCCGCTTTATTGAGACCTTCGGCGCATCGAAAAAAGGAAAAATTTGGATACATTTTGAACGTTTTAGTTAGGTGTGGCTCAGAGGCAATTGGGTTAAAGGTTTAATAGTCAAGCAACAGTAGAAAGAGGTTTATCCATGATACAATCAATGCCGCAAAAAGTCGGTCGTCATATCAGTTTTGTATTCACGCTGGTGTTGATGATCGCATTTGATCAATGGACAAAATACTGGGCAGTTTCGGAACTGCTGAACAAGAATAAGACAATTACTCTGATTAAGGACAGCTTGTCCTTCAGTTATGTTGAGAATCGCGGGGCGGCTTTCGGTCTGCTGCAGGATGCTCGCTTCTTTTTTATAGGAATGACGGTTATTATATTGGCGGTTTGTTTGTATTACTATATCAAATTACTGGAGCGACCATTTATCGGTTATCCATTAGCCATGCTATTATTGTTGAGCGGGGCTATCGGAAATCTGATTGATCGCAGCTTACAAGGATATGTGGTGGATTTTATCAGTTTTGATTTGATTCGCTTTCCGGTATTTAATGTGGCCGATATTTATGTTACTTTTGCTGCCGTCTATTTTGCTTTTCTGGTTTTACGGGAAGATGCTCACTTAGCCAAAGAGCGAAAACAACATGAGCAGCATTTAGATGAGAATTCAAATGATGATGGAAAAAAATAATTTATATCCGCTTTCTTCGGCGGCGGGGGAAGAAGTAGAGTTAGTTGCCGTCAGGGCGGTACGGCTTGATAAATTTTTGGGAGAGCAGATACCACAGATCAGCCGGAGCTACTGGCAGAAGATTCTGGCAGCAGCTCCGGCATTGGTAAATGGCCGGCCGGTACCGTTCAAGCATAAACTACAGCCCGGGGACAGAATCAGCTGTTGTATTCCCGAAGCGGCCGAGCCGGAGATACCGGCTCAAAATATTCCACTCGACATCATATATGAAGATGCGGATCTGCTGGTTGTTAATAAGCCAAAAGGCATGGTTGTCCATCCTTCAGCCGGACATTATGAAGATACACTGGTAAATGCTTTGCTGTACCATTGTCATGATCTTTCCGGAATCAACGGAGTACTGAGGCCGGGCATTGTTCATCGGATTGATAAGGATACCACCGGGTTGCTGGTGGTCTGTAAAAATGACCGCACTCACAGGGATATTGCAGAACAGCTGAAAGTTCATTCGATCAGTCGTCAATATCGGGCGATTGTTTGGGGACAGTTTGAAGAGACGAGCGGTTCCATTGAGGCTCCGATCGGCAGACATCCACAGGATCGCAAAAAAATGACCGTTATCAGTACAGGAAAACCGGCTGTTACCCATTATCAGGTGATAGAAACCTGGAAGCGTTGCAGTCTGATTACCTGTCGATTGGAAACCGGACGGACACATCAGATTCGGGTCCATATGAATCACTTGCATCATCCGTTGCTCGGAGATGCATTATATTTTGATCATCACAGTCGTCTTCCGATTCAGGCTGGCCTGCAAGGACAATGCCTGCATGCCGAAATGCTTGGTTTTATTCATCCGACCAGCAGACAGTACATGGAATTTACTGCTCCGCTGCCAACATATTTTGATAGTCTGATCATTAAACTTAGACAGGAGTAATAGAATGAAAATTTTATTTGTTTCTTTGGGATGTGACAAAAATTTGGTCGATTCCGAAGAGATGCTGGGCAACCTGACATCTCATCACTTTGAGCTGACAAATGAAGAGTCGGAGGCAGATGTGATCGTCGTCAATACCTGCTGTTTCATAGAGGATGCGAAACGGGAAAGCATTGAAACCATTCTTGAGATGGCCGCCTATAAGGAAAAGGGACGATTAAAGGGCTTGATCGCAACCGGCTGTTTGGCTCAGCGTTATCAGGATGAGATTCTCAAGGAAATTCCGGAGGTGGATGCCATTTTGGGAACGACCGCCTATCATGAAATTGCCGGAGCGGTGACGGCTGTTCTGGAAGGCAAGGGTTACAGCAGCTTTCAGTCGATCAATCAGGCTCCGCGGATCGGAACGCACAGGATGTTGACGACCGGCGGACATTATGCCTATTTAAAAATATCAGAGGGATGTGACAAGAATTGTACCTATTGTATCATTCCAAAAGTGCGCGGTCGTTTCCGCAGCATTCCGATGGATGAACTGGTGAAGCAGGCGGAAATCCTGGTCAACAGAGGCGTGAAGGAATTGATCATCGTTGCGCAAGAATCGACTATGTATGGAACAGATCTTTACGGTAAAAAATGTCTACATGAATTGTGTCTGAAATTAACGGCGATCGAAGACCTGCACTGGTTGAGAATCTTATATGCATATCCGGAAGAGATATATGATGAATTAATCACTGTAATTGCGCAGGAGAAGAAGATCTGCAAGTATCTTGATTTGCCGATCCAGCATGCCTCGAATCATGTTTTACGACGCATGGGACGACGTACATCCAAAGAACAACTCTTATCGAAAATTCAGTTGTTGCGCAAGCAAATCCCCGATATTTGCTTGCGGACAACACTGATCAGCGGCTTTCCGGGCGAAACAGAGGAAGAGCACGAAGAGGTCAAAGAGTTTATCCGGGAAGTTGGTTTTGACAGACTCGGAGTTTTTGCTTATTCACAGGAAGAAGACACGCCGGCTGCTAAGCTTCCGGATCAAATTGATGAAAAGCTTAAGCAGGAGCGCCGGGCAGAGCTTATGGAACTTCAAAAAAAGATTTCCTTTGATAAGGGACAGCAAATGATCAATCGAAAGGTGGAAATTCTAATTGAAGGAACCATCGAGGCTGAAGACGGTCTGCCGGTTTTAATTGGACGCTCTTATCGTGACGTACCGAACGTTGACGGCTATGTCTTTGTACATGATCATGAGGCCGCAATGAGTCGGATGACCGGTGACATTATGACTGTTCGGATTACAGAGGCTTCTGAATATGACTTGTTTGGGGAGGTAATAGAGGAATGAATACACCAAATAAAATAACCTTATTTCGAATCGTTTTGATTCCTTTTTTCGTACTATTGATGCTGATACCACAGGTTCCGGCCAATAACTGGATCGCCGCTGTGATCTTTGTGGTAGCCAGTCTGACGGATTTTGTGGATGGGTATTTAGCCAGAAAATACAAATTGGTGACAAATTTCGGTAAATTTATGGATCCGCTGGCGGATAAACTGCTGGTTTGTGCAGCGCTGATCTGTCTGGTTGATGTACAGAGGATTCCGGGCTGGATCGTCATCATCATCATCAGTCGTGAATTTATCATCAGCGGATTCCGTCTGTTGGCATCGGATCAGGGCGTAGTGATCGCCGCCGGCTGGTGGGGTAAGGCCAAGACCTTTACACAGATGATTATGCTGACCTTATTTATTCTAAATTTGGGTAGAGCAGCCTTCTGGCCGGAGCAGATTTTGTTATATCTGTCATTGCTGCTGACGATGATTTCGCTCGTGGACTATCTCCTGCAGAATAAAAATATCTTAAAATCAATTCGTTAAACAGATAATCAGAGTCGTTTTATACCGGCCGTGAAAATGGAAAAGGAGGAGCTATGGTTGTAGAATTGATCAGCGTCGGAACCGAGCTGTTAATGGGAAATATCGTCAATACAAACGCCGCCTATTTGGCAGCAGCCTGTGCCGATTTGGGCTATAGCTTATATCACCAGACTGTGGTCGGAGACAATGCCAATCGATTGACAGAGCAGTTACGACTTTCCGGCAGCAGAGCTGATATCGTCATCCTGACGGGCGGACTTGGACCGACTCAGGATGATATCACCAGGGAAACGACAGCCGAATTTTTAGGCTGGGAGCTTAAGCCCAATGAAGCAGTTCGTGAAACGATTGCGTCATATTTTGCCAGAACCGGAGCCAAAACCGTAGTTGACAGCATTTGGAAGCAGACCTTGGTACCGGAGGGAGCAGTCATTCTGGAAAACTCCAACGGTACAGCTCCCGGTCTTCTGTGTGAGTCCGAAGCATGTACCCTGATTTTGTTGCCGGGGCCGCCGAATGAATTACAGCCGATGTTTGAGCGGTCTGTAAAACCGTACTTAAAAAAGCGGAATCCCTATCTCTTCAGTAGCAATATGATTAAAATCTGCGGTATCGGTGAGAGTATAGTAGAGGAAGAAATCAAAGATCTGATCGAGCATCAAACAAATCCGACCATTGCCCCCTATGCAAAAGCGGGAGAAGTTCATTTGCGGGTGACGGCCAGAGCCTCCTCGGAAGCAGAATCAGCAGTACTATTGGAGCCTGTTGTGACAGAGATCTGTCGTCGCTTTCCAATCCATGTATACACAACCGATGAACAAGTTAGTCTTGAACAGACGTTGATCGAGGATATGAAGAACAAAGGGTTAACCCTGACGACAGCTGAATCCTGCACCGGCGGCCGGTTGGCTGCCCGTTTGATCAATATACCCGGCGCTTCGGCCGTATTGCAGCAGGGTCTGGTAACATATTCAAATAAAAGCAAGATGCAGCTGCTCGGCGTTGAAAAAAAGACCTTAGACCGTCTGGGGGCTGTCAGCCCCGAGGTGGCAGAACAAATGGCGGTCGGTGCCAGAAAACGATATCAAACAGATATCGGCATAGGCATCACCGGTATAGCCGGACCGGATGGCGGCAGTGAAGAAAAACCGGTTGGACTGGTTTATATCGCCTGTGCTTCGGCTGATGGTGTCAGTGTGCAAAAATATCGTTTTAATGGAAACCGGGATAAGGTGCGAGATTATGCAACCGTTTATGCAATGGTTCAATTACGAAAAGAATTGCATAAAAATGACTGATTAAGTATAATGGTTAGCAACAGAGGCGGCTTTAGCGAAGGAGAATGACATGAAGAAAATTGAAATGACCACCCCTTTAGTAGAAATGGATGGAGATGAGATGACCAGGGTCCTTTGGACGATGATCAAGGAGGATCTGATCCTGCCGTTTGTTAACCTGAAAACCGAATATTATGATCTGGGCCTGGAGCATCGTAATGCGACCGGTGATCAGGTCACCTTTGATGCGGCTTATGCCAATAAAAAATATGGCGTAGCTGTTAAGTGCGCCACCATTACGCCCAATGCCGATCGAGTAAAGGAATATGCACTGCAGCAGATGTGGAAGAGCCCGAATGGAACCATCAGAGCCATTTTGGACGGAACTGTTTTCAGAACTCCGATCATTGTCAAAGGAATCGAGCCATGCGTAAAAAATTGGAAAAAACCGATTACCATTGCCAGACATGCATACGGAGATGTATATAAGAATACCGAGTTGGCAGTTACTGCCGGCAGTCAGGCCAAACTGGTGGTGACCTCGGCTGATGGTCAGGTGACCGAGTCTGATATTCATACTTTTGATGGGGCGGGCGTAATCCAAGGTATTCATAATACCGACGCTTCAATTTATAGCTTTGCCAGAAGCTGCTTCCGCTATGCCTTATCATTAGAACAGGATCTGTGGTTTGCCACAAAGGATACCATTTCAAAGATCTATGATCATCGGTTTAAAGATATCTTTGCCGAAGTATATGCCAATGAATTTGAGGATGCTTTCCGCATCAAGGGAATCGAGTATTTTTACACCCTGATTGATGATGCGGTAGCTCGAATCATGAAGTGTGAAGGCGGCCATATCTGGGCCTGCAAAAATTATGACGGTGACGTGATGAGTGATATGATCTCATCGGCCTTTGGTTCCCTTGCGATGATGACATCGGTATTGGTTTCACCGGAAGGATTTTTTGAATATGAAGCTGCTCACGGAACGGTACAACGCCATTACTACCGGCACCTGGAGGGGCAGGACACCTCTACAAACTCGGTTGCTACTATTTTTGCCTGGACCGGCGCATTGAAAAAGCGCGGCGAACTGGATCAATTAGCAGAACTGGAAGATTTTGCCGGAAAGCTGGAGCGAGCTACCATTAAAACTATTGAGGACGGTTTCATGACCAAGGATCTTGCCTTGATCACAACTCATCCTTCCCCAACTGTTTTAAACAGCCATAACTTTATTCTGGCAATTCGAAATACATTGGAGGAGATGCTGTAATGGAAGAGAATAAAAGAGTCGTCATTAGTATCGGTCGTCAGTACTGTAGCCATGGCAAGGATGTCGGTCACAAATTGGCTGAAGTCTTGGAGATTCCGTATTATGATAAGGAATTATTGGCCAGGACTGCACAGGACAGTGGTTTTTCACCGGAAATGATGCAAGAACAGGATGAAAAACCGACAAAAAGTTTGTTATATTCCATCGTAATGAACACTTTCAGCTATGGCTATCCGGCCACCATGACCGGTCTGGAGATGCCGATGAATCAGAAGCTGTTTCTGGCTCAATTTGCCACCATCAAAGAGATCGCACAGGAAGGCTCCTGCGTAATCATGGGCCGCTGTGCCGACTATGCACTTGCGGATGATCCAAGCTTATTTCGGATTTTTTTACATGCCTCTGAAAATGACCGTGTTGAACTCTGCGCCAAGACCGATGGTTTGAGTCCGGCTAAAGCCAAGGATTTTATCCATAAAATGGATAAAACCCGTGCCAGCTACTACCATTATTATACCGACCGCGAATGGGGAAAAGCAGATAATTATGATCTTTGCTTAAATGTCAGCCAGTTTGGTGTGGACAAAACGGTGAATATGATCCTTCATGCACTCCGGGAAAGAGGCCTGCTGTGAAACTATTGATTCAACGGGTATCTGAAGCATCGGTCACTATAAACGGAGAACAGACGGCCGAGATCGGAGCCGGATATCTTGTGTTGGTCGGTATCAGTCATGGCGATGACATAACAATGGCACGAAAGATGCTGGATAAGATGTATAAATTGCGTATTTTCAGTGATGAGAATGGAAAAACCAATCTGTCAATTAAAAATGTCGGTGGTGATTTGCTGTTGGTTTCTCAGTTTACCTTATATGCCAATTGCAAAAAAGGAAATCGTCCAAGTTTTATTGACAATGCTGCACCGGATAAGGCGAAAGTCTTATTCGAGGAAATGGTGAGAGAGTGCCGCCGGTCCCATGATAGAAGTGTTGAGGCCGGAGTTTTTGCGGCTGACATGAAGATATCATTGGTCAACGACGGGCCGTTTACGGTATTATTGGACAGCGCCGAATTATTTCCGGTTGGCAAGGAAATACTATAAGCAATATGAACGATATAAAAAAGACAGCGAATAGCTGTCTTTTTTAGCTTTAGCACGGCAGAATGCGACTTTAGAAACGCGACCTTATTCATCCCGAGCAGGCCGTTGCCGCAGATTGACAAAATCAGCGGCTCGGCGCCTACGTTCTTCATCCATGGCTGCATAGTGTTTTTTTGTCGTATTGACATCCTTATGACCAAGCACATCGGCAACCAGATAAATATCGCCGGTCGCCTCATAGAGAGATGTGCCATAGGTGCTGCGAAGCTTATGCGGAGTAATTCGTTTAGTGGTTGTTACCTGAGCAGCGTATTTTTTTACCAGATTCTGTACGGCGCGAATACCGATACGTTTATGCTGAGTAGAGAGGAAGAGAGCGTGTTCATGACCGCTCAACGGAATCTGTCCCTCCCGAATATCCAAATAGGCCGTCAGGGCGGCGGCTACCTCTTCATTAAAGTAAACTCTGGATTCGTTCCCGCCCTTGCGGATGATACGAATAGCATAATGTTTAAAATCAACGTCTTCCAGATCCAGACCGACACATTCGGATACACGGATGCCTGTTCCCAATAACAATGAGATCAGTGCAAAATCACGTTCTCTGGTTTTTTGAAAAGAAGATCGTTGTTTTTTTGTCAATCCATCACAGCCATTTTCAAGCACATCCAGCAGATGATTGACCTCATCTGAATCCAGCCTGGTGATTGTTCTTTCATGCAGCTTGGGCATATTAACAAGCAGAGGTGTATTTTTTTGAATCAGTTCACGTTTATAAAAATATTGATACATACTTCTGAGGGCAGACATTTTGCGCTTTAAGCCCCGTTCGCCGTTGGTTGTGACCTCATCATTCTGATTAAAATAAACCTTAAGGTATTCCTGGTATTCCTCAATATCGACAGCTTCCAACTGATCCAGACAGCCCAGCGGCAGATCCTGAATCCGATATTGTTCAAACGCCGGATTTTCTTTTAATATAAAATGAAAAAAAATCCGCAGGTCATACGCATATGAAATTCGTGTTCGGGTACTGGTCGTTGGTTCAAGTGCGCGGAAATAGTCACGCAGAAACTTTGGTAGAGTAGTCAGGATCTCACGGAGCTTTAAAGTATTTTGGATATCGACCTGTTGATGAAATGTTTCATGATCAGCCATGTATAGTTGCATCCTTTCAAAAAGATTTTCATTATCTATTCGCAAAACATGTGTTTGGCGAATAGATGTATATAGGTATTATACACTACTATTATAAAAAAATCCATGTGTTTCTACATGGATTTTTGTTTTTATACTTTTATACAATGCGTGGACTGCAAAGGCCGTAAAAGCATTCTTTAGTGATATATGGGTAAAAAGATAATATCACCTTTCACAATGCAGTCAGCCGAACTATCAAGATGATTGATATCAATTATTTCTCTGCAAAAATCAGCAGTTGTAACCTCAAGCTTTTGCTTTTGAACTTCCTGTTCGGCGATCGACCACAGAGTCATGCCGGTGTCAACCTGCATAACTCTATATGTCTGACGTTCCGGCTTGGCATAGGCTTTCTGATGCAGGATTAATCCGCCGTATAAGACCGTCATGATAAAAAGCAGGCAGACGGCCATTAATTTAAATGAAAACATATTCTGTTTTGTTTGTAATCTTCTGTTTCTCATACAAGTTCTGTTCTGCATAGCATCCTCCAAAAAAATCGAACATATGTTTTATAAGCATATATTATCACTCGAACATATGTTTGTCAAGAACGTTTGTTCGGATTTTGTTTGCCAATGAACAATATGTGTGGTATGATACATAAAAGCCAATCTATTGAGAAAGGAATCGATATGCAACAGCCCTTAACCACAAAACAGGAACGTGTGATGAATTATATCAGGGAATTTACCCTAAAGAAAAGCTTTCCGCCTACCGTGCGTGAGATTTGCGAGTCTCTTGGTATTCGCTCCACCTCAACCGTTCACGCACATTTGCAGACCTTGGAGGAGAAAGGCTATATCAGACGTGATCCGACCAAACCACGAGCTATGGAAATACTTGACGAAAGCTTTCAGGATCTGCCTGAAATCAGTTCTATTCCGCTGATCGGTCATGTAGCCGCCGGTGAACCGATTATTGCCGACGAACGGATCGAAAGCTATTTTCCGGTGCCGGCCAACCATCTTCCGTCCGGCCAGTGTTTCATGCTGAAAGTACATGGAGAAAGCATGATCAATGTCGGCATCATGGATGGTGATTATGTGATGGTCAATCAACAGTCTACCGCCAGAAATGGTGATATTGTGGTGGCGCTGCTCGAGGATAGCGCAACTGTTAAAACATTTTACAGAGAAAAGGATCACATTCGTCTGCAGCCGGAAAATGATGCGTTGGAACCGATTATCTGCCATGATAATGTTTCTATCTTGGGCAGGGTTTTCGGCAGCTACAGATTTATAAACTAAAATCAACCTAGTATTACCACGGAAACAAAGGGTGTTGCACTAGTTAGTGTACACCCTCTGTTTATTATACAAAAAAAGGATCTGTCACCACTTAGTATAACAGATCCTTTTATAAAAGCGCTTAATCCTGCGCCTCCTCCACTGTAATTACCTTTCCGTCTCTCCAGATTCTTTCAAGATCATAATACAGGCGATTTTCTTCATCAAACAGATGAATGATGATATCCCGATAGTCCATCAGTATCCAAGCGGTATCACGCTGTCCTTCGATCTGTTTCGGTTCAAAACCGGCTTTACTCATAGCATCCTGAATGTCTTCCGAGAGGGCCTTCAGGTGGTTTTTGTTGCGGGCACTGGCGATCATAAAATAATCAGCCAGTACGGAGATCTCGGAAATATCCAATATCTTTGGGTCAATGGCCTGTCTCTCGCTCATTGCGTGAAAAGCGGTTTCCATCATCTTCTTAGCTTCGTTCATGGCTGTTCCTCCCGTAAATAATATTGATAAGTTAAAGCGGTCATTTCATCGATCGGCCGCTGCTGCTCCTTCAGATACTGCAAGGTGTCGGAGCTCACCTTGCGGACAGCTGCATCAAGGTCCTGCCACGCCAGGTTTCTGATTTCATCAAGATTTGAGGCATGTTCGCGCAAAGGCTCTATATAATCTGCAAGAAATATGATTTTTTCGATCAGACTCATTCCCGGTCGTCCGGTCGTGTGGTAGCGCATGGCATTTAACACATCCTGATTTTCGATCCCGAAGTCGGCTTGCGCGAGCGCTGCTGCTACCGCTCCATGAAGCAGATATGGATGCCTGCGCTCCACATCACGCACCGGTAGACTGTAACACTGGGCCAACTGCAGCAATCGTTCATTTGGTTGTTCTTTTGCAAAATCATGCAATAAAGCGGCAAGCATGACATGTTCCCGATCGGCTCCGTGATGATTGGCCAAAGAAGCTGCCGTATACACCACTCCCATTACATGCATAAAACGCTTGGCTGAAAGCACATCCTGTACGATTGGTAATAAATCGCAGTAACGGCCGGTCTGTGGCTGTTTTTGCAGCTGATAGAGTCCATACCTTGAAATATAACGATAAACAGCTTCAGGAATAAGGTCTTGCAGATAGGCCGGTTTTTGATAATGGCGGCGGATATATGACGAAGAAATATCGACACCGGGAAAAACCAGTTCGGTGATCCGCGCTCCATAACGAGCTGTCAGTCGCTGAATCTCATCCTGCAGAACCTTAGCACTCTGTTCGTTTCGTTTGGCCACGATCAAATGGCAAATCGGAAAAATCGCCTCAAACTGATACCAACTTTCTAATTGAAACAGACTGTCCGCTCCAAGTATAAAAAATAAGTCGGAATCCGGATACTGCTGCTGCAAACGCTGTAACAATCGCACGGTATAGCTGGGCTCTTCAGTTTGACAATCAAGATCAGATACCGAAAAACCGGGCCGGCCTTTCACCGCCAGACGAACCATTTCCAGGCGTTGGACAGCGTCTGCCGCTTGCAGGCTTTCTTGCTTATGGGGTGGATTGCCGGAAGGGATAAATAACAGGCAGTCCAGCTCCAGTTGATCGAGCGCACATTGGCCAAGCATCAGATGACCATTATGGATAGGATCAAAGGTCCCTCCCAAAATACCAAGTTTTCGTCGTTGCTTCATGGCTTTCTCACTTTGGTAAAATGATCTTTTTTTTGTTGTCTTTGCCTTCTTTGTACAACACAATCTTGCTGCCTATGGTTTGGATCACCAATGATCCTGTTCGTTCAGCCAATGTTTCGGCCACTGTGCGAATATCTTCAGTGCAATTCTTCAAAACGGTCAGCTTGATCAGCTCGCGTGCTTCAAAGGCTTCGGCTATGGCAGCTGTATTATTCGGCATAACCGCTCCCTTTCCGATCTGGAAGATCGGATCGAGGTTCATGGCCAGACTTTTCAGATAAGCACGCTGCTTACTGGTTAATGATTTCATATTTTTCCTTTCTCGGCCTGTTGAGTTAGCGATAATAATCGAACTCGAAGCCATAGATCTTGACAGTGTCTCCATCTTGAATGCCTAGGTCTTCCAATTGTTTTAAAATGCCCTGCTTGCGCATAAACTCCTGAAAAAACAGAAAGCCTTTCTCAGATTCCAGATTGGTATAGCCAAGCATTTTTTCAATCTTCGGTCCTTCGACGATATAGCGCCCCTCGGCTTTCGGATCTGCCTCCACAGTATAGGGTAATTCCTCGGCTATAATCATATCTTCCGGGAAGAATTCCTGAGCGTATACGATGGTTGCTTCATCCAGATGGGATAACAAGTGCGCCAAGCCGTCGATCAATTCCGTAATCCCCTCTCCGGTAGCTGCCGAGATCGGATAGATGGTCAAGCCCTTCGGCTCAAACTCGGCCTTTAATTTTTCCAATCTCTCATTGCTATCCTCCATAAAGCAATCGATTTTATTGGCAGCAATGGCCTGTGGTTTTTGCAGGATGTTCGGCTCATATAAAGAAAGCTCGTTCATAATTGCATAGATATCCTGAATCGGATCACGTCCTTCGGTACCGGCCACATCAACAACATGTAACAAAACCTTTGTGCGGTCAATGTGACGCAAAAATTCATGGCCAAGACCGGCGCCATCTGCTGCGCCTTCGATCAAACCCGGAATATCGGCAATGACGAAACCATTTCCGTCGTAGTAGTCCACGACACCCAAATTCGGACTAAGCGTGGTGAAGTGATAATTGGCTATCTTCGGTCTGGCATTGGTGATGCGGGATAATAAGGTTGATTTTCCGACATTCGGAAAACCGACCAAACCGACATCAGCGATCATCTTTAATTCCAGGATAATCTCCAGCTCGGTGGCCGGTTTGCCAGGCTTGGCATACTTCGGCGCCTGCATGGTCGAAGTAGCAAAATGCATGTTACCGATTCCTCCGCTGCCCCCCTGCAGCACGATCACCCTTTTATTTTCTCCGGACATATCACAGATGATCTTCCGGGATGAAGCTTCACGAATGACCGTTCCCTGCGGAACCTTCAACACCAGGTCATTACCCTTGCGGCCGGCACAGCGGCGCTTGCCGCCCTCCTGCCCGTCCTCTGCTTTGTAGGTTCTGTGGTAACGGTAATCCGACAAAGTATTCAGGCCATCATCAACGACAAAGATGACATCTCCACCCTTGCCGCCGTCTCCGCCATCCGGTCCGCCATTTGGTACATACAGCTCACGACGAAAGCTGACGTGGCCGTCACCGCCTTTGCCCGAGCGAATTTTAATTTTAACTTTATCTGAAAACATATCGTTCCTTCCTCGTAACCCTGTCTGAACATTATAAATAAAAGCTCCAATCTATTTTACCAGATCGGAGCTTTCTTTGCACTAATATTTATTCTGCCTCTACAGGAACGATAGACACCTGTTTTTTATCTCTGCCCTTTCTGTGGAAACGAACAACACCGTCCACTAAAGCAAATAAGGTATCATCATTTCCGCGGCCTACGTTCAGACCCGGATGAATCTTAGTACCTCTCTGTCTGTAAAGGATATTGCCGGCTTTTACGAACTGTCCGTCCGCTCTCTTTGCACCAAGACGCTTGGACTCGGAGTCACGGCCGTTTTTGGTAGAACCTACACCTTTTTTATGAGCAAAAAATTGCAAATTTAACTGTAACATATTACACCTCCTCAATAGTGACTTTTACAAACTTAGAATAACCACTTTCGAGGTCTTTTACCGTCAGGTAAAACACCTGCATCAGCAGCGCTGCCTGTTCGGAGATCGGCTCGGATAACATACAGTGTACATATCCGTCCTCAGCTCGCTCTCGGATATTCGGTCGATTGTCGGTTAGATTTGTCAGTCCCAGATATAATTGCCTGGGAATGGCAGACAGATACGCACAGACAATATCCTCTCCGCTTTTCTTTGCGGGATCGGCATGACCGGACATCTCGAAACCAACCAAGCTGTCGTTCTTCCGAAAAACAACTACTTTTACCATCTGTTAAGCCTTGATTGATTCAATCTTAACTTCGGTAAACTGCTGTCTGTGAGCATTCTTCTTGTGGTATCCGGACTTTCTCTTGTACTTGTAAACGATTACTTTCTTAGCCTTACCGGTTCTCACAACGGTTGCAGTCACGCTGGCACCAGCTACGACCGGATTACCAACTACCATTGAGTCATTGTTAACTGCTAACACCTGATCAAATGTGATGGTCTCGCCGTCGGCTGCCTGTAACTTTTCTACACGAACGACGTCTCCTTCAGATACTTTGTACTGCTTACCACCTGTTGCTATAATTGCGTACATATGGCTCCTCCTATCTTATCATCACTCGCCAACTTCGGTGATGTCCGAACGACATACTTGAACCTCATTGTGCGGCATACAACAAATAATATACTATATTTGGCTTTGTTTTGTCAATCAATAATCTATAGAAAATGCAAAAAAATCACCAAAAAATCAGTTGTCATCTTCTGCTGCCGACATGATTCCAACACGGCCGTTGTTAATTTCACGAATGGCTCTGGATAATGCCTTTTCTTCTTTATTATCGTTTGGAACCTCAACCTCGTGAGAGGCAGCATAGACACGAAGACCAATGATTTCACGGGCGCGCTTGGCGGTGGCGATTACAACCGAGTAACGGCTCTTGGCAACCGGCGCTTCACTGTCAACGGCATTGCTGTTTAACACATTCATTAAATCACTATACGATGGATGTAACATATTTTTTCCCTCCTGTTATTCGGCTTTGAATCTGGTTAATTCCCGCTGCATCGTTTGGATGACATCCAAATTTCGGCAAACGGCTGTTTTTTTTGCTTGGATCAGCTGGTGCAGATCGGATACACAGTCCTCGAGCCGGTCATTGATGATCAGATGATCATAGGCTTTCATATATTCGGCTTCTTCTACCGCCCGTGCCAGCCGGGAGGCAATCACATCGGGGGATTCGGTGCCGCGGCTGACCAGACGGCGTTCAAGCTCTTTGGCCGACGGCGGTGTGAGAAAGATCAGTACTGCATCCGGAAACCGCTGTTTGACTAATAGGGCACCCTGAATTTCGATCTCCAGAATCACATCCCGGCCGGCAGCCCGCTGTGCATCGACATAGGCCAGCGGTGTTCCGTAGTAATGCTTGACATAGGAAGCATACTCGATCAGCTGTTCCTGCCGAATCATATCTTCAAATTGCTCTTTGGTGACAAAGAAGTATGAACGTCCCTCCTGCTCGCCCTCACGTGGAGCACGGGTGGTTGCGGAAACCGACAGTGCATATTGATCGGGATGTTGAGACAGCAGCTTCTTGATCACAGTGCCTTTACCGGCACCGGAAAATCCGGAAATGACGATTAATAATCCTTTTTTCATGGCTTTCCTTTCTCTCTAAATGGGTTGTTATTCCAGATTCTGCACCTGTTCACGTATTTTTTCGATACAGGTCTTTAACTCAATCCCGCATTTTGATACGGTCAGATCGTTTGATTTGGAAAGAATGGTATTGGCTTCACGATTCATCTCCTGAGCAAGAAAATCCAGTTTTCGTCCGATGCTGCCATCTTCTGCCAGACTTTCTCGCATCTGCTTGATGTGACTGGCCAGACGCACCACTTCTTCATCGGTACAGATACGGTCGGCATAAACCGCAGCTTCCATCAGAATCCGCTCCTCTGCCAACTGAGTATTCTCCAGCACCTCGCTCATGCGGCTGTTCAGTCGGTCAATATAGTCATGTAGGATCTCGGGGGAACGCTCCCTGATGTCATCGACCAGACTTTCCATCAGGTCCAGCTTATTCATCAGATCTGCCGCCAGAGTCTTCCCTTCGGTTTCTTCGACTGCAACCAAACGACGGCAGGCCGCATCGACAGCTTCCAATAATACAGTCAGGTATTCTTCAAAATGAATTTCACGAGTTTTGGCGGTAACTACCTCGGGACAACGGGACAGCTCCGAAGCATTTATGATCGGCTGCTGTCCCAGAAAGTCGGCCAGCTTCCGATGTGCCAGCATATACTGGGCAGCCACATCCAAATCTACCGTCAGCTCAGTAGCTGACAGCCCCAGGAACTCATAGTTAATACCGATATCGAGCTTACCGCGATTGACGTATCGCTTAATATGCTGCTTGATCTGGTTTTCAAATTCAAAGAGCTGCCTGCCCATGCGAATGCTCATATCCAGATACTTATGATTAACGCTTTTGATCTCAACCGTAAATTTTAAATCGGCATTCTCTGCCTCTCCGCGACCAAACCCTGTCATACTATGCACCATGGCGGCATCCTCCTTCTTACATATCGTCTAATTATAAAACAGGATAGATTTTGCGTCAAGTTTAATGCTATAATGAGTGCAATCTGTTCATTCAGAATATTGAAGGAGGCGTTATGGCTTTTGACGGAACCATTGTTCATGCATTGCTGCATGAATTACAAAATACCATTCTCGGCGGTCGAATCACGAAAATATCACAGCCCGAGCCGGAGGAGTTACTGATCACTATCAAAAATGAGGGACGGCAGTATCGTCTGTTTTTATCGGCCAACGCCGGTTTGCCTTTGGTTTATCTGACCGAAAATAATAAAACGGCCCCATTGACAGCCCCAAACTTTTGTATGCTGCTGCGTAAGCATATCGGCAGCGGAGTCATCGAGGAGATCGAACAGCCGGATTTTGAACGAATCCTTCGCTTTAAGATTCGACATCTTGATGAGCTGGGGGATGTTCGATTTAAGTACCTGATCGTGGAATTAATGGGAAAACACAGTAATATCATCTTCTGCGACGAACAACTGCAGATTCTGGACAGCTTAAAACGAGTATCTTGGCAAGTCAGCTCGGTTCGTGAGGTACTGCCGGGCAAGCCGTATTTTATTGTTCGGAATACCGAAAAGCAAAGTCCGCTGGCAATTGATCGGTACGACTTTTTAAACCAATTGATGTCGGCCGATAAACCGCTGTTTGAATGGCTGCTGCAAGGCTTTACCGGCATCAGTCCGATGTTGGCAGAGGAATTTTGTGCGATGGCCGGACTGCCGTCTTCTACCCTTGGCAATAGCCTGACACTTGATCAACAAAAGGCTTGTATGCTGGTTTTTGACCGCTTACGTCAGATGATTGAAAGCGGTGAATATGAATTGACTGTCTTGCTGCGGGATGGACATCCTCAGGAATATGGCATCCTGCCGCTGATCGCTTATGGTGAGGGAGCGAATTTGGAACGTCGCCATTTTGATTCCGTCAGCACAATGCTGGAAACCTATTATAAGGAAAAAAATATAGCTACCCTGATGCGTCAAAAATCAACCGACCTCCGTAAGGTCATTTCAAATCTGGAGGCACGCAGCAGGAGAAAGTTGGGCCTGCTCAAAAAACAGTTGGCCGACACCGAAAAACGGGATCAGTATAAGGTCTATGGAGAACTGCTGTTGACCTATGCCTATAGTGTCATTTCCGGCAGCAAATCAACCGAAGTGTTCAATTATTACACTAATGAAACTGTTCATATTCCGTTGCAGGAGGAGCTGTCGGCAGCCGAAAATGCCAACCGGTATTTTGAAAAATATAATAAAATGAAACGAACCGCTGAGGCTACTGCCGGCCTTTTGACCGAAGCCGAGGCCGAACACAGCTACCTCGAAAGTGTTTTGACCAATTTGGATTTTGCTAAGACCTCACAGGAGTTGGAAGACATTCGCAGTGAGCTGGAGAGAGGCGGATATGTTAAGCGTAAAATCACTGCCAAGGGCAGAAAAAACAAGCTGTTGTCCAAACCACTGCATTTTACGGATGCAGAAGGAAATCACTACTATGTCGGAAAAAACAATTTACAAAATGAGGAATTGACCTTCTGTTTGGCAAATAGCAATGACTGGTGGTTTCACGCCAAACAGATTCCCGGCTCTCATGTCATCCTGCTGGCTGCCAAACGCAGCGCTCCTTCGGATGAGGCCTTTGAAAATGCTGCCAGACTGGCGGCTCACTTCTCCAAGACCGGACAGAGCGATAAAGTGGAAATCGACTATATTCAGCGAAAATTCATTAAAAAGCCGCCAAAGGCAAAACCCGGCTATGTGATCTATCACACCAATTATTCCATGGTGATTGATAAAAACATAGAAGGGCTGACGCTCCTTGGCGACTAATAACAAACACTTATCAGGGAAGCGCCTTCGTCATCACATCATGAAGAGGCGGCTTCTCTTTTTTTCTGGTCAGTTCAAATAATCCCAAATTGGTAAAGCCGTGCAGTTGAAGCGGAATCGGATCCTGCAGCCGTACATCCTCCAACGTTTGAAGCAGGGCTTCTTTATTTTTCTCCGACTTCATATTGATGAAGTCAATGATGATGATGCCGGATAGATTACGTAAACGCAGCTGGCGGCCGATCATATGAGCAGCCTCCTGATTGATGCTGAGAAAGACTGCCTCCTTATCCTTTCGACTTTCAACTTTTCCGCTATTGACATCAATGACAGTCAATGCTTCGGTATATTCGATGGATAACCAGGCGCCGGATTTTAACCAGACATGCCTTCCTGTTAGCTGTCCGATCAGTTTTGGCAGCTGATAACAGGCTGCCAAAGGCACCTGAGCATCCTCATAGGCCTGTAACTGCCAGTTGGTCAGCCCTCTCTCATTTTTTATGGATTGCAGGCTGTCGTAGATGTCAGACCGATCTGTGATCAGCCTGACAGTCTCATGCAGCGGCAGGCGTAATAATAATTCCTGACAGAAAATCGAACGGTTATTGATCACAGTTCCCGGTTTTCTGGTAGCCGCCACTGTCAGAATATGATCAAGCCGGGCGGTCAGACCATGCCATTCGGCAGTCAACTGCTCCGTTGTAGCATGCTCACTATTGGTCCGAAAAATCAAGCCATAGACAGTCTGTTCCGCTCCTATCGGATCGGTTAACGCTGCATCGGGCAAGCTACTATGCGTTGTCCATTCGGAATAAAGCTGCTGCAGCCGGCGTTTAGCAGCCGATGACAGATGTTTGGAAAAGCCGACCTTTCGATTAACCGAACTGACAACCAGTAGCTGGCCTGTCAGAGAAATATTACCGGTCAAAGCGGCAGCTTTACTGCCGGCAGCCGCTTTTTTGACCTGCAGCAGCAATTCATCTCCGGCCGACAGCTTTTTGGCTGACTGTCGTTTGATACATTTGGCGCCGGCTGCTTCTTCAAAGGACAGATATCCTTTTTTCCCGGGCTTATATTCGACGAAATAGGCTCCGACAGAAGAGACGATATCCCGAATGGTAGCTACCAGAATTTCTCCGACCTCATCCTCCGATTCGATTGGCGCAGTTGAAAGCCAAAGGGGCTCTCCGTTTTTATATTGAATGGCCCAAAGCATTTGTTGATGGGCCGTGATGATAACAGTATGACGAAAGTCTGATCTGATCTTCACGTTAAAACTCCCTTGTGCCGGTCTCCGCCAGCGAAACAAAATCATCGGTCATCATATCAAGTCGCAAAATACTCGGGAAAGGAGCGGTCAAACCCAACAGTTCCAAAATAGCCTCCGGTTTAACATTATTGGCACTGCCGCACGACAAACGCATATACAGTGAAACTGTTTTTGAATCATCATCAGCAAAAGTCAGTTCCAAACGATGCAAATGCGGCCGCAAGTCTCTTTCTCGCTCTTGTTTTTTTGATTGTTGCCGAATAAGCAAATGGTCCGCTGACAATAATTCGTTAATTCGTTTATCGATCTGTGCATGAAGCATATTCGTGAGCAGATCCGGCTGATTGACTGTCAATGTGACAAGGTAGTCGGCATAGCGAACCATAGCCATGGCATTATCCTTTTTTTCTTCTCTGACCAGACAGGCGTCCAGTACCTCGACTCCATCGGCCAGACAGGCATTAAGCCGATTTAAAAGTTCGCTTCTGGCAACAGCTTCATCCAGGTGGATATCCACATAGTCGCCCCGGCTTTCCATGCCGATTCCGAGCGGGGATGCAAACGACATCAGCATATGCGGATGAAAGCCATTGGAATAACCGGCCGGCAGTCCGGCACGCCGCAGCGCTTTTTGAAAAAAACGCAGAAAATCCAGATGCCCGACGTATTGTACGGGCCCCAATTTGGTGAATTTCAATCTAATTTTCAAAACAAATTCCTCCGCCGAACTCGGCTGCACCGCAGCCGCTGCAGGCCTGCTTACAGTTTGGTGTTAATTCCGCCCTCTGACTGCGCACAAAATCCCGATATAAGAAACGTTTGCTGACTCCGACATCCAGAATATCCCAAGGCAGCGGCGCATCCGGCTGACCGGTTCCCTTTCTGGTGCTGTCCGGATCAATTCCGAAACGAGAAAAAGCGCTCTGCCAATGTTCATAGCAAAACTGATCAGACCAGGAATCAAAGCGGGCTCCATTTTGATATGCGGCCAGTATAACGGCTGCCATCCGGCGATCGCCTCTGGCCAACGCGCCTTCCAGTACGCTCAGATCGGATTCGTGCCAGTTATAACGAATACTCTTACGGTTCAGCATCTGCCTGAGTTCATCCCGCAGGATGGCCACTTTTTCCAGATATGCTTCGGCACTGTCCATATCCGACCACTGGAACGGTGTAAACGGCTTCGGCACGAAGAATGAGGTAGAAATCGTGATGTTACACTTACCGTGTCGCTCTGATTTTGGAATTTCATAATAGATTCGGGCAATCTTATCCGCCAATCGAGCAATTTCCCTGACATCCTCCGGGGTTTCCCCGGGCAGACCCAGCATAAAGTAGAGCTTGACATTCGTCCAGCCGCCGGCGAAGGCAAGGGCTGCACCGTGCAGAATATCATCCTCGGTTAACCCTTTATTGATTACATCACGCAGTCGCTGCGAACCGGCTTCCGGAGCAAAGGTGATACTGGTTTTATTGACGTCCTGCACCTTTTGCATGACATCGACCGCAAAGGCGTCGATACGTAGAGAAGGTAATGAAATATTGATATGATGCTTGTTACAATATTCAATCAGCCGATAGATGAGGGGCTGAAGCTCTGAATAGTCACTGGAGCTTAAGGAGCTTAAGGAGATCTCCTCATGTCCGCTTTGCTTTAACAGCTTGATCGCCTGTTCATAAAGAAACTCAACATCGCGTTCTCTGGTCGGTCGATATACCATACCGGCCTGACAAAAACGGCAACCGCGAATACAGCCTCTTTGGATTTCCATCACTACCCTGTCTTGCGTAGCACGAAGAAAGGGAACGATCAGTTGATTCGGGTAATAGGCCGTTTTCATATCCGACACGACCTGTCGCTTAACCGAAAGGGGGGCAGACTCGATAAGCGGCTGCAGCCCTAAATAGATACCATCTTCACCGTACTGTGCCTGATATAGGCCGGGAACGTAGATGCCGGGGATCTGTGCGGCATCCCGTAAAAAATCCGAGCGGTTCTTTTTTTGCCTTCGATATTGTCGGTAGAGGTCAAATAATTGTTCGTATACCACTTCGCCCTCACCGATATAAAACATATCAAAAAAATCCGCCAACGGTTCCGGGTTGTATGCACAGGGACCACCACCGATGATAATCGGAGCATCCTCGCTGCGCTGTTCAGCAAGTAAGGGAATGCCTGATAGCTCCAATACCTGCAGAATGTTGGTATAACACATTTCATATTGCAGGGTGAAGCCAAGGAAATCCGCTGTCTTGACCGGTTGCTGACTTTCCAGCGAAAAAAGCAACTGGTTATTTTTGCGCAACTGTTTCTCCAGGTCAATCCATGGTGCATAGACACGTTCACAGATCACATTCGGCATTTCATTGAACTGATGATAGAGGATCTGCATACCGAGATGACTCATTCCGATCTCGTAAACATCCGGAAAACAGAAAACAAAACGCAGATCATCCGCAGTCAATTCTTTGTTATATGTCCCGACCTCTCCACCAATATAACGGGCGGGTTTTTCAACCCGCCGTAAAATTTCATCCGCTAAAGCGAGCTTTCTCATTTGTTCTCCTTTTTATTGCCTCTTATTTCAGCAAAGCGTCAGTATGCTGGTATAGCCGGTCACGATCGCCGCATTGTAACAGAATGGTCAGGTGCGGCTGCTGTTTGTCATCCTGCCAATATAAAAGCAGACTCTGACCATGCTCGACAGAGGCGCCGGATTTGGCAGCCAGTATTTTCTTTCCGGCCGGAACAGTCTTCTGTCCCTGCAGATACAGCACGCGATTATAAAAAGTAATGCCATTTGGCTGACCGTTTCTGGTAAAGGGAATCGGTGCGCTCTCCAATCCCAGAAAGCTCATCAGACCTTTGGTTTTTAGGCAGGCCTCAAAGATCAAATAGAGATCATACGCCGTGGTAGCCTGACCGGTCTTACCGCCGCCATGAACGTTGTTAAATGTAGTGTGCGATAAACCGAGTTTTTTAGCCCGATCATTCATCAGCTGCACAAATTTAGCCTCAGAACCGGCCAGATGGCGAGCCACCGCTTTGGCAGCATCATTACCGTCATAAACCGACATACTGAGAAGCAGATCACGCAGACTCAACACATCTCCCGCATGAAAACCGGCCGCCGGCTCATCGGCGGTGACGCTGACATCGGAAGCTTCTAAAGTAACCGTTTCCTCCAAGCGGTCGGAAGCATTCTCCAGAGCCAATAATAACACCATCAGTTTTTGTAGGCCGTCAACATCCAGCGGCTTCTCGGCTGCTTTGGCAGCAGTCACTTCTTTGTTTTGCAGATTGATTTGAATAAAAGAGGTAACCCCTGACATATCTGTTTTATTTGTAATGATATCT
>JAEXAX010000034.1 GCA_023458035.1 Bacillota bacterium | reverse complement strand
TAGTACATCCTCCCACGGTAACAATCGTTAAAAACAGTAGTAAAAATCGTATGGCAAACCGCTTTCTCATCTCAATCCTCCGCTTACTTTTCCTCATTGTTACTCTTAAAATACTGATGAATGATCTCTTTCTCTGATTGTTCAAATCCTATTTTTGCCTGCTCAAGAGCTGTTACTGTTGCTCTAATCAGTTGAGTCAATTCGTCTTCTACTTTTATTAGCTGATTGTAAAATTCATTCATTTTTGTAAAAGTCTTCCCTTTACTATGAATTAAAAGACCATTTGTAGGATCCATTTTACTCCGTGATTGTGTGATTTCTTTTAAACTATTAAGCTTCGTTATACAAGTCTGTAACTTTTCATAATCCACCTTGATTTCCGGCATATTTCTCCCCCTATATCTTCTCTCTTCATTATCCCGCTAACCCACTTTTTCCCTTGTCATTTATTTATCTCACTGTTACCTTAAAATCAGTATTGGCCAATCTGACCACATCCCGATCTGTCAGTATCCGGCGCTCACCTTTTATCAATCGTCTTCCATTCACAAAGGTTCCATTTGCACTATTTAAGTCCTCTATATGGAACTGTCCCTGTATTCGAGTGATCTTACAGTGCACTCGGCTAATCATTGCATTAAAGTCAATGACACCGTCTACCAGACCTGCCTTCTTCCCTATCACAAACTCAGGCTTTGTTACAATCAGTTCAATCAATTTTGGCTGATCGATCGAGGTTAAATAAAGTCTTGGCTCTTCTCCATCTGGCGGATTCAGTTCGTTACTAATGGGTGACATACCGGTATTCTGTCTGCCTCCCAGTTTCGCATAAATCATCTCCAGCTTCACAGATACCTCTTGCAAGTCGGCAGTCATGTTTTTGGTCTGAATACTTTGCAGGTTTTCGTACTGATAAATCATACGCACCAGATTCTCTCGTAAGGTGGTTTCAAATATACGTTCATCTTCATACAACGAAAAACGCAGTGGCAGGTAGATAAAACGCACCTGTAGCGTATCCGGCATAATATAAATCTGCTCCGGCCGCAGTACAATCTGCAGCCATGACAAAAAGCCATGATTTCGAATCATCATTAGATTATCCAGTAGTCTCGCTACGATCATCATAAACTTATCGGCTGTCAGCCTAGGTAATAGTGATTCTAATGATTGATAGCCCTCTGTCAGATAAATCAGTTGTATCTGACCGTTCTTTTTGATCTTACTGCATTTAATAAAATGCTGTCCGTTTTGGCTCTGTATTACCTTATAGGAGGTCAGCGCTAAGAGCTGATCCTCCTGTAAGATAAAGCTCGGGTTTATTCCGCAATATACTTCTTGCACTTTCCCATTTAAATTCATATTAATGTTCCTCTCGTTTTCTACGTTGCCACAGCAGGAAGAAGAGCCCTGAACCGAGCAGTGCTGCCGCCACCGCCATCGAACTGCCAAATAGTAATTTATTGGCATACCAACGAACAAACAGGTTCGTCGATATCGTCACATGACCGATAAAGGCGAAGAGTCCGCTTTCCTTTAGGGCTTCCTCCCAGTCCTTCTCAGCCGTGTCGGTGACATTACCGGCCTTGTCGATCGCTACCAGGCGTACATTTCTGGCCGCATGATTCTCTTTAACCCGAAAGCTTCCCTGATGATAATGCAGATCCGAGAAATCTGTTACCTCTGTGATTTTTTCATCATCGACATAGATCGAGATATTTGCCAGACCACCGATATCGGCGATGCTATATTCGACCTCTACCTCAGCAGCATTGATAATCTCTCGATCCAGTCCCGTGATATTACGAATTTGAGGAGCCGTCGTATCGACGGTAAAGATGATCTCGTCTAACACCTTCTCTCCGGTTTCGCTCATCGAGTTTTCCGGAACATTGGTCGTCGTATTGCCCGTGTCGTCCTTCGAGGCCAAGGTGATCTTATAAACACCATCTTCAGTAAAATTATCTCGGCTAATCATATATATGTACTGATACCAGCCGCTTGTACCGGTCGAGGCCTTCTCGTCAATCAACTGCGGATTAGAACTGTACTTGGCTTCAATCGTCTCTCCATCTCGGGTAATGTTGATTCTTAAGGAATCTTTGGTCAAACGATCTGCATTGTATTCCGTAATCATCAGATCCTTTTGCACCGCCCTGTCGCCGTCCTTTTTCAAGTAGCGACCGCCATCTTTGATTAGTTCCAATAGGTAGTCATCATACTCATACACCGATCCGAACCGATTGATGGTAAACTTTAATTGTTTCTCTTTTTCGTGACCCGCTTTATCTCTTACTGTCGCCGTCAGCGTATAGATACCCTCGTTTTCCACTTTTCTTGGAATTTCAAACTGCCCTTCGATACCCGTTTCCCGAGCTGTGTATTGGATGTAGCGCTGTGTCACATCTTCTACTTGCTTGAAACCTGTTCTGACTAATTTCAAACTGCCGGACTCAAAATTTTCATCTGATAAGCGATAGGAAATGACTGCGTCTTCACGATGCGCTCCACCGATGCCGTCTTTTTTTTCTTCGTTATTGACGATAAAGACGGGATCCTCCAACCCGGTATCGATCTTCATCTTCTGCGAGCTGTAGGTCTGCATCGCATTTGAAGATTTATCACTGTATTGAATGCTGATCTGATATTCCCCGTCTTCTTGTAAAGTAAAGGTACCGATATGAGTATCGCTATCGATGCTGCTCCAGGTCGTTTCGACATTGAAGCTATGACCATTTAGCGTCGCAGTCACATGTACATCCTTACCGTCAAAATTTGCCTCTCCAACAGTAATCGTTCCGATAATGGATCCGGCGTAATAGGCGGTATCCTCCACGGTCTGTACAGCCGGGTTATATGTAACCGTAGCAGTCGGAGAAATAGAGTCAACTACCAGACGCTGACCTTCCTCTCTTCTTTCTTGATTCATACTGCGATCTCTTACCACTGCGGTGACGGTTCCGTTAAACTGAGCTCCTGCTAACACGTTTCTCGGTACGACAAACTGAATCGTAGCGATACTTCTGTCGGCTGAATATGTGATATTTGCTTCCTGCAAAGCAGTGTATACGGTTGCCTCATTGACCGCACTGACACCGGTTGCTCGAATCGACTCAGTATCAAAACCATGTACCCCGGAGATCGTATCCCGGGCCGTTACCGTCACAGTCACCTGATCACGGTAAAAACCGTATGCTAATCCGCCCCACACGACATTTGCCACGGCATCACTATAACTGATAGCAGTCACACCGGGAGCCGTTTTATCGACTGTAAAGTGGGCCGTCGAAATATCCCGGCCTGCATTCATCGCCCGATCTGCCACAGTCATATCAAAATCATAATTGGCTTCTCCATAAAAACGAACAGTCGTCGTATGCGTATCTCCTTGATGCTTCCACTGATCAATCGTCACCAAGCCCTCTATTGCCAACGCATTCCCACTGACATCGGCTGCACTAATTTGCCAATTCACCCCTGCCTCATCGAAATGCTCCTCATGTACAGTTACCTCTGCTACCTGCTCATCCTTAAAATACTTTCTACTGTTTCCGGATGCATCCTGCAATGTGTTTTGCACTGCCGTATTGGCATAAACAATCGTTACAGCCGGCGCCGTATTGTCGATCACAAACTCCTCCGATGTATAAGCCGGCATACGATTGGCACTGCGATCGTGATAGGATGCCCGCAGTACATAATGCCCCTCGCCCTGTACGATGATCGTGGCGGTATGTTTGTCCTTTTCATGGAGCCACGCATTCGCTTGAACAGTTTGTGCAATACCATTTTTTTCTAAGGTTAAAATGACATCTTCTGTGTGGAAATTCGCCTCTGTAAATGTAAGGGCTGCCTTTACCCGGTCATTTTGATAAAAATGCTTCTGTCCCGATACCATCGTCGGTTCATCAAACACCGCCTCTAAGGTCGGAGCCACCGTATCATAGACCGTCACATGCTGGCTGTCTGTCAACTGCGCCGAGCGGTTTTGGTAATCATCCTCTGCCCGCAGTGAAATATGTCCGCGCAGCTGATCCGCCTCCTCTCTGGGTATCTGAACACGCCCCGTATACTTTGTCGGATCAGTCGATTCCTGAATCGCTGCTACACTTACTTCTGTATATTGATCCACGTTCACGGCAGACGCTCCGTCTTCTTTTATGTACGACCAAACAAACTGTTTCACTCCGGCATTTTTATCTACCGCCGAGAAGACCAGTTCGACCGTGTCTCGGTAATAATAAACCGTTTTCCCATTCTCTTGGTACGAACCTACCGGTGTCGGATATGTGATTCCTACATCCTGTGGCGCCGTATGGTCAATCATAAAGGTTAGCTCTGTCTCCGCTGTCTGTCCGATCGGATCACTATACTGTAGTCTTAAGCGATATATACCATCAACAAAGGCATCCGTCGTAAAGGTGTTCACCTCGCCGTTTCGCTCCCATGTCGCGTTTTGCAGCAATGACTGCAGATCATTCGGTGTAACGCTCTGTCCCGCAGCATCTTTTGCCGAAAGATCGACTCGGATATCTGCCGCTTTGAAGTTTTGTTCTATCACTGTAAACGTCGTACTTTGGGTCGTCTGATCAAAGGTCGCCTTAACTTCCGGCTTTTTACTGTCTAAAACCAGCGGCTGTGAGCGATATGGGCTCATCTCATTGAGCGACCGATCTGCATATGATACCAGTACATGATATTCTCCGTCGCCGCGAATCGAAAATACGGCCTGATGCCTATCATCCGCCAGCTTTGTCCAAGTAATCTCAGAAGCAGGCACAGCCTGCTTACTGCCATCTGCCTTTTCCAAATAAATATAAACATCTTCCTCAAAGAAGTTCAGTTCCTCTATCACTAATGTCACATCAGCCTGCTCCTGATAATAAGAGACCTCACCATCGACAGCTTCCGGCGTCGAATATGACGCACGCAGCACCGGAGCGGTCGTATCACCGATGATCAACTGCGCCTCTTCATAACGATCTCCGACATTCCCCGCTTTGTCTGTCATTGTATAAGATAAATTTCCTCGATATTGTTTCGCTTCTGCTGCTGTCAACAGCATCGACAAATTCCCTGCATCAGCACGAAGGATACCGGATGCTTGAGGCAGAAACTTTTCAGATACGCCGCCTTCTCTTTGATACATCCACGAGACCGTCTCTACTCCCGATCCGGCCGTACCGTCAGCATTCAAATCCTCTGTCCGGAAATTGACCCGAATGGCCGGATTAAAATACAGATAGTGGTCCTTATTATTTTTATACTCCTGATAGGTGATGCCATTCGGCGATAAGGCTACCGGCTTCGTATAATCGACCTTCATCGGCACATAGATACCGTGAGAGATCTGACCGTTCGACTTATTTTTGAGGTAAACATAATGCCCGGTCGTGCCCTCCGCCGTAATCTCATGACGATCTCCGAAGGCTGCCGGATCAGCAGGTGTATCCAACGCCATTTCATAGGCTGTATGATCCTTAACAGTAATGACTGCTTTGTGATCGGCATTATACCAACCGGTATCAGCCGGATCACTCACACTAAATGCTCCATCGGTCGCACTCGCATAGCGAATCACTAATTCATAAGTCGCTTCCGCCTCATCAAAGACGGAAATCGGTTGACTGCTGTATGCTTTTTCATCGGCCTTCCAAACCTCTGCCTGCAGCAAACCTCCTGTCAATTTCGCCGTCACCGGCACACTAAATTGTGCGCTTTCCTTCATCTGCTCAAATAACTTTGCCCGGTCTGCTACCCTGACCTCACCTGTCGCTTCATCAATCGACAAGCCTGCCTGCAAGGCCTCCTCGCCTAGGAGATATCGAATCCCACCCGATGCTTCACTTTTTACAGCTTCCTGTACATCAGCAGTTCCGTCTATATTCAAGATATACACCTTTTGTTGATCGATAAAGGAGATCGTTAACTGTGCCGTCGGTTTTACCACTACCGTTTGCAAAACCTCCGCCTCTGTAAATTCATCATTGCCCGGACGATATGCCCGAACCGTCATGACGCCCGCTTTTTGCAAGGTCACCAGACCGGTTTGCGCATCGATCTGTGCCACATTCGGATCCGTCGCTTTTACGATCGAATACTCGATATCCCGTCCCGAAAGATTATTCCCGCTCGCACTAAAGTCATACCGATTTTGCGCTGCATCGACTGCTAATTTTTTTTCAAAAACGGTATTGGCCTTCGCCTTGATCTGCTCATTATTAAACTCTAAGTTCTGTTTCTTTTGTACAAATGATTGTACCGTCATGGTCAATGGCTCATAATTGGTCGCATCCGTCTTCGGTTCGGCTATTACTTTCACCTGATAGCCGCCTGCCTTATAGTCTTTGATTTTCGGAAGTTCCGTCTCAGCGGTTCCGTCCAGTTCAAATCTCAAGTGATAATCGTCGACAGCTCCGACCAGTTCTGCCGCAGGATGCTCCTGTCCATCTTCCACGACTGAAACACCATGTAGTTCTAATCCGGTAACCTGCGCTTTATGAATCTTTGCCGTTACTTCTTTGGTCAATTTCTGATGACCCTTACGTTCGATTTCCACCATGACTGTATAGATTCCGACATCTCGTCTTTTCGGCACCGACTCTGTTTGGTTGCCGTCAATCGTATAGAGAACCTTGTCCGACGGATTAGTATTCATGATGGTCACCAATTCATGTTCCGCTTGGTCGAAACTCCCCTCGTAAGCTGTCACCTGAACATCGTTTAAGCTCTTTAGGAGCTGTACTTCTATCGGTTGCTCAGTTAATGTCAGTACCTTCCCGTCGATCATTTGCTTTTCATAACCGGTCTTGGTAATCTGGGCAGTCAACTTCAGGTCATTGTCCACGAAATCACTGTGTGCCATTAACTCAACAACACCATCATTTCCCGACTGTTTTGTGGTCTGTGCCACCTTGGTGCTGCCATCTGCGATCGAGTCGATCTGATACATAACTGTCGCGTCTCTTACCACCCCTTCATGATCTTTCACTACCAATATAATCTTTCCCTGATGTGCCTGTGGTGCAGCAAGAGACCCTGCCGTCATCCACCCGGTACAGTTCCATATCAGTAACCATACCAACATCCAAGCTGTTCCTCGCTTCCATACTCTTTTCATTACTTTCCTCCCTCTGTTTTTTATTCTCTGTTTAAAGCCCCTGCATGTGTAATCACTATATCAGTTAACATTTCCCAGTCACTAAGCGCCTCCTCATGATGCCCTGCTCGTTCTTCCTTTGCCTGTACGCTCAATGGAGCTGTCTCCCGTGTCTTCAACAAAAGCTGTGTCTCGATATACGATGGTAACTGCTCTGTTTCGGCCGCGGTTAGCTGCTCTGTAATCTTGTTTTTTTCTAGCAGTTCTGTCTCCTCGGCCGTTAACAGATCATCCGTAATCGGCATCTGCATCGTAACCTTACCGCGCTTCAGATTCATCGAACTGCTTCCATAAAAATGATAACCTTTTTTACGATTCTCTTCCCTTAAGGCCTGTAATGATTGCTTCGCCAGTTTTCCTGAAAGTTCACCTCGTATCCTCGGTATATTCCATGCAAACCACAGAATCACAGCCGTCAAAAGACCGATTCCCGCCAAGCCAAAGGCTATCGCAGCTATCAGCTGTAAAGATTTTACCGTCATCTCCTATTCTCCGTTTCTGCGTTTTTCAGCTTCGTTATACTGTGCCCTCAGATGATCCAATATATCCGGCATCTGCTCTTCGATTCGCAATTGGAGTTCTCGGACATAGGTCAATATTGATTGCGGCTCTCGTGCTTTTTTCTCAATATCCTGCAAAAATGTTTCCACTGTCGTCTGATCCATTCCGGTGCTCGCCAACAAGCTTGCCTGATCATTTACAAACAGCATTAACGCATAATACAGCGACAGCTTATCGTAATTTGCCTCGCCATCCGTCAGATCGTCCGATATCGTCACTATTTCATTCATTTGCGAAAACATTTTTTGATAATCATCCTTCGTATATTCCGATGTCTCACTTTGATTCGTCATAAATCGGCAAATCATCGCATAGGCTCCGGCAATCGGTTTTCTCGCAAAGTCACTGTTTGATCCTGCGGCCGGCTCAAAAAATTCTTTGGCCTCAATGGTTCGCTTCTTAAAACTGCCTTCCAGTTGTGAAAACAATAATTTCCCCATGTCATAGTACAGATCTGCCACCTCAGCCCGATTGATATCCAAGACCCTGCTATTCTCAAGTACTTGATTACTCAAGCGCTTGAGCTCATCCTCACTGCCTCCATGATTGCGGTAGTAATCGATCAGTCTATGATAGGCATCTCTTTGTTTAGCACCGTCTTCCTGTTTATTATCGAATGAACGCCCGTTTTCACTAATCGCATATATCCGATCCGGATATATGTAAATAGCCTCATAAAAAGATTTCACCTCTGTCTGATTGACGAGGGTCAGGTAATCTTTTTCTTTGATCCTTTCCGCTGCCATACGACTGCCAAGACCAACCGTCGCCAGTAACATCGAAGCGATGACGACTCCTATAAAGATCTTGAATCGTCTCTTTAACCTCTTTTTGTATCCCTTCGTTACCAATGTCGGATGCTCCAGATCAAAGCGAAGCTCCTCACAAGTCTGATAGCGATGTTCCGGCGCCGGAGCCACACATCTGTCGATGATTACTTCCATCCCTTCAGAAATAACGGGATTCCACTGTCTTACCGGTACATAGGCCTCACCACTTCTCGGGTCATTACCGGTCAGCAAATGATGCAATGTCATGCCAAGAGAATAGATGTCCGATCTGGCATCTGTCTGTCCGCTGTATTGCTCCGGCGGAGCATAGCCCTTGGTTCCCAAAACCGTTGTATCAGCCAGATTTTGTTCCTTATATTCACGCGCGATACCGAAATCAATAATCTTGATATTTCCGTCCGGGCGCAGCATCACATTGGCCGGCTTCATATCACGATAGATAATCGGCGGTTTCTGTCGATGCAGATATCCGAGAGCATCACACAGTTGTTTGGCCCAATCGATTACCAATTCTTCCGACTGTGCCCCATACTCTTTCAGGATTTTATCCAGCGATTCGCCCTCTATATAATCCATTACTATATAAATAGTATTGCCTCGATCGATAATATCCACGATTCGCGGTAATGCCACATGATCCAGTCGTTTCATCAAAGCAGCTTCTGCCAGAAGGCTGTTAATCACGATTTCATCCTGTCTGCCGCTGCCTTTTTTTCGAATCTCCTTAATCGCCCACTGCTTATTCAAACGCCGATCCATCGCCAGATAAACGATCGACATACCGCCTCGGCCTATCTCTTTTAGGATCTCATACTTATCATCAATAATCGTTCCCGGTCCTGTCATAGACACCTCTTATCAATACACTCCACCTGAATTAAAATAGCGGAGATATTATCCTTTTCACCTCTGGTCATATTTGTCTCAATTAACTGTCTAACAGCAGTTTTCATCTTCTTCAGCGCCAGCTTAGGTCCTACTGCTCTGCTCATTTCTTCTATCGAGACTTCATGGCGAAAACCGTCTGAACATAGCAGATAGGATCCAGGCGAAAGCGGTTGCACAAACATCTGGGGACGAATCTGAACCGAAGCTCCTACACACTGGATCAGCAGATTCCTCCGTCTGTCTACCGCCGCCTCTGACGGAGTCATCCGGCCGGCCGCAATCTCGCCGGCCACAAAGGTATGGTCAGTCGTCAATTGTGTTCCGTCCTCGCCATTTTCACCGAAGCGATACAGTCTGGTGTCTCCCACATGAATCATAGCTATGGTATTCTCAATCAATAATACTGCCGTGCAGGTCGTACCCATCGGCTGTGCACGACTGCTACTGTTTCTCATCTTCTGATTTTCATATTCTAAGAGTGCTTTCCATTGTTCCAAAATCATCTCCGGTGGCAAGCTGTCACGCTCCACCAACTTCCGAAAATCTTTCTCAAACCAGTTCTCAAAGGCGCGTATCACCGATGCGCTGGCCTGCTCTCCACGACTTAAGCCCCCCATACCGTCACACAAAACAGCCAACAGCACTTCTCCTGTCCCATCAGGATGACAGGCGTGCTTCACCAACAGACTATCCTGATTTTTTTGTTTTGTTTTGCCGATGTCTGTATCAGCTACAACTCTAAACTTCACCTTCCGCATTCCTTATACTCCTACACCCTTCGGATAAATTCCTCGTTCCCTAAGCACAGGTGATCCCCTACCAGCAGTGGAATCTCTGTATGAACCGTAATCAACTGTCCATTGACTTTGGTACCATTTTTAGAGTTCAAGTCCTTTACAAAACACTGTCCCCCTCTAACCAGTATATCCGCATGGCTTCGGCTGACAGCCGCATTGTCCGAAACGAAGTAGTCAACATAACTTCTTTCTTTTCCGATTCTAAAAACGGGTTTTTCGATCTCAATTTCTTCTCCCGTCGATACACGTACCAATATCGGAAGCACATCTCTTACAGTCTGATTTACATATTCTGTTTGCATATTCACCATATTTTCATCAGATAGCAAACCCGTTTCATCACAATCAACAGACTGATCTGACCACAACAAACCCGTTAACTCTGTTTCTAACAGACCGGTCATAGCAGGATCTCCCCAACTATCATTTGTTAATAGCCCCGTCACCTCATCCAAACAGTCTGCCCCATACTTGGCTTCCATATGGCGATAGTAATCCCTTTGTTTATCTGTCATAAAACCACTCACCGCACCGATACTGCGTCTGGCTCTTTGTACCACCGCCGCATCTTCTGTCTGCACCCATCTGATAAAGGTAAGGCTGTCAAAACCAGTCATTTCGTTAAGAAACAAGTTCAGTCGGGACAAGTAGTCTCTGTCTTGATCCATACGCGGTTTTACCCTTACAATCAATTCTCTGATACACTGTTTTAAGCCAACCGACTCCCCTACCTTCTGCATTGTCGGCAAATACATCACCTGTATTTCCTTCGTATTCTGATTGATAAAAATGCAGTCTAAAGCTAACGCCAATTTATCAGTATCAAAACCGGCAGTGCTCACACTTTGTACCACCAACACCAGCTGCAACACCAAAAGTAAAAAATCCGACTTCGCCACCTCTTCCTCTAAATAGACCGTCAGACTTTTACCAAGTGGGCCGCTATATCGCAAGCTACGCTTTTTCTTTTGTTCTATCCGAAAACAGCCTCGAAAACCGGCTCGTTCAAATCGATCCAACTCCTGCACATCCACTCGATTCCCCCATGGCAAACGCATGTTCAGCCGAATTAGGCAATCTTCTGTTTTGATTTTATATCGTAGCATTTTTCCTCCATATGAAAATCCCTGACTCTTCTTTGACCCAAAAAATATATACATACTAATTTTAATAACCCAGTTTGTCAATATAACTAATAACCGCATGAGATCTGCTTTTATCTTCTTTGTATTATAATATCATACCACAGTAATACGAAGCCCTGTTTTGATAACTTCTAAGAGATTTTTATAGTACAAATTTAACCATTTTATAAAACAGAGACATATAATTCCTCGGCACAGCCAAAAATGGTTATTGCACTATACTATTAAAAAAGATTTAGGGGAAAATGCGGTCGAACGACCTTGAACATGAGCCTATTATAACACAGTCTGTCGTCTGTGCAACTATCAGATGAAAAAAGGGCCACCCCATTAGGCAGCCCCTTCCAAGCAACTCGATTATGATATTTACCGAATATGTTTTACAATGTTATTTACTGTTTATTTCTTCTTCAAACCGGAATCCTGCAGGCTTTTCTCCAGTTTCTCCAGACTTTTAATCTCGTCGATCGGAAGATTTTTCATTATTCCAAGATTTTCCAAGCCCTTCAGGTCGATTTTCTGAACATCCGTAATGGAAAACTTCATCTTTACTTTGTCATCAGTCACATCGGCATCAATGGTGATGCCCTTTACGGATTTCAACTGCTCTTTAACCATCTCGATCGCCAGCTTCGCCATTTCTTTACCACCGGCTCCGCCTATCTTCTCGAGATCCTCTTCCATGGTCATCTGGATATCCTGCACCTCATCACCCTTATGCGTGATTTCGATTCGACCGTTTGTATCCGGATCCTCGTAAACCAGCTTGTCTCCTTTACCTCCGCAGGCCGTCAATACAACCAGCATAGTCATCAGGGCCAGCCACACTCTTGCCATTTTCCTATCGACTTCATACGCTCATTCCTCCTTTTTACGGTTGCTTATTTTTGAACACTCATAGTGAATGAGCCACTAGTTCAGTACATCGTCTTCCTCATCCTCGGCAAAGCCCATTATCTCACGGTTCACGACCCTCTTACTGTCGCGCTCCTGCTCTACCATTTCCGACAACATCTCCTTCACTTCCTGCGACCGTTTGATGCTGGTAATGGTAAAATCTCCGGCTGTACGATCCGATGACTGGATACGGATCGAGCCGACACCGAAAATACGCTGTCCCAATGTCCGCTGCAGGGCCACATCAAGAATCCGATACAGTCTCACCTCTTCTTCTCTGGTGGTCAGTAAGCCGGTCCGAATCAGTAACCGATCCTTTGTCAATTCATACTTGGTAAAACTGAGAGGCAGGCCAAATATCGTTCGCTTTCTATCCTGCCAGATGATTTCTCTGTTCATATCCCATCTCCTCCTTCGTAACCGCTCACCGACTGCTCGTTTTATAGCTGCATGTACATTCAGTATCTTTTCAGTCGCCTTTTCGGTTATCTACATTGTATCCTAAAGATGAGATGGGAGCAAGTCCAAGATCACATTGTTTCCGGCAAAAAAAGCACATGCAATCTATCACTGTCAGTATCATGCAGGATCTCTGCCCGGGTGCCGAAAACCTCATCGATTCTTTCGCTCGTCAGTATCTGTGCCGGACTACCGGCGGCAACCACCCGCCCCTGCTTCATCACGATCAGTCTGTCACAATAAGCAGCCGCAATATTCAGGTCATGGATACAGGCCAGCACCGTCAGACCCTGGCGTTTCAAGATATTCATCACCTGATACTGGTAGCCGATGTCCAGATGATTGGTCGGCTCATCCAAAATAATCAGCGGCGCCTGTTGTGCCAGGGCGCGGGCTACCAGTGCCCGCTGCTTCTCCCCACCCGAGAGGGTTAGAAAACTACGCCCCTCATAGCCGTCCAGACCGACCTCATGGATATAACGATGCACAATAGCGTAATCCTCCTGCCTGTCATTTTGTAAGAAACGTCGGTGCGCATACCGCCCCAGCATCACCATATCAAAGACCGTCATATCAAATTCTATCGGATTTTCCTGCTGCATCACCGCCAATCGACGCGCCGTCTCTCGATGTGAAAGGCTACGTACATCGTCACCGTCGATAAAGGCTACTCCGCCATCCGGCTGATACACCCGATATATATTTTTTAACAATGTGGACTTTCCACAGCCGTTCGGGCCGATGATACCGACGAATTCGCCCTTAGCTATCTGTAAGCTGATATCCTCGATGATAGCGCGGCCGTCGATCGAGTATGTCAGGTTTTCGCCCTGTAGCTTCTTCATTGTCTCCATCAGCGACCTCCCAACTGTCCATGCGACTTCCGAATCAAATACAGAAAGAACGGCGCTCCGAAAAAGGCTGATACAACGCCGATCGGTAATTCCTCCGGTGCCACCAGCACCCGCGAAAGTGTGTCGGCACAGACCAGAAAGATACCACCCACCAGAATGGCAGCCGGTATCAGTCGCCGATGTTTTGTCCCGACGATCATTCTGGTGATATGCGGTATGGTCAGACCGACAAAGCCGATTACCCCACTGATCGATACGATAACACCGGTCAACAGTGTTCCCAAAATGATGATCAGCACCTTTAGTCGCTCCGTATTGACCCCCATCGTTACCGCCACCTCATCTCCCAACAACAGCACATCCAAGCTGTGATGCAGCGAAAAGATCACCACTGCACAGATCGCCAGGGCTATGGCGGCAAATGTCAGCTTTTCCCAGGTCGCCCCGCTTAACGATCCCAGCAGCCAATATTGGGCTGTCTTCACCTTATATTTCTTCTTTCAATACATCAAATTGTTGAGAATTGGTCAAGGTATCTCTAACAAACCTGCGTATCGTTTCGGCAGAATAATAATCTTTTCTTTGTCTGTTTAAATGCTTAAAGTAGGAACTATATGCTTCTAAAGATTTTATAGTATCAATTTTAATATTCAATTCGTCCGAATATGCTTCTAACAAAGCAGAAATATAAGGCATCTCTTCACTCTCAACCGTGTCAGTTGGTGTTAGTGTCGTAGGAAGGCTAAGTCTACGTCCTCCAAAGCGAATATTACCATATATCGTATCTAAATATTCATCTATAACCTGTGCAATAGGATATGTTTTAATTATTGTAAAATCAAAAGACTTTATATAATCCAAAAATGACTTATCTAATGGAACTTCTTTGGTTTTAGTAATTTTTGTTTTACAGTATGTATCCCAATTCTTTATAAGGCTGGTTAGAAGGTCGGATGGCTTATCTATCAAGTCTTGCAGTGAAGAGCCTACATCGTTTGAAGCAATAATAAAATACTCCTTTGGTATGGGGATTTCTTTTTTATATGTATAATAACAGAGTTTACCTAATTCCAAATAATAATTCGTTGGAGCAAGTCCCGTATTGTAATGCTTGCATTGATAATAATCTACAGTACCATCACTATAATAACCAACAACATCTCGACCCTTATCTCCAGCACCTCCAATTCTTTTAATTGAGGAATACTTCGACTTTTTGCAGCCAAATAACCATTCCAATGTGAATTGCTCAAAAGAATCTTCATCCATAATATGAACTTTATCAATAGGTGCGATATTAGTATCCGTTCCATACAATTCGATGTCTATATGAGGTTTATCTAATTGAACAAATGATAACATATCCTCACCTCCATCCCTTTACTTTAGTGTCCCATATGTTTTGCCACTCTTTCTCATTCACTATCGCATCAAACACAGGCTCAAGAAAAGTCTGGATTTCCGTAATGACGAATGAAAACTCAAGCGTATTATCTTTTATGGTTTTCAAAAAGAATTTCCAACGCTTCTGCATATCCTCATCATCGGCAAGTGCAACAACACGCTTAAAGCTATCTCTGTCATAGGGAGTACCACGCCGCTGTAAGGTTTCAAATATAGCTGCCTGCAATTTTTCACCCTCAAAATCGAATGTCCTTGAAAGATAATAAATATCGTAAAAATCTTTCATTCTACCTGTCAGTTCAAAGCGTTGCAGTATGGCATCAAATTTCTCGGCAATGGTGCTTTCAAGAGAATAAGTTTTAATTACAGGTGCTTCAAAGTCTGGAAGCTGCGTGTTGATTGTGCGTTCTTCGGCACGGGGGACTATAATATCACCCACCCCTATGTCAACATTGAACGGCACACGCACATTTTTTATTTGAGCAATAATCTGTGTACTGATACCGTGATATTTTCTTTGCGGAGAAATATCCTCAAAGCCTTTTGCTTGCATTTCTATATAATCGTTACCTGTCGGTGTGTCGATGATTTTACAAATCAAATCTTTTACATCATCTATTGAATTAGAGTATCCACGGAGCAGGAAATCGACATCAATTGTTGCTCTACTTTCAAAATTAGTTAAGGTATAAATGAACAATCCACCTTTGAGTATAAGCGTATCCTCACACCCAGATTTTGATAACTTTCTCAAAAATTCTTCCTGCACAAAAAGCTGCAAGCATTGCTGATAGCTGATACCAGAAGCTTTTGCTTTATTTCTCAGCTTTGCCAGAACGGAAGCTGCAATATCTGCCATTACAACCACACTCCAATCAATTCTTTAACCTTTTTATGCACACGCAGTTTTTTGGCATACATCATAAGGTTTGGTATATTCTTTTTCGGGTCATTAACATACCCTTGTATTGCTTTATTGAAAATTTCTTTATCCATTTTACTCATATTTTTTAGGACATCACAAATTGTTCGGTCACGGTCATAAATTCGCACTTTTGTAAAATCAATCTCACCTGTTGTTTCACCAATCGTAACCAAATCGGACTCAAGGCGATATACTTTAATGAATGGATACTCTATATTGGTTCGTAATTTTGAAACATTCCTGTCTATGGCAAAATTCCACTCAGCGGGGTTTCTATCGCTGTATTCATAATAGAATAGAGCAGTTTCCATACAAAGAATAGCATCGGGAAACAAACTATTAATGATAACTATTTCTTTGGCTTCGCCGTTTTCAATCCAGTGATAATAACCTCGTCTTATTCTTTCAATAAAACCCTCATCTAAAAGTTGTTTAATGTCTGCATAGTATAGCTTAGCTTCAAGAATCTCGGCAGTAGTCATTACATAGTGATGCCGGTTGAACAGCTTTCTCACATTTTTAATATCATTTTCACGAAGCATTTATCCACCTCTATTTAATTGCCTCAATTTTTTTATTGGTTGGGTACTTTACTATATTATATGCAATTTCCATATAGAAAATCAATAGTAAACTGCCCACTTAAAAATAAACAAGTGAGCAGTTTACTATAATAGAAATATGCGATATTTCCGATGCTTCTCTGGGGTAAAAAATAAGCGTACCACTATTTCTAATGATACGCTTATCGTATTTAACTGTTAATCAAGGTCTATGAATACCCTTACAGTGGTATCTCTCCACTGATTTTTCCTTACATACTGTCCGTTAGCCTTTCGATAGGCTGCTGCCTGCTCGAAACTAAGCGGCAATTCAAAGGAAAGAGAACTCCTACCTATTTGCGATAGCTGCCTGAGCTGCGGCCAGTCTTGCGATCGGCACACGGAACGGAGAACAGGATACGTAGTTTAATCCTACTCTATGGCAGAAGTCGATGGTCGACGGGTCACCGCCGTGCTCACCACAGATACCCAGCTTGATGTTAGAACGAACTTCGCGTCCCTTCTCACAAGCCATCTGTACCAGCTTGCCAACACCGTTCTGATCCAGTCTTGCGAACGGATCCGACTCATAGATCTTGGACTTGTAGTAAGCATCCAGGAACTTACCGGCATCATCACGGGAGAAGCCGAAGGTCATCTGGGTCAAGTCGTTGGTACCGAAGGAGAAGAACTCAGCTTCTTCTGCGATCTCATCTGCTAACAGAGCGGCTCTCGGAATCTCAATCATGGTACCGATGTGGTACTGAATGTCGGAATTCTTTTCCTTCTTCACCTGCTCAGCTACTTCTACAACGATGTCCTTAACGAACTTTAATTCCTTCTTTTCACCTACCAGCGGGATCATGATCTCCGGTACGATGTTGAAGCCCTTCTCGTTCTTCACTTCGATGGCTGCTTCCATAACGGCTCTGGTCTGCATCTTAGCGATTTCCGGATAGGTTACGGCCAGACGACAGCCTCTGTGACCCATCATCGGGTTGAACTCATGCAGGTCAGCGATCTTAGCCTTTACGTTTTCAACGGTCAGACCCATATCAGCTGCCAGAGCGGCGATGTCTTCCTCAGAGGTCGGTACGAACTCATGCAGAGGCGGATCCAGATAACGAACGGTCATCGGTCTCTCCTCCAGAGCCTCATACATGGCCTTGAAGTCACCCTTCTGGAATGGAATCAATTCATTTAATGCTGCCTCACGAGCCTCTACGCTGTCAGACAGGATCATCTTGCGGATCTTCGGAATACGATCCGGCTCGAAGAACATGTGCTCGGTACGACACAGACCGATGCCTTCTGCGCCCAGCTTCACAGCGTTTAAGGTGTCAGCCGGAGTATCGGCATTGGTACGAACGGTCAGGGTTCTGAACTCGTCAGCCCACTCCATGATTCTGTTGAAGTCACCGCTGATGGATGCTTCTACAGTCTGGATATCGCCTAAGTAAATGTTACCGGTAGAACCATCCAGGGAGATGTAGTCGCCTTCCTTAATGGTGTTTCCGCCTAATTCGAAGTATTTCTCTTCTTCATGCATCTTGATATCGCCGCAACCGGATACACAAGCGGTTCCCATACCACGAGCAACTACGGCTGCGTGAGAGGTCATACCACCGCGAACGGTCAGGATACCTTCTGCTGCATGCATACCCTCGATATCTTCCGGAGAGGTCTCCAGACGAACCAGGATAACTCTTTCACCCTTCTCGGCTGCTGCCTTCGCCTCATCTGCAGTGAAGTAGCACTTTCCGGCTGCTGCACCCGGAGATGCCGGCAGAGCGGAGCCGATCACATTTCCGGCCTTCAGCGCATCCTTATCAAAGGTCGGGTGTAATAACTGATCCAGAGACTTTGCGTCGATACGGGCTACAGCCTCGGCCGGAGTAATCTTGCCTTCGTCTACCAGATCACAGGCGATCTTGATGGCAGCCGGAGCGGTTCTCTTACCGTTACGGGTCTGTAAGAAGTATAACTTACCTTCCTGAATGGTGAACTCCATGTCCTGCATATCACGATAGTGATCTTCCAGTCTGTGGGCGATATCCATGAACTCTTTATAGCTCTCCGGCATATCCTGCTCTAACTTGGTGATCGGCTGCGGAGTTCTGATACCGGCTACCACGTCCTCACCCTGAGCATTGATCAGGTACTCACCGTAGATACCGTTCTCACCGGTGGACGGGTTTCTGGTAAAGGCAACGCCCGTACCGGAGGTCTCACCCATGTTACCGAATACCATGGCCTGTACGTTTACAGCGGTACCCCAGTCGCCCGGGATATCATTCATACGACGGTATACGATCGCGCGCGGGTTATCCCAAGAACGGAATACGGCCTTAACAGCCTCTAATAACTGAACCTTCGGGTCCTGCGGAAAATCAGCGCCCATCTTCTCTTTATAGATGGCCTTGTATTTAGCGATTACTTCCTGTAAATCCTCAGCGGTCAAATCGGTGTCAAACTTGGCACCCTTTGCCTCTTTGATCTCATCCAGGATACCCTCGAAGAAGGTCTTGCTCATCTCCATAACAACATCGGAGAACATCTGGATAAATCTTCTGTATGAATCATAAGCAAATCTCGGGTTGCCGGTCTTTCTGGCGAAGCCTTCCACTGCGATATCATTCAGACCCAGGTTCAGGATCGTGTCCATCATACCCGGCATGGATGCTCTCGCACCGGAACGTACAGAAACCAGTAACGGATCTTCTGTATCACCGAAGGTCTTACCCTGGATCTTCTCCAGCTCTTTTACTGCCGCAAAGATCTGCTCCTGCACTTCATCAGAAACCTTCTTGCCCTGTGCATAATAGTCAGTGCAAGCTTCGGTGGTTACTGTGAATCCCTGCGGAATCGGCAGACCGAGGTTGGTCATTTCAGCCAGGTTGGCGCCCTTTCCACCCAGGAGATTCTTCATGTCGGCATTACCTTCTTTGAATAAGTATACCCATTTTGCCATGTTGCTATTTCCTCCTAAATAATTAAGACTATACGGTTACGCGCTCACGCGCCTGTGGCGATTGTATACAAAACGCTCACTCGTACATTATTGTATCATAAAGCATAAGTAAGTCAAGAAATTTTACAGCGCTGTCGCTTCATCGCCCCAGTAGCGTTTTACGGGCCTGCTCATATGTCCGCCATTCTTTCGAAATAAATCCCTCTATCACCTGAAATTCCGGCAATAAAGCTTTTTCCGGCGCTATTGTACAAATCGCTTCCAGCTGCGGCTGACAGTGCTGCCCGGCGCTCTCCAATATCGCCATATCCTCTTTAAAACGCAAAAGCAGCATATATCGCAGGCTCAGCTCGGCATTACCATAACGTCCCGGATATAATAAAAATCCGTCGCCGGCCGGAAAACCGGCAAACCTGCCATCTGTTCTGACTCTTTTGCCAAAGGCAAAAGCGGACCAGCGCAGCAGCCGGTTCAATTTAAAATAATGACTCAAATAGGCCAGTCCGCGAATCTGTACCAACGAACCGGAAATAAAGGTGTTTGGCTCCTGCGGTCCGCAGCAAATATACCACGAGCTTCCCCTGGCCACCTCTTCCCGACAGGTCAGGAAAAAGGAGGTGCTGTACTCATCCGTCTGAGGAGCCAGTTCACGCGCCACCAAGGGATTATCAAAAGCGCCTTTTAATTTCCATGTCGGACAAAGTCGGGCAAATCGTGTCATCTGTCTGTACAACAGCTCTGTTTCCTGCGGTTCGTCAAAACAGATGAAACTATCCCGGTCATAGCCTCGGCTTAGAAAATGCTCATACAGCAGGCCGACATAAGTTTCTAACTCATCCTGATCCAGGTAGCTTTGGTCTTCCTGCACCCATACCTTCATACGGCTGTTCCCCCACAGGCCCAGCAGCCCGAATATGTCAATATCCGGCCCGATGTCAAAGCCCCGGCACAAATCAATGTATCTGTCCAGAGCGGAAAAATCCAGCTGCAGCGGCTTTCGTTTGACGACTCGTATCATATTGACTTCAAATACGTTGTCAATAAATTCTCCATTGGTCAGGTGCTTTTGCTGCCCATCCCAGGGGGCGTCACTGACGATCACCGTCACGCTGCCCACTCCCAGCTCGGCCAGCGGTTTCAGAAAATTGGTCAAAATATGAAAATGCTCCTCCCCGTAGGGCGTCACCCCGTAGTATCTGGCCAGGGTAGCCGGATGCTGCCAAAGCTCCAGGTATTTCCCCGCCTTTGGCACACTCCCCCGTCTGATGAGCGGCAGCCGCTTTGAAAAACAGACCTGTCCGTGATCAGCCGCCGGGCAGACGGACAGCCGAACCGTACAGTCTGCCGGAAGCTTGGCTCCGGTAGCCAACAGCACGACGGTCTCCCCCTTTTGATACTCTCTTTCGATATCTTCGGATATGCGATCCCACATCCTGCCTTTTTCTGTCATCACCGGCTCAACAAAACGAAAGCGAAAGCCCTCGCTATACGGAGCATAGACCGGCAGCCTTTGCGGTGTATAGGAATATCCCTCCTGTACCCTGACCATACAGTCCTGCTCCGCCTCCCAAAGCAGCTGATATGCCGCAAAGGAGCCGTCATCGTATTCCAGCTGCTCGATCTCAAACTCTTCTTTCTGATTCAAACCATGCCGATAGCTTTCGTGGAGAAGCCATATCTCTTGTCTGTCCAGCATGTCAGCCATCCTTTCATCCGTGCCTCGCCTGCACCTATCCTTTTACGGAACCCTGCGTAACTCCGCTGATAATAAATTTTTGTAAGAAAATGTAAATGATGGTCAGAGGCAAAATCCCCAACACCAGCATTGGAAACAGCCTGGCCCAGTCAGTCGAAAATTGTCCTACATTTCGATAAACCTCCTGCAAAATCACACCTTTGTCCCGACTGTGCAAGAACAACGACGGATTCAGGTAATCATTCCATGTGCCGAGCATTACCATGATACTGACCGTAGCCAGAACCGGCTTGAGCAGCGGAATCACAATACGAAACAGCACAGCATATACGCCGCAGCCGTCTATTTTCGCCGCCTCCTCTATCTCTAACGGAATCGCCGATGAAATAAAGGATTTAATCAGGAAAATCGAACTGATCGTACTGCTTGCCGCATTGATCAATACCACCGAAAAAAGGTTATTCACCAGATGCAGAGTACTCATAATGCGATACAGGCTGGACAGCCCCATCTGTACGGGCACCATCATGCCCACCAGAAAAAACATATAGACGACGGTATTGATTTTGCTTTTTCTTCTCGCCAGCGTATAGGCCGCCAGCGTACTGACCGTAAGATTGACCACTACGCTCATCACCGATATAAAGACCGTATTAAACAAGGCTCTGGGAAACTGCATATCGTGAAAAGCCTTGACATAACCCGAAAAATCCAGACTCGCAGGCAGTGCCAACGGATTTTTTGCTACCTGAGCGCCGGTCTTAAAGGTGGATACCAGCAAATAATATACCGGAATCAACCATAGAATAACCAAGAGCAGCACCAGTACCGACAGCCAGCGATTGACTCTCTTTTCTCCTTTCATTTACGAAACCCCCTTTTCCCATTTTCGTAGCAGGCCTAACAGGCCCATGGTAAACACCATGACCAAAACAAAGAACACCACTCCGAAGGCCGCCGCCAAACTGTAATTTCCTTCTGTAAAGCCCACTTTAATCATAGCGCCGATGATCGTTTCCGTCGCATATCCCGGGCCGCCGCCTGTCATCGCCTGTACAATATCATAGACCTTTAGACCGCCGACCAGGGAGCTGACAAGCACCACGGTAACCCCCGGATACAGGAGTGGCAGTGTGATCTTCGAAAATATCTGGAAGCGACTGGCTCCGTCGATTTTTGCCGCCTGGATCATATCCTCTGAAATCGTCTGCAAATTTGCCAAATAAATGACCACAGCCCAGCCGACCCATTGCCATACCTGAGTAAAGATAATAGAGCTTAAGCCATGTTTACTGCTCAAAAAACCGATCGGCTTTGCTCCAAAGCTCATCAGCAGCTGGTTGATCAAACCCGTTTCTGCAGGCCCCAGCATAACCTGCCATAAAAATCCCATTACCAAAGGTGAAAACATGGCCGGTAGGAAAAAGGCCGCCCGAAATACATTTCTGCCCCGCAGCTTTCTATTTAGGATCACTGCCAAAGGAATGGCGATCAATGACTGGAAAAATGTCATCAGCAAGGCATAACGTATCGAATTGCCCATCGCGATCTTCAGCATATCCATCTTAAATATCTGACTATAATTCCTAAAGCCTACAATACTATACTCTATCGGATGATATTTGTTATAGTTTGTGATACTGAAGAAAAATGTCGTAAAAAACGGGATTGCCACAAATAAAATGTATAGTATTAACGCCGGCAGCAGCAATGACTGAAATTTCAGCATTTCCTTCCTTTGTTTTTTCTTGCGTTTTGTATTCATCCCTACTCCCTCTCTATCTCCGATAAACAGAAGATGCCCCGAAGTTATCAATCGGGGCATCTCTCCATCCTTATTTCATCCCTGCTTATTTCATCTGCATTTTCTGTTCTTCCACTTTTTGGTCCATCACCTTCAGCACTTCATCCACAGTCATATTTCCCTGAAGCACCTCCTGCATACCTTTACCCAAGGCTTCATTATAGGCGTCGCCGCCTTTCCATACAAACCAAGGACAATATACATTTCCCTTATTCAGTACTTCTGATACCCCGTTAAACTGTTCCGGCATCTTGATGTTTGCTCCCTCGTAGAACGAACCGCTGCCCGGTGAACCGGCGCATAATGCCTGCTGTCCTTCCGGAGTCGCCATTAGCTTAATGACTTCCATGGCTGCTTCCTTCTTATCAGAATTTGCATTCACACCAAAGCATACCCCCGGGCCTCCGATCAGGTGTTCATTTCCCGGTTTAGTGCCGACAAACGGCATCATGTCAAATTTCAGATTCGGATTGGTTTCTAAAATAGCATTGACTGACCACGGTCCGCTCTCCCACATAGCCACTTCTCCGGTCGCAAACTGCTTCAAAGCAGTATCGTAATCGATCTGCAGCATATCCGCCGTCACATAGCCGTCTTTAAAATACTGTGTCCATTTCTCAAAAATATTCTTCAATTCCGAATCGGCAAACTTGCCCTCTCCTTTTTTGATAGAAAGGTCAAAGGTCTTTCCGGCATCAGCCTGCAGATAATCTACGGTCGCCAGTCCAAGCGGACTCTTCGCAAACGGCTCCCAGGATTTTGCGCCCCAGGCCTGCGGCTTTACTCCGGCCTCTTTTAATTTCTTGTGTACCTCCATCATTTCATCAAACGTCTTCGGAATCTGAATACTGTGTTTTTCAAAAATCTCTTTATTATAGAAGATACCCTCAAACCAGGAAATACCCGGCAAGCCATATACCTTACCTTCATATGCAATGGAATCTAAAGATGCCTTGGAATACTTCTTCATAAAGTCTTCATTGGTCAAATCCATCAGATATCCGGCCTTAATGTAGTTTTCGGCTTCGCCCTTCGGAAGGATATCCGGGCCCTCTCCGGCCTGCATCTGTGTATCCAGTGTTCCGTTAAACTGATCAACAGCCACGAAATTAAACTCGATATCAACGTTCGGTAATTTCTCTTTCGCCAACTTCAAGAAGGACTCCATCGTCTCTTCCTTATTCCAGTACATCATCCTGACTTTGGTTTTCTCGGATGTCGCCTCTTTTTCTTTTTTCGGTGTCGCGGCCTTGTTGCCACAGCCGACCATCACCAAGCCTGCCAGCGCCAATGCCAACACCATGTTCTTTTTCATCTTCATAGAAGATTCCTCCTTTCAATCTATGTCCATAGTATGACACATTCATCCTTGTAAAAAAATTCTATTTTTCTTGGATACTAACAATATTTTTCGTTAATATACCTAATTTTAATGTCACCTCTGTTCCGTCTTTTGTGTTTTTCATGAACACACCATACTCCTCTCCGTATTTTAGCCGTATGCGTTTGTGTACATTGCGAACCCCATAACCGCTTGTATTCCTGAAAAAGTCCTCTTGGGACACCGGTTCCTGCCCGTTATCGGATACAGTGAAAATCAGGCTGTCAGCCTGCCGGCAGACACAAATCTGAATATGCCCTCCCTCTTCTCGGTTTCCGATGCCATGTAGGATGGCATTTTCAACAATCGGCTGCAAAATAAAATTAATCATCAGAAGCTCATCACAGCCGCTTTCTACCTCGATATCATAGGTAAACGGAATTTCAACCAGTTGCAGCTTTAATTTTAAATAGCTCTCAATATTCAACAGCTCATCTTTCACGGTAATCTCTTCCTGTCCTCGATTGAGCGCCGTGCGATAAAAATTTGAAAGTTCCAGGCTGATTTGACTGATATCGTCTTGTCCGCTGTACTTGGCTTTCCAGTTGATCATCGACATAATATTATAAAGAAAGTGCGGACTGATCTGCGCCTTTAAGACCATTGCCTGCAAGTATTCCTGTTTTCGTTTTTCTTCCAGATTTTTCTCGTAATCCCGATTGATTTTTCTGGTATAATGCAGAAACAAAAAGATAATGGCAAAGCCGCCCAATACCACTAAAATAAACATCACCAGCCCGCCCTCCAAAAGCGCCGGTCCGGCAATGGCATAGGTAATATAAAATCCGGTTTCCGAGCTTTTCGCTTCCACCGGAATCCCTTCGTCCAACTCTCCTTGCTGTTCCACATCCTGCCTATCCAGGCCGAATCTGCATCCCAAAACTCCCTCGCGGGATTTATGCGACTGCCATAGATGATCGTTATCTAACCTGACCCAGATCGCTCCAATCATATCAAAGCCCTGCGCGCTGTAGACCGGATACACCAGATACACCTTAGAGTCCTCAGTATATAAAATCCGCTTTTTCTTTTCTATAAGCTTTTCGTACCAATCATGCTCCTTCAGCTTCTCTTTACCATAGATAAATCCTCCCACAGAGGGTATATCCCGAAAGGATATCACTTCTATTTGCCGAATACCGCTGTTGACACTGGTCGTCAAATACCAAAAATGTCCCTCCACATGCTTGGCCACCTCGTTATTGGCCTCCAAAAAGGTATCATAGCGATCAAGGAGCACCTTTTGCATAACAGGATTCCTGGAGAGATAGTGCAACATCCGCTCTATTTCCGAGATGGAAGAATCTATATTATTCAGCTTCTCCTCCGCCTTGTCCTGATAGCCCCGTACCAGCTGCTGCACTGCCTGACGCCGAATATTCAGATACGAAAGAGCGCCTATACATAAAAGGATCAGCACCACAAAAAGCAGCACCGTTTTTTTACTAAGTGTTTTAATCTCCCTGCTCCTTTCTATAGTTACCCGGTGTCGTACCGGCCTTCGCCTTAAAAACCGAGTTGAAATACGAAATATTATTGTAGCCTACCTGTTTGGCGATCTGGGCCGTCTTCAGCTTTCCCTCTCTTAAAAGCTCCATTGCCCGCTCAATCCGATACTGAGTCAGATAGCCGACCAGAGTGGCGCCTGTTTCTTTCTTAAAAATGGTACAAAGATAGCTGGGCGTCAAATAAACTGCCTTGGCCAGTGTTTCAACCGACAGCTCCTCATGATAGTGTTTGCTGATATACGCTTTCACCTGATAGATCACACCATCCTGTGCTTTCCCTTCCAAAATCATTTGCTCCAGATCTTCCAAAAACTCCGCATTCTGCCATTTTAGAGCAAAAGGCAGTTCTCTATCGGATATGGAATCCATCAGCTTGACCAGGCTCTCTTTGCGCAGACAATCTTGTCCCCTGATAAACTCCAGCAACTCCTCTTCTGCACCCTCTCCGGCCTCGATCCGACAGGAAACCGGCGTTCTGCACAAACGTTCTTCCGCAATAAAGCCTCTGCGCAGGATGCAGGCCTCCTTCTCCTCTATTATGCGATGATAAGCTTGGCGAACGCTCTCCCAGTCCTTTCTAACCTCTGACCGAATACCGCCCATGACTCCGCAGCTGCTCCACGGAAGCTCTTTCCGTTCCCGGCTCTTATCCCGATAAGCCAAATATCGGCCGTTCCCCAACGGCAGCAAAACACATTCCTTTTCCAGTTCAATCCGATTTTCCTCTGCTATTTCTCCTCCCCAAAGCAAATATATGTATCCATTTATTCCCGAAATATCAAAAAAGAGACTGTCGTCCCTCAGATGCTTCAACATTTCACTGCTGATTTGCCGCTTCGTTTTTTCTATATGCCGAATGGCATTTTTCATCACCTTATCAAACTCTGCGTCTACCACCGGCTTTACCAAAAACTCCATCACCTGTAGGGAAATCGCCTTTTTCGCAAAATCAAAATCACTGTGTCCGCTGTAAATAATATAGACGCGATCCGGCCACCGCAGCTTCGCCCGCTCCAAAAAGGCGATGCCGTCCATAACCGGCATTTTAATATCGGTGATCACGATATCAAAGTGCTCTCTCTCCATCAGCTCCAGGCCCAGCTTGCCGTTTCTGACATCACTGACCTCTATCTCGATTCCCAGTCGGTCAATCATATAACGCAAACCGTCTCGTTCAAATTTGTCATCATCAATGACCAGACATCTCATTCGCTATCCCCCTCCCTCATAAAGAAGCACCCTCTCGGCAGTTTCCTGATCGACACAAGAAAGGATGAACGTTTCGCCTGAGGGTGATTCTTTTATTGTTATATTTTATTATATTATACTATATACTTCCTATTCCCACAATTTAATTTCATTGATGGCGAAATGTCTCCATCGCAAATTGGCCTTTTGCACCCTGATGCGCAGCGCCTTTGTCGTAATCTGAGCTTTAAACGGGATCTTTACCTCTTCTATATCGGCGGTATCCGACTTCCACGGATCTTCCGTCATAGCCGCTATTTCTTTCCACTGGCCGTCATTCAAATCCTGATATTCCACAACCAGATCGGTCACTCCCTGTCCCTTGCCATAATGGGTAAAGATACTCATGCTGCTCAGCTTAGTCGGTTCTTTAAAGTCGGCATAAATATGAACCGGCAATTTGATGTCATCCTGACTTTGCAGGGTCAGATCCATTCGGCCATCGTTCAGATGACTGGGCTGATGATACCAATCCCAGGTAAAATCCCCTCCGTAAATAGCCGCTGCTCCGGCTTGTTCTTTGATCTTTTGCTGCTTTGCTTCGTCCTCTTTTTGATTCAGTTCTTTTATTTCTTTGGTTTTATACACGCGGAAATAGTCAATATCAAAGCTCTTCGGATACGGCTGACTTTCATCTACGCTGCCCTGCCATGAAAAGAAACCGCCCCATGACTGGTAAATTCCGAGCAGGGTATACATCTTATAGTCCGGCGACTGCTTCGTTTCTCTCACCAGCTTACCGTCAAAATACCATTTCATCCCACTCGGCAGCCATTCAAATCCGTAGGTGTGATAGTCTGCGCTGACATCCGTGTCAACCCAATAATTCAGTCGCTGCTTGCCAATCACCGTGTCATACCACGGGTGAATGGTAACCCAAACCTTACTGCTGTTGTCATAGATATTCTTGCCCAGAATTTCAAAAATATCCACCTCGGCTGACTTATCATACTGATACTGATCGCCGATCATCCACCATGCGCTGTGGATGCCGCCGCCTTTTTGAGCTTTGGCCCGCAGCTCAAAGTAACCGTATTTGGTTCCGTAAAGATCCTGAGCCGGAGTATGCCCGCTGATGCCCAAAGAACTGTCCCAGATATGCAGGCCGTCTTTCATCCCCGTCTGAATACTGGAGATCTGCTGTCTGGTGCCCGGTCTCCAGCCGGCCTGATTTTGATCAATCATCAAATGAATTTTACCGTCATCCATGCGATAATTCGCTTTTACCAATTCCTCGCTTGACCAATGAGGCAGGTAAATGTCCGAAAATTTTGCGGGATCCAGTTTGGGTCCGTCAAATTCCTCCTGAAAATCCAAAATCCATTTAGAGGTGTCCTGTCCTTCGATCATAGGTGTTACAGTCGATTCTGCGGCAGCAGTCCTGACACCGCCCGAAATCCATCCTGCCAGACAAAACATAGCTCCACCGATAAGCGCAACAATACGTTTTTTACCCATCATATAAACCCCCTTTGTAAAAACAGTATATTTCACTTTGATTTTGCGCCGTTTTTTAGGCAGCTTCAATGACAATATATTTCGTTTTATATAATATTTTATGATTTCAGTCACAAATCGTCTAATTTTTCTCCGTAATTTCCCTGTGTTTTATTCTTATATGCCAAAAAGCCGCCGCATCTGCTCTGATGCGACGGCTTTTATATTTTTTACATGCTTGATATTTTTTCCAAAATGAGCGGAATCCCACGCTCTGCCCGCAGCTTTCTGACCTCGCCCTCGGAGCAGATCACTTCGGCGCCACAGCGCCATTCTCCTTTCGGAATATATACATCTCTGGAGCATTCTCCCTTTCGATAAAGCGGAGCCACCAAATACCGCGATCCCAGCATAAACTGATCGGTTACGGTTTCCAGATGCTCATCCGGAAATTCATAGGCCATATAACGAAGCACCGGTTCACCGGACTGCGGCACCTGCTCAACCAGTTCCAGGATATACGGCAGATATGTCTGCCTTACACGCAGGCTGTGATAAATCGCCTGCAAATTTTCTTTTGACAAAACTCTGCCGGGCAGGGCGGAAAATTGCATGGCCGGCATCAGGCAGGCGATCTGAGCATGGGTGACAAACAGTTCCTCATCCAGCTTTTCCTTATCCTGAAAGCTTAAATATTCTCCGCCTCCGATCATATCCGGACAAATATACGGAAACCCAAGCAGTCCCGCCAATAAAGCATCCGGTATCAGGGATGCAATTCCATGCTCCCCAAAGCTGTGCTCCTTATCGCATAAGCGCTGCAGCAAGCCGAAACCGGCGGTGCCGAAGCTGGCCCGGTATTCATTATACTCATAATCCTCACCGAATTTTGACCACAGATAGGATTGTTCGTTAGGGGATGTCGGTCGGAAAGTGACATTATCCGTCCGATAATAAATCGGATCGCCGGCATCAAATTTAAATCCGTCCACTCCCAGCTTTGTCAATGCCGTCAATTGCTGCTTCAGCCACTGCTTCGCATTTTCATTTGTCATATCCAAAACGGCGGAATGTCCGTTCCACCAGTCGGTGATAAAGGGCTCTCCCTGCGGTGTTTTGATCAGGAGTCCCAGATCCCTGCACTCTCGGTAGCGAATCGAGTCGGGACTGATAAACGGACAAAGCCACAGCATCACCTGAAAGCCCATTTCATGCAGCTTTGCAATCATGCCTTTAGGATTCCTGAAGCGGCCCGAGTGAAAGCTCCATTCCCCGTAATATTCGCTCCACCCGTCATCAATCATCAGTATGCCGGGCTCAAAACCGTCCGTCAGCAGACGCTCGGCATATTGTAAAACAGCCTCTTCCGATTGATAAAACGTCAGCTCTATCCATGTGTTGTACTGAATATGCCGAAACAGCTTTTGATTCGGCATATTCTTATGAAACGGACTGTATTCGCGAATCGCAAACTGATAGGCCTCCTTCAGACGCCCCTTGGTATCGGTCAGGATACAGTCAGACGGCACCTCTATTTCCCCGTCCTTTAAAATAAACGGAAAGCCCTCTTTCCGAAACAGCACCCGGCCTCTGGATGACAGGAAAACCGGCGAGGCCTGATTCGGCGTGGTATTGATCGTAAGATCCAGTTTTGATTCCCGCATCGGTGAAAGCGGCATCTTTACTCCATATTTCACACAGTCTCCGTACCAATATTCATCACTAAGACACTGTATTTTCATTATTCCTCCCTCCATACATTCAATCAGGGCTTTATCTTATCCCTTGGTTTTTCCTGCTCAAGACATCCCGGAGGCTATCCGGCTTATCCGAAATACTCCGTTAAAAACAACTTTTTATGGCTCAGAGCCAATGGAATGACCACGATCAAAACGACAATAACCGTTTGCAGGGCGGCAGCTCCGTTGACGGTAAACGAATACCAGTACGGCGATACTCCTTCGGGCGCGTAGCTGCCCCAGAAGATAACCCCGGCCACATAGTGCCATACCCAGCGTGCCGCCACACCGATGACGGTTCCGCAAATCGCCCAGATGAGCGCCCTCGACTGATGTTTTTCATGCAGAGCCTTTAAAAACTGTCGGCTGACCACACCGGCAAACCCGATACAGGTAAATGCCAAAACGTACTCGATCAGCACCTGCGGCACCGTCATAAAAAATGCCTTCCCGGTTACAAAATGCAGTAAGCCCCAAAGCATACCGGACAGCAGTCCAAACCCCGTTCCTCGGCGCAGGGCAAACAATATCGCTACGATCGCACCGTAGGACGGTGTCATCCAGCTCAGATAATCCGGAATAAAGGATAGAGCCATCGCCAATGCCGCAATAACAGCGGCCTCAATCCAAGCGGTTGTTTTGTGAATAGATGCAGACATAATAATCCCCCTTTGCTGTGTGGAAAGAGCAAAGAGGATCTTCATATCTTCTGTAAAATACGGACAATCCCTACGCGCGCATGATCGCAACAGGTTCCTAGGGTTTACATCAATTTATGATATATCTCAGCCGAACGGCACCCCTTTGTCTCTTTCTATATTCTTTTTTAAGCGTTTTTAAGCGAAACAACCGTTACGCCGTACTACCTGATAAGCATAACCGAATCGAAACGATCTGGCAAGTCATTTTCTCTTATAAGTCCGGTTTTGACTCCAACAATCCGTACACGGCTGCCGGCACATAGGCGCGGATAAAGATTCCGTCCTCGCGATATTCCTCTTCCAGCAGACTGCCTTCTCGCCTGATCCGCGCTACAAGAGAGGCCTTGGCAAACTCCAACACCCCCTCGACATAGCGCAGCTTCTCCGTCGCCAGAGTCCGCAAGGCTTCGGCGATCTGCGCCTGCGCCTGCTGTCTGTCATATAAGGATAGGCGCAGCACCGACTCAGCTCTTGGATCAGCTAAATAAAGCGCCCCGGTCACGCGATCCATCTTATTAAAAACAGTCAGAACCGGCAGCTCATCCGCCCCCAGTTCTTTCAAAATACGATAGACCAGCGCCATTCTTTCCTCCGCGTCCGGCGCCGAGGCATCGACCACATGGATCAGCGCATCGGCATAACGCGCCTCTTCCAGGGTACTCTTAAAGGCTTCGATCAGATGGTGCGGCAGCTTTTTAATAAAACCGACGGTATCTGTCAATAAGATTTTTTTCTTGTTCGGCAGACAGCATTCTCTGGTCGTCGCTTCCAGGGTGGCAAACACCTGATCGGCAGCCGTCACCGAGGCCTGCGTCATCAGATTCAGCAGGGTTGACTTCCCTGCGTTGGTATAGCCGACGACGGCAACATGAAATAACCCCGTCCGTTTGCGCGCTTCCCGCAAAAGTTCGCGATGCTGTTTTGTTTCCTTCAGATCATGCCGAATATGATTCATCCGATTTCGGATCTGACGCTTGTTCATTTCCAGGGCCTTTTCGCCCGGCCCGCGGGTACCGATACCGCCGCCCAGCCTGGACAGACTGCTGTTTTTTCCGATCAGCCGGGCATACAGACCGGAAAGCTGAGCCAGCTCGACCTGTAGCTTCCCTTCAAATGTAGTGGCTCTTTTAGCGAAAATATCGAGAATCACCAGGGTTCGATCCAACACCTTGGTTTGCAGCAGATCTTCCAAATTTCGCACCTGTACCGCGCTTAGCTCATCATCACAGACGATGCCGTCGGCTCCTGTCGCTCGCAAATATGCTGCCAGTTCCTCTGCCTTCCCGCATCCCAAATATGTTTTGGGATGCGGGAAGGCCAGCGGTTGAGACAGTCGCCACGGCGCCAGCGCGCCGCTTGTTTCAACCAGCTCGCGAAGCTCATCAAGACTGCGCTCCAATACCTCCTCACCCTCTGACTGGATGCCGATCAGAATATATGATTCTTTTTTTTGCGCTGTTTCGTGCATAGCCCCTCCTAATCGTTTCCACTTGCTTATCTTTTTCCACTATACTAGATTTTCCCCGCCCCTACAAGCCATAATCCCGCCGCATGATCGAAAGCGCTTATCCTATATGGTTTATCTTGTTCTTGTCACCAAATAGTATATTTGTTAAAATAAAGTGTTAATGCAATCGCATTTGCAAATCGAAAATAAGCCGCAAGGCCAAAAGAAAGAAGTGATCATATGAAAAATTCCAGACAACAACAACTGAGAAACATTGCCATCATCGCCCATGTCGATCATGGCAAGACAACTTTGGTTGATGAATTATTAAAGCAAAGCGGTACCTTTCGTGCCAATCAAGAGGTAGCGGAGCGAGTGATGGACTCAAACGCCATCGAACGCGAGCGCGGCATCACCATCCTGGCTAAAAATACCGCTATTACCTATCGAGATACCAAAATCAATATCATCGACACCCCTGGGCATGCCGACTTCGGCGGCGAAGTCGAACGGGTTCTGAAGATGGTAGACGGCGTCATTCTGGTGGTGGACGCTTTTGAGGGCAGTATGCCGCAAACCAAATTCGTACTCCGCAATGCACTCGACCTAGAGCTGCCGGTGATCGTCTGCGTCAATAAGATCGATCGACCGGATGCCCGACCGGCCGAGGTGGTGGATGAAGTGCTGGAGCTGCTTTTGGAGCTGGATGCTTCGGATGAACAGCTGGACTGCCCCTTCCTGTATGCCTCTGCCAAAAATGGTTACGCATCCGACTCGCCGGATGTCCGCGAGGGAACCATGGAACCGCTGTTTGAAGCCATTTTGAAATCTATCCCGCAGCCGCGGGGCCTGGAAGACAAACCGGCTCAGATGCTGATCAGCACCATTGATTATAATGAATATGTCGGCCGTATCGGCATCGGAAAGATCGAATGCGGCACTCTCTCCGTCAATGACGAGCTGTTGATCGTCAATGAGCATGACAGCACCAAGCTAAAAAGGGTCAAGGTCGGCAAGTTGTATACCTTTCAGGGCTTGACCCGGATCGAGGTGCCCACAGCCTATGCCGGAGATATCGTGGCGGTGTCCGGTATCCCCGACCTGTCGATCGGCGATACCCTCTGTCACCCGGAACATCCGGAGGCCATCCCCTTCCAAAAGATTTCCGAGCCGACCATCGCCATGTATTTTATTGTCAATGACAGTCCGCTGGCCGGTCAGGAAGGAAAGTTTGTAACCTCTCGCCACCTGCGCGAGCGTCTGTTCCGGGAATTGAATACCGATGTCAGCCTGCGGGTCGAGGAAACCGACACTACCGAAGCCTTTAAGGTTTCCGGCCGCGGCGAGCTGCATCTGTCGGTGTTGATTGAAAATATGCGCCGTGAGGGCTATGAATTCGCCGTCAGCAAAGCCGAAGTGCTGTATCATAGGGATGAAGCCGGCCGCCTGCTGGAGCCGATGGAATTTGTCCAGATTGATGTACCGGATGACTTCTCCGGAGCCGTGATCCAGAAGCTGTCACTGCGCAAGGGTGAGTTGCAGGGCATGACCGTCAGCGGCAGCGGCACCACCAGATTACAGTTTCTGATCCCGGCCAGAGGCCTGATCGGATACCGCGGTGAATTCCTCACCGATACCAAGGGCAACGGCATCATGAACAGCAGCTTTGAGGAATATGCGCCGTTTAAAGGTGAGATCCAATATCGTAAGCAAGGCAGCTTGATCGCTTTTGAAAGCGGCGAAGCCATCACCTACGGTCTGTTTAATGCCCAGGAACGCGGCACCCTCTTTATCAGTCCGGGCGAAAGGGTCTATGGCGGTATGGTGGTCGGCCAGAACGGTAAGGCAGAGGATATCGAGTTGAACGTCTGCAAAACCAAGCATCTCTCGAATACACGTTCCTCCGGCTCGGATGATGCCTTAAAATTGATCCCGCCACGCATCCTCAGTCTGGAGCAGGCTCTGGAATTCATTGACACCGACGAGTTACTGGAAATCACGCCGATTTCTCTGCGGATTCGCAAAAAGATCCTTGATCCGACTGCCAGAAAGCGGGCCGCCAGAAACAACAAATAAAGATTTTATACAATTAAAAGAGGTATAACAAAAGCCTCCCGCAGCGGGAGGCTTTTGTTATACCTCTTTTAATTGTTCGATCGATCCGTCTGCCAACTCCAGATAGCTGCAGGCTCTGATGGCTTCCGGATGCCGGCTACCGCCGGTCAGCTCGGCAACCAGAGCAACCAGCTTCTCCTCCTGCTCCGGCAAAAACAGCAGCTTATGGGTCACGGTCTGTCCATACTCCGTAGCCAGAATCCGGATGCCCTGCTCGGCCAGGTGGTATTGCAGTCTGCCGCTTTGATCATATTCACAGGTCAGCTCAGCCAGCCGTCCCTCTGTCACCGTTCCAAGCACGGCCGCTTCCAATCCAAGCACCGCCGCCTTTGTATAGGCTCGCACCAAGCCGCCGGCACCCAATAAAATGCCGCCGAAATAGCGAGTGACGATCAGCAGAACATTTTCTGTTTGTGTATGCTGCAGCACCTCTAGGATCGGTTTTCCGGCCGTTCCGGAAGGCTCACCGTCATCAAAAAAGCGCATCACCGGGGACGCTCCGGCCAGCACATAAGCATAGCAATGATGTCTGGCATCCCAATATTCTTTTCGATGAGCAGCCAAGATGGTCAACGCATCTTCCTCTGATTCGATAGCAAAGACGTAGCCGATAAAGCGTGATTTTTTTTCTGTCAATTCAGCCTGTCCGTTTTGAAACACTCTGCGTCGCATAATTCTCTCCCTGTCCTCTGACTGTCTTATTGGCCTCAGTATACCACGCCTTCCCTCACCACTCCAACTTTTTCTTTCTTTTGATATGAAATCTTGATATAATACTTTAATATATGGGGTTTTGTACCCATTTGAAAGGAGATACTTCATGAATTACTCAAGAGATCATCTTTTGAAGAAAAAAGAAACCTTGCGCGCACCGGCTGCCAAGCTCGGCCGTAAGTTTGTCATGATCGCCGTGCGACTGTCCCTGTTCCTGCTGGTACTCGGTTTCTCGGCCGGAGTTGCCATGGGCATCGGAATTTTTCGCAGCATCATCGCCAATGCACCGAATATCGAAAACCTGAATGTGTCACCCTCTGAAGAGGCCACCTTTGTGTATACGGCAGACGGAACCGAACTGCAAAAGCTGAATGCTTCGACAGCCAACCGTATCTATGTCACCATCGACAAGATCCCGAAGGTGCTACAGCAGGCCGTGGTCGCTATCGAGGATGAACGCTTCTATCAGCATAACGGCATCGATCCGCAGGGTATCCTGCGCGCGGCGGCCATCGCCGTACAAACCCGTTCGCTCTCACAGGGCGCCAGCACCATCACCCAACAGCTGTTGAAAAACAACGTGTTTACCGGCTGGACCAGGGAAAATACCTCTGAGAAAATCCGTCGTAAGATCCAGGAGCAGTATCTGGCATTGAAACTCGAAGAGGTGGCCGGCAAAGACACCATTCTGGAGAATTATCTGAATACCATCAACCTCGGCGCGGGTGCCTATGGCGTACAGGCTGCTTCATTGAAATACTTTAATAAAGATGTATCCGAATTGAACCTGTCGGAAGCCACTGTACTGGCCGGTATCACCAAAAATCCGACCCGCTATAACCCAATCACCAATCCGAAGGAAAATGCAGCCCGCCGCAGCGATGTTCTGGCCGCCATGATCAAAGCCAAATTCATCACACCTGAGGAAGCCGAGGCAGTGGCAGTCGATGATGTTTACAGCCGTATCGGCGCCGCCTCGGAAGCCCAGACGGAAAACAACTCGGTCTATTCTTATTTTATGGATGCCATGATCCAGCAGGTCATCCAAGATCTGCAGGATAAAAACGGGTATTCCAAGGCTAAGGCCATCACTTCCGTATACAGCGGCGGTCTGAAGATCTACGCCACACAGGATCTGAACATCCAGAGCATTGCCGATGAGGAATTTGCCAATGAGGCCAACTATCCGCCAAACACCAAGTGGGGACTGACCTATGCCGTTTCCATCAAACATGCGGATGGGGAAACCAGGCATTACTCGAGCGAGCATATGACAGCCTATTATCAGGCCTCGGATGCCGGCTTCCATATGCAGTTCTATTCCAAAGAGGATGCACAGACCGCTATCGACGGCTATCGGGCATCCATCATGAAAGAGGGCGATACTGTACTGGCCGAAAGTATTCAGCTGGCGCCGCAGCCGCAGGCTGCCATCGCCATCCTCGACCAGCATACCGGCGAAGTCAAGGCCGTGGTCGGCGGTCGCGGCAGCAAGGAGACCAACCTCAGTTGGAATCGCGCCACCAACTCCACCCGTCAGCCGGGTTCCAGTATCAAGCCGATCGGTGTGTACGGTCCGGCCATAGATACCGGCGGTATGACACTGGCTCAGGCCTTTAATGATGCTCCGACCACCTTCAGTAACGGCACCCCCTTCAGTAATGCCGATAATAACTATTCCGGTATGATGACCATTCGCCGTGCCCTGCAGCTGTCGAAGAATACGGTTGCAGTTAAGGTGATCCAGCAGATCGGAACTCAGACGGCCTATCAGTATCTGTTAAAAAACGGCATCACCTCGTTGACCGAGGCCGACAGCCATGCCGAATCCATTGCCCTCGGCGGTCTGACAAACGGCGCCAGTCCTCTGGAAATGGCCGGCGCCTATGCCACCTTCGCCAATGACGGTGTCTACCGCCGTCCGATCTTCTACAGCAAGATCCTGGACGCGGACGGCAATGTAATCCTGGATAACACCAAGGATACCGGCCGCCGGGTGTTTAAGTCTTCGACTGCTGAGTTGATGACCCATGCACTGGTTTCCAACGTTACCGAAGGTATCGCGAACAACTTTGTTCTCAATAATTCACCGATCGCCGGCAAGACCGGTACCACCGATTATTATAAGGATGAATGGTTCTGCGGCTATACCCCGTATTACACCGGCGCTATATGGATCGGTTATGACAATGCCCAGCCGATGGAACAGGACGATTATTACTTCCATGCCCGTTTATGGAAATCAATCATGAATCGTATCCATGCCAATCTGGAATATACCAATTTCGCCTCCTCCGGCAGTCTGGAAAGAGTCAATGTCTGTCGTGTTTCCGGTTTACTGGCCAATGAAGCCTGTATTGCCAACGGCACTGCCTACGGTGAATTGTTTGAACCGGGCACCGCACCGCTAATCAGCTGTACGACGCACCGTCCAAAGTCAGCCGAAGAAAAAAAGAAGGAAGCTGAAGAAAAAAAGAAAAAAGAAGAAGAGGAAAAGAAAAAAAAGGAAGCCGAAGAAAAGAAGAAAAAAGAGGATGAGGACAAGAAACAAAATTCCAACAATCCTTAAAACGACCTTCCCCTCATTCACACAGCCTCCGCAAACAAAAAAGCCACCCGACAGGTACTCATCTCTGAGCCGCCTGTCGGGTGGCCTTTTTTTCTATGCTTGCTCTGCCGCTTCCGCAAAGTGGGCGAATATTAACGCTCTTCCGTAATCAGTCCGCTCTGTTCCAGAGAGATCGACTCTCCCATGTGGGTCGCCCGCGGCGCCAACAAGGCTTTGATCAGATCCTTCGGTCTGGCTGCCGCTTCCCGGATATCCCGCTGCAGCCAACCGGACAGTCGTCTGCGATCAGCGACAACGCCCGTCACTTCCATGCCCAGCAGCTGCCCGATCATACAGGCCCTGTACAGATGGTAGGCTTGGGTCACCACAATCAGTTTTTTGGCTCCAAAGATGGCCTTGGAACGATACATACTGTCATAAGTCGAGATTCCGGCATGATCAAGAAAGATATCATCTTCCGGCACCCCTTGTGCCAGAGCGTAATTTTTCATCACCGCCACCTCATTATGAAAGTCAGTCTGATGATCTCCGCTCATTAACAGCTTCGGTGCCGCACCCGCCCGGTACAGTTCGATGCCGGCGTCCAGTCGTTCCTTCAGGATCGGTGTCGGAGTGTTTGAATTCGTAATGCCTGCTCCCAGCACCATGATGGCCTGATAGCCATCCTCCGCCTGCAATTCCTCGGCCTTTTTAAAACGGGCTCCGCCGATCATCACAACGATGAAATTCGGCAGACTCACCGCCAATAGGATGATGATCAACAGCCCCAGCAGCCACCGTTTCAGACTCCGTCGTTTTCCGGTTTTTGTCACGATAACGACCTCCTGTTATAGTTGATCAGACAACCGTCCAGAATAATCTGACGCTCATCCGCTGTCATCTCACCTAGCTTCAGCATAAACGCAGCAACGCCATCCTTCTTCACCACATAGGCTTCCAGTTCGGACGCGGCCGCCTCCACCTGCGCCCGTATATTCGGGATAAAGATATAGTCATCCTCGGCAAACGGCAGTTTGCCGCGGTCAATGATAAAGGGCAGCATTCCCCAGTTCATCAGGTTGGAACGATATCGCTTGGTTGCGTACTCGTTGGCGATATTGGCCCAGCCGCCCAATACCTTCTGACAGGAGGCCGCCTGCTCTCTGGCCGATCCGTCGCCCGGCTTCACCGCAAAAATGGCACTGCCAAACCCGGTCTGTTTTGTTCTTACATCCGGGAAGGCTGCCTGCACCTGCTTCCATATACCGGCCAATCCGGGCACGCTTGCCGTCACAGCAGCGGTCAGCTGTGCTTCGCTGTCACCGGCTGCCCGTCCTGCTTCCCTGGCTTTCTCGGCAGCCTGTATCGCCTTCGCTTTTCCCACATAGGACGGACAACGTCTGGATAAAGCAAACTCAGCCAGTCCAAGCGGATTTGAGCGATAGGATGAGGTCTCACCGGACGGAATCAACTCGTCGGTGGTGGTCACATCATCATGGACCTCGGCGGTCACCTGCAGCAGCAGATTCTCTTGTAAAGCGGCCATCTGCGGCCAATCCTTGATATTCGGCCCCAGCTGAACCTCTATCTCCTTCTTCGGCTGCAGCTTGCTGTCATAAACACGGTTTTCATATATGGTGCCGTTGAAATGATAGGTCGGCTTGATATAGGTCACGTCAAAGTCGGTAGCCGGTGTCAGAAAGCCCTTGTTTCGCGCTGTCGCCGCGATCGATCTGGCATCCATCAGCGCGACCGATGAGATCTGTCCGTTCTGTACCTTCGAGCCTTCACGGTTCGGGAAGTTTCTGGTGGTATGACGAATACTAAAAGCATTATGAAACGGTGTATCTCCGGCGCCAAAGCAGGGACCGCAAAAGGCAGTCTTAACTACCGCTCCGACTTCAATCAGATCAGCCATCACACCGTTTCTGACCAGTTCCATGTAGATCGGTGTTGATGACGGATAAACACTCAAACTGAAGGTATCGTCACCGGTCGAATGACCGCGCAGTATATCGGCCGCATCACAGATATTTTCAAAACCGCCGCCGGAACAGCCGGCAATGATGCCCTGATCACAATACAGCTTGCCGTCACGGATCTTGTCCATCAGCATATAGTTCACCTGACCGCCCAGCTGTTTCTTCACCCTCTCCTCACAGTCGTGCAATATATCCTCCAGATTTGCATTTAATTCCTCTATGGTATAGACATTGCTTGGATGAAAGGGCATAGCGATCATCGGTCTGATCTCACTTAAATCAATGCGTACCATACCGTCATAGTAAGCGACTGCTCCCGGCTGCAGCGGTCTGTAATGCTGCGGCCGGCCATGGATAACATAAAACTCACGAATCTCGTCGTCGGTAGCCCAGATCGAACTTAAGCAGGTGGTCTCGGTGGTCATAACATCAACGCCGATTCGGAAGTCGGCGCTGAGCTTTCCGACACCCGGACCGACAAATTCCAATACCTTGTTGTTTACATAGCCATTTGAAAATACGGCGCCGACCAGCGCCAGCGCCACGTCCTGCGGGCCGACACCGGCTATCGGCTCATTTTCCAGATAAACGGCAATGATCTCCGGCCGATTGATATCATAAGTCTGACCGAGCAGCTGCTTCACCAGCTCCGGACCGCCCTCACCGACAGCCATCGTACCGAGAGCTCCGTAACGAGTATGACTGTCCGAGCCCAGGATCATGGAGCCGCATTGTGCCATCATTTCACGGGCATACTGGTGGATGACAGCCTGATGCGGCGGTACATAGACACCACCGTATTTCTTGGCGGCAGTCAGGCCGTACATATGGTCGTCCTCATTGATCGTACCCCCGACAGCGCAGAGGCTGTTATGGCAGTTCGTCAACACATACGGAAGCGGAAATTTATCCAGACCACTGGCCCTGGCAGTCTGAATGATGCCGACATAGGTAATATCATGAGAGGCCAGCTGATCAAATTTGATCTGCAGCTTCTCCATCGAACCAGAGATGTTATGCGCTTCCAAGATGCGATAGGCAATAGACTCGCGGGCCGCTGTCTGACGGTCGCTTGCCACACCGTGGGATGCTAGGGCGGCGGCTTCACGGCCATCCGCCTCAATAATCGTTTCACCATTCAGCAAAAACACACCGGAATCATATAATTTTATCATAGTTTCTCCTCTTTTCTGTCACAAGGCGGCACTCTCAGCCCTGTCGCAGCGTCGTGATAAAATGCTCCAGACGTCGCATGGCTTCCTGCAGCGTTTCAATGGAATAGGCATAAGAAATACGGATAAATCCTTCCGCACACTCCCCAAAGGCTGTTCCCGGCACCACCGCTACCTTTTCCTCGGTCAGAAAACGCGTGGCAAACTCCTCAGAGGTCATACCAAATTCCGATATATTCGGGAACACATAAAAGGCTCCGAACGGCTCAAAGCAAGGCAGCTGCATCCTGCGGAAGGCCTGCAGCAAAAATCGGCGTCGCTGGTTATAAGCTGCGCACATGCGCTGCACATCGCTGTCCCCGAAACGCAGAGCCTGAATGGCCGCATACTGGCTGGTGGTCGGTGCGCACATAATGGCAAACTGGTGAATCTTGGTCATCTGCTTGATGATCAACTGCGGCCCCATGGCATAACCCAAACGCCAGCCTGTCATGGCATAAGCCTTTGAAAAACCGTTGATCACAATGGTTCGTTCCTGCATCCCCGGCAATTGGGCGATACTGACATGACCGCCGCCGTGATAGCTTAAGGCACTGTAGATTTCATCCGAAATGACGATCAGATCATGCTCAATAATGATCTCGCGCAGCGCCTCCAGATCCTCGCGGCTCATGATAGCGCCTGTCGGATTATTCGGGAAAGTCAAAAACAACAGCTTCGATTTCGGTGTAATGGCCGCCCTCAGCTCTCCGGCGGTCAGTCTGAACTCATTTTTTTCCTGCAGCGGAATCGACACCGGCACACCGCCGGCCAGCTTCACGCAGGGAACATAGGATACATAGCAGGGCTCCGGGATAATGGCCTCTTCGCCCGGGTTTAACAACGCCCGACAGGCGATGTCGATGGCCTCGCTGCCGCCGACGGTAACCAGCACCTCGGTCAATGGATCATATACCAATCCCTGTTTTTCCTTGGCAAATTCACAAATCTCCTCCCGCAGCTCCTTCATACCGAGATTTGAGGTATAAAAGGTATGGCCCTGATTCAATGACTTGATACCTGCTTCACGGATAAAGCCCGGCGTCTCAAAATCCGGTTCACCCACGCCGAGGGTAATAGCATCCGGCATCTCGCTGACTACATCAAAAAATTTACGAATACCGGACGGTTTTATCTCCTGTACCACATCTGACAATGGATTTCTCATTAAAACATCACCATTCTTTCATCTTTTTTACTCGTTAGCAAATTGGTTCCGTGATCCTTGTATTTCACCAATGTAAAGTGGGTGGATGTACTCTGCACCTCCGGAATAGACGCTAATTTTTCATTAACAAACATCGAGATCTCGCGCAGTGTCTGCCCCTTAACTGTCACCATAAAATCGTATACCCCGCTCATCAGGTAGATCGACTCCACCTGACTGTAATCGCAGATCCGTCTGGCCAATTCCCTATAACCGTCTCCGCTCTGCGGAGTGACCTTTAGCTCGATCAAGGCTGTCACCAATTCTTCATCCACCTTATCCCAGTTGATGATGGTGTGATAACCGCAAATCACCTTTTCCTGCTCCATGGTCCTGATCTCGGCGCGTACCGCTTCCTCAGACATATCGGTCATCGCGGCGATCTCGGCGGCGCTTAAGTGACTGTTCTTTTCGATCAGATTTAAAATCTCCATTCGTTTATCCATCTTATATTCCCATCCTTTCCGTAATGGCAGCGATCTCATCGACCACATCCCGCAGATAATCAATCGTTGTCAGCAGCGGCCCTTCGGTGTGCAAGTCAACGCCGGCCAGCAATGCCAGCTCGGCCACATCTTTGGAACCGCCGGCCCGCAGCATGGACAGCCAATCCTCTACCGCCGCCGGATCGGTCTGCATCCGCTGTACGACAGCCGTTGACACGGTCAGGCCGGCACTGTAGGTGTAGGGATACAGTCCCATGTAGTAATGCGGCTGCCGCATCCAAGTCAGCTCAGCACCTTCGGTCAGTTCAACCGCGTCACCCCAGAACTTCGCCAGCACTTCCTTCTTTAAGGAATCCAGAGTGCCGGCCGACAGAGCCTCATGACGATCCACCAAACGATAGACCTCACGCTGGTAGGCCGCCTCTAACAGGTGCGTGACAAAATTATGGTAATAGGTATTTCCGATCATCGAAGACAGCACATACCGCCGGAAGGTGTCATCCTTCGCTTCCTTGAGCAGGGCTTGTGACAGCAGCAGCTCATTGGCGGTCGAAGGCGCCTCGATGATATACAGCGAAGGCGCCTCTTCAAGTGCACTGTTCTCTCTTTGGCTCAGCATAAAGTGAACTCCATGTCCGATCTCATGCACCATGGTATAAACCTCGCTCAGCAGGCCGGTCCAGGACAGTAAGATAAACCCGCCCTTGCCGTATGGGCTGGCACAAAAGCCGCCGGTTGATTTTCCTTCGTTCTGGGCATAATCAACCCAACGATCCCGATAAGCCCCCATAGCCAGTTCGAGGTATTCTTCACCCAGCCGAGCCAGCGCCTTTTCCACATAGGCCTTAGATTCCTCAATGCTTACGCGCGGCTGCAGATGACGCTCCAGCGGCAGCTTCAGATCTGCATAGCAAAGCTTATCCAGATCATATTCCCGCTGCAGCAGCTTGACATACTTGCGCATCACCGGAGCCAGCCTTTCCATGATCAGATCAATCTGTCTGTGATACAGCTCGGCCGGTACACGCTGCTGAGCCAACAAATAGTCGATCACCGAATCAAAGCCGCGCAGCTCGGACTCAATCTTTTCAGCCTGTACCCGAGTGATATAGTCATCGGCAATGGTCAGATGATACTGACGCAGTACGCCGGAAAAAGCCGCAAAGGCTGCCCGGCGCACCTTGGTATCCGGCTCATACTGATAAACATTCTCAAACAACACAAAGCTGTTCGGATAGTTCTTACCGTCCACCTCAAAATCCGGAAACTGCATATCAGCCAGCTTGGTATCCTCATAATGCTGCAGCGGCGCAGATAATACCGGGCCGAGCTTGGCCAACAAAGCCTCCTCGGCCGGCGACAAAAGATGGGCCTTCTTATCCAGCAGCACCTGCAAAAAATGAGCATAACGATCAGTCGATCGTATGGCAGCTGCCAGAACCGCCTCCGGCAGGCCGAGAATCTCATTCTCCAAAAAGGCCAATGCCGCCCCCTGCTCACTCAGAATGCGAAACAGCTTCTGCTCACGCATGGCCAGTGTTTCATTCGTCATATCGACGGAGGTCGATAATGAACAATAGCTTGCGCACCAAGACTCCTTCATCCGGTACTCGTTATACAAATCCAATACGTCCAGTACATCTTCGGCGGTTCGCAGACTGCCCTTATACCCGCAGATCCGCTGTGTAAGGTCGGCCAGCTCAGTCACGCAGGCCTCATAGGCCGCCTCATCGGCAAATATTCTGGTCAGATCCCAGGTTAATTCATCCGGAACATCCTGTCTCTTCGGTAAACCCATAATTCCTCCTTACCGGCAGGCTTAAGCCTGCACAAATTGTTTTTTATATAATTGTGTATAGTAGCCATCCATTGCCAGCAGGTCTTCGTGTGTGCCTCGCTCGATGATTTGACCTTTTCGCATCACCAAAATGTGATCGGCATGGCGCAGGGTCGACAGACGATGGGCCACCACGATGGTCGTCCGACCATCCTCCAGCTTTTCCATACCTTTTTGAATCAATTGCTCGGTCTCGCTGTCCACCGCCGCCGTTGCCTCATCCAGGATCAGAATCTGCGGATCGCGAAGCAGGGCTCTGGCAAAGGAAATCAACTGCCGTTCACCGGCCGACAAAGCCGAACCGTTTTCAGTCAGCATCAGATCCAGTCCCTTTCCGGCCAAAATATCCGCTCCACCGACCGCTCTGAGAGCGTCTTCCGCCTGCCGGCGACTGTAGCGCTCATCCGCCAGCGTAATATTGTCCAGTATGGTTCCGGCAAACAGGTAGGGATCTTGTAATACGATGGCCATATGACTCCTCGTTTCCTCGATCGACAACATGCTGATATCCTGTCCGCCGATACGAATGCTGCCGCTGTCAGTCGGATAAAAACGCAGCAACAGATTGGCAATCGTCGATTTGCCGCTGCCGGTATGGCCGACAATACCAACCATATGGCCGGCCGGCACTTCAAAGGAGATGTCGGATAAGACCTGCTTGCCCTCCAGATAAGAAAAGCTCACATTTTCAAAGACCACACTGCCGTCTGCCGTCTTTTTCCCGCTGTCGGTCACCGCCTTACGTTCGACCTGCGGAAGCCATTCATCGGCTGCCGCCTCTTCGACCGGCGGCAATTGCAGCAGTTCCAGCACGTGGCCGGCAGACTGAAACGATTTCTCGACCTTCGGCATGTTTTGCATAAGCCGACTGCCCTGATTGAACATGGCCACCATATAACGATTAAACAGGTAGACCATACCCAGACTCAGCGGATGATCGGTATACAGATAGCTGTAGCCAAGATAAAAGACCAGCAATACCTGCACGACCCATCGCAGCATCTCCATGGCCGTGTAGCCGTTATATGCTTCCAGAAAAGTCAGCTTCAGATCCTGTCGAAACAGCTCCTCGCTGCCGGCGGCAAACTCATCTTCCAGCTTCTTCTCCTGTCCGAAGGACTGGATCATGGTAACAGCATGGATATTTTCATTGGCCACCGCATTGATATCGGCCAGCAGCCGTCTGTACACCCGTTGAATACGGCTGCTGCGGCGGTGATAATCCCATAAAAAGATGCCGAAAACAGTCAATGGGAGCAATGACAGCAGAGCCAGCGTCCTGTTTAAAAATAATAATACACCATAGATACAAACCATGTAAATGACTGCCATCAGCATTTCCGAAAAGAATAACTGATAGACATCACGCATAGCCTTATTATCACCGGTCACCCGAGCTACGATCCGACCGGCAGCCGTCTTATCATAAAAGGAAACCGGCAGTCGCTGCAGGTGATCAAATACTTCCTCACGGATTATTCCGACGATGCCCTCAGCTGTTCGTTTAGTATACACATTACTGATATACACCGCCATACCGGCCAGAATCACCAGGCCGGCGTAGCCTGCCACCATGCCCACCAGCCGTCCAACCGCCTGCCGCTGCCAAATTTCCGCCAGCTCATCCAGCAGCCGGGCCACGAAATAATTTGCTCCCAGATCCAGGCCAACGGCGACCGATACCAACACAAAGCCGAGAGCCAGAGCGGCTTTTTTGCGCATGGCAAACCGCAATAAAAATAAATAGGCCCTGCGGTTTTGCTGCTTATGCCGTTGCCGCTCTTGATGATTCATATTAGATCGCTTCATCGTCCGCATCGCCTCCTTCCATCTGCTGATAACGAAATTGCGCCGCATACCAGCCATCTGCCCGCATCAGCTCCTCATGTGTACCGCTCTCCTTGATTCGTCCGCCGTCCAGTACGATGATGCGATCGGCATCCCGCACACCGGCCAGGCGATGTGTCGATACCAGCATGGTCTGGCGCTGCGGTCGGTTCCGCAATGCTTTGACGATAGTATCGGCCGTTTTCGTGTCCATGGCCGACAGCGCATCGTCCAGAATCAAAAATTCCGGCTGACCGATGAGGGCCCGGGCAATCGACAACCTCTGCTTTTGCCCACCGGACAACATCACACCGCGCTCTCCGACAATGGTTTCATATCCATCCGCAAAGGCCGACAGATCCTTTGCCAAATCCGCCAGAGCCGCCGCCTCTTCTACCGTCAGCTCACCGCCCGGCTTGCAGCCAAGCTCAATGTTCTCACGAATGCTCTTGGATAATAAGATATGCTCCTGCGGCACATAACCGATGCGGCTGCGCACCTCTGCCATGTCATATTGCTCGATACCCTTGCCGTCAAGCAGCAGCGTATTTTCCGCGAAGGGATAAAATCGAAGCCACTGCCGCAGCAGGGTACTTTTGCCGCTGCCGGTCTTTCCGACCACGGCCACCATCTCACCTTGTTTGACGGACAAGGAGATATCCGACAATACGTCTGCCTCCTCGCCCGGATAGCGGAATGAGAAATTCTTCATCTCCCAGCTTTGTACCGGCAGCGGCAGCACCGAAGCAGTTTCTGCCGCTGCCTGCTGCAGACCGAAATCCTGTTCCTCCAGCACCTCTTCAATACGCTTCCGACTGGCAGCGGCCCGATTGGCAATGGTCATCAGATCGCCAAAAGCCATAATCGGCCAGATCAGCATATTCAGGTAAATCATAAAGGAAATCAAATCGCCGACGCTGAGCTCGCCGCGACTGATCATAAAGCCGCCGGCCAGCAGGGCAATGGTGTAGCTCAAGCCACGAACGAAATGACCGATGGCATTGAACGCCTCTTCAAAATAAACAAATTGCGAATAGCGCTTCACATAATCACGCGAACGCTCACGAAACAGCTGTCGTCTGGATGCCCGGCGCCGATAGCCGCGGATGGTACGCACCGCTGCCACATTTTCCAGCACAAAATCATTGAGCCCGTCATAAGCCTGCTGCATCCGCTCGGCGGTCATAAAGATACGCGCCCCGATACGCTTCGACAATAACAGCAGCACGATCAGCGGAATCACCGTCACCAAGGTCAGCTTCCACGAAATGACCGCTGCCATAACAACCAGCAGGGAAAACGGATAAATGGTTGAGTCAAAAATGGTCATCATGCCATAACCGGCAAAGGTTGTCAGCATCTCAATATCATCTGTGATACGAGCCAGCAAGCTGCCCGGTGAAAAGGTACGAAAATACTCCGGCGGCTGACGCAGATACGTCTGCATCATCTCAATACGCAGGAACCGCCCGAGACTGTTACCAGCCTTAAACAGCGCCCAGACCCAGCCGACCTCGGCCAAATAGGACAAAACCACCGCTCCCACCGTCAATATCATAAATAAACCGAACTGCGATTCGGTCAGGGTGCCGCTTGACACCGCATTGGTAGTCAGCTTCACCATATAGGGTATGACCAGCATCAGCCCATAGCCGGTCACTGCCAGACAGATCCATAACGCATATAGCCGTAAATTCTTTCGCACTACAAATATCACTTGCTCAAAAAATGATTTCAATATCCTCCCTCCTCCCAGAACGTCAGGTAGTCATCCGAATGGCGCAAAAAGATCTGCTGCGCTCCGAAATAATCTCGGATCAACCGCCAATCCCGCAGTGCATTCCCGCTTTCCAGCCACAGACTCTGGCCGCTGCAGGTATCACGCAGATGCAGCTTACTGCCCTGCTCCTCTAACTGCTTATTTAACTGAATGATATGTTCAAAAGTAATCATGCTTTTTATCCTCCTTTTCCGGGCGCCGCGGCGACGTTTGATACAAGAAATGGTATCAGTGTAGTATAGCATAAAAAATGGGAAATAGGCTATAGAGAATTAGCGGTTGAAGCGCTTTGAAGCGCTTGCGTTCGGTACGAAACAACTCCCACAGCGCAGACCGATTAGACGAACATGACAGCAAACCAAAAAAGAAGAGCAATAATGCCCTTCTTTTTTGGTTTGCCGCCCTTATATAGAGTTTGCCTGTCTTCACCCTGATAAATTTACAGCCGGCGAAGTTCTTTTTCTCTGTTGTGTAATCTTCACCAATCGTCATACGCAGTTTGCTTCAACGATTGTTCCATGTCAATATCAAAATCCGAAGCTTCAAATACTTTGCTTTCGTCTTGATGACTAGGCCCGGGGAAGAACATTGCCTTTCATGTCACCCTACTCTCAGTGCTAAATATATCATACACTTATAAAAAAAATACGTAAATGTTAAAATAGAAGCAGAGATAGAAATAGAGATTATTAAGGCGCCAAAGTTATCAATTAAAAACTGCTTGAATTTAAAACCATCATTTTTATTGCTCATCATATTGCCTCCTAATACAACCGTATTGTTCCGTTACTTAAGACTGGTCGTCTATAATAAACTTTTCCTCCTCCAGAGCCTCCCACACTAAAACCTGCATTTAAAAGTTTTGCCTCGAGACCTGCATTTACAGAACCATTAACTCCAATATCAAGTGTAGTTTCTAATGTGCCGGAATATCCATAATTAACTTCTATTGTTGGAAATTTATTACCTGGGCTCCATACAGATGAACTTTTATCTACTAATGCCATTGGGCTTATTCTACTTGAAACTCCAACATAATGATACTGAATAGAATTTATTTGTCTAAAGGAACCACGATTGTATAATTCTACTGCTATATCAATATACACATCTGTAATTCCGAAATGCTTAGTTCTTGTAAATGTATAAGGATATACAGCGCTTCTGTGGTTTGTAAATTCAGCTTTCTTTACTGTCATAGTTTCAAGGATGCTTCCCGTATCCTTATCCACTATTTTGACAATCTCACCAGCAGAACTAACATGGTTCATTGTGTAAACATCATCTTCTTTATAATCACCGGTTATAAACGAGAATTCTTTAAAGTTTACTTCGATTCCTTCTCCGTTTGTATGACTTTCACTTGAAATAAGAAAATTACCGGTATTATTGCTTGAATACTCCATTGCATAAGATGGAACTGTGCTTGCAATTATCCCCACTATAATTGCCATAACCGCTAATTGTTTTGATATTTTCTTCATTTGAAAACCTCCCTTACATTGTTTTTTATTGGTTCTCATTGACAGCTTTAGCTAAGGTATTACAACCAACTACTTTCAGCTGTAATACCTTAGCCGTATCACCGTTTTTATATCGTTGCGGATTGTAGTAATTCATAATACACGTATAGTCCAATCATCGGTGATGGTGATTGGATTTTTCCTTTCTCCCGGTGTCCTTCCGGGTAATTTCAAACCATCTCCGGTATACTTTTTCCGGTGCTGTGGATCTGTTACTATACTTAAGTTTAGTATAACACATTTTACATAAAGTTGGTAATGTATTGAAAAAATATTTGAGGGCAATGACGAAAAATTTTACCTCTTTAATTATATAAAGATCATCATTTTCTGTGAGATTGTCAGGCGTGCTGTTCATGGATAAATTGTTTTCACCAGACAGCTTCTTCGGTGTTTTTGTATATTTTTCTTGACAATATATATATATATAATGTTTACATAATTTTCGGAATGACCGCCGATGTCTTTTTGAACTTGTAAAACCACAATCGTTCGGTCTTCCAAATCGGAGGTAATAAAATGTTGCTTTGCACAAACTGCGGTTCCGAAATCCCAAACCACGCAAATTTTTGTACGCACTGCGGCACAATAATCAGGCCCTCTCCCGAAGCTCCCCCGGATCATCAAAAAAAGTTTTATGGCGGTCACTCACATAGTTGTCCTCATTGCGGAACAACACTTGACTCCTTTATCGGACACTGTCCCGCTTGCGGCTGCGAATTGCGCGATCAATCTGCAGCCGGTTCCGTTCAAGCTTTTTTTCATGAGAGCAACCATACGCAAACGATACACCAAAAAGAACAACTGATTAGAAATTTCCCCATACCAAATGCAAAGGAAGATATTATTGAATTTATGATTTTGGCTTCCTCGAATATTCTCGGCGAGGATAATCAAAATATCTCCTCAGCATGGTTGGCCAAATTTGAACAGGCGTATCAAAAATCTCTGATCATCTTTCGTGGCCACGCAGATTTCGCCCAAATACAACAAATCTATGATCGCTGTCTATCAACGATCACCGCCGAACGCCGGCGCAGAATCAGTAAATTTACACTCAGCACTGTGGTGCGTAACCTTGCAGCCTGTGTTGGTATATTTTTAATGCTTGTAGCAATTTTCATGGATCTTACCGGCAGCAATTCTGCCTTGATACAATTGACAGCCTATGGTGTGTTGATCGCTTCGGCCGCCAGTCTGGCCAAGCGAGATGCCCGCGTCATCGATTTTGCTGTTGCCGCTGCCGGCGGATTATTGACGATCATATTGTCTTTTCTACTCAGGAACGGCTCCCTGGGGAGCTTATGCGGCGGAATTGTACTGATTATCGTAGCTGTCAATTATTTTAAAAGTATATCACGGTTAAAGAACTAATATTTTACACGAGGAGAAATAGTAATGAAAACATGCGCTAGATGTAATACCAGTTTTGAAGGCAATTTCTGTCCTGTTTGCGGGTCTAATGCCGATCTAAGCAATCACTCAAAGGCAATACCACAAGCCCCGCCGCAACAGTCAGCAAACTTTATCCCGCCCTCTCCTAAAAAGCATAAAAAATCACCTAAACCATTTTATTTGACTTGGCGGTTTTATCTACTGTTGGTGATCGCTATCATCGGTATCAGCTATGTGGTCGGTCGCCGCCCACCAAATGTATGGCCGACTGTCATCTTAAAGAATGTCATTCCCGAGCCCCCTTCAAAAAACTGCGAACTTCACACCAACTCTGACGAAGAACTCCGGATGGATGTTAACAAGATAAGCGATGTACAGTACAATCAATATATGACCGACTGTACCGGCAAAGGCTTTACCATTGATGCCAAAAAAGATTCCCTCAGTTATAAAGCGTATAACACCGATGGTTATTCTTTACATCTGATTCATTACAGCGATCATTTTTCCATTGAACTGAAAGCTCCCTTAAAATTAGAAAGTATCACCTGGCCTGCCAGTGCTGTCGGGAAGATGCTTCCGGTTCCAAAGTCCACTATCGGAAAATTCACTTACGAAAATGAGAACAGTTTCTTTGTCTATATCGGAGAAACCAGCAAAGAAGATTACCAGCAATATGTTTCTGCCTGCGCTGACAATGGTTTTACAGTAAATTACGAAAAGCATGAAACATCTTACTCTGCCCATAATGCCGAAAAATATCACATTTTCTTGCGTTATGAAGGAAATCGCATCATGTCTGTAACGATCGAATCTCCAAAAGAAGCTTCTAAAAAAGAAGATACGGATCCTAAAAACCCCGCTGCGGCCGAAAAGAGTGCTTCATCAACCACCGAAACACCCAAACAGGAAACGGCCAAACAAGAAACACCCAAGCAGGAAACGACCAACGGACTGCGAAAAGATTTTAAAGAAGCCATGGACAGCTATGAAGCATTTATAGATGACTATGTCACCTTTATGAAAAAGTATGATGGCAATTCCGGTGATCTAACCTTATTGGCGGATTATACAAAATTCATGAGTACATATGCTGATTGGGCTGCCAAGTTTGAAAAATGGCAAAGCAATGATCTGAATGAAGCGGAAACAGCATATTATCTGGAAGTTCAAACCAGAGTAACCGCAAAGTTACTGGAAGTGGCACAAAAATAAAATTAAATGGAGGACTAGATCATGAACGATACGACCGAAATAAAGAAAAAGCCCGAAAAAAAGCTGCTGTATCCGTTTTGGGCCATGCTATTAGGCTCGATTATGCTGGTAATGACAGCTCTTATGCCAATGGCAACGGCTTCAACAGAGTTCCGGGAATATCTGGAAGCAAATCCGAATACTGTTTCCGACAAGTTATTGGATATGCCAAACAAAGAAACCATCAATCTTTCTCTAATCAAACTTGGAAAAATATACACCAAAGCAATGAAAATAGAAAGAGTAAAAGCTGAAAGCATCACTTACCTCGTTATTATAACGGTATTTATCTTTTTTAGCCTACTGTCTTTATTGCTATCGTGGTTAAAAAAGCCGATCGGAACGATCGTCAGTGGTCTGTTGGCCTTGGCTACCTTCATCCTTCTAAAAGCAGAATTTACGTTTCGCGGTATTATCCCAAACAACCGTTATGTTTGGGGATTTGCACCGCCGATTATCTATATCAGTATTGCCGCTACGCTTGCAGGAGCTGTGATCCTAATTTTTTTACGACATAACAACCATAATAATATATAATATTTTTATAGTAATATTGACCACGCAAACATGGTATTGTATAATAAAAATAGCCAAAACACACAAGACTTCCGGTGATCACCACTATATCAAGCAATCAATACCTCAACCGGAGCCTATAAAACAATGCAGCGAGGTGAATGATATGATTCTCAATTACTTAAGACTAATTATTTTTTTAACAGCGGCGCTTTTTTTACTATTCAGTGATAAAATATTTAAGAAAAACGTATTTTTATGGAAACTATTATTTTGCAGCCTAGTTGTTCTCACGGGTATTTCGTATCTTTTCATTTCATAGCAACCCGCACACATGTTTAGCCCAAAAAAGCACCTCCAGGTCGGATTTCATTCATGCCGAACCTCCTTGGGGGTGCTTTATATTGCTTCCGGTCAGTAATAAGCGTCTACATATCTGCCCCTTCGCCATATATCTCTTCGGCTATTTCCAGAAAGCGCCTGGCGGCCGGTGTCAAAAAGCTGTCTTTGATAAATACACAATGAATGTTCCTGGCGAACTCCACCCCCTTTACTGCCAGCGTTTTCAATACTCCGGATTCTATTTCTCTGGTCAGTGCTTTTTCCGATATGATGGAAAAGCCGATGCTTCTGCAAACCGCCTCTTTGATCGCCTCTTGATTATTGATGATCAGCTGATTGGAAAATTCGATTCCCCGAGCCTTTAAGATTTCGTTCAAAAATACAGTTTGAGATGATTTCACTCCTTTGGTGATGTATTTGTATTTTCTTATTTCGTCTATATCACACAGGCTTTGTTGCGCCAGCTCATGATCCTTTGAGACCACAAACTGTAGTTTGTCCTGTGTCAGTTTTTTTGATATAAAACCGCTGTTTTCATCCAAAACATAATTTGATAAAAAGACAAATTCAAGCTCATTATTTTCCAGCATGGCGATGATATTTTTGGATGAATTGATCGTCATTTTAATGTCTATATGAGGATACTGTTTCGTAAACTCGGCTATGATCTGCGGCATGATATAGATGCCGATAAAATTTGTGGCCCCAAATCTCAGAATCCCTTTTTCCAGATTTCGGATTTGACTGATATGCTCCAGCAATAAATTATGATTTGCTATGGCGCTTCTCGCATATTTTAAAAAATATTCTCCTTCTGATGTCAAAAATGTCCTTTTCCCTATTCGATTAAACAGCGGTACCTTCAGTTCATCCTCCAGGTTCTTGATTCTTTTACTGAGCGCCGGTTGTGAAATATATAAATTCTCTGCCGCCTCGGTGAAATTTTTTACCTGTGCAAGCATCACAAAGCTTTCCAGCTTCTCTAAATCCATCTCTATTTCCTCCTCAGGATGATTATAACAAATAATTATCATTATGATAATATAATTCTTTTGTTTTATAGTTGTGCTCGACATATAATATATATACACAAATAAAACAAATTTATGGAGGTTGAAATGTCAAAGGAAACATCGAAAAAAAATCTATCGAGTTTGATAGGAACCGGATTGGCGATCCTGGCCTTCCTCATTCTGTTCTTCATGCCTCTTCCCGGCGGAATGTCCCGCGAAGGGCAGATCAGTTTGGCCCTGTTTACGTTCGCACTGATCATGTGGATCAGTAAGCCGATCCCGATTTACTTAACGTCAATATTAATTGTCTTGCTTTTACCACTGCTGGGAGCAGTGAAGAAGCAGGATGTCGCCTTCGGTACTCTTGGCTATGATATTATCTGGTTAATGGTTGCAGCCTTTGTATTGACCTCCGCCATGAGTGCTTCAAACCTCGGAAAACGAATCGCATTAACCTTGGTTACAAAATTCGCCAAGACACCGACACAAACTTTGATCGTATTTGTAGTGGTAAACTATATTTTGGCCTTCTTTGTGCCATCGACGACCGCCAGAGCCTCTCTGATCGTTCCGATCGCACTCATCATTCTGGAAGTCTTTAAGGCAATGCCCGGGCAAAGCAAATTCGGTAAGCTGATGATGCTGCAGGGCGTCCAGAACAACGGCTTCGCCACCTCAGTTGTGATGACCGCAACATCGGCACAGGTTTTGGCAGTCGGCTTTATCAACGAACAGGCGCATGGCCAGATCGGTTATATGCAGTGGTTAATGGGTTCCCTGCCGCAGGCCCTGCTGACCACCATCTTCGCCTTTATTGCCGGCATATTCCTGTTTAAATATAAGGACGAATTCAAAGAAAATGCTGACAGCTTCACTCAATCCCTGAAACAGCAGCTGCAGGAGCTTGGCCCGATCTCACAAAGAGAAATCAAAGCCGTTATCATTTTTGTCATCACCCTGCTTCTCTGGGCGACCGGAGATTATCAGAAGGCCTGGTTCGGTTTCAAAATCTCAACCGAGCAGACAGCCGTTTTGGCTATGTTCCTTTGCCTAATGCCGGGAATCGGTGTGATCACCTGGAAAGAAGCCAAAATCAAGTGGGATCTGATGATTTTCTCAGCCGGCGCCTACGCTGTCGGAAATGCTGTAAATGATACCGAAGCCGCATCATGGGTGATCGGCAAGTTGATCAATGCGACCGGTCTGGATAAGATGCCGACCGCTGTCGTGGCCCTGGTTTTGATCTTTATTTCTGTTTTCAGTCACTTGATCTTCACCAGCAAAACGGTTCGTACCACCATCCTGATCCCGGCTGTTATCGCCTTGTCCGCACAGCTTGGTATGGATCCGGTTCCGTTGGCGCTGGCTTGCTCCTTCGGTATCGCCTACACCATTACCCTGCCGCCGCACTCGAAGGTAAACACTCTTTACTTCGGTACCGGCTACTTTACAGTAAAGGATGAATTAATCTATGGTCTGGTTTCCTGCTTTATCGGAGCATGTTCCATGTCGTTGATTTACTTCGGCTGGCTGAAGTTCGTATTATAGGAGAATGCTGTGAAAAATAAAATCTTATTAATGATTGCAGACGGTCTTGGCGACAGACCTTGCGAGGAACTTGGTTTCCTCACTCCTCTGCAATATGCCAAAAAAGAAAACCTAAACAAACTGGCCGCTTACGGCTCCTGCGGTATCATGGATCTTCACAAAGCCGGCACTCCGGTCGGTACCGATCTTGGTCATATGATTCTATTTGGCTATTCGCTGAAGGACTATCCGGGCCGGGGCCCGATCGAGGCCTTTGGCAATGATATCGAACTGCAGGCCGGCGATATCGCCTTTAGATGTAATTTTGCGACAGTCGATGAAAATCAAGTTGTGGTAGATCGAAGAGCCGGTCGTATTCGCCGGGGTACCGGTGAACTTGCAAAAGCCATCAACGGAATGGAGGTAGACGGTGTCAGGGTGATCTTTAAAGAATCCACCGAGCACCGGGCCGTATTGGTTCTGAGGGGCGAGAGCCTGTCTGAAAAAGTGGCCGATACCGACCCAAAAACGGAAGGACTGGCTGTCAAAACGCCGCCCGCCCCGCAGGATAATGATGAGGCCTCCGCCAGAACCAGCCTCATCATCGGAAGGATCCAACAGAAGATTTTTGAAATCCTTGATCAACATCCCGTCAATGTGGAGCGCGCAAAGCAGGGATTATTAAAGGCAAACTATGTGCTGACCAGGGGCGCCGGCAAGATGCCGCGACTTGAAAAAACAGCTGAAAGGTACAAGGTCAGGGCCGCCTGTGTCGCCTGTGAATCGACCGTGCTGGGGGTGGCCAAGCTGGCCGGCTTTACAACCATTACCCATGAAAGCTTTACCGGAAATATAGATACCAATATCGAGATGAAATGCCGGCTGGCAGTCGAAGCCCTGAAAGAACATGACTTTGTCGTACTGCACTACAAGGCCACCGATCTAATGGGACATGATAATGATCCGCTCGGCAAGGTTAAAGCAATCGAAATCTATGATCGAATGGCCGGTATTATCCTGCAGTCTGCACAGGCGGCGATCAAAGAAAACCTTATCATTGCCCTGGCCGCCGACCATTCCACCCCTTGCGAAAGACGGGAACACAGCGGTGATCCGGTGCCGGTGGTGATCAGCGGAAAAAACATCCGAAATGACGCGGTCACAAGCTATGATGAAGTTTCCGTTTCAGCCGGTGCTCTCAGCAGAATCAGCGGAAACGAATTCTTCAACACTCTCTTTGATTATTTAGAGGCGACCAAAAAAGAAGGAAATTGATTCCCTAAAAAATCACAAATCCCCCTTTATTTCCTAAAAAGCCGTATGATATGACCGCCGCAAAACCGGTCATATCATACGGCTTTCTTTATGTCTTATTTTTCTTCCCTTGCCACCGGTATCCACAGCTCCATCCGATAATCGTCACTGTACATATCGCCTTCCAAATAGTACTCAAAATCCGGTTGCCCGGAGTGTATATAGCCATGCTCCGGAAAGAAAACCTCCATCACATATTTCCACCCCTGATGAATGCAGTCCGGTACTTTTCCCTGCAACTCTACCACCGCGTATTCGGCCTCGACGGTCTGCAGGATATCCAGCCCCAGCTCGACTGCCCTTTTTTCATCGTTCACCAGATAGCCGGCCATGTAATTAATGAGATGGCCGCCCTGTCCTTCGCAGGGCGCCATCTCGGCCATATCATGACAAACGCCGACGCTCTGTCCGTTTCCGAGTGCGGCCAATTCCTGATGACTGTATTTTCCGAATAATTCACCCCAGGTGTCCGGACACAGCTTTGAAGTAATGACTTGTCTGTTGATGCCGGCCACGGTCAGAGCCGGTTTCTTTTGAATCGTAATGTTCATACTTCTTCCTCCATTGATACTGAGTGCCAACTATATACGAGAAACCAGTCGGAACGGTCTTCCGCTCCTGACCTCGGAAGGAGTCGAACCGTGAAAACTTTTAAAAGCCGCCGTAAAGGCATCCGCTGATTCGTAACCAAAACGCAGGGCGATGTCAATGACTTTATCGCCGGTATCCCTCAGCAGCATGGCCGCTTCTGTCAGTCTTCTGCTTCTGATATATTCCGTCAGGGTAGTGTCTGTCAGGATTGAAAACAGACGACTGAACATCCGGTAGGAGTAGCCCGATAGACGCGCTACCTTCTCTTCATCAATTTCATCCGACAAAACGGTTTCAATATAATCTATGGTCTGATTAAAAGACTGAATCATCTGCATGTTTTCTCCCCCCTCCGATCACAGTGTATCGCATCATACTCTCTTTAGCCCCAGTGTATCGGTACAAAGTTAAACGGGTTGTTCTTTTTCGCCCTGCCTTTCCTACAAGAAATTATAGCATTTTCAGAGGTTTTTTCCCACTCTGAGATTAGCGCTTACTTTTGAAATTTTCATGCAAAACTTTACGTTATTCAGTTGCAACTGATTTGCAATTGCGTTATATTGAATATCAGTAAAACATTTGTAAAACAGCTTTGAAAGGAGCAGATAATGAAGCATTTACGTTTATTATTAGCCGGAGCATTAAGTTTCAGCCTGTTGGCTGCCTGCACGGCCGGAAGCAAACCGTCACAGACCTCATCAAAAACTGTGTCCGTTGCCACGGATAAAAAGGATAACGAAAAACTGCAGGTATATTCCAGCTTTTATGTGATGACCGACTTTGTTCAAAAGATCGGCGGCGATAAGGTCGATGTTAAGACTCTGGTACCGGCCGGCGTGGAACCGCATGACTGGGAGCCGGAGGCAACCGACATGGCAGCACTGGAAAAAGCCAATGTTTTGGTGTATAATGGTGCCGGTATGGAGCATTGGGTAGAAAAGGTGTCTAAGACCCTTGGAAACAAAAAGCTGGTACCGGTTGAAGCTTCCAAGGGGATCGAGCTTTTGACCGGTGAGCATCATCATCATGATGAAGCCGAGGATCATGAACATGATAAAAGCCATGACAAAGACGAGAAGCACGAGCATGACCACGGCGATACCGATCCGCATGTCTGGCTGAATGTGAAGAACGCAAAAAAAGAGCTGGAGAATATCAAGGACGGTCTGGTGAAGGCCGATGCTGCCAATAAAACATATTACGAACAGAACTATCAAAAGTGGGCCAAGCTCTTCGATGACTTGGATCAGAAGTTTACCAAAGAATTGGCCGCATATAAGGGTAAATCCATCGTGACCGCCCACGAGGCCTTCGGCTACCTGTGCCATGCTTACGGTCTGAAGCAGATCGGTATCGAGGGACTGTCCCCAAATTCCGAGCCGGATCCACAGCGCATGAAGGAAGTCATTTCCTTTGTGAAGGAGAATAAGGTTTCAACCATTTTCTTTGAAGAGCTGGTCAGCCCGAAGGTGGCTGAATCAATCGCCAAGGAAACCGGCGCCAAAACAGCCATGTTAAATCCGCTGGAAAGCGCGCCTGAAAAGGGTGACTATCTCGTCGCTATGGAGATAAACCTCACATCCTTACTGGAAGCCCTGGCAAAATAATATAGAATGAGGCAAAAATGGAACCGATCATTCAAATAGAAACTATATCCTTTGCTTATCAAGATACCCCTGTTTTAGAAGGGGTATCTTTTGATATTCAAAAGGGAGATTTTGTTGCCCTGATCGGCAGCAACGGTGCCGGTAAAAGCACCCTGTTTAAGCTGCTGCTGGGTGAACTGACTCCGGACACCGGCGAGATCCGGCTGTTCGGCGAGTCTGACCATGACGCCATCCCCTGGCCGCGCATCGGCTATGTGCCGCAAAAGGGTCTGCTGCTGCAAAGTCAGTTTCCCGCCACCGCCGATGAGATCGTCAAAACCAATCTGCGAGCCAGAAAACCGCTGTTTTCACGGTTTACGGCAGAAGACGAAAAAAAGGTGGCTGAAGCCTTTGCAGCCGTCGGTATGAGCGATTACCGCAAAAGACTGCTCAGTCAATTATCCGGCGGACAACTGCAGCGGGTACTGCTGGCCAGAGCTCTGGTCGGCGAACCGGCGGTGATGATTCTCGACGAGCCGACCACCGGTGTCGATGATACCACCGCCCTGGAGTTTTATACCCTGCTGCAGGAGCTGAATCGAAGCCGTCAGCTGACCATTCTGATGGTCACTCATGATATCGCCAAGGCTCATCCCTTTGTCACCCGTACCCTTTGCCTGGAATACGGTTCGGTGCTGGAGGTGACGCGGGAGCAGCTGACTCATGAATTAGAGCACAGGCATCAGCATCCGCCGGCCGACCATGTTCATATCCACTAAAGGAGGTTCCGATGCCCGCATTTCTCAATTTATTAGAATATGATTTTATGCGCAAAGCCTTTATCGTCGGCATCCTGATTGCTGTCATCATTCCCTGTATCGGAGTGGTCATCGTCTGCAAACGCCTATCCATGATCGGCGACGCCCTCTCGCACACCTCGCTGGCCGGTGTGGCCATCGGCCTGATCCTCGGCTTTAACCCTGTGCTGGGAGCTGTCATCAGCTGTATCATTGCCTCCCTCAGTATCGAGGTGATCCGCAAGAAATTACCGGCCTATTCGGAAATGTCGATCGCCATCATCATGTCGGCCGGCATCGGTCTGACCGGCGTACTGTCCAAGTATATGGGCAACTCTGCGAATTTTAACAGCTTTTTATTCGGCAGTATCGTAGCCATCACGGATTTCGAGCTGTATCTGGTAATCGGTCTGTCGTTCACCGTACTGGCCGTCTTCATCCTGCTTTATCATTCGCTGTTTTATATCTCGGTCGATGAGCAGGCCGCCAGATTAAGCGGTGTTCCCGACAATGTGATCAATACGATTTTCACCTTATTGACAGCAGTGACGGTTTCGATCGCTTCCCGAACCGTCGGGGCACTGATCGTCAGCTCCATGATGGTAGTTCCGGTTTCCTGCGCCATGCAGGTGGCCGGAAGCTATCGCCGGACAGTGCTGTATGCTGTCGGCTTTGCCGTACTGTTCACTGTGGTCGGCCTGACCCTGTCCTATTATATGGGCCTGAAACCGGGTGGAACCATCGTACTGCTCGGCGTCTTTACCCTGTTATTGATCTTTCTCGGAAAGAAGGTGTTACGTCGTGGATAAACCGACCTTTTCCGTCCGCCATTTCCCGGAGGGCGTCAAAAAAACCCTGCCAAGGCTGTGCATTTGCCAGATCTTTGAACAGGCCGGACGGCCGTTGACCGCCAATGACCTTTATCAGCAGGCCAGGCTGCTGCTGCCTCTGAATTTCTCCACTGTCTATCGAACATTGGAGCTGCTGCTGTCTGTCGGATATTTAGAGCGACATCTCTATCTGGATGACGCCATGGCGGCCTACACTCTGGCCAAGCAGCACACCCATTATGCGATCTGTCTGGATTGCCATGATAAGATTCCGGTCAGACACTGCCCGATCGAAGACGTCACCTTATCTGCTGCCGAAGCGGATTTTCATGTGACCAGTCACAAGATCGAATTATACGGCTACTGCCGCAAATGCAGTCCGAAGCATGGTGCCGATATCGCAGCTGCCAAAACCAAAGTACACGATCAAAAGGAGTTCAATACATGACCAATGTCTATATTCTGTCCGGCTTTTTAGGAGCCGGTAAAACCACATATTTGCAGAAACTGTTGACCGAACACTTTGCCGACCGTAAGGTGGTTCTAATCGAGAACGATTTCGGTGAAGTCAGTCTTGACGCAGCCCTCTTACAAGACGGAGGCTTTTCCGTCACCACCTTGCAAAACGGTTGCATTTGCTGCTCGCTGGCCGGTGATTTTATCACCGCCATCAAGGCCGTTATCCGTGAATATGAGCCGCAGGATATCCTGATCGAGCCGTCCGGTATCGGCAAGCTGTCGGATATCGAGACCGCCTGTCTGCATCCGTCGCTGGCCGACCGGATCGTGCTGGCTCAAAAGATCACCATCGTCGATGTTACCCGCTTTGCCATCTATCTGGAAAACTTCGGTGAGTATTACCTGGATCAGATTCTGGCGGCAGATACCATCATCCCTTCTCATACTGAAGGAGAGCCCGAACTGACCGAACAGGTAATGGCCGAGATTGCCCGCTTACGCGGAGCAGCCGCACCGGCAGGCTGTGGCTGTCATGAGCATCAGCATAGTGAAGGCTGTGGCTGTCACGAGCATCAGCAGCATGACGAAGGCTGTGGCTGCCGGGGACATCACGACCATGGACATCAGCACGTTGATCCGCTCTTTACCAGTCTGACCCTGAAACCGTCCGGCACCGTGTCCTTGACGGCTCTGCAGGAAGCCTTCGTGGCGCTGGAAACCGAACGTCCTCTGATGGTGGTTCGGGCCAAGGGTATCCTGCAAACGGATGAAGGGCTGCGTCAGCTCCAGTATCTGTATCAACGCTTGACCATTACACCGCACGAGAATAGCGGTCATTACCTGACTCTGATCGGCCCCCGTCTGGACGAGGCCATGATCAAGAATCTGTTTTCCAAAGTGGTGCCTGTATGAGAATCCCTACTACCGTCATTTCCGGTTTCTTTGAAAGCGGAAAAACGACATTGATCAATCAACTGCTGCAACAGGCGCCGATCGATACTGAAATCGTTATCCTGCAGCTGGAGAGAGGCTTTGTGCAGCCGGAGATTCCCGAGGATCATCCGCACGTTTCGGTCTGTCGGGTCGGAAAGGCTGCTCTTGAAACGAACGAGCTGGCTGTTTATGAAGCCCTCTACCCGTTGCTGCTGGAGCTGTACGAAGCCGATCGGGAAGCCGATGAAATCTGGATCGAAAATAACGGCCTGCTGTCCATGAGCGCTCTGTATGATCAGCTTTCCAGACTCAGACCGGAATTTTCCCCGGTCATCGTCAAACACCTGTATGTGGCCGATGCCTCCAGACTGGAGGTCATCCTGGGGCAACGGCAAACCATCGTAACCGAACAGCTGCAGCAGGCAGACCGGGTAGTCCTGAACCGGTTTCCGGAAGGTGGAGAACGTGCCGCCGTCAAAGCGGTACACCGATTGCAGCCGCGTGTGCCGGTTTTGACCGGCACTGACAGACGCAGCCTGAAAGAGGCGATGCGCGAACGTATCGGAGCAGGAACCCTATACTTTTCATCAGTTTTTTATATCATCAGTGCCTTTCTGATACTGCGGCTGGCCGCCGAGCTGCTGCGCCTGCCCTTTGATGCGGTATTAAACAACTGGCTGGGTATGGTCCTGCAAGCCCTTCCCTTCCTCGGCATCGGCGTACTGGTATCGGCTCTGATTCAAGTCTTTTTACCTCTACGGCTGATCGAGACCTATTTCCCGAAAAAGACGGTTCCCGGTTTGATCGTCGGTATCATCGCCGGCTTCTTTATGCCTGTCTGTGACTGTGCCTCGATTCCGGTCTTTCGCAGCTTTCTGCGCAAACAGGTTCCCCTGCCGGCTGCCCTGGCCTTTGTGACAGCCTCGCCGATCATCAATCCGGTAGTGATCCTGTCAACCTATTATGCCTTCCGTGATCAGCCGGTCATCCTATATGGCCGTATCGGCCTGGGAGTGGCGGCCGCTCTGCTGGTCGGCCTGGTGTTCGCCCTCCGCCCGGAACGGGAAGCGGTATTGACGGAGCGAGTACGCGCCGGCATCACAAATCCGCTTTCCGCTGAAACCATACAGCCGCGCGGCTTCAGCGGAAAGCTGCTGCTATTTCTGGATACAGCCAAGGTCGAATTCTGGAGTGTCGGCGGCTATCTGCTGGTCGGCGCCCTGCTGTCATCCCTGTTGCAGACCTGGCACTCCACCGCCAAGCTCTTCGGCGGCGGAAAACTGCCGCTGATCCCGGCCATGTTGTTATTATTAATCCTGGCCTTCGGTCTGTCGCTATGCTCATCCTCGGATGCCGTCATCGCCCGCTCATTGGCCGGCATCATGCCAAACGGCGCCTTAATGGGCTTTCTCTTATTCGGTCCGATGATGGATATCAAAAACGTACTGCTGCTTTCCGGCAGCTTCCGTAAACGCTTTATTCTGCGCATGACACTGACGATGGCCGCTGTAGCGACCATGCTGGCGCTGCTCTTTCACTTTGCGATCGGAGGTGGACTGTGATGAAACATAAACGACGTGCTCGAAAGCCCTGGAATATGCAGGTGCTGCTCGAACTGGCCACCCAGGCCTTTTTCACCGCTGTCATGATCTATCTGATCACCAGCCGCCTGTATCTTAAGTATGTCACGCCCAGACTGCTGCCCTACCTGATCGGCATGATTGTCGTGATGGTGCTCTGGATGGTGATCACCGCTGCCGGCCTGCGTCGCTTTACTCACCGACCGCGCTTTGCTCATAATTTTATTCTGCTGCTGCCGGCCTTATTTTTCCTGCTGCCGCATGATCCGACCCGGCTGGCCACGACCGGCCAATCCGCCGGTAATGCCCTGACGGCGATTGCTGTGCAAAACAAAGACGCAAGCGCAGCGGACACTTCAGGAAAAGGCGACAGCGCGCCCCTATCCAAAACCGATGCCAACGGCAAGACGGCCGCTCCGGACAACCAAACCGCCGTGACCCCGAAGCAAAACAAAAACAATGTTGCGAAACCACAGCCCGAAATCAAAGGCACCAAAACCGAAGCCGGCGGCATCATTAGCGATGACGGTCTATACCATGTGAAAAACACCTTCGGATTAGATGTTGCTCTGTCCGGTCTGGACCCTGCAGCCAAACGCATCACCATCTCGCATAAGGACTTCTATCCCTGGTTGTCCGAGATTTTCGGCCATGTGAAAAGCTATCAGGGCTATACCATCAGTATCAGCGGTTTTGTCTTCCGCGATAAATCTTTCGGGGAGCGCTTCCTGCTGGCCAGAAATATGATGACCTGCTGTGTGGCCGATCTGGCTCCGGCCGGTATCCTTTGTCTGGCTGACAATATCCCGGAGGCCGATCAAAACAAATGGTTTACCTTTACCGGTACCATCAGCTCCGTCACAAATCTGGGACGCACCGAACCGCTGCTGCTGTTACAGGAAGTGACGGACTGCGAGGTTCCGAACGATCCGTATATCTATCCATTTTAACAAGAAAAATGAGAGGGAACGATTCACCGTTTCACTCTCATTTTTTTATAAAAACTCATTGACAGTCAGTAACCTCAATGCTATAATAATCTAGTCAGTTTGGTAAACGACTGACTGGTATGGGGTCTTAGCTCAGCTGGGAGAGCATCTGCCTTACAAGCAGAGGGTCATAGGTTCGAGCCCTATAGGCCCCATCATTTTGAAAATTTTTGATATGGCGGAATAGCTCAGTTGGCTAGAGCATACGGTTCATACCCGTAGTGTCGAGAGTTCAAATCTCCCTTCCGCTACTAAAAAACGGAGTTGTCATTTGACAGCTCCGTTTTTATTTGTTCTGTTATGCCTCGGTCAGCCCTATGATCCGCCTCGGTGATCGGCCGGATCATAGGGCTGACCGCTGATCATCTTCCGATATTCTGCTGACTGTTCTAATCCCATGTGTTCTGCAAATCCTTTCAAACGCACTGTTCCTACTCACCTAACAGCAACCCTCTGGTAAACTCTCCCATATAGTTATAAGAAAAGACCTCGTAAACGGCACAAAGCTTATCCGCCAGACAAACCAGCATGCTCTCTTTATAACGCGGCGGAATGATATTCAGTGGAAACATGTGGCGACGGATGATGTTCTCCTCGATCTTGTTCAGACTGAAATCACGTTTGGCATTCCGCCAGGCAGTCGCCGCATGAACAAAACCGTGCAGTCCCTCATGCGAAGTCGGAATATGCCAGTCATACAAAAAATAATCATGCAGCAGGGCGCCGCGAACCAGGCTTCTCTCGTTGATGCGCAGCCGCCATTTACGGGCCAGCAACAGGCTGACATAGGCCACTCCGACCGAGTGGGCATATACACTGGTAGCTCCGTGATGAACAAAGGTCTTGGACAGCTGCATATTCTCGGATTCCAGAATATCTCTGCCGTATTTTTGCAAGCTCTCACATATGGATTGATCTTTTGTCATCTTTCAACTCTCCTATCTATCAAAGCAGTCCATCACCCACAGCTCCGTCTGATCATTTGATTTTTAATATCCGAAAATGGTAATGGCTTTAATTCGTACTGTTTTTATCTCAATTATACACCGATCGTTCCTCATTGCAAGCAGATTTATAAGAAACCGGCCACTGCGCCAATAACACCGCCGCAAACATAAACAGCGCCCCCAGCAGCTCCCTCCGGCTCATAGCCTGTCCCAGAAAGATCCAGCCACAGATGGCGGCAAATACCGCCTCCAGGCTCATGATGATGGCCGCCAAAGTAGCCGAGGTCTGTTTCTGACCGACGATCTGTAGGGTATAAGCCACACCGGTTGACAGAACACCTGTATAAAGCAGGCTCCCCCAACCTCCGTAGATACCGGTCAGCGTAACTGTTTCAAACCCAAAGGCTGCCACCGCCGAGAGCAGGCCGCAGATCAGAAACTGAATGGCGCTTAAGCGTACCACATCTACCAGCTGGCAGTATTTGTCAATCGTCAGAATCTGAGCGGTAAAAAAGAAGGCGCAAAGCAGGGTATATATATCACCGCTGACAAAATGCAGGTCGCCTCTTAGGCAAAGCAACCCCAGGCCGACCAGTGCCAACACCACGGCCGCCGTCTGTATCATGTGCAGTCGTTTACCGAAAAACAGTCCCACCAACGGGATCAAGATCATATAAAGAGCGGTGATGAATCCTGACTTTCCGGCTGTTGTGGTCAACAGACCGACCTGCTGCAGACCGGCGGCGATAAAAACCCAGCCTCCCACCCGGATACCGGCCTTCCAAAGTATCGGCGACTGCCAGCCGGTCACAAAGCTTCTGCTCTCTCGTCTGTCCAGCAAATAAATAACAGGCAGCAGGACGATGGCGCCGATGGCGCTTCTCATCATTTGAAAGGTATAGGGCTGCATGGAACGCATGCCCAGGGTCTGGGCGATAAAAGCACTTCCCCAGATCAGGGAGGCCAGCAAAAGAGCAGCATTTCCGGCCACCTGCCCCTGAGAAATACTGCTGTTATGTCCTTGTTTCATAAATTCTCTCTACTTCCTTATTTTCTTCATAAACGCTTTATCGTCTGCCTGCGCCGTCTAACCAAGGGCCACATCCAGCACCATCATCAGGGCAAAGCCGATGGCGAAACCAACTGTCCCGATATTTGAATGTTCTCCTTCGGAGGCCTCCGGTATCAGCTCCTCAACTACCACATAGACCATGGCTCCGGCCGCAAAGGCCAGCAGGTATGGCAGGAGCGCGCTGACCTTCTGTACGAACAACAGCGTCAGGACGGCCCCGATCGGTTCGACGATACCGGACAGAGCCCCATAGATAAAGGCTTTTTTCTTTCCCACCTGTTCTTTGATCGGCATGGAAATGATGGCGCCCTCCGGAAAGTTCTGGATGGCGATACCGATGGCCAAAGACATGGCCGCAGACATCGACATATGCTGCTCTCCCGACAGGGCGGCTGCCAATAATACCCCGACAGCCATACCCTCCGGCAGGTTGTGCAGGGTCACTGCCAGCATCAGCATGGTAGACTTATGCAGATTGGCGGAAACACCCTCTGCCTCCTTGGCATACATATGCAGATGCGGTATAAAATGGTCGAGTAATAATAAAAAGGCGATACCGGCCAAAAAACCGGCCACCGCCGGTACAAAGGCCAGCCTTCCCATGTCGGCCGCTTCTTCCATGGCCGGAATCAACAGGGACCAGACACTGGCGGCGATCATCACTCCGCCGGCAAAACCGAGCAGGCCTTTTTGAATCATCGGCCGCAGCTCGTGGGTCATAAAAAAGACGCAGCCTGCTCCCAGCACTGTTCCCACCCACGGAATGACGATCCCCAAAATTACCTGAATATCCATGTATCATTCTCCTCGTATTATTTTCCCCATGCCGAACGGGTAAACAAGATGACTAACGGAAACAACTCAAGTCTGCCGACCAACATGTCAAAGATAAATACCCATTTTGACAACAGCGAAAAACTACTGAAATTTCCGGTCGGACCGACTACTGCCAGCCCCGGACCGATATTATTGATGGTGGCTGCCACAGCCGTAAAGTTCGTGATCAGATCCTTACCGTCCAGACTGACAACCAGGATCGACAGAGCTACCAGCATAAAGTATAATGCCAGAAAGACATTGATACTGCGCTGTGTATCATGGTTCACCACATGACCGTCCAGCTGCAGAACCTTAACCCGGCGGGGGTGAACCACCCGGTGCAGCTCCTTACGAATGCTTTTAAAATAAATGATGATCCGGGAAATCTTGATCCCACCGCCGGTGCTGCCGGCACAGGCGCCGATAAACATCAGCATTACCAACACGGTCTTGGCAAAGGAGGTCCAGGTTTCAAAATCGACCGTCGCATAACCGGTTGTCGTTATAATCGAACCGACCGTAAAGGCAACGTGATGCAAATTATTCCCCAACATCGACCAGCCGTCACGTATCGTCAGATGGGCAGTGATCATGACAATGGCGCTGAGAATGATGATAAAGTACCAGCGAACCTCTTCCAGATGAAAAATCTCCCTGGCCTTTTTAGTCGCAATCAAAAAATAGGCCTGAAAATTCACGCCAAAGAGGATCATAGCGATGGTTAAGATCAATTGCTGCAGCGTCGTATACCCGGCGATACTGTTATTCCGGATACCGAAGCCGCCGGTTCCGGCCGAACCGAAGCTTAAAGTAACGGCATCAAACAGCGGCATCCCGGAAAGCAACAATAAAATGATTTGCGCTACGGTCATAATCGTATAGATCATATACAGATAAATGGCAGTTTTCCGTAGATTCGGAACCAGCTTTCCAACCTTTGGCCCCGGACTTTCAGCCCGCATCAGATGCAGATTCTGTCCGCCGCCAAGCAATGGGATCACTGCCAGCACAAAGACCAGTACCCCCATACCGCCGATCCAGTGCGTAAAACTGCGCCAAAATAACAGACCGTGCGGCAGTGCTTCCACATCTGTTAAAATGCTTGAACCGGTGGTGGTAAAACCGGACACCGTTTCAAAGACAGCGTCTGTTAGGTTCGGGATATATCCGCTGAAGAAAAACGGCATTGAACCGATCAGCGACAGAAGCATCCAGCTGGTAGCGGTGGCGATAAAGCCGTCACGCACAAATAAGACACTGTTCTCCGGCTTTTTCCAGGAAATCAGTGTCCCCAGTGCGGCTGATGCTATCATGGTACCCAGCAGCGCCGGCACGCTATCATCCCGATACCACAGACCGACCGACAACGGAAGCAGCAATAACGCCGCCTCTACCTGGAGCATCCGCCCCAGGATATGTAGGATCATTTTTTTATTCATGCCCGCCTACCTCTCCAGAATATCTTCCAGACAGCCCAGGCCGGCCCGTGAGGAAATCACGATCACGTTGTCACCCATTCTGATCTCATCCTGACCGGTCGGAATGATGACGCGGCCGTCACGATAAATACAGGCCACCAGCGTATGCCCTTTGGTCTTCATATCCGTCAGCTTGCGGCCGGTGGCCTCTGTTTCTTCGTCGATATAAAATTCCAGCGCCTCAACCCGATTATCCAGAATCCTGTGCAGCGTTTCAATGTTACTGTGTCCGATGGAATTTTCCATTGCTCGCACATAACGCAGAATAACATTGACAGTAATGTATTTCGGAAAAACGATATTGCCGATGTCCAGATCTTTGACCACCGACTCGGAGGTCATACGATTGACCTTGGTAAACAGGTTGGCATGAGAATACTTCTTTTCAAATAAAGCCAGCATGACATTTTCTTCATCAATATTGGTCAGATTGATAACCGCATCCATATCGGGCAGCCCTTCTTCAAGCAGGACGTTGTGATCGGTTGCATCCCCATGGATGATGATGGCATCCTCTAAAAGCTCGCTGAATTCCTCACAGCGTTCCTTGTTGATTTCCAAAATCCGAACCCTTTTTTTCAATTGCAGCAGACCCTTGGCCAGATAATAGGCCTGCTTGCTGGCGCCGATAATCATAACTTCACGGATTCGGCTCATCTCCATATGGATGGATTTAAAGAACTCATAGGCCGTCTGCCGGCTAACCAGGATACCGATGTTGTCATCAGCCCGTAAAACCACGCGGCCATCCGGAATAATCACCTCATCCTCCCGCACGATGGTGCAAACGATACAATCGGTTTTCACCACCCGGCGAATCTCTGTCAACGCCAGTCCGTCCAGGATGGAACCCGGTTGGATCTTAAACTGCAGAAGATCGATCCGTCCCTTGGCGAACACATCCGCCTTCACCGAATGCGGCAGCGTAATTTGTCTGAGCACCTCATTGGCCGATGCCATATCCGGATTGATCATCATAGATATGCCAAGCTCCTTTTTAATACTGGCGATTCCGTCGATCAATTCCGGGTTTCGCACCCGTGCAATGGTGTTTTTACAGCCATTTTTCTTGGCGATCAGACAGCTGAGAACATTCACCTCATCCGATCTGGTCACCGCAATGGTCAGATCCGCTTCATTGATTCCGGCTTCGAGCTGGATCTTCCGACTGGCTCCGTTGCCGACGACTCCCCATACATCATAGGTTTCGGAAGCATGCTCCAGCACCCTCTCATTGGATTCGATCAGGGTGATCTCGTGCTCCTCCCTGCTCAGGTTCTCAGCCAGAATCTGCCCCACCTTGCCACAGCCGATTATGACAATTCTCATTTCTCTTCTTATGCTCCTATATTATTGTAATTTCCCCAGCATCTTGTACAGCAGAAGGTACAGTTGATCAAAATCTTCCTTTGACATACTCATTCGACAGGCCATCTGCTCCGGAACGATCTGTGCTCTGTCCTTCAGCTCACGCCCTTCCTTGGTCAGTTTCACTGTCAGCACCCGCTCGTCCTTATCGCTGCGCTTCCTGGTGATATAGCCCTGCTGCTCCAAGCGTTTCAACACCGGGGTCAGCGTTCCCGAATCAAGATACAAGTATTCCCCCATAGTTTTCACATTGACTTCGCCGTATTCCCATAAAACCAGCATCGCAATATACTGTGTGTAGGTCAGACCCAACGGATCCAGTAATGGTTTATATTGTTTCACAACCTCCTTGGCGCAGGCATAAAGCGGAAAGCAAAGCTGGCTTTCCAGGCGGAGTAACTCATCGTTCATATCTAAATATTCCTTTCCGGGGGTCCTTCGGACACTAAATTTAATTGGGTAAAATCATATTCATATTACTCCGATTTCCGCCAAAAAGCAAGCCCTAATCTTATGTTCTCCGACTTTCTCGGCTTTGCATACAGCCGTGCCGCAGCGGCCGCTACAGCCACTGTGCAGCCAGCACCCGATCCGACTCATAAGCGACCGAACGACCGTCTATCTTCTGCGCGGTTTCCCGGCCTTTTCCCAGCAGCAGGAAACAAACCCGGCCGGTCTGTTCTCGCATGGCCCGCTCAATGGCGGCCTTCCGATCAGCCTCCAAATAGACCGTCGGCCGTTTCCGATCTCGGCGGTTTTCCTCAATATGAGCGGCGATCTCTGCCATGATATCTTCGACCCTTTCATATCCCGGATCATCCATCGTCAGATAGACCACATCCGCCAGACGGGCCGCCACCTTCGCCAGATCTTCCCGTCTGGACTGCGCCTTATCTCCGGTGCTGCCGAAAACACAGACCATACGATGAGAGGGATACAACAGCCGAGCCATAGAGAAAACATTCTCAAAGCTGATGCCGTTATGGGCATAATCGACCACTGCCACCCGGCTCTCATCCGCATTTTTTAATATCTCGGTCCGACCGGGAATAGAAATATCGGCCAGCCCTTCCTGCATGGCCTGATCGGACAAACCGAGTGCCCGACCGATGCAAATGGCCGCCAGCGCATTCTCCACATTGAAAATACCGGGCAGGGGCAGCGAAAAGGCAGCCTCCCACTGCGGTCCGGTGACTGAAAAGGTATAGCCCTCAGCCGTCCGGCTCAGATGCTTCACTTCATACGACGCCTTTTTGCAGATACCATAGCCGATCCAGGCCGGAATCTCGGTCAAAGCCTCGGTCAGTCCGTCCAGATGGCAGGAGTCCATATTGATAAAGCCCATTTTCGTTTGCCGCAAAATTTGCGCCTTGGCCGCTATATAATCCTCCATGTCCGGATGCTCTACCGGACTGATATGATCCCGGGATAAATTTAATACGGCGGCCGCCTGAAATTTGATGCCGCCAACCCGGTGATATTTTAAGGCCTGACTGGAAACTTCTACCACCACACAGGGCAGCTTGGCATCGGCAGCCCGACGCAGATGACGATACAGCGGAATCGCCTCCGGCGTTGTCAGCCGGGCTTCCGTCCGTTCTTCTCCGTCAAATATCCCCAGTGACGAAATCATACCGCAGGGCTTTTTTCCTGTCTGTTTCGCATGGACATCAATCATGGCCGTCAGCATAGCCACTGTCGATGATTTCCCCTTTGTCCCGGTGATACCGATGACCGGCAGCTCCCGATATGGCGCCGCAAAAAAGACGTCGGCCAGCACGGCCATAGCCCGGCGGATATCCGAAACGATCATCGCCGGCAGCTCACAGTCATAGGCCGTTTCGCTGACGTAGGCAACAGCACCGGCGGCCGCGCTCTGCATCAGATAAGCAGGCCGAAATGCCGCCCCCTTACAGACAAACAGAGTATCGGCCTTCACCTCACGTGAATCATAGGTCAATTCCCGAATCGGCCGCTCTTCGATACCATGGCAGGTGTGTGCGCATAGCAGGTCAGCCGCCTGCAATGCTTCTATATAAGATCTTATTGGTAATGTATTCATAATTCTTCTCCTACTGTTTTGATGAAGTCATAGCCAGATTTTTGAATCTATTGTATACTATATCACATAAACCAAAAGAATGGCTATGACTATATACAATGAGGAATCCATATGAAACGATTGATAAATGCGATTTTGGCTGCCTTAATGGCAGTCGCCACTCTGTTATTTACTTTATCTGCCTCGATTTTGGGAAATTCCTACTATCTGCCCTACTTTCGCGGACAGATGGAGGCCAACGGCATAGAGGCCGTTACCGGGCGAAGCATGGATGATTTGCTGCGCCTGTCCCGCAACCTGATTTCTTATTTACAGACCGGCCGGGACGCTGTCCTGGAAACCGATTTTGCCCGGCATGAAATCTTACATATGCAGGATGTCTATCAGCTTTACCGGGCCGCCACCATCATCTGTATCATCACAGGTATAGCCTGCCTGATTCTGGGCTATCTGATCTTTATCCGTCACAGACGGACCTCCGATGGGCAGCAACGACTGCGTTACCTGACCCGCAGCATGACTGTCTATTATATCCTGATCGCCATGGTCACTATCGCCTGCCTGATCAATTTTTATGCGATGTTTATACTTTTCCATGAAATCTTTTTTACCAATGATCTATACCTGCTCGATCCGCGTACCGACCTGCTGATCCAGCTGCTGCCGGAGCAATTTTTTGCCCGGATCAGCCTGCGCATTCTTCTTTGGCATCTGGCCGGCTACACTGCCGTTTGGGGACTGACCCTGATTCTAAGCAAACGCAGACGTATGATAAAATCCTAACTCCATAGGCGGAAACATGATACATGCCAATCCTTTCCCGACAACACAAAAAACTGCCGCCATTTCCGGCGGCAGAAAATGCAAGGCCAAGCACCCAATACATCATGGAAACATCAACTTTATTTCCCTGAAAATACAAATTAAAAAAGTCTTACTAAACGATGTTCCCTCGCTACTGCCGACGTCTATTTTTAGAAGCGGCGCTCTTGAAACAAAACAATATACCGTGTAGACACAAGCCTCGCTTTTCCTACACTACAGCTATCACACCGCCCTTGCCGGCATATACCGTACTGATGCCGCGGGTGTCCAAAATAATAACATCCTTCAGGGTTATCTTTTCCATCACCATAAGCTTTAACTGTTCGGCTGCCTCCGCATTGCTACAGTGCGAGATAGCCAGGATCTTATGCTCCGGATTCTTGACCCGGGCAATGATCATATCGGCGATCTTTTTCAATGCCTTTTGCAGGCTGCCGCGGGCGGTTCCGAGCTGAATGATCTCGCCGTCCTGATTGGATCCCATGATCGGTTTGATATGCAGGGTGCTGGCGATCAGCGCCTTGAGCCCCTTTAAGCGACCGCTCTTAATCAGCATTTCCAAGGTATTCAGAGTAAAGTAGGTATTCTGTCCCAGGATATAGTCCTCCGTATGCCGAATCACTTCCTCGAAGTTCATACCCTTTTCTTCCAGCGACCAGATCACCATGGCGATCAGGGTCTCCCCGATGGAGGCTGAGCAGGAATTAAAGATATAGACCTGCTTATCCGGCTGCTCTTCCAATAACATCTGACGACCAACCATGGCCGAACCGTAGCTGCCGCTTAAGCGATCCGACAGAGTCACACAGTAAACGCGATCCACCTCAGCCGAAAAGGCTTCCATATAAGCCTGCGGAGACGGACAGGCGGTTTTTGGCACGGCTCCGTTACTCTCTAATTTTTGAAAAAACGCTTCCCGATCAAAACTGTCATCGTCCGTAATGACCTCTTCTCCCAGTTGGATCGTCAGCGGAACCGATACAAAATGTTCATCGGCCTTCATCCACTCCGTTAACTCTCCGCAACTATCGATTACAATTCTAAATGACATGGCGTCTTCCTCTCTTTATCTGAAATTGATCCCATTCACATAATGTAGTTTTCAATACTATGTGATGCCTGTTCAGTATAGCATAGAGAAATGGATTTGTCACTATTTCAAGTGGTAAAAGGTCGTTAGGGCTGCGATCAGATCCAACTGGTCGGATGTACCCATCAGCTCCCGCGAAGAATGCATCGCCAACAGCGGCACGCCCAGATCGACTGCGATCACCGGAACATAGGAAGACAGGATATTTCCCAGTGTTCCTCCGCCGGCCGGGCCGGAACGCTTCGAAATCTTCTGGTATGAGATACCGCTGGCATCGCAGAGCTGCATCAGGATACCGATGGCTCGACTGTCCGTGACATAGCTCTGACCGGAATTTTCCTTGATACAAAAGCCGTCACCCAGTGTTGCCCGACCGGTAATATCACTCTTATCCGGATAGGACGGATGATGGGCATGGGCCACATCCACCGACAACAGCATACTGTCTGCCAAGGCTTCGTAGTAGGTCGCTTGAGACAGACCGAAAGACTCGTAGATCTTCAGCAGCACCTGCTCGGTAAAGATACTGCCTGCCCCCTTGATGGTGCGACTGCCGATTTCTTCATGATCAAAATAGCAGGCCACATTGATACCGCTGTAACGGCGGCCGTTGATCAGGGCATGTGTCATGGCCTGAGCCGAGGTCACATTGTCCAGACGCGGAGCGGAAATAAACTCCTCCTGCAGACCAACCAGATCGGCCGCATCTGCATTGTAGACCTGCAGCTCATAATCCAGGATATCCTTCGGATCACAGCGTAATTCCTCCGCCAATACGTTCATAAAAAAGTCTTCCTTACGGCCTTTATCCGATACCACTGACACCAGCGGCAGCATATCCTTCTGCAGATCCAGCTCTACCCCCTGATTCACATCCCGATTCATATGGATAGCCAGGCTGGGGATTACCAGCACCGGTTTTTTCAGATCAACCAGCACCGTCTCCGGATGGAAGATCGAGTCACTGCGCAGCGTCACCCGACCGGCCGCCGACAGCGGCCGATCCAACCAGCTGTGGCGAATAATGCCGCCATAGGGCTCGGTATTAACCAGGCCGTAGCCATCCTTCACCACTTCCGGCTTATGCTTGATGCGAAACCCCGGAAAGTCGGTATGGCAGGCAGTCAGTCGGAAATTCCGACGATGCTCGGAGCTCTCGCCGATGGTAAAAGCGATCATGCAGGAGCCCTGCTGACGTACATAGTAGGCGCCGCCGTGCTCCAGCTTCCAGCCCTCGCGCATCTGCAGCTCCTGAAAACCGGCTGCCTCCAGTCTGGTTCTGGCCGCTTCCACGGTATGGTAGGGGGAAGTGGCTTCCTCTAAAAACGAAAATAAATCATCAATTATTTTTCTTCTGTCCATTCGGATCATTCTCCTATCTGTTCTCTTATCACTTCCAGTTCCTGCTGCCACAGCTGCCAGGCCGCGTCACTCGGCATCCGCCAGTCGCCGCGCGGCGACAATGCCACTGTGCCGACCTTCACACCGTCCGGCAGGCAGGAACGTTTGAACTGTTGGGTAAAAAAGCGTCGAAAGAAGGTGGTCAGCCAATGCAGGAGTTCCTGCGGCTGATAACGTCCGCCAAAGGTTCGGCAGCTGATGGCAAAAATTTTCGATGGCCCGAAGCCGCTGCGCACAAAATGATATAAAAAGAAATCATGCAACTCATAGGGGCCGACCAGATCCTCTGTCTTCTGGGTGATCTCTCCATCCTTGGCCGGCAGCAGCTCCGGACTGACCGGTGTAGCCAGTACGTCCCGCAGTACAGCCTGCAAAGCCTCTTCATCACCGGACGCCCGTTCAGCCACATATGCCACCAGATGGCGCACCAGCGTCTTTGGAATAGAAACATTGACACCATACATCGACATGTGATCTCCGTTATAGGTCGCCCAGCCGAGCGCCAGCTCCGAGAGATCGCCTGTACCTATAACGATGCCTCCGACCTGATTGGCCACATCCATCAGCACCTGAGTACGCTCCCGTGCCTGTGCATTTTCATAGGTCACGTCCAGCTGCTGTTCGGGATGACCGATGTCCCGGAAATGCTGCTTCACACTCTCGGCGATATTGATTTCACGCAATGACGCCCCCAACTCCTTCACCATCCGACAGGCATTCCGATAGGTCCGATCGGTGGTGCCGAAGCTTGGCATGGTGATAGCCACAATATCCTGTCTCGGCCAGCCCAGGATATCATAGGTCCTGGCAATCACCAGTAAAGCCAGGGTCGAATCTAGACCGCCGGAAATACCGATCACCGCACGGCAGTGTCCGATGTGGCGCAAACGCCCGGCCAGACCCATGGCCTGCATCTGTAGGATCTCTTCGCAACGCTCGGCTCTGGCCTGCCCGGCTGCCGGTACAAAAGGAAGGCTGTCATAGGTTCGCCGTATCTCCTCCTCCAAAGGCAGGCAGAAGGAAACCGGCCAGTAGCCGGCATCGCCGGTGCTCACAAAGGTATTGATCCGTCTTCTCTCATTGACTAATCTTTCTATATCGACCTGGGCGACAGCCAGCTTCCCGCTGTAGCGTTCGGTCTCGGCCAGTAAACGGCCGTTTTCAGCGATCAGATGTCCGCCGCCGAAGACCAGATCGGTGGTCGACTCCCCATTGCCGGCATTGGCATACACATAGGCTGTCAGCTGCCTGGCCGAATGGGCTTCCAGCAGTAAGCGACGGTATTGTTGTTTGCCGACTGCCTCATTGCTGGCGGAAGCATTCAGGATCAAGGTAGCTCCGGCCAATGTATGACGGACACTCGGAGCCTGCGGCATCCACAGGTCCTCACAGATCTCACAGGCCACCACCATATCCGGATAGGCTTCATTGATAAAGAGCTGATTGGCGCCGAACATACAGGTATGATACAGCACCGATACCGGATGATGCCCGGCCGGTGCGGCCGCGAAGTATCTGGCTTCATAGAATTCCCCGTAATTCGGGATATAGGTTTTCGGCACCAGCCCCAACAGACGACCGTCAAAAATGACAGCCATGGTGTTATAAAGATTGCCGCTGTACGCGAAGGGCAAACCGACCGCTGTTAAAATCTGCCGGCCGACCGTAGCCGTGATGATGCTGTCCAGGGCATGCAGGCATCCGTCCAGCAAAGTCTTCTGCAAAAACAGCTCTCCGCAGCTGTAACCGGAAACAGACAGCTCCGGAAAGACCACCACTTTAGCCCCGGCCTGTTCGGCCTCCTGTATGCGGGCAATGATCTGCTGTGCATTAAACTGCGGATCGGCCAGCCGTAGATCCGCACCGGCCGCTGCCACTGTTACCAATCCATATTCCATATCCTTATGTACCTCATTTCTATCTATGCTACGGTTGTACCCGTTTTTGCTTTTTGGTTCCGATCACGGCAATCAGCTCTTCAAAATCTTTTCGGCCGATCAGACTGCAATCAAATAAATGCCGCCTGTCCTGTTCATCAAAAATATCCAGCAGACAATCCCAGCGGACCCGTCGGCGAGAATTAATAAAGCAGCGGGGATAATCAAAGCTGCTCTCCCCACGGCGGCTGATGACCGTCAGCCGTTCTCCCTCGAGGGTTACGGTCACCAGGGCCTCAATAACATTCAACCAAAGCATCAGCCCCAGAATCACCGGACTGCCGACAGCCGCGATCCACGGCTGATCTTCAAACAGAAAACTAAGCACCAGACCGACAGCCGTGGCAGAGATGACAGCAATGATCACCTTGGTGATGATGATCCGCCGTTTGATCTTATAAATGCGCATACATTCTCCTCACAAAAACAACCCTCCGTTTCCGGAAGGCTGTTTATTCCTTCTTAAAAAGTCAGATTCATCTTATCACGCAGCAACTTTGCCCCACTGACGATCATCAGCACACCGGTGGTCAGACCCACCACGATGGTGATCACACCGAGTGCAATGTTTAAAGCGCCGCTTAAGCCGATGCTCTTATATACCTTCTCTGACATAATGTTTTCCTCCCATATTTTGTATTTTTTTATTTTACACCGTACTGATCATAGTAGGCATCAATAACCGACTTCAGCTGATCATCTATCAGGATCTGACCTTTATACGGACGGTTGTAGAGATGCTCCACCACCTCTTCCATGGTGACGATCGGCACTACCCTAAATCCATATCTGTCATAGATCTCATCCAAAGCCGATCTGTCTGTCTTACCGCGTTCCATACGATCAACCGATACGACCAGCCCCCGGATCTGCACATCAGCCAGCCCCTTTAAGATGGGAACGGTTTCATCAATCGAGGTGCCGGCCGTGGTCACGTCCTCGATCATGACGATCTTCTGACCGTCTGCCAGTGGGGCTCCCAGCAGGATGCCGGTATCACCGTGATCTTTGACCTCCTTACGATTGGAACAATATGACACGTCCTTGCCGTACTCTGCATGCAGGGCGGAGGCCGTCACCACCGACAGCGGAATACCCTTATAAGCCGGTCCAAACAAAATATCAAAATCAAGACCAAAGGCATCATGGATGGCCTTTGCATAATAGCTGCCCAAACGACTCAGCTGACTACCGGTCCGATAAAAGCCGGTGTTTACAAAAAAGGGGGTCTTGCGGCCGCTTTTGGTCGTAAAGTCGCCGAAACGCAGCACCTGACAGTCCACCATAAATTCAATAAATTCCTTCTTATATGCCTGCATTTGATACTCCTTTCTTACGCCGGCGCTTTACCGCCGGCAGCGCCCTGCTAAACATAAAATACCAAAACGGTGATAATACAAAATCAAATTCACCGATTCGTTCCACCATCTCGGTACCCCATTTTTTCTTAAACTCATACAAGCCGGCATGACCGGGGTCCTGACTGCCGTCCGTATATCCGCTGACACCTCCGAAATCATAACTGATGCAGCCCCGGCGAATGGCCTCACTCATCAATTCCCACTGCATCCGGTAGTTCGGATAGCATTGACGCAGATCATTTGAGGAGCCGCTGTACAGATAATAACTCCTTTGACCGCAGAAGGTCAGAATACTGGCCGATAAGTAGCAGGGCTCTCCGCCGGCCGCCCGTGCCTCGATCTCCCGGCGTTCCTCTGTCAGTTGGGCAAGGCGTTTATCCAGCGCTTCCACCGCTTCTGACAGACTGTGTTTCTTTTGTTCATCCGTACTCTTCTCCAGCTTCTTTACCGTAGCCCGCCGCTCTGCTGCGAGCGCACCGGTGGCCGCCGTATTTTGACGCAGCGCCTCCGGATAATCCAATCGGCACAGATAGAGTGCAAAATCTTCTCCCAGGGCATCTGCCATCTTTTCAAAATAGGATAATTCTCTGGTGGTAAATCCGTCCCTGACACCGGTTTCCTCCATCAGTCGAATAAACTGCGGCAATTGTTCCCGGCCACCCCGTTCACAGACCAGCCCTGTCTTAAATGACTTCTTGACCAGGGTTCTGGTACCGGCGGTAAACCGCTTGACCACTGTATCAATATCTGCCGCCAAGGGCGTCACCATGGTGAAGCGCGGCTGGGTATCGGCGATGCCCATGGTATAGCCGTGGTGACGAAAGCCGAGTGCTTTTAGACTCTCTGTAACAGCCTCGTTACCCTCTCGTCTGACCTCCGGATCAATCTTCAGCAAAATGGCCTTTTCCTCTTTTGCCACCTGCCTTGCCGCTTCAAAAATGGCTTTGACCTCCTCAGGGTTTCGATAATTGCAAACAAAGCCTCGTGAAACATAGGCGATCGTCCGACCGATGAACGGCAGCCGGCGAAACAGCAATGAGGCAACGGCCACTACCTGGCCGCCGCAACCGACTGCCACCCGACGAGACCGCCACTGCGGAGCCTTGACCTTTGCCCAGCTGCAAAGCTGCAGCAGATCTCCATAGGGGTGAGCTTTAACAAAGGCATCATGCTCCTCCTCACTCAGGTTCATGATTTGAAATGGTTGATCCAACATGCTTTGAACGTCCTTTCCTTTCCATTATCTCTATCATACCACAGACCATCGCATTGACAAAGGATTTTCCATCATTCCTGACCGAAAACTGCTGTTTTCCTATTGGCACTGACGGGGTCCTGTGCTATAATAAATCCAACAATACTTATATATGATTGGAATAATGGTTCAATCGTTTCTACCGGCCTTCCGAAAGGCTGACTATAAGCAGTTCTTTGTTAAAGTAGGTCTTTTTTCCTGCTTTAAACGGCGAACTGTTTTTTTATTCCAATTATGAAGGAGGTAAACATGAAAATCTTAAAAGGCAATCTCATCTACAGTACTTCCGTCAGCGACCTGCACTACCTGCCGGACGGCTATCTGGTGATCGACGGCAGCCAAATCGTCGGCTGTTTTGCAGAATTACCGGACGATTATGCCGAGCATGACATCGAAGACTACGGCACTGCCCTGATTATCCCGGGCTTTGTCGATGTTCACCTGCATGCACCGCAATATCGTAATGTCGGTCTGGGCATCGACAAGGAATTGCTTGACTGGTTAAGTACCTACACATTCCCGGAGGAAGCCCGCTTCGCTGACCGCGAGTATGCCCTGCCGATCTACCGTGAGCTGGTTCACGAATTATGGAAGAAGGGTACCACCTCGGCTGTTATCTTCGGCAGCATTCATCAGGACAGCACACTGGCGCTGGTCGATCTGTATAAGCGAACCGGTCTGCGCGCCTACATCGGCAAGGTCAATATGGACCGCAACAGCCCGGACTTCTATATCGAGGATACGGCGGCCAGTCTGGCCGATACTGAAACCTTTATCGCCGGATGCGGTAACCATCCTCTGGTAAAGCCGATCATCACACCGCGCTTTGTACCGACTTGTACACCGGAATTAATGGAAGGTCTGGGTGAGTTGGCACGCAAGTATGATGTGAAAATCCAGTCCCACCTGTCGGAAAACCAGGGAGAGATCGAATGGGTGAAGGCTCTGCATCCGGAATGCGGCTCCTATTATGATGTTTATAAGCGCTATGGTCTGATCCGCGAGGGTCTGAAGACCGTTATGGCGCATTGCGTCTGGTCCGATGCAGCCGAGATCGAGGCATTGCGTCGTGATCAGGTTCTGGTGGCTCATGCTCCGTTCTCAAACGGAAACCTAAGCAGCGGTATCGCTCCGATCGCCACGCTGCTAGACGCCAAGGTACCGGTCGGCCTCTGTTCCGATATCTCCGGCGGACATGAGCTGTTTATGGGTCGAATCATCGCCGAAGCGGCCGCTTTCTCCCGTATGTATCACGCCCATGTCGATGCCGCTTCACCGATCCTGCCGATCGAAGCCCTGTTCTACATGGCTACATTGGGAGGCGGTTCCTTCTTCGGTTCTGTCGGTACCTTCCTGCCGGGCTATCAGGCCGACCTGCTGGTGATTCATGATGAGGAGTTAAATGACTCCGCCTCCCGCAGTCTGCCGGAACGTCTTCAACGCTTTTTATACAATGGCAGCGAGCGCCAGATCAGTTTGCGTATGGTAGCCGGCCGAACACTGAGTGACCCGCTGTTACTGCCCTGATGTTCAAACCGCTCCAACTACAAAGGAGCTGTAGTGTGTTCTCGCCTCCCAATGCGATTGGGGGGGCTGCTCACACTACAGCTCCTTTTTCTGTCAGGATAGGAAGACCCTCGGTCTGATGTCATCCTATCGCTATACTTCTTGTTTGATCTTCTTATTTCTTATCCAGGGGAACCTCTTCGACAGTGAACTCGCCCTTCTGAGAATTGACCACCTTGCTGACCAGATCATCTATATTGTTATTGGTAAGCTCCAGCCTGTCAAAGTTATCTATATTAAAGACGCCCTTGCCGTCGGCTGACTTGATCAAACTGGTCAAACCGTAGGCTGCATAAACCGTCACACCGTCCGGACTCTGACTGTTGACAGACTTTGACTCATAAATATAGATCAGTTTATTTTGCTTCCATCCGCTCAGACCCTTTTTCCTATCCAGGAAGTAAATTTTGGCCAACTTCAGCGGCTCATTCTTTTTATCCTTCAGATCCTCTGTAAAGGACACTCCGCCATTCGGGTAAAACCAATTACGATAACTATAGTCCTCCGCTACCTTAGACTCAAAATCATCCTTTGCTTCCTGCTCCATACGTTTTTTAACATCCTCAGACACATCGGCATATTTTTTTATATGTTCACCTACGCCCTTGACCGTAAATTCCTTCTTGGTCGATGTCAAAATATACCCTTTTTTCTCGAGTTCCCAGTCACTGATAATGACCTCGGCCGTAACCTTGTCTCCGACCGCCAGATCAAAGTTCTTGTCCAGGATGATATGAAGCTTTGAAACAAAGCTGTCCTTGGAATTATTGACAACCTTGGCAGATACAGCCGGAGATACTCCGCTGAACTGAACCTCTACATCGGCAAACGGATCGACCTCCTTGACCTCTTTCAGATCAGTCACTTTGACCTTAAGCGGGTTGCCTACAAATACCACGCCGAGCTCCTTAGCCAGCTTTTCATCATAGGTGAAGCTAATGGTGATTTCATCTCCGTTTGACAGATTCTCCGTCTTGTCTGCCTTAGCCGTAATCCCCCAGAACAGACCCTGCAGTCTCATAATCTTGGCCACATTTTTCAGCTTCGGGAAGTAGGTCGACTGAATCTGATCCCGCTGGATATCAATCTTCGCCTTTCCCTTTGTGTCCATACCTTCAAATTTTACTGATGTCATTTTACTCAGATCAATCTTCATCTTGCTTCCGCAGCCGGCCAAGCCCCCTACAACCAGCATTAACAGCAGAACTGCCAACCACTTTAGGCAACTTCTCTTTTTCATACGATTACCTCTCTTCATAACTTATTTCAAGTATTCTGAAACCCATATTTGCTACTGTCTTAAAGATAGCTTACGAGTAGTTAATTGTCAAGTCTACGGTATCTTTTGAACAGCCGGCGATCACCCGTTTTTTCTGCCGAAACAAGGTAAATAGTACCACGCAAACGGCTTGACTTTCAATATGAAAAGGCATACAATTAACTAAAAAGTTAAATGAAAGAGGGTGATCAAATGCCGCTTCAGACGACCATGAGGGCGCTGGCAGATCCTACCCGCCGCACCATATTAAAGCTGTTGAAGCAGTCACCGCTGGCGGCCGGCGCGATTGCCGAACACTTTGAGATCAGCCTGCCGGCCGTCTCAAAGCATCTCAGTGTGCTGAAGGAGGCTGATCTGATTCGTGATCGACGGGATGGAAAATTTATGATCTATGAGCTGAATGCCACCGTATTGGACGAGGTGCTGCTTTGGCTCACCGAATTGCGAGGTGAATACTGATGAAAAAACTCTATGCTATTATTTATTTGCTGATGCTGACCATCGTCGGCGAAACCGCTGTCTTTCTGATTCTGGCTCCGGAACAGATCCCGGCACACTATAATTTTGCCGGTCAGGTTGATCGGTTCGGAAGCAAATATGAGATGCTCCTGTTTCCGGCGATCGCATTGTTCGCTGCCGGTTGCTTTTTAGCCGCCGGAAGGCAGCAGCGCAAAAAAAGGCAAGCCACCGGTGAAAGGCAGCTTGCCTATGTTTCCATATATACCTTACTGTTCTTTACCGTTCTCGGCTTTTACTTTATGCGCAAAGCCTTGATGTACGATAAAACCGCTCCGGTCAGCTTTCAGACTGTCAGCCGTATGATCACTGTGGCCGGCGGCTTATTGCTGATCGTCATCGGTAATTTTTTGCCGAAGCTGCGGCGCAATCGCTTTGCCGGCCTGCGCACCAGGTGGGCCCTGACCGATGATGTGGTCTGGCAGAAGAGCCAGCGGATCAGCGGCATCTCAGCTGTAATCGGCGGTATCTGCATGATCATCTGCGCCCTACTGTTCTCCGGTCCGGCGCTGCTCATCTGCAGCTCCGGCATCACACTGGGCTGGATCATCGGATCGGCCGTCTACTCTTATCATTGTTACCGTACCAAACAGTCCAAGTCGGATCGACCGGCCTGATCCTGTTGAGATATTACCGAAGTACCGGGCGATCCTCTGTCTTCTTTTTTCTTCTGAGACAGATAGCTGCCGCCGCGGCCGCCGCGCTTATAATGAAGCCGGCGATCGGAGCCGTCAGTTTAGCCTCCCCGGTAGTCGGATTCTTGATCCCCGTGCCGTTTCTGTGCGAACCGTCCACACCCAGGCCGGACCAATCTAACCGAATGATCACTGCCTGCGAGCCGTCCTGCTGACCGCCCTGCTTTGCGATCTCATCCATCATATCGACCCATACACGCGCTCCGGTATCCTTTGTTCCTTTTTTTGCCAGTGTGTAGCGCACCTTCTTCGGATACTTGACTCCGTTCTCTTCGTAGGTTTCAACTACCTCGGCATCCTTCATATTTGTCTTCGCCTTCATATCCTCCAGGGACGGATAGATGCCCAATCTGGTCAGATGGCCGGTGGCCTTAAAGGCCGCCAAATAGAGCGGTTTAAACGTCAAGGTGACGCGGATCTCACCATCCGGCTTTTCTTCGATAGCCGCCAGCTCATCTAATGCTTTAGCGCCCATTGAAGCGCCGCCCGTCGTGCTGTTGATCAGACTGACCGGCAGCTGATAATGCTTGATTCCATTCTGATCAACGTGGATTTTTGTCTGTGCAGACGGCTTTGTATCCTCTGCAGTGCGGTCTGCTGAGCTGCCGCCCTGATCCGACTGCTGATCGGCGTCCGGTGCCGGAGCCGGCTGTTCTCGTTTGGTCACTTCTTCGGCCTTAGCCCAGTCAACCTTCAAAACTGCCGGCTGCGGTCCTTCGGATTTACCGGACAGCTTGGCCAGCTCATCCATCATATCGACCCAAACCTTGATTCCGATCTCCGGTTCATTCTTCACTGCTCTGACGATGCGCACCTGCTGCGGAAAAGCCTGTTCTCCGGCCAAATACAAAGTGGTATTCTGTGCCGCCACCGACACCGTTCCGGCCGTTGGCGGTACACTTTTTCTCGGTGTGATTTGCCCGCTTTCGTCGGTATAGGTCGTCAGCACCTCTGCCATCACCAGGTTTTTATCAGCAGTCATATCTTCCAGGCTGGGATAGGCTCCCAGTTTTGTCAAATGACCGGTAGCCTTAAATTGCTCCAGATACATGGGCTTAAAGGTCATAGTAATGGCTGTCTTACCGGTTTTTTCATTGACTTCGGCATATGCTTCTTGGACCAGGGCGCCATTGCCCATTGATTGCTCCCCTGACGCAGCCTGTCGAAGGCTGATCGGCACCCGATAAGCCTTTATATCGCTCTGAGACACCTCTGCCACCTCAGCCTTAACCTCAAACGGAATGACAAACAGCTTCTCGGTATCCCCGGTAACGATCTTTCGATACAACTCCTTAGTAATGCGATAAACATCGCCTGCTTCCATAGCCGGGTCATTGATCTGACCGGCCTCATCATTGGCATTCTTGACTGTCGTTGCGCTGATCTCGGTTGATTTGCCGCCGCGAATCCGCTCGATCCTGGTTACGATCTCCCAGTTCATGCCATAGTCTGTACCGCACAGCATTTCATGCAGCGGCTGTGATTTTGTCTGAATAAACTCCCGATATTTGGCCGCTCCCTGCAGGATTCCCTCACCACCGTAGAAGGTGCTTCTGCCGGTGATCCAATGCAGCAGATTCAGGATTGTCAAATCTCCCTCCGGCGCAAAGCTGATGACGCCATCCTTAGCGGTCGCCTTAAACTGAACCGCCGTCTTCTGCGGATAATAACCATGAATGGACTTCGGCGACACTCCCAAGATGGCTGCGTCCGCCTCTGTGTAAGGCATATCGACCGGCAGATTGTTTGACGCCAGATCCAATGCCTCCAGACTGCCGTTGGCCTTAATCACTTCTACCGGGATTTCACTGAAATGGTTGCAAACCAGAGTGACACGGCCCTTGTTTTTCGCCAGTATCGCCCAAACCTCATCGGCAATTTTAGTCAGCTCGTTATTTTTGGCGTTCAGCTTCTTTAAGGACGTCAGCCCGGAAAAACCGGCCGGCAGTTCTTTCACCTTATTATTGCTGAAATCCAATGTCCGTAAATAACCAAGCGAGCCCATGGAAGCCGGCAGCGCTGTCAGCTCGTTGTCACGCAGACCGACAAAATTCAGGTTCGGATTATTGGCAAACAGCTCCTCCGGCAAAGCTGACAGCTTGTTATCATTCAGCCCCACCTGCTCCAGTCTGGGGTTATGAGCAAATTGCTGTGCCGAAACCGTTGTCAGCCACGCATTGTCGATCTGAACCATCCGAAGCGCAGAATTATTGGCAAACAAATCAGCCGGCAGTTCACCCAGCGCGTTAGCTGACAGATTCACATCCTCCAGCTTGGTATTATGAGCGAAAAGCTTTGACGGCACCCGGGTAATTTTATTGCCGCCCAGGCGGATTCGCCGAATATTGACAGCCTTGGCAAACAGATCCTCCGGCAGCTCGCCCAGCACATTACTGGAGGAGCGGAATTCGGTGACGCCGGGCCCCATATTTTTTAGCAGCTCAATATCATAAATAGCACCCTTATCGACCGCGCCGTCGATCTCCAGATCGCCGATGTCGATGATCCCTTTAAAATTAAACAGCTCATCAGCCGTCACTTTTCCGTCGCCGTCGGCATCGACGTTATTGACCGCATTGCCCTCCGAATCCGTTGCCTGAGCGCACAGCTTTTTCTGCAATAGCGCCGAACTGGCGGCACGCTCTTTTTTCTCGACCTCAACGATGTGAAAATCCTCAAAGCCTTCGGCCGCTTCAGCGTCAAATTTCAGCTTCACCTTGGTATAGCGATCATAATTTCCCTTGTCTGTTTCCAGACCGCCCATGTAGCTCACCAGCACTCCGGCCATATGCAGCTGATCAAGATCATCAATCTCCATTGAGAACAAGGCTCTGTCAAAGTGACCGGCACTGTTCGGCTCTCCGTAGTTTTCCTTCTGCATGGCCTTCCATTCACCCTTGTTCTGCACCGCCATCTCCAGCAGCCCATGCGCAAACAGGGTATTTAGCATGGTGATCTTCATCTTTCCCTGAGAAACTTCCAGCTTAATATGCTTGTCAAAGAAGCCGGCCAGCATGGAGGAGCCTTCGCGCCCGTCGGCATACAGGGCGTCGAAGCCCAGTGTATATGTGCCGTCCTTCATTTGCTTGGACACCGGAACCATGGTCTTTGGCTTGGCAGATTGATCATTCGCATCGGTCTGATCAGTGTGATGGCCGCCCTGCGAATACCGCAGCGATTCTCCTTCTGCAAATAAAAAGCTGACTTCATTGTCCGCCCCTATCTTCCATGCGGCTACCACGTCTTCTACATCCGAATACTCGGTTCGGATGTCCTTATCCCCGTAGTAGGCGCGGAATTTCTCCTTCGGAAACTCTTTACCGTTGATCCGCACACCGGTCAACTGCGCATAAACAGCCTTGGCTGACAGGCCGTCCGCCAGCGTAAATTCCAGGGCATCGGCATAGCTGGTCAGTCCGGCCTTCTTGATCACCGCTTTCCCTACCAACGTGTCTGCCGACTGACCGGAGCCACCCGGCTGTTCTGTTTCACCCGACTGACCGTTGTCACCGGCCGGGGCATCCGATGCGCCGGCGGTAAACGCACTGCTGACGACCGCATTGGCAAAGACCAGCTCGATTCGATTCGGGCCTTTTTCCACCCAGGCCTGCGTCACCGGCTGATCACTATAGGCTCGAATGGCATTGCCGTACTTGGTTGAAAATGAACTCTTCGGATAGTCCTTACCGTTCAGGCGAACGGCAACCAGCTGCTCCAGCACCTCATCGTTTTTATACGCCGCCTGTAATGTAATGGTCAATTCCGGATCTGTACTGTAGGCGTTTTTATTAGTGGCCTCTAAGATCATCTGTTTTCCTGCGAAGCTGCTGTTGTCCGTTAATACGCCGCTGTCTTCGGCATCGGCATTCTCCGGTTTGACATAGTCCTTATCCTGATAGATGGTTTTAGAACCGTCTCGGAAGGTGATTTCGATCTTATGCTGCTGATGGCTCTCAAAATACTGTTTCACAGCATCGTTCATAACGATGATCTGATTGTCCTTCAGCCAGTAGCCGTTATACAACGATTTTGTAAAACCAAAGTCCTTATCATCGACCGTTAGCCTGGCGATATTGGAAAAATAATCGTAAAACGAACCATACTGATTCGGTGTTCCAGCCAACGGTATGGTTAGCCGGTTTCCGTAATCTCCATCCAGCATGCCGGGCTGCAGAATCTGCAGTGTATGGTTCTGCTTGCCCGCCTCTCCTTCTTCCGCTCTGACCACCAGGCTGTTCAGCCCTCTCGTCACCGCTAAAGCGCTTCCGATCGGCCCGGTCAGCATGGCCGCCGAAAGACAGGCCGCCATGGCCGTCTGACGCATACGGCGAAGTCCGTTTGTTTTCTTCATTATTATTCCCTCCTTCTGTGTAAGCTCTGTTATAGTCTTCAAATAATGATTTCAATTAGCTTTCGCTAACTAATTAACAGCATATCTACGGCAGGCATCATGGTCAACCCGGCTGTTGTTGCCTGTCTGAAACAATCAACTTTTGTTGTCGGCCTGATTCAGACATTTTTCTTCCCAGTCGCCGCATGACTGCCCCAAAATACTGCATTTTATCTTATATATGCCGTTTCAGAAACGAAACAGTTTTTGATGAAACAGTTTATCCGGAAGCATATGCTTCCGACTTCTAATAGGTTCTTATCATCGCCCCGTCCTCTGTCCGGTACACCGGCAACGGCATATCATAAATCTGAGCCAGCACCGTCGAATCATAAAACCATTCGGCCGACTGTTGAGCTATCAACCGTCCGTCCCGCAGGGCAATGATCTCATCACTGTAGTTCAGAGCCTGATTGATATCATGTAAAACCATCACTACCGTCTTCCCGTGTTCCCTGTTAAGGCGGCTGATCAGCTGCATAATCTCGATCTGGTAACGAACATCCAGATAGGTGGTCGGTTCATCCAGAAAGATCACATCCGTTTCTTGCGCCAGAGCCATAGCGATCCACACCCGCTGCAGCTGACCGCCTGACAGCTGCGTCAGTTGACGCTTTCGTAATGGTAAGATATCTGTCAATTTCATGGCCCATTCCAGCACTTCCCGATCATGCTTTGAATAACGACTGTGCCACAGGGAACAGTGCGGTATACGACCGTACCGCACCAGCTGCTCCACAGTCATATCTGAAGGAACTGAATTTTTTTGATGCACCATTGCAACTTTTCCGGCAAATTTCTTCTGACTGATGGTGCGAATATCGGTTCCATGATAACTGATCTCCCCGTGATTCACCTGCAAACCTCGTGACATCAGATGAAGCAGGGTAGACTTTCCGCAGCCATTTTGTCCGAGTATGGTCGTGATCCTTCCCTCAGCGATCGACAATGACAGCTTTTCAAATAAGACAGGCCCTCCCGGATAAGCAAACCCCACATCCTGTACTGTAAATATCGGCTTATCCATGGCATCTGTCTCCTTTGCGCAGCAGCCAAATAAACAATGGACCGCCGATAATCGCCATCAACAGCTGAGCCGGAACCTCCACCGGCGCCATGATGGTTCTCCCCACAGTATCAAACAACAAAAATACAAATGCTCCCAGCAGGGCGGCAAACGGCAGCAGTATACGGTTGTCATTGCCGACCAGCTGCCGACCGATATGCGGTACGATGAGAGCTAAAAAGGAAACCACGCCGACGATGGCGGTCGCTGCCGAAGCCAGCAAAACTGCGATCAGCGAAATTCCGAACCGCAGCTTTTCCAAAGGAATCCCCAAGCTGCGGATCGTTTTTTCCTCTAAGGCCAGCAAATTACAGGCCCGTCCCACAAAAACCGCCAAGACCAGACCGAGCGGCACATACCACAGCAGGATGGCCACATCTGTCCACGTCTTCATGGACATCGTGGCGATTCCGCCGCCGACTGCTCCTCCGGCCACAAAAGTCTTCCAGTAGCCCAATCCCTCAGTCAAACCGGCAAAGGCCGCCGCCACCGCTATGCCGACCAAAATGATACGGGTCGGCTGATGCCCACGACTGCCTGATAAGGCATACACCAGCAGAAAACCAACCAGACCGCCGATGCAGGAAAACAGCGGCGACCAAAAATACAGGGCCGGAAAAACAGCTGTCAGCAGGCCGGCAAAGAGACCGGCGCCGCCGGAAATACCGATGATCCCCGGATCTGCCAACGGATTCTTTAAAACCGCCTGCAACAGCACCCCGGAAACAGCCAGAGCCGCTCCGGCCAGCATGGCGATGACGATACGCGGAAAACGCAGATCATAAATCGTCGCCACCTGCTGATCATAGGTTAAAAACAGGCCGCGCAACACCCGCCCCATGCTCAGGCGCAGAGATCCGGTGCCCATGGCAAACAGAACCGTTAACAGCAGGATCACGCTCAAAATCATAAAGCTGCTGATGCGCTTCGTATTCATCCCGTTCATATATTATTCCTCCGTCAGGCCGTAGAGCGCTTTGATGATAGCCTCCACCCCGGTTCGGTAATTAAAACGGGCGCTCATGCCGCAGCTGTCAGCCGGCAGATCATAGACCTTTTGCTCTTGAACGGCTCGAAAATGCTTCCAGATATCATTCTCCGAAAATTCCTTCTGAAACATCTCCTGCACCTGCTCCGGCACGGCATGGGCAGTACGCAAGATCACATCCGGATCCAGCTGCAGCAGCGCCTCCGTATTCATCTGTCGAAATTCCTCATCGTGTTCGGCCGGAACAACATTTTCACCGCCCGCCAAGGCAAGCAGACTGCCTACATATGATTTCGGCGTAGCCGCCACATATGAACCCGGCAGCCCCATCAGAATCAACGTTCTTTTCTTTTCCTTTCCGTTCAAACGGGCTGCTATCTGCGCCATAAACTCCTCTTTTTCCTTCAGTAATGCTTCCTCTTCCTTCTGCTTTCCATAAGCGCTCGCCAGTGTATGAATGGTCTGATATAGCCCGTCAACACTACGCAGATTCAAAAAGGTACAAGGGATGTTATTTTTCTCATAACCCGTTTTCAGCCAATCAGTCAGAGAATCCGGAGCGTAGACGATCGTCGGTTGCAGGCCGGCCACCCGTTCCAAATCCGGATTCATCGGCATGCCGATGGTTGGTGTGTCGGCATATCGTTGCGGCAGTTGTCCCAGCTTTGTTTCCGGAACGCCGACCAGATTGATCTGCAGGCGATCAAAGATTTCACACAGGGCAATGGAACCGCTGATAATACGCTCCCCTTGCTCTTCCTTACCTTCCCGCCGATTCATAGCCACAGTGGTGTCTGCCCGCCCGGACGGATGCTGATTGACACATCCTGCCAGGGTGGTTACCAGTAACGCAAGGGTCAACCCTGTTTTCCATACCTTATTCATGGGATCGGCCTCCCTTTCTCTTGATCAAAACAAGCGCCAGACCGGCGAGTACTACGACAACTCCCACACCAATGCCGATGACGACCGGCACCGGAACCACCGCCTTTTCCTTTGGCAATGTAAAATCACCATAACCTTCCTCAAAGCGTTCCGGGTGGCTTTCCACGAAAAAGGTCACCGCACGGGCCATCGGCTCCACAAACATCTCGATCTGAGCCAGAAAATGCGGATCTTCGACCGGAAAACGATAGTCCGCATAACTATCACCGTAGGTCTCGATATGCTCGGCCGACAACTCCGCTTTGACTTCCTTAAAGCTGCCGTCCCGTTGCAGTAAGCGTATAAAGGGACCATTTTTTTGATCACGAGTAATAAAATTCATCAGATGCAGCCGCAGAGTGGCATAATACTGACCGCCGCCCGTCTTCTGCAATAAGGCCTTGGCATACTTCTCACCGGAACCTGTTTCCGCGGCCGGCGGCATTGCCCCCCGGCTGAAGCCTTGACCGGATGGTGTAACCACACCATCTACCATCCCTTCTCCGATACCGGCATTCTTAGTTCCTCCGTCCGCTGTCAAGCCATCCAGCGGATTCAAATAAAGTCCGCTGACCTCAATCAAATAGGCCCCTTTGGAAAAATCATCCTTTTTTGCTTTGAAATAATCCTCTACCTTAGCTCGTGGCTGCGCAGGCTTTTCCGGTTCATCTGTCCTTTTCTTTTCCGTGTTGTCCTCAGCTTTATCGGCCGACTTTGACTCTTCCGCCTTGGCCGCTTCCGCCTTGGCCGCCTCCGCCTTGGCTGCTTCCGCCTTGGCCGCCTCCGCCTTGGCCGCCTCCGCCTTGGCCGCTTCCGCCTTGGCCGCTTCTGCCTTGGCCGCTTCTGCCTTGACCGCTTCCGCCTTGGCCGCTTCCTCTGCGTCCTGATCGGCCAGGCTCTTTGGGGCTGCGGAATAATCCAATACCAGGGTGGCATCTTGTTCACCGCCGCCCTCACTGCCTATGATGGCATCCATAGCATCTACCCGTACTCTGACTGTAAAGGCCGACTCACGCAAACCGCCTCTTTGAATGACGACTCCGCTTGGAAATACGCCCTGCTGTCCGTCAACTCCGGTATCTGTCACGGTATCTGTCACCGCTGCCTCATGCAGACCACCGTTCTCATAGGAATACATCTTTGTCAGGTGTCCATGCAGACCGGAAAAGGTCATAGCACTGAAGCTGAGATAGATGGATGCTCCCGTCCGGGTCTCAACAACAGTAGCCGTCTGCCCCATTGCCTGATTTCCCATCGAGAGAGTTCCCGGTTCGGCGGCCTTCTCCAGCCGCACAGGAATGGTAAAGGTCTGACTGGATGGGGCTGCCGAAGCGGCAGGAACAGCGGTCAAACGAACAGCAGCTAAAGCTGCCAGCAGGACACAGGTCATATGTTTTATCCAGATTTTCTTTTTCATGCAAGAGATCTCCTTCCTATTTCTTTTGGTGCTTGCAATATAGTTAGCCAAAAGCAACTCTATATATCAAGCTATACCATCAGAACCTGCCGCGTCAACAAAAAATCGTTTCACGGCCGCAACAATCTCATCCTTTTCCGGCCCGCAAGCAAAAAAACTATTTTCTCTGTATGAAAAACACCCGGCAGAGTGTTACCTCGCCGGGTGTTTGAATCTTCTTCAAGGGGTGAATAATATTTGATTTAGAATACGCCGAAGAACGCGCCTAACAGACCGATACCTAACAGTAACAAAATGCACATCACCGGTGACCAGCGATGCTTTTTCATCAGGTAGTACAGTAATAAGGTCAGTGCAAGCGGGATCATTTTCGGCAGAACACCATCCAGAATGTTCTGCAAAACGATCGGCGCATTACCATTTGGAATGGTCGTCTTGATGGCTGTTTTACCATAGTTTGAAGTTAAAGCGCCAACGATAAATACACCGAGCAAAGAGGCCGCATGCGTGAATTCCTTGGCATTCTTGGTCAATAACTCAATGGCACGAGTACCCAGGGAATACGACCAGTGCATCAGGAAAAAACGAACCGCAAACTGTACGATATTGAAGATCAACAGGAAGAGAATAGGACCGGCCCATGATCCGTTGATCGCCATATTGGCCGTAATACCGGCTGTGATCGGAACCAGAGTAAACCAGAAGATGGCGTCACCGATACCGCCCAACGGTCCCATCGCCGCCACGCGCACGGCACGGATGGTGTTGGTGTCTGCCTTCTGCTGCTCCAGAGAGAGGATAATACCCATAACGAAGGTTACCAAGAACGGATGGGTATTAAAGAACTCCAGATTGTGCTGCATGGAGGTCGCTAAGTCTTCCTTATTGGTATGGATCTTCTGCAGCCCCGGCAAAAGACCGTATAACCATCCGTTGGCCTGCATTCTTTCATAGTTGAAGGAACCCTGCAGGTTTAAGGAACGAAATACCATCTTATTTAATGTTTTTTTATCTAATGGCTGCGCCGGGGTAAGATCTTTATACTGTTGATTAGATGCCATCTTCGTCACCTCCGTTCGCTCCGACTGCCGGCGCCGCATTCTTTATGGCGCAGCGCGTCTGGAAATCATTCAGCGCAATCGCAATACCGATAAAGGCGATCAGCAATAATGCGGATCCACTTAAGTCTTTAACAGTTACCTTCTGAACCCCATCTACTACTTCCACAGTAGTCAGTGTAATGTAACCCATAATGGTTGCCAGCGAAAAACCGGCGAAGTAAATGCCCCACAGATCCTTTGACAGCATGATTCTTAACAAAACCGCAAAGCCGACGAAGCGCATCATACCGCCGGCTGCACTTAAGCCGCTCATAACCCACGGCGCCTGATCGAAGAACTTCGTCATAGCTTCACCGGCTGCCGCTCCGCTGACCAGACCGATAACGCAAACGATACCAAACAGAATACCCAGACCGATCATGGCCAACCAGTTTAAACGAACGATTCCTTTAGTATCTCCCGTTTCTGCCAAACGATCTGCTACAGACATCAGCGGAGACATTACGGTAAATAATAAAGTGACCATATACTGTCCGATCAAAGCGAACGGTACGGCCAGACCTACGGCTGCGGCCGGGTCTAATTTTGTACCGATAGCAAATACGGTAGCCATAATACCGCCGATCACGGCATTGGGCGGCTGTGCTCCGCCGACCGGCATATTGCCTATGGTCATCAGCTGATAGGTTCCGCCGACCAGCAAACCGGTCTGAGCATCGCCCAGAATGGCGCCGACCACGGCGCCGGTAACGATTGGCTGATACAGAGATTCTAACAGGCTGAATTGATCAATCGCTGCGATAAACGCAACAACAAAAACCAAAAATATTTGAATCGCATTAAAATCCATGGTTCTTGAATCCCCCTTCCAAAAATAATCGTGTTACTTAAATAATTTGTCAATACTTTCCGCAGCTTCCGACGGCACTCTTCTGATTTCCAGCTCTACCCCAAGCTCACGAAGCCTGGCGAAGGCAGCCACATCCGCGTCGTCTACGGCCACCGAACCGGCCACCTGACGCTTTCCGTCTGCCATATGCATGTTTCCGATATTGACCTTTTTGATCGGCACTCCGCCCTCTACCAGCTTCAGCACATCCTGCGGATTTTCACATACAATGAAGATCAGCTGCCTGTCCGCTGCCTTATGAATGGTGGAGATGGTCTTTTCCAATGTCCAGTAGCGCATAGCGGCGTAGCTTGGCGCCGCCATATCCATCAAGCCCTGACGAAGCGTGTTACCCGCCACCTCATCATTGGCAACCAGGATCAAATTCGCGCCGATACTTCCGCACCACTGGGTCGCTACCTGGCCGTGAACCAGACGGTTGTCGATTCTTGTTAAAATGATGTTTGGCATGTTCTTATCCCCCTTGATTCAGACAATTGTTTCCTCGAAGCAAACGATGCTTCGAGCCTGCTACTCGGGTCCATATATTGACCCTTATAAAAAATTATAATATAATTCGCTACAGATGTCATTGTAGTTTTTAATAGTCCCGTTGCATTTTTTGTATTTTTTTCATCAACTTCGATCACAAATGAGTCTTGGCGCGTCAATCTTATGGATATGATCCACAAAATATGCTATACTTTCGCTAAGCAAAAAGGAGAAAATGCCCATGCAGTTAAAAACATCCATGAAAGAGTTCGAGCCCTACGGCTCGGTTTATAACGATACTCTCCCGGTCCGGGGGATACCTCTGGTCAGCCGTATCAATACCCTGACGCCGCGCGACAGTATTCTGCAGTTTTTCTGCTTTGATTGTCCGATCTACCTAGAATTACAGACCGGCATCGCCTCACTGGTCGTCAGTTCCACCGAAGATACCTCTGCCCTGATGACCTTTGCCGTACATCGCAAGGTAGCCTTAAAGCCCGGTATCTATTTTGCTCTGGTGGCTGTCAGCGATCTGGTCGTATGTAAGCTGCTCACCTCGGAAAACTATTCGATGAAATCCTGGAGCCTGACCACTCCGTATTTTTACAATCGGGTGCTGCCGAAAATTCACGTTCGGGAGATCAGCGGGTATTATTATAATGTCCGAATTTCCGGCTATACTTTTCAGGGTGAAAAAAATGATTGCTATGAGCTGACCTTTGTCGATTGCGGTACACTGATGACAAAGATCGACGGTCAGGCCTATGAACTACATGAAAAGGATCTGATCTTCTACGGTCCCGGACAATTCCATACCCAGGCCATCCCGACCGGACAGTCCTGCTCTTATGTGACCGTCATGTTCTCCATGGAAAATCTCAAGACACGTCAGCTGAAGGAGGAGGATAACCTTTTATTAAATCGAATTTTTCATTATGACAAAAAAATTTATCAATTAATCAAATCCTTCGTTCAGGAAAGTGCCGGCCGTATTCCTTATCTGAACAGTCTGATGACCTGCCTGTTACAGGAAATCATCATCCGGCTGTTGCAGTCCGCCTTTTTACCGCAGAAAGATGAGCGACCGATCAGCGGTTCCAGACAGCATTATCAGGATCGCCTACTGGAGAAGATCCTGAGCTATATCGAAGAAACCATCTGTGAACCGATAACCATCGCCGAAATCTGTCAGCATTTTTCGATCTCGCGGACTTCTCTGCAATTATTATTTAAGGAAAACCTGAACCAAACCCCTAAGAAATACATCAGCGACTTCAAGCTGGAGAAAAGCTGCCAGTTGATCCGTGAAAACAAGCATACCATCAGTAAGATCGCTCTGATGCTCGGCTTTAATTCGATCCATTACTTCTCGCGGGCCTTTACCCAAAAATATCATATTGCCCCCAGCGAGTACTCCAAGCAGATGCTCTCTCAGCATTAACACAAACAGGCCGCAGTATCATACTGCGGCCCTTATGATATAAAGGAGGTTCCTTATGAAGTCTGCCACGCTCACCTTTGGCATCATCGGCACCGGCTCGATCGTTAAAACCATGCTGCCGGTCATGCGGGAAACTGAGGAAATTGACTGTCTGGCCGTCTATTCTCGCAGTGCCGAACGTGCGGCCGCTTTGGCAGCCGCGACCGGCATTAAACAGACCTATACCAATCTTTCTCAAATGCTGGCCGACCCGAAGCTTGACTGGATCTATGTCGCTTCACCGAACAGCCTGCATTATCCGCAGGTCAAAGCTGCTCTGCTGGCCGACAAGCATGTGCTTTGTGAAAAACCTTTTACCCTCACCGCTGCCGAACTAAGTGAACTGACGCGGCTGGCCAAAGAGCGAAAGCTATGGCTGGTCGAAGCCATCACCTCTCTCTTCCATCCGCATTTTACATTGGTAAAAGAACAGCTTTCGTCCATTGGCCGCATTCGACAGGTGCTGGGTGTGTTTGCCCAGTATTCCGGCCGCTATGACGCGCTGCTGACCGGCGGAACTCCGAATGTTTTCAACCCGGTCTTTGGCGGCGGAGCCTTAATGGACTTAAACGTGTATAATCTCTACTTCACCATCGGCCTGTTCGGCGCGCCGCAAGGCTACCGCTACCTGCCCGGCCTCCATACAAACGGCGTGGATACCAATGGCGTGCTGACTTTGCAGTATCCGGATCATATCGCCACCTGTATCGCCTGTAAGGATGCCCCCGGCGATAACAGCTATCAGCTGATCGGCGAACAGGGTTATATCAAAATCAGTCCCTCTGCCTCGAATCCGGCCCGGGTCGAGATCTGTCTGCGTGGCCGTGAACCACTTGTTTACGAAACCTGTGACAGCCCCTGGCGACATGAAATCCATTCCTTTGTCAATTTGATCCGCCAGGCTGACGAGGCTGCCATCGAAGATCGGCTGGCGACCGCCCTATCTGTCGTCCGGGTGCTGGAGGGAGCCCGACCATACGCCGGTTGAAACCCATTATCTCGCCGATCGACAGCGTTAAGCCCGGCTACCGGAAGGTTTGCCCTCCCGGTAGCTAAACAGGACTCAATGTTTAAAATGCCGCATACCGGTAAAGACCATAGCGATACCGTATTTGTTACACAGGTCGATCGATTCCTGATCACGGACCGAGCCTCCCGGTTGGATAATCGCCCGGATACCGGCCCGGTGAGCCGCCTCTACACAATCACCGAAGGGGAAGAAAGCATCGGATGCCAGCACAGCTCCCTTGGCGGCTGTTTCGCCGATCAGCTCGGCCGCATGCTCGAAGCATTGCTTTGTTGCCCAGATCCGATTTACCTGTCCCGGCCCGATGCCGATGGACTGTTTATTCTTCGCTACGGCAATACCGTTTGATTTCACAAATTTTACCATTTTCCAGGCAAAAAGCAGGTCATCCATCTGCTCCTTGTTCGGTTTTGCTTCCGTTACTACCTGCAGACCATGCTTCTCGTCTATGATCGGACGATCAACTGTCTGGACGATGATACCGCCGCTGACCTTTTTGATATCATATGCGGCGGCTGATTGCTTCACAGAAATATCCGCCAATGTCAACAGGCGCAGGTTCTTTTTGGCAGTCAATATCTCCAGGGCCGCTTCTTCATATGAAGGGGCTACCACCACTTCAAGGAAGATGTCCTTCATAATCTTCGCCATCTCGACTGTCAGCTCGCGATTTACTGCCAGTATGCCGCCGAAGATTGAAATCTTATCCGCCTCATAGGCCTTTTTAAAGGCCTCATCAATGGTTTCGGCCGAGCCCACACCACAGGGATTTCCATGTTTGCAGCCGACCACCGTCGGCTCGTCATATTCCTTTAACAGCTCGAGGGCGCCGTTTGTATCATTGATATTATTAAAGGACAGCGCCTTACCGTGGATCTGTACGGCAGATGTAATGACTCCCGCCTGCGGTCTGACCTCACGGTAGAAAGCGGCTCTCTGATGCGGGTTTTCTCCATAGCGCATCTCCTGTACCTTTTCATAGGTCAAAGTCAGATTCTCCGGCCAGCTTTTATCCGCCCGCTCGGCCGTCAGATACTCGGCGATCAAGGCATCATAAGCGGCTGTGTGACGGAAGACCTTCTGCATCAAATAAAACTTTGTTTCCAAATCGACCGTTCCGGTTTCGGTCAGCTGCTCGAGGATGACAGCATAATCAGCCGGGTCGGTGACCACTGCCACATCCTGATAATTCTTGGCCGCCGCCCGCAGCATGGTCGGCCCGCCGATATCAATGTTCTCGACAGCTTCCTCACGAGTCACCCCCTCCTTCAAAATAGTCTGCTTAAACGGGTACAGATTCACGATCACCAGATCGATCGGCTCAATGCCGAATTTCTCCAGAGCTTCCATATGCGCCGGCTCCGACCGTCTGGCCAGCAATCCGGCATGAACATACGGGTGCAAGGTCTTTACACGGCCGTCCAGGCATTCCGGAAATCCGGTCAGCTCCGAAATCTCCATAGCCGGAACACCTGCTTCCAATAATGTTCGATAGGTACCGCCGGTCGATACCAGCTCTACACCGCAGCCTGCCAGCTCTTTGGCAAACTCCACGATTCCCGTCTTGTCCGATACACTGATCAATGCTCTCATTTTCATCCTCCTGTCAGCCGATCGCTCTTTTCCCTGCACTTTCCCATACCTTTTTTCAATCCTTCAGTCCGGCTGCCTGTTAAAAATAAAAAGGGCTCCCTTCGTAAAGAAAGAAGCCCAGGCAGTCGACGTATTCATTCATACTCCCTGCGGTGTACTCCGCTTATCTGCCAGTTGTATGAACGCCTTTATTATAGTTGTTATACCATTATTTTGCAAGTTACTTTTACTACAGATAATCAGTCGGTTTTACCACGGATAATCGGTCGATGAAAGAGATTCATACGGAAACATCGGTCTATGATCCCGGTTCATCGAGTTCGCGCCCCACAGATAGTAGTTATAGCCGCCCAAAATATCATTCCAGGTGGTGTCAATGCCATACCAGCGGCCACCGACCTTAACCGTATTCCAGGCATGAGCCTCAGACTGTCCTTTCGGATTGACACTGTCTCCCGGAACATAGCGGACTGATAAGCCTGCCATTCTGGCCATGTCTCTGAAATACAGCGAATAGGCCTGACAAACCCCCTGTTTATTATTATAGAAAGCCACCGGGCTGTGTACAGACACCTGCCAGTCAGCCTCATTGCGCAAGTCATAATCGTATGAATAGTTATTCACGATATGATTTCTAATCAGCTTAACCTTGGCAATATCTGAGGTGACATGCTTGTCATAAATATTCTTTGTCACCCAGTTACGCAGATACGCCTTATATTTGTTATAGAGCCCGTTATGGGTCGTGGGCAGGAAATATGTTAAATCCACCTTCAGCACGACTCTATCAATGTGACCGTCCTGATAGATCATATAATTTGCTCCGACATTGATACGCTTGACGCCGCCATCCTTATCTCCCAGTGTCAAACCGCGATCCTGTACGCCGGTCTTATTGGTGTTGGAAATAAAATTTCGTAGATCCGCTAAAGAATTGAAGGTATACGGTATCGCTACCTGGAATTTATCAATCCGCAGCTCATAGGCTCTTTGCAGGACCGCTAACAGCTGTTCCACATTTAGGCCATGCATGTCGGAAACTGAACGCGCATAACCGCTGCTGTCAAAATATACCTGCTGATGACGGCCATTATAGGACAGATTAAGCAATTCATTACGGGCCATTGCGCCGGTCGGCTTCAAATAATAGTTTCCCTGCCAGCGGCCGGCAGAATATTTGCCCCCGGAATTAAAATAAAAGTATTCCTGATACTGCGGATCAAACACCCATTGCGAGGCGGCCATCTTGCCGTCCGCCTTCAGGTAAAAATCTCCGTTCCACTGAGAAAAAGCATAGCGGCCGGTTCCCTTCAGGTAATAATACGCCTTATAGTTTGAATCCCAGACCCATTCATTTTTGGCCATCTTGCCGTTTGCTTTCAGGTAAAACTCCTTTTGCCAGGTATTCCGCGCATAGGCTCCGGAATCCTTCAAGTAATAATATGACTTATGGTTTGAATCCCAGATCCATTCGTTCCTGGCCATCTTACCGTTTGCTTTCAGGTAAAAGTCTTTCTGCCACATGTTGCGGGCATATTTACCGGAATCCGTCAGGTAATAATACGCCTTGTATCCGGCATCCCAGATCCATTCGTTCCTGGCCATCTTACCGTCTGCTTTCACATAATAGTCACCGATCCATCGGTTCTTCAGAATCCTTCCCTTGTCATAATAGTAATAGGCTTTGTTTTTTGCATTCCACTGCCAATCGGCCCGGGCAACCGTCTCTCCATGATCAAAGGCCAGCATGGCTGCGCACAACACTGCCGCAGAACACAGAATTTTTGAAAAATTTTTCATTCATTCCCCTCCTAAAATATAAACGAACACAGTCCGTCATACTCCTGCAACCCAGGCTACTCTACACTGTAATTCGGAGCCTCCTTGGTGATATGAATATCATGCGGATGTGATTCCTTCAACGACGCCGCTGAGATTTTAACAAACTCGCCGCTCTCTTGCAGCTGCGGAATGGAAGCCGCGCCACAGTAGCCCATACCGCTTTTCAAACCGCCCAGCAGCTGGAATACCGTATCCTCTACCGTTCCCTTATAAGCAACCCGGCCTTCTACGCCTTCCGGCACCAGCTTCTTGGCATTTTCCTGGAAATACCGATCCTTTGAGCCGTTTTCCATGGCGGCAATGGAACCCATGCCACGATATACCTTGTATTTTCTACCCTGGAATAACTCAAATTCTCCCGGGCTTTCATCGCAGCCGGCAAACAGGCTGCCCATCATACAGACATCCGCTCCGGCAGCAATTGCCTTTGTAATGTCACCCGAATACTTGATACCGCCATCCGCGATCACCGGAATATTGTACTCCTTTGCCACAGCATAGCAGTCCATGATGGCTGAAATCTGCGGTACACCGATACCGGCTACCACGCGGGTGGTACAAATGGAACCCGGGCCGATACCAACCTTAACGGCGTCTGCTCCGGCTTCGATGAGCGCTTTGGCAGCCTCTCCGGTGGCAACATTGCCGGCGATGATCGGAAGCTTTGGAAACGCCTCACGAACCATACGTACCGCCCGCAACACGTTTTCCGAATGTCCATGGGCCGAATCCATGACGATGACATCCACCTTGGCGGCAACCAGACGCCGCACCCGATCCAGGATATTGGCAGTGATGCCGACACCGGCGCCGCAGAGCAGGCGCCCCTGCTCATCCTTAGCCGATAACGGATATTTGATCTGCTTTTCGATATCTTTGATGGTGATCAGGCCCTTCAGATTAAATTTTTCGTCCACGATCGGCAGCTTTTCCTTACGCGAACGGCCGAGGATCTGCTTGGCCTCTTCCAGGGTCACCCCCTCACGAGCGGTGACCAGGCCTTCGGAGGTCATTGATTCACTGATTTTTTTTGTAAAGTCTGTTTCAAACTTCAAATCACGGTTGGTAATGATGCCGACCAGCCGTTTTCCTTCGCAGATGGGTACGCCGGAAATTCGATATTTGCTCATCAGCTCATTGGCATCCGCCAGCGTATGGTCGGGCGACAGATGGAAGGGATCGGTAATGACACCGTTCTCAGAACGCTTCACCTTATCAACCTCTTCGGCCTGCTGTTCGATGCTCATATTTTTATGAATGATACCGATGCCACCCTGTCTGGCCATGGCAATGGCCATCCGATGCTCGGTTACGGTGTCCATACCGGCACTCATCAGCGGTATGTTCAAACGAATCCGGTTTGTCAGTCTGGTCGTCAGGTCGACCTGATTCGGAATGACATTTGAATATGCCGGTACCAGTAACACATCATCGAAAGTAATGCCTTCACTAATGATTCTTCCCATCGTTCTCTCCTCTTCAAAAACCCTGCTGTGTCGCCACACCAAACCCAATAGTTGTATGAATTTTAACATGAACAGTGTGAAGTGACAAGACTTTGGTTTTTCCTCTGTTTTATTTTGTATGCAAAACGAAGCCCCGTACCGAAAACTGTCGTCGTCGGTTTAAGGCTTCGTCATATCATATCAGATTACATTATTTCAATAAGGCTTCCAGCTCCTGCAGACGGGCGGCAAAGGTTTCCAGGCAGTTTTCGATCGGCTGCGGGGTGCTCATATCGACACCGGCCTTTTGCAGCACGGCAATCGGAGTATCCGAACAGCCGCTGGCCAGGAAATTTAAATATGCCTGCACCTTTTCCGGATCACCGGTCAGGATGCGGTTTGCCAAGGCTGTCGCAGCCGACAAACCGGTTGCATACTGGTATACATAAAAATTATAGTAGAAGTGCGGAATCCGAGCCCACTCATAGGAAATATCCTCATCCATCGTCACTGCATCACCGTAGTAGCGGCTGTTGATCTCGGCATACAAGGCGCAAAAGTCCTCCACCGTAAGAGACTGTCCGACCTCCGCACGGGCATGAATTAGCTTTTCAAACTCAGCAAACTGGGTCTGGCGGTATACGGTTCCCTTCACTCCATCCAGATAGCGGTTCAGCAGGTAGGCCTTAACGGTATGATCCGCCTGATACTTCTGCAGCAGATAATGATTCAACAGGTTTTCATTGCAGGTGGATGCCACCTCCGCCACGAAGATCGAATAATCTCCGTAAATATATGGCTGATTGGCACGGCTGTAGAAGCTGTGCATGGAATGACCCAATTCATGAATCAGGGTAAACAGATTGTCAATGGTTCCCTGCCAGCTCATCAAAATATACGGTGCCGTCGAATACGCTCCGCCGGAATAAGCACCACTTCTCTTACCTTCGTTTTCAACATAGTCGATCCAGCGCTCATCAAAGACACGGCGGGCGTCACGAACATAGGCCGCACCGAGCGGCGCCACCGCCTCCAGTACGATGTCACGGGCTTCCTCAAAGCTGAAATACAGGTTGCAGTCCTTGATCATCGGTACATAGAGATCATACATCCGCAGTTCGTCCACTCCCAGCACCTGTTTGCGCAGAGCCATATAGCGGTGCAGGTTCGGTGTATAGCGGCTGACCGTATCCACCAGGGCATCATAGACATGCTCCGGAATAAAGTTCTCTGAGAGGGCCGCTTCTCTGGCCGAGCCGAAATGACGCAGTCTGGCCATGGTAGCGTGTAATTTCACGGTCGAGCTAAGGGTCGACGCAAAGCTGCCGGCAAACTGACGGTATCCCTTGTACAGACTGCGGAAAGCTGATTCACGCAAGACTCGATCCTGAGATTCCAGGTATACACCGTAGCGGCTGTGATTCAGCACCTGCTCCTGTCCGTCCTGATCGACAGCCGCTTCAAAACGCAGATCGGCATTGTTCAAAATGCCGGCCGTACTCTGTGAGGCCTCCAGCACCGGTGACAGCGCCGCCAGCATGGCTTCCTCGGTTTCGCTCAGGATATGAGCTCTCTTTGCCAGCAGACGATCAAATTCCACCCGATACACAGCCAGGCGGCTGTCCGCCAGCAGCTCGCGCAAACGGAACTCATCGGCGGCCATCAGTTCGGTCTTCATAAATGCCGTCTTTTCACCAAAGGCCGCTAACACTGTCAATGCCCTGGCCTGATAGCCCTGATAGCGACTGTTGGCCAGATCGGTATCACTTGCCTGGTGGGCATATACATACAGACTGTCCAAGCGATTACTCAGGCTGTCGCGTAAGGCGAGGGCTGCCAGCAGACTGTCCGCACTGTCGGTCAGATGACCACGGTGTGAGGTAATGGCTTCCATTTCCTGTAGCAGGGCGGCAGCTTCCTGCTCCCATGCTTCATCATCGGCAAATATCAGACCCAAATTCCAAGTCTGTTCTTTCGGGGCTTCACTACGTTTTAATACCTGTCCCATTCTTTCTCCTATTCTAGTATCTCGATCGTCTTATCTTCGATCCTTATAATGGTGGGCCTGCTCCAGCATCATATCCTTGACCTTCATCAGGCGCACCTGCGTGCTACGTTCATTTTCATCCAGCTTCATGGTAATATATTTAATATTGGTCCGCATCTCCGGAATCATGACATGTTCCAATGCGTTGACACGACGGCGGGTCTTTTCGATCTCGGCCGCCATCAGCATGGTTGCCTTTTCATTGCCGGCCAGCTGCAGCAATGCCGGCAACACATCGGCCAACTCCGACACTGCCGCATCCAGTTCACCGCTGGTGCTCGCAAAACCGTAGGAGAAGCTGTCTGCTCCCTGTTTCGCTTTAAAACGGTAATCAAAAACCGGCACCTCGACGCTCATCACATTTTTCATGCCGGCTTCCAGCTCGACGCTCTGCTTCGGCACCATCAGGGCAGCGCCTAAGCGCTCCTTCGACATGGTGGCGGCAGCCAGCGAAAAGCTGGCCCCGGCCTCACCGAGCTGCCGTTCAACTGTTTTTCTGAGCCGCTTGGTTTCCCGGACCAGATCCATGAACTGACGCATCAGCTCATCCAGCTTATCCTTCAGAAGCTTATGACCACGGGTGGCTGTACGTAGCTTTTTCTTTTGTTTGGTTAATTCCATACGAGTTGGATTAACTTGCTGTTTTGCCATTTACATCACCTATTTTTCATAATATTCGTCTAAGTACTCATCCTTAATACGTTTCAACTCGGTTCTCGGCAGGATTCGCAGCAGCTCCCAGCCCAGATCCAAGGTTTCCTCAATGCTGCGGTTCGTTTCATAGCCCTGGGAAATATAGCGCTTCTCAAACTCATCCGAGAACAGAGCATATTTTTTATCCATTTCGGTCAGGGCGGCTTCACCGAGCACGACCATCAATTCCTTGGCTTCCTTACCGCGGGCATAAGCCGCAAACAGCTGATTCATGGTATTGGCATGGTCCTTACGAGTTTTTCCTTCACCGATCCCCTTATCCTTCAGACGGGACAGCGACGGCAATACGTCTACCGGCGGCTCCAGGTTCTGACGATACAGATCGCGACTTAAAATGATCTGACCCTCGGTGATATAACCGGTCAGATCGGGGATCGGATGGGTCTTATCATCCTCCGGCATGGTCAGGATCGGAATCATGGTGATCGACCCGTCGCAACCCTTCTTACGGCCGGCACGCTCATACATAGTCGCTAAGTCGGTGTACATATAACCCGGATAACCGCGACGGCCCGGAACCTCCTTGCGGGCAGCCGAAATCTCACGCAGAGAGTCGGCATAATTGGTGATATCAGTCAGGATAACCAATACGTGCATACCCTTATCAAAGGCCAGGTACTCGGCCGCAGTCAATGCCATACGGGGGGTCGAGATACGCTCTACCGCCGGGTCATTGGCCAGATTGACAAACATAACGGTACGGTCGATCGCGCCGGTCTCCTTAAAACTTTCGGTGAAATAGTTGGCTTCCTCAAAGGTAATACCCATGGCGGCAAAGACCACGGCAAAGGTTTCATCTTTACCGCGCACCTGTGCCTGACGAGCGATCTGAGCCGCCAGCTTGGCATGCGGCAGACCGCTGGCCGAGAAGATCGGCAGCTTCTGGCCGCGTACCAGTGTGTTCAATCCGTCAATCGAAGAAATACCGGTCTGGATAAACTCCTGCGGATAGTTTCTGGCAGCCGGATTCATGGGCAGACCGTTGATATCCATTCTCTTTTCCGGCAGTAAAGCCGGACCGCCGTCCACCGGACGACCAAGACCGTCAAATACACGGCCGAGCATGTCTTCCGATACGGCCAGCTCCATACTTCTGCCGAGGAAACGAACCTTGCTGTCCGCCAGGTTGATACCGGCCGAGTTCTCGAACAGCTGCACCAATACGTTTCCTTCATCAATCTCCAGTACCTTGCAGCGTCTTCTGTCGCCGTTTGCCAGCTCGATCTCCCCGAGCTCATCATAAGCGACATCTGTTACGTCACGCACCAGCATCAAAGGCCCGGCCACCTCTTGAATGGTTCTGTATTCTTTTGCCATTAGAAATGTACCTCCTTCTTCTGCGTTAATTCTTCAGCCTGAACCGCCAATTCAGCCAAGATACTGTCAAACTCCGCACGACACTGATCCTCTTCAACATATTTGAAACGACCGATGCGCTCACGGATCGGCAATGCTACGACGGCATCTATTTTCGCTCCGCCGCGCAGCGCCTGCTGCCCCTTTTCATAATAAGCCAGCACCAGCTGCATCATCAGGAACTGCTTCTGCAATGACGTGTAGGTATCTGTTTCATGAAAAGCGTTCTGATGCAGGTAGTCCTCGCGAATAGACCGAGCCGCCTCCAGCTTCAACCGGTCGATGGCCGACAAAGCATCCATACCAACCAGCTTAACGATCTCTTCCAGCTCCGACTCCTCATGCAGCAGCTTCATAATCTCCGCTCTAGCCTTGGTCCAGCCTTCATCGACATTTTCATTGATCCACTCACCGATCGTATCGGCGTACAGCGAATAGCTGGACAGCCAGTTAATGGCCGGAAAATGACGGCGATATGCCAATGCGGCGTCCAGTCCCCAGAACACCTTGACGATACGCAAGGTAGCCTGGCTGACCGGTTCGGAAATATCACCGCCCGGCGGCGATACGGCGCCGATAACCGACAGTGCGCCGGTACGCGGCTGACTGCCGACTGATTCCACATATCCTGCGCGCTCATAGAACTGTGCCAGACGGCTACCGAGGTAAGCCGGATAACCCTCCTCACCCGGCATCTCCTGCAAACGACCGGACATCTCACGCAGCGCCTCTGCCCAGCGACTGGTAGAATCTGCCATCAGAGCTACAGAATAGCCCATGTCACGGAAATACTCCGCAATGGTGATACCGACATAAATAGAAGCCTCACGGGCAGCCACCGGCATGTCGGAGGTATTGGCGATCAATACGGTTCTCTTCATCAGGGACTGGCCTGTCTTCGGATCGATCAGCTCCGGAAATTCATTCAAAACGTCTGTCATCTCATTGCCGCGTTCACCGCAGCCGATGTAAACTACGATATCGGTATCCGCCCACTTGGCCAGCTGATGCTGTACGACAGTCTTTCCACTTCCGAACGGTCCCGGAACAGCGGCCACACCTCCCTTAGCTACCGGAAAAAGTGTGTCAATGACTCTCTGCCCGGTGATCAGCGGCATCTTCGGAGCAATTTTTTTGGAATACGGGCGGCCGATACGAACCGGCCACTTTTGCAGCATGGTCAACTCGCGCTCACGCCCATCGGCAGTTTTAACCACCGCTACAGTTTCTTCTAAAGTAAAGCTGCCGCCCCGGATACGCTCCACCGTTCCGGTCACACCATGCGGCACCATGATCTTATGGGAAACGATCTCCGATTCCTGCACGGTCCCGATGATATCTCCGGCCTGTACCTGTGCACCTGCTGCCACAGTCGGAACAAATTCCCACTTGGCGCTGCGGCTTAAGGACGGCACTTCAATACCACGGCTTAGGTTGGTACCGGTCTGCTCCATAATACTCTCCAGCGGCCGCTGGATTCCATCAAAAATACTGGTGATCAGGCCGGGTCCCAGCTCAACACTTAGGGGCATGCCCATCGATACGACCGGCTCACCCGGACGCAGACCGGCGGTTTCCTCATAAACCTGAATCGATGCCTCGTCTCCGTGCATTTCGATAATCTCACCGGTCAGGCGGATCTCGCCAACCTTGACCATGTCATACATATTGGCATCCTTCATGCCCTTCGCGATGACCAATGGTCCGGCCACTTTTTTTATGATTCCTGTACTCATTGTTTCTTCCTCATTTTTTCATTCAAATAGGTAAACGCTTCTTATGCCTCTTCATCGGCAAACAGCATATCGGTGCCAATCGCGCGTTCCACTGCCTTACGAATGCGATTCGTGCCGTAGCCGGTGTCGCCCATGGCTCCCGGTATCGGCAGAATTGCCGGCAGATAACGCTCCTCATATTCGGCCAGAGCACCGGCCAATTCGCGGTGCAGCTCTTCCGTCAGAAAAATGATGCCAACCTCATCGTTCATCATTCTTTCGATCTGAACAAAGGCCTCCTTGGCATCCTCGACCGGATAGGTTTCCATACCGACGGCTGCAAATCCGATGATGCTGTCTGCATCTCCTATGACTGCAATCTTATACATACATCGGCCTCATTCTTTCTCTCAGCTGGCTCACATCCAAACCATGCTTCTTGCCGGACAGCAGGATACGCACACAGGTAATCTCATTGCGTCTGGCCAGCAGATAGGCAAACAGCGGTGCAATTCCGTCTATCGCATGGGCAGCACCGTCCAGTAGCTTCATCTTCTGTCTGTCCTGCCAGGCCGACACGGCCGCCTCGCCCCGAGCATAAGCCGCCACAGCCTCCTGATGATCGGTATAAGCCAGATAATTCAATACTGCCTCTTCTCCGGTCCGGGCCGCCTCTGTCAAGCTGTCCTTTGACAGGCTGCCAAGTCCGGTCAGAGCCTGCTCGAAGTAGAGCGCCGATTTTTCGGCCCGACTGCCGCGGATGGCGCAACTGATGTCGGCCAGGTCGGCCATCAGAGCCGCGTAGCGACGCAGAATTTCATCCTGATCAGCGGCCAGATTCACATAAGCGGCTGCCAGGCCGGCATCCAGGATGGTATCACAAATCTGGCCGTCTCCGGTATGAAAGAGGGCATAATAGGCCTCCTCTACCGGAGTCTGCATATCGGTCGGCAGCTCGGAAAAGCTACGCTGTTCGATATACTCTGCCAGCCGCTTAGTCGGTACCCGTCCCTGTTTCATATAATAGGCCGGAAATTCCTTTTGCAGGTAACGTTCCTTGATCATCACCTTGGCATTATGATAGTCCGCTTCCGCCCGCAGGATATCAAAGGCCGCATCGGCACCGATCAATTCATCAATCAGCTGCCAGGCCTTTTCCTCCTCCCGACGCAGCATCGTATCAATACCATGACTACTGTCCCAGCCCTTTTCCTGCAGGTAATGCAGGGCCGCTTCCGCATCGGCACAGGCCAGCAGCGTTTCGATATCTGACTCATGCAGCAGCGACAGCTCTCTGACATGGATACGGGATACCGCATAGGTATATTCCTGATTCTTCATCTGTTTCTCCATTTCTTACGAAAACAGTCTGACAGCGACGGCATCCTCCAGGGCTTCCCGATGCTCCGAGAACAGGCCGCTTAAGGTACAGTTCTCCTCTGTTTCTTCGTAAATCACCAGCACGCCGGCTTCACCGTCCGGCAGCTGCTGCTGGCTGTTAATCGTCAATGTTCCCTTGCCGGCAGCCTGCAGACGGATATTCAGGTCCTGCAGCCAGGCAGCATCCAAGACCCCCATATCTTCTGCGGTCATGACCAACTGTCCGTTCTGCTTACCCGCTTTGCGCAGCACCAGGTCACTGACCATGGCGGCATACGCCTCTACCGGCTGCTTTGCCAGATACTCGCGTACCTGATTCAGGCTGTCTCCAAGCAGCTTTCGCTTTCCGGTCAGCAGCGCATTCTTCTTGGCCATTTCGGCCTGCGATACCGTCTTCTCCCGAGCCAGCCGCTCCTTATTGCGGCTCTGCTGTTCGGCGGCGGCCAGTTCAGCCGCTGCCTTAGCCTGAAAGTCCGCCTCCCAGGCGGCTATTTTTTCATCATACTCCGCTGTGATCTCGGCTGCCTTTGCTTCGGCCTGGCCTTTGATCTGAGCCAAAATATACTCAAGTCCCTTCATATCTGCTCCTTTTTCAGCTTACAGTGCCAGTCCGGAGATCGAGAATACTGCCAGAATGGAAATCAGCAAGGCGAAGATGGCATAGGTTTCTACCATGGCAGGGAAGATCATACTCTTACCGAACTGCTCCGGTCTCTTAGCCACCAGCGCAATACTGGATACGGCCGCATTGGCCTGGGCGATAGCGGAGCGATAGCCTACGAAAGCCATTGGCAGACAGGCTGCCAGATACAATAACCCCTTGGCAAACGAGATGTCGGCAGAGCCGCCCAAAATACCGATTCTGGACAGGGTCACAAAGCCGATCAGCAGACCGTAGATACCCTGGGTACCCGGCAGCAGCTGAAGGATCAATACTTTGGAAAACTTAGCCGGATCTTCTGTTACGATACCGGCTGCCGCCTGACCCGTCTTACCTACGCCGATGGCCGATCCGATACCCGCCATCAATACTGCCGATACTGCTCCTGTCAATGCAAATACGATTCCTAATTGATTCCACATAATTATTTACTCTCCTTAAATTTAAAATATTTTGAGTGCTGAGAGAACGGTGCAAAGGCACGGCCTCCGCCCTCGTAAAACTTTCCGAAAAATTCAACATACTGCAAACGATTGGTATGGACATAGGCGCCGAGGGCATTGATACCCAAATTCAGCAGATGTCCGAATACGCAGATCACGGCAAAGATGATAAAGCCGATGATACCGCCGATGCCGCCCGCCATGGCCGCCATCGTATTGATAACCGTAGCGATAACACCGGTAGCCAGACCTAAGGCCAGCAGTCTCGAGTAAGACAGTACATCACTCAAATAACTCGAGATACCGTACAGGGCATACGCTCCTTTTAAGAAACGTTTAAACGGATGTTTGGATTCACGTCCGTTGGTGGCAATAATGCCGATGGCGCAGATAATGGCAATCCAGCCGGCGATCGTCACGACGGTATCCGGCACCAGGAAGCTGTAGCCGAACATATCTCGCAGCATGCTGGTCGAAACCAGGATCACAATGCAGGATGATAACAGGCCGATCCAAAATACCACATCATATAAAATATCCTTCCACTGACGGTTCTTCGCACATTGGATGGTTTTCATAATCAATCCGAAGTACAGGTGAACGATACCGAAAATCAGAGAAAACACCAGCATCTTCATAGGATCCTTCACCGGGAAGAACCACAGCGGCGGAATCGAGACCGTCTTATTAAAGAAGGTCTTGGCCGTCACATCTACGATGTCACCGAAGTAACTGCCGAACATGACACCCCAGAAAACAGTTGAAAGTCCACAGTACAGATACATCTGCAGGGTTCGTTTCATCCCCGTTTCGATGGTAGCCCGGTACTTCCATAACAGACCGCCGCAGCCCAGAACCATAAGAGCTCCGTAGCCGGCATCCGATAACATCAAACCGAACAGAATATAATAGAACAGCGAAACCGCAAAGGTCGGGTCCAATTCTCCCTTTGTCGGCAGCGCATAAGCGGCCACGGTGCTCTCCAGCGGTGCCGCCAGGGCATTGTTCTTCAGCAATACCGGAACCTCATCATCGACCTCCGGTTCGCTGATACCGACCACAGCGGTAAAGCGTTCTTCCAGACTGTGCTGTAACTCCTCGGCCCGGGCTGCCGGTACATAACCAACCAGCACCAGACTGCGCGGCCCCTGAGCCAGGGCTTCCAACGCCTCATACTTGGCCAGTCGGATTCGCTCGTAGTCCCCCAACAGTAACAGCTGCTCCAGCTTGCCGGCCTGGCTGTCGATCCAGTCCGCCTTTTCCTGTTTCAGCCTCACAAGAGACGCCCGAATATCCTCGATACGACTTTTCTGTCCGGCCGGCACCCTCTTGGTCGAATAAGCCGGCGGCAGGAAGCCTTCTTTACGCAGCAGCTCCTGAATGCGCGGCTTGTCTTCCCTCATGCAGAGCACCGACAGGTAGGTCAGCGAAGCATCCGCATAATGGACGGTGACCTCCGCACAGCCGCGGCCGTCTTCGGTCAGCAGCCGCTTTTCCAACTCCTCCTTTGTCTGTTCTCCCGGCAGGGTTCCGATCAAAAAGGCTGTCCGCTTCGATCCCTGCCACTGCATCGGCATATCAAGCTTCTCCCATGGCTTCAGCTGTTCCAGCTGTTCCGCCCTCCTTGCCAACTCCCGGTTCGCCTCATCGATCTCTTTTTTGGCGTCAATGATCTCTCCGGCCAGACGCTGTATCCGCGCATGCTCCTTGGAAAGGGCCTCATATTCGTCTACTGTCCGAACAGCCCGTCCGGCGATGGGTGACGGAAGCCTGCCCACCGATGCAGCCTGCTCTTGCAGGATGGTAATGGCCTCTTCTGCCTGCGCAATACTTTTTTGCAATAGATTCTTCGACGCATAGACGTCATTTTTTCGGAAGATCCCCTCGCCGGTCGGCACCGTCGCCAGCTCCATGACTTCCAGGCGCTGGAGATACTCCATCAACGCCTTACGCTCTTTTTTCAGCGCGATCACTTCCACCTTTTTCATTGGCACTATGGCCATGCTGACACCTCCTAGCGCAACAAGATTTCCTTGACCACATCTACCAGATCATCCCTGCGATGCGCGGTCCTTTCCCGCAAGACGGCCAGTTGCTCGTCCGCCTCCTCTAAAGCTGTTTGATACAGCAGCCTTCCTTCTTCTTCGATCTCGGCCAACCGACTGTTGCATCCGATCATCTCAGCTTTCAAAGCCTGTTCGGCCGCTGCCTGTAATTCCTTTTGGCGGCTCAGAAACCGCTGCTCCTGCTCCTGCTCGGTTTTTAACTCGAGCGCGTCAGCAGCCGCCTCAGCCTGTGCCACCTGTGCCATTAAATCCACACTCATTTCCTCCTCTCCTCGAACACCGATAGAAAAAATACCGTTGTTTCTTTATTCATGACTGGTTTCATCATAGCATATATCCCGATGCAATTCTAGCCTGGGCCCATATTTCTGAGCCGTTTGACAAATTTTTATTTTGTATGCAAAAAAATCTTCTGTCATTTTTGTGCAGTATGCCTTGTTATTCGGGACGCATCTGCTATACTGTAAGAAATCGTTTCAAAATCAATCCGTTTCAATTTTTGGAGATACCCATGAAGCAAACAACCTATCGAACTATCGTCATCAGCGGCGCCTCGGGAGCCATCGGCCGATCCTGCCTCGAGCGTTTCGCTCCGGACTGCGAGACCGTCATCGCCCTTGTCCACCGGCATGCAGAGGCGCTGGACGGGCCGGCACAGGAGCTGCCCTGCCAGCTGGAAATCATCCGCTGCGATCTTAGCGATCCTGCCGCTACCGCCGCCATCCTGAATACCACCCTTGGCTCCCGGCCGATCGACCTGCTGGTGCATGCCGCCGGCATAGCCCACCTCGGGCAGATCCAGGACCTCAGTCTGACCGACTGGCTGTCGCTGCTGCATACCAATCTGACCTCAGCCATCTTACTCAGCCAGGCCGTCATTCCGTCCATGATCACCGCCCGATCCGGCCGCCTGCTCTTCATCTCCTCGGTTTGGGGCCAAAGCGGCGCTTCCTGCGAAGCCGCTTACAGTGCGACGAAGGGAGGGCTTGATTCCTTCACCAAGGCCCTTGCCAAAGAATTGGCACCGGCCGGCATCAGTGTCAATGCCGTTTCGCCGGGTCTGGTCGATACTCCGATGAATGCCGGCTTATCGGATGAAGAGTTAAATGCCCTATGCGCGGAAATCCCGATCGGCCGGGCTGCCAGCTCTGCCGAAATAGCCGACTGTATCTACCGAGTCTGCAAGCTGCCGACCTATCTGACCGGCCAGATCATCCGCATCGACGGCGGCTGGCTGTAGACAACCGATCGCTCCTCTATTCTCAAACAATGACAGCCTGTAGTGACCAAACCGTTACTACAGGCTGTTGTTTTATTCCTTCTTGATTTGTTTCTTCTGTCCCTTTACTCTTTTCCGATCTCGATCTTATGGATCTCACCGAGTCTGATCGGCCGTTTCCAAAGCATCGGCCGGCAGCCGGCTTTGTTAGCCCCGCACCTTGGTCGCCAGCTCCGCCAGCTCATCAAAACCAAAGGCTGTCTGTTCACCGGTAGCCATTTCCTTCAGCATCAGCCTTCTGTCAGCGATCTCATTTTCACCCAGAATGATAACATACGGAATCTCGGTCTTATTGGCATAATTCATGCTCTTCTTCAGTTTCACATCATTTTTTTCCATATCCACACGCAGGCCTTCGGCACGCAGCTTAGTCACCAGGTCAAAGCTCTCGACCTTGGTACCCATGGGGATCACATACACATCCACCAGCGGCTGTTCGGCATTCTCGCGGGTGGCCAAAATGGCTTCATAAATGACATCCAGACCAAAGGTCATACCGATGGCCGGATATTCCCTGCCATCGTCAATGAATTCGGTGATGATCTTGTCATATCGGCCGCCCGCTCCGATACTGGAGCTGATCTCGCGGTTCTTCATAAAGATCTCCCAGACGGTTCCGGTATAGATCTCGATGCCGCGGGCCAGATACGGTGCAAACACCGCCTTCGCTTCCGCTCGGTGCCCCTTCAGATAGCTTAACAGCTCCTCCACCTCTGCCAGTCCGACCGCCACCTTCTCATTGGCCGGATAGTTTACAAGCTTGGATTTTAGGCCTGCCAGATCGGACTGCAGCAGCTCCATCAAGGCCTCTACCTTTGCCTCATCCAGACCGAGCCTGGCAAATTCAGCATTAAATTCCGCCCGACTCATCTTGGCAAATTTGTCGATCAATAGAATATAGGCAGCTGTCTGTTCTCCGGTCAGTGCGCCGCAAACCACCTCCAATAAGCCGGATAACAGCTTACGATTATTAAACTCGATTACGATATCCAGTCCCAGACGGTCATACACTTCAGCCGTCATCTCCAGATACTCGGCCTCGGCCAACAGCCCGCTGATGCCGACGCAATCCACATCGCACTGGGTGAACTCACGGTTTCTCCCCAGCTTAACCGGACCGTCACGGAATACCTTGCCCATCTCATAGCGCTTAAACGGCAGTGTCAGCTGTGGATTCGAGCTGATCAGCTTGGCAAAGGTAATGGTCAGGTCATAACGCAGCCCCAATTCACGTTTGCCCTGATCCGACAGCTTATAAGTTTCATTTAAAATATCGGCTCCCTCCGAATACTTGGAGGCCAACAGCTCATACATACAAAGGATCGGGGTCTCGACCGGCGCAAAGCCATATTTTACAAAGACCTGCTGCAGGGTCTGTTTGATCTCCTCACGAATCAGCTGCTTCTTCGGCAGGTAATCAAAGGTGCCCTTCAAATTTTTAAAATCTTTTTTCATCCGATTTTTTCTCCTACTATTTTCGATATTTCGGTTTATTATAACAGAAGATCAGCCATCTTACAAATAGTGAACCGCTTCTGCCGACACATTAAAAGCCTTTAGCTTTTCCCGCCTCACAGTTAACACATCGTATGATACAAGCTGGCCAGTCCGCCCTCGGCAGTTTCCTTATAAGCCGCCGCCATATCGATACCGGTGCGGTACATCGTATCGACCACCATATCAAATGATATCTTACGAGTATCACTGAGGAAATTGGCCAGACTGACCGCATTGATGGCGCGCATGGCCGCCACCGCATTCCGTTCGATACAGGGAATCTGAACCAAACCGTTGATCGGATCACAGGTCAGCCCCAGATGATGCTCCATGGCCACCTCAGCCGCATATTCGATCTGATGCAGCCCCAGCCCAAACAGCTGGGCAAGGGCCGCCGCCGCCATCGAACAGGCGCTGCCGATCTCGGCCTGACAGCCGCATTCGGCGCCGCTGACCGAGGCATTTGACTTAATCAGATTTCCAATCAGACCACCGACCGCCAATGCGTGTACGATCTCCTCATCGGAAAAGCGCCGCTCCTCCTTCATATAACGCAGCACCGCAGGCAGCACGCCGCAGGCGCCGCAGGTCGGCGCCGTCACCACCAGACCGGCACTGGCATTTTGCTCGCTGACGGCAAAGGCGTAGGCACAAACCAGACGATTCTCTCTGGTCTGGGCACTCTCATCCATATGCTTTTGCTGAAACAGATACCCGGCCTTTCGATTAATATGTAAGCCGCCGGCCAGCTCACCCCCGGCCTTCAGCCCGTCGGTCACCGCTCGGTTCATCACTTCCCAGACCTCCAGCAGGTAATCCCAGATCTGCGGCCCCTCCATCTCCTCGACATATTCCCAAAGGCCGATTTCCTTTTGAATGCAGTAGGCCGCGATATCACTATAGCGTGACAGCTGATAGACCTCCGGTAATTCCTCGATATCCTCTCCGACGATATTGACCGTACCGCCGCCGATACTTAAGGCCCGGCGGCGTCCCAGTTCCTGCTCGCCCCGAAAGGCAAACAGATCCATGGTATTCGGATGCGGCAATGCTTTCGCCGCAGTATTGCAAAGCAGCTCCAGCTGCATACCGGCATTCGCTACCGTTTCCTCGATCACCCGGTCGGTGTGATGACCCATGCCGGTCTTGGCCAATGAGTCATAGAGGATCACCCGAATCCGATCGGCCTGCGGATAAGCCGCCACAAAGTCGGCGGTCGCCTTTCCCGGTCCCATGGTATGCGAGCTGGACGGCCCATGCCCGATCTTATAAACTTCCCTTAATGATTTCATATCTTTTCCTTTACTTAAACAGATCGTGTAACAAATTGATAGCCGACACCCCAGATAGTCTTGATTTCCCATTGAGGATGCGCTATGCGGTTCAGTTTCACCCGCATCCGTTTGATGTGCGAATCCACTGTCCGGATATCCCCGTCAAAACTGACATCCCAAAGGCTTTCCAACAGATTCTCGCGGGTAAAGACCTTTTGGGCATTACTGGCCAAAAGCCACAGCAGCTCTATTTCCTTCGGTGTCAAAATGATCTGCTCTCCATCAATTTTTACATCAAAGCTTTCCAGGTCGATGACCATGTTGGCGATAGCCAGTCTGGTCTTTCCGCTGCTTGGATTTCCGCCGATGGCGGTCGGCCGGCCGCTGCCGGCCGCAGGCGTAGACCGCCCCCGGATGGCCAGCAGCTTCAAAATCAAGAGCTCAAGCTCTATCGGCTTCGCTGTCACATCATCGGCGCCGACCAGATAAGCCATCTTTTTTTCGGCCAGATCGGTGCTGGCCGTTACCACCAGAATCGGCAGATCACTGCGCAGGCGGATCTCCTTGACCAGACTAAGCCCATCCATGCGCGGCAATAACAGCTCTGTGATCACCGCATCAAAGGCATACTTGCTAAACAGCTCAAAACCGCGAACACCGTTGCTGGCAATATAAGTTTCTATTCCGTAATTCATTCCCAGCTCGGTCAGCTCGGTCGTCAATAAGATGTCGCGGTCAACGATCAATACTCGCATCTGTCCTTCTCCCTTAGTCTGCATTGTATTCTTGTAATAATTTATTTTTCCTGTGCGTTCATCGAATAACCGCCGCGCGGCACATCCAACTCATCTGCCCATTCTTTCTTCTTTTGCGGCGCCAGATGCAGCACGGCTCCAAAAGCCCGCCGTACCGACAGACGATCCTTCGGATCGGTTAAAATCCACAGCAGCGGATAGCCCCGCGGCGGTACCGCCAGCTCGGCCTCTCCCTTGCCGTCCGTAAAATAGACCAGCAGATCAGCCCGCTCTCGGTTGGCATAGGCAATCACCGGTGAGAACCGGGTCTGACCGTGGCTGAAGCTGCGATCCAGGATATCTTTCTGCCGCCTCACCTGATAGCTGCGCCGGATATGATCGTCGCACTCGACCACCGTCACAGCCACCTGACTGCTTTTTGCAATCTGCCAGACCTCAAGCATCGCCGCCCTGTACATGGCCTGTTCCATACTGGCGCTGATGTCTACCGCCACGAGAATATGCGGCTGATGATCCCGTAAAACTCCGCGGATATCCGGCCGCTCCGGTTGCCTTCGGTTTCGTCTGGTCGATACCCGCCTTTGCTTAGAAGCAATATGGCCAACCATGCGTTTCAGATACTTCTGCCAGGCCAGCACCTTTCGGTAACCATCCCATTCCTTTAACAGGGCATTCACCGCCAGCGGCCGGCCTCCCTTGGCGGCCGTCTGAACAGCGCGTTCCAGCAATGACTGCCAGACCTCATCCTCAATCGTATCGGACTGCTCCCACAAATCATGCGCCTGCTCCGGCTCAAAGACCGCCACGGAGGCCCCGACCGACCGCTCGGTTTGAAAGCGCTCTTTGACCTTCTTTTGTTCCTGTTTTGAAACCGTTTCATCAGTAATGCCTAAAAACTCTGTCTGGCCGTCATTTTCCGCATGACCCGACTGTCTTGTTTTTTGCCCCTTTTCTCCCAACACCTTGGCAATAGCCTCGGTATAACCCTCCAAAGTGCCGAGAGGAAGCAGGTTCAAACCATAGGCGGCATTGACCGACTTTAAAGTAGAGGCAAACGGCGGCAGCTCATCGATATGCTGGTTGACACAGATATCCATGGCCAGGGATACCGCCAGCTTCGGATATAAACGCAACAGCTCCCGTGATCGGCAATGATGGTTGGCAATCAGATGCAGGATCTCATGCTTGATGCTGCCGCATTGTTGGGCAAAGGACAGTTTCATAAACTGCAGCGGTTGGATAACCAGATGGAACTGTGCCTGCCTCAGATAGCTGCCGGTCGGAGCCGGGAACTCTTCCCTGATCTCTCGCTGCAGCTGCAACAAAAAATAGCCAAAGAAGGGCTCCTCTTCCAGCAGATGAAAGCTGACCTGATCCAAGCGGGCAAAGACATCCTTCATCAGTCCGTCACTCCCTTCGCCGACTCATAAGTGGAAAAATACAGATTTCGGAAGGACTCCTGCTCCAGAGCAAACGGATACAGACAGGCCGTCTGCTGTTTCATCAGCTTCATAATGCCAAGCCGCAGATCCAGCGGATACAGCTCCAACACCTCCAGCCACCGCTCCAGTAAAAACTGCAACTCGCTCAAACGCTCCTGTTCACCATCCTCGATCAGCTCCCGCATCCGGTTTTCCAGCTCCGTCAACAGCTTCTGTCCCAATAAAAGCAGGCCGCTTTGCTGTTCGGTGACGATCCTCTCTCGGATCTCGGCTGCCAGATGTTCCTTTGAAAAAACCGCTTCAAAGGTCGGAAAAGCTCGAAAGTCACGCTCCAAAAAACCTAAAAATTCTTCTGTCAACACCTTGCCGATGTTTCCCTCGACCACTTCTTTAAAAATATGACGCGGCACACCGCCCTGACGGTAAACTGCCAATGCTTTTGACACCCGCTCATAGCTTCTCGGGGTAGCCCGGATCTCTCCTTCCTTCACCTGATAGAGATAGGCCGGATAGGTAGCGATAAAGCGAATCACCGCCTCCTCGAGCTCATTGGCCGTCGCCCACTCACACCACTGCTCGGCATCCGTTTCCATAAACAACCAGACAAAGCGGTTCTCCTGCGCGCCGTCCATCTCTACGACCTGATAGTCATAGTCATCCCCGTATTTGCCGGACGGATTCATGGCCGCCATAACGTGAACTGCCGCCGGCAAAACAAAGCCATTGATCTGTCGATTCAAGATGATATTCATCAGCTCCTGCTGAACCGCATGCTCACAGCGATTTAACTCATCAATAAAGAGCAGTACCTGTCGCCCGGACAGCGCCAGCTCTTCCGCCTGCTTTAATGTATGATGGATGGCATAAGATGTCACTGCCACAGCTCCGGACTGCGCAACCATCGGCAGACCTCCGATTTCACCCTCTTTAAGCAGATTAGCGTCTATGGTGATCAGTTCCCAGTCCCTGTCTTTGGCCAGCCCGGCCGCCAAAGCAGTTTTACCGATACCACTGTTTCCCACCAGCAGAGGAACATCGCCCGTTGCAAGCACAAGGGCTACACTCTGTTTTGCATCCTGAAAGTTCATACAACTCCGTTTCTAAGACTGCAGGGCAGTCACATCACAAACTGATTTCATACTAATTATCATAGCACACCCGCCTTCAATGCGCTACTGTGACAATCACACGGTCACATCCCGGCCCCAACTGCGCGAACCCTGTCTTCTGCTCGAAAAATCTGATTGCAAGCCTTTACCCTTTCCCGTATCATAATAGATAATATATCACATGGTTCGGGTCGGTCCGTCAGGCAATTCCCCGATCACGAAAGGAGCCTTTTATGTCTCAGATATCCCAATCATGCGGTCTGTTTACGACCCTTCCGTTAAATCAAAAAAGCGTGCAGGCACTTTTGCCTGCACGTCAAAAAAACAGCTACAAGGGGACCTATGGAAAGGTACTGGTAGTGGCCGGCGCTCCAGGCATGGGAGGCGCCTGTATCCTGGCTACCTCAGCTGCCGTTTACAGCGGGGCCGGCCTGGTAACAGCGGCGACTGCCGCCTGCCATCACAATGCACTGCACGCCCGACTGCCGGAAGCCATGACCGTCGAATGGGATCATCTGCTGCCGGGCGGCAGTCACGATGACCTGCTCTCTTCCGTCGATACTGTGTTGGTCGGCCCCGGTCTCGGCCGCTCAGTCTCCGCCGAAGCGATACTGCTCCATGTGCTGCAAAGCCTCCGTCCGGATCAAACCTGCATCCTGGATGCCAGCGCCCTGGGACTGTGGCTGGATCTGGGGCTGCCACCGATCAATGGCCATGCTGTAATCACCCCGCATCCGGGTGAATGGGCGGCGCTGTCCGGTTGCCCGATCAATGAAAGCTGCGAAGTTCAGATCCATCAGTGGCTGCGTAAACATCTGCTAAACGGCAGCCTTGTCCTAAAGAGTCACCAAACCACCGTCTACCGCCTAAACGGTGACCGGCCAACGGCTCATCAGCTCTGCGGCGGCAATCCGGGTATGGCCATCGGCGGTATGGGCGACAGCCTGGCCGGATTGATCGCGGGTTTAAGTAAACAGACCAACACTCCGGAAGAAGCTGTACTGTTGGCAGTCTGGCTGCATTCGGCTATCGGTGACAGCATCGCCGAATGCGAGCATATCGTACTGCCGCATCGGCTGATCGAACGCATCCCGCAAAGCTTATGGGATCTGAGACAACCGAAGCCGGAGTCTTAATACTGCTTTCAACAGTAAAATCCAGCCCAACATCGGAAGAAACCAATACAAGCTCTGCTTCTTGGGAATTTCCTGAAACCAATAGGGAAGCCAAAGGATCTTAGCCATTTCCAGAAAATCAAGTTGGCGTTTCAAAGCATACAGCACATTATTGGCTATGATATAAAAAATAGCCACCACCGCAAAGATATCCTTTTCTTTCAAAAAAAGATAAACAAGCAACATCAGATAAAGCCAGCCAATGCAGACCAAAAAATGGGTCAGCTCATAAAAAAAGACCGTTTGAATAAATATCCACACCTGCGACGGCTGTCCAAACCCCCGCGTCATGCCGGCATATACATATGGGATAAATATATATATTAATAACAAGCCGCCTATCAACACCTGAATAAAGCGCAGTCGCCTCACCAGCACTTGATAAGCGGCCTGGCCGTTTGCCACCTCCTGAGCAACCATCCCCCGCTGTATAGGTTGTACGACAAAGATGATCAGAAATAATAATGCCCAATAGAATAGCTGATAAGCGGAAAACATTCCAAATTGCGGAAAGGCTTCAGCACTCATATCAAGCGTTTTGGTCTGCTCCAGATTTCCAAACAAGGTTAGCCTGACCCTGAAAAAATCCAATAATAAATTATAAATCAACCATAGAAGCCCTGCCCATATTACATACCTCTCCTTATAAGCTTGGTAAATCTCAGCCTGCATGCTTCCTCCACACATCTAATACGTTTGATGTGTTGTAAATGAGAAGTCCATCATCGTGCCATTCATAAATATTGTAAAAAGACAACTTAAATAATTCCTTCATTTTTAACCCTCATTCTAAAATACTCTTCCAAAGATAATTGATAATCCTCTATTCCACTAATTTGAAAATCATTTCTCTTTAATTCAAGTAATACTTCATCAAGCTTTGTATCCCCCGGTACAATAATTTTATCTTTCAAATATAAAAACCGTTTTTCAGATTTGTTTTTAGTTACTGTACTTTTTAATCGTATCAAATGACTTTTGCAACACCGTTTGACCAGGTCTTTATGCTGAATTTGCTGCAACATTTTTCCTCTATCCATTATTCCATAAATAGTTGCAATCTGTTCTAATTCCGGAAGATTATGGCTGGATATTAAAACAGTCACTTGTTCCATTTTATTTAATTCAATCAATAATTCCCTAAACTGCGCAATACTAATAGGATCTAATCCATTTAGCGGTTCATCAAGTAAAATCATTTTAGGACGCTTTAAAATTGCTAATGCTATTCCCAAACGTTGCTTCATACCCATTGAATAATGCACAAATTTCTTTTTATCATCTTTAAGTTTAACCATCTCCAATACTTGATGAATCCGATGATGATCAACTGATCTAAAAAGCTTCTGGTAATATAGCAAATTCTCATATGCTGACATATTGGGGAAAAATACTTCAGCAGAAAGCATGAAGCCAATATCTTTCCTAAGCCGGGCTGTCTCAGTTGCACCGAACAATTTTATACTTCCGCTCTGTGGTAGTAAAATGCCTAAAATCGTTTTTAATAAAGTGGTTTTTCCTGCACCATTGATACCAATCAGGCCATAGATAGCCCCCTCCTCCATCGCCATGGATAATCCATCTAAAACCATCGTTTTCCCAAATCGCTTTGTAACATTGCTACATTCCAGGATATTCATAGCAAATCCCTCTTTTCAAATATACGTAAACCAATCATGATTGCAAGCAAATACAACATACCTATCAAGCTGCCCACAAAAAAATAATCCCGCATTGAAAATAAATGATTATTTACACTCATTAATATCCAATGCTGTGGCAATATTTTCAGCATCGGGAGCTGATGTAAATCACAAACAATAAAAGCTGATCCTAACCCTATGTAAAAGAATAGGTAGAAGCCAATCCATGTGGAAGACCTTTTTACCCATATTCTCATTGTTAAAAAAAAGCACCCCATTCCTCCCAATAATCCGCTTTGTATCATAAGGGTGATTATTAATCTTTTCCAGTACAAGAACGGCTCTTCCTGCAAGCCAAATCCATATAGACAAGTATTGACACCCATGTCAATAATCATAGTTACACTGTAAACGAAAAAAGTTGCCAAAAACGTACTCATGTATTTTGCAAGCAAATACTGTCTACGAACTACTCCATTGCCTACTGCTGTTTTCACAACGCCATATTCAAAATCATGACTGAATAAAACCAAATAAAAAGGCAAAAGATATAACAAATAATTCGCGGCTGTTCCAAGTGAATAATAAATACGATATGCTCCCCCACTCATCTCACCAACTGACGGAAATTCCGCTCGGCCAACTAAAACAATTGTTACACCCAAAAAATCCATTGCTGTCATCAAACATACTACACTGAGAAAACCGATCCAAAATGTTCTCGATTTTTGTAACTTGTATATGTCTGCTTTAATTAACCGTTTCATAACCACACTCATTACTTTTTTAATCAAATTGTTTGTTTTGCCCTCATTAGTTGCCTTTAACTAATTTATATCATAAATTTTATTGTCTATTTTGTCAATAATTATATTTTTTTATTTTTGTTTTTTATCTATATCATACACCTTTGTATTTTATATATTGTATATATTTTTTATCCATTGCAATAAAACAATCCGACACTTAAAAAGATTAATGAAAAATTTCTTTATAAACAAAATGGATGCTCCCGGCAAGCTCGGGATACATCCATTTTGTTTAATCTCCGTAATGGGCGCCCTTTACATCATGTATCTGACTACAGACTATTCTTCCGACAATAATCCTGTATCGCCAGATTGACAAAGGCCGCCGTTCCAAAACCGGCAAAATCATCTATGCTTTTCGTAAATTCTCCACCTCCTGCATACATCCGTCCCAAACCGGATAGGATTTTATCCGAGCAGGTATAAAAATGCTCGTTAATAAAGTCCTGCAGCTTTTTCACCAATGCTCTCACTTCTGCACCGGCAGGATCTTGTTCTTTAAGCCGGCCAAATTCGGCAAAAATCAACATCAGCCGTTGTTCGAGCAGCGCGCTTTCCTTGCCTGTTCGCCGTGCGTTCTTCTGTTCAAACTCTTTAAACACCTTCGTGTTTCCCCATGACTGTTTTGCCTTTCTGGCATACTCGTCAATTTTTTTTGTATCAAATGCTGTAAAATCCATATAGTCTACTCCTATTAATTTAATTCCCGTGGCAAATAGAATCAGATTTTCCAAATGCTCCTTTTTTAAGGTCAGCAGTTTGATCTGCTGTTCCAGTAATATATTCCGATCCATGCCCGGGCTGTTCATGATTTCTCGAATCTCCTTTAACTGAAATTCCAGTTCTTTAAACAATAAAATATGCTGCAGTTGTTTGAGATTCTCTTCACTGTACAGTCTGTATCCGACTTCTGTACGGGCCTCCGGTTTCAGCAGACCGATGCGGTCATAATACTGCAAGGTTCTGACACTGACACCGGCCAGCTTACTCACTTCTTTAATCGTTTTCATGACTTTACCTCCCTTCTGAATCCACTATAAACGATTACGTTGCGTCATGGTCAAGATGTTTTTTCAGCCGATCAAAAAACGCCGCTCCCGAAACCGGGACCGGCGTTCTGCTTTGTGTTAATTATGTTTACAACTCTTTCACTTACCCTCACATCTTTAACTTTTCATCAACTGCCACTGTCTGCGCCTTGCGGCTGCCGTAGCGGCGAATCAACAACAGTCGGTCGATCTCGTACCAGGCACTGCCGCCCGGCATCGGAGCGCTGAGCAAGTCGCGGATAAAGCCTTCCGGCACCGCCTCCAAAGCTACCATCTCGATCAGCAGCCGCTCCAGCTCCTCTTTGGTCAGGGCCTGTGGCATATACTGATAGACGCGTACATTGACACGCATCAGATCTAGCAACTTCTCTTTGCTCTTTTGTTTAATAAACAAAAAGGCGGCGGCGTCTCTGGCCACAGCTAACAGCTCGACACGTCGGTCAGCTTCGGCAATATCGCGCAGCGCCACGTAGTTTCCTTTAACAGCCTCAAGCTGTACCTCAACCGACGGGCGCTCAATATATTTAATGGCATCCGGATGACGTCTTACCGCCAGCCGCTTCTCCTCTTCGGTCGCATCCGGGATCAGACGAATGGCCCAACCGGCCTGCTCCAATGCCGCCAGGCGGACAGCAGCAGATGGCTGTTTTATAAACTCCAGCTGCAGCCAGGACTGTTTGACCGCTGTCAGCATCATCTCCTCAGTCGGTTCGGCGATAAAGCGAATGGCCTTCGGATTCTGCGCAAAAGCTGCCTCACAAACAGCCGCCGTCGGCTTCTTAATATATTGGATCAGCAGGCCATCCTGTCGAACGGCCAGTAACATCATTTCTTCGGTCGGTTCGGCGATCTGAGTAATCAAACGGGCGTTATTGGTCAACAAAGCAAGCCAGTTTGGTTCAATCATGACGATCCTCCAATTCCATGATCCGTCTGTAAAAATCGGCGTTGACCGGTGTCGGAATTCCATGCTTTCGCCCTAAGCGGCAAATAGTGCCGGAGAACAGTTCCACCTCTGTCTTTCGTCCGGCCAAAATGTCCTGGGTTAATGACGGGGCGCCGCTGGGATCCAGACCGTCGATCAACCCGATCCAGTACGGCAGGCTGTCTTCGGCCAGGGCAACCCCCTCTGCCTTGGCGACCGGGAAAACCTCTTTCATGGCGGCGATCATCTGCCGCCGACCCTCACCCTCCTTCTGAACATCGGAAAAATGTCCGCCATAGAGCGTAACCGCCTGATTAACACCGACATTGACCATCAGTTTTCCCCACAGGTGGACAATGATATCAGACGGCCGCAAATAACTGATCCGGCAACGGTCAAACAGTTTGCAAGCCGCCTCCAGCCGTTCACGAGCCGCAGCCGGTGCATCCTCCTCCACTCCCAGACAAAGGTCTCCGCGATTTAAGTATGTCATCCGGTTACCGAGCTTAAAAGCGTCCATGGACTGTGCCACACAAAACACGACTTTTTCACGGCCGAAGGCGGCTGCCAGTTCATATTCACTGACCACGCCGTTTAAAACCGACAGCAATGTCGTCCGTGGCCCCACCAGCGGTCTGACCATCTCGATAGCGTCGGCCAACGCTCCGTATTTGACACTGAAAAGGATCAGATCAAGCGGTCCGTTCTCAGCCGCCTCTTGCGGTGTCATATAACAAAACTCCACCTGACGGCCATTGCTGAAAAAGCCGTCCCGCATATAGCGTTCCCGCCGTTTCTCATCACAGAGAACCGGCACCTGCTCCTTTCCCAAACCGGCGACAAGCTGCTCAGCATACAACACCCCAAGCGCTCCCATGCCGACGATACCGACTGTTCTGATCTCCATGTTCTTCCTCATTTCTAACGATATGGTTCTGATATATTATGCTTTTTGACGCTTCAATCTTGAAAAAATCGAAGACAGATCCCGTTTTAACACTGCTTTCAATAACCCTGCACGGTCCATAATAAACAGGTAAATGGATGCTGACAGCAGCGCGAACACTCCGGTCACGGCGGTTACCAGCAGCCGACTTTTGATTCCGCCTCCGAAGGGCAGCGGTAATCTATCAAACAGCAGAGCCGGAATGATCATCAGCATGCCGACTACTCCCATAAAAATCATCCGATACAGCATGGTTCTGGCCTGAAACCCATAGGCCCGACGCAGAGCGGCAAAGCTCAGCAACAAATAAATAATGGACGACAGGATGGTTGACATAAAGGAGCCGAGATATCCAAACAACCAGGTGCAGGGATAAAACATCACCAGCTTGACAAGCAGCCCGATTCCCAGATACAGCATATTTTTACGTCGTAAACCGAGGGCGATCAGCGTCGTACCGCACATCACATACAGTACGCTGATAAAGGTTAACAGCGATACGATCTTCAGCATGCCGACACCCTCTCCGAGGATACGCAGCCCCTGACTGGTCTGATCTGCGCCGTAAAACATGTACAGCACCCCTTTGGCATAAAAAGCCAGTCCCAGACACAAAGGAATGGTCACAATCATGGCTGCCTCAAAGGCCTCCCGCAATAAACGATTGATCTTTGACCGTTTCCCCTGCTCCACCGCCTGTGACAGGTAGGGAATGATAGCAATCGAAAATCCCGGAGCCAATACCAGCGGGATAGAGATGATCTTCATCACCCAACCATACACTCCGTAGGCCTCCTGTGCCATCAATGCCTCCAGACCGAAGGTCTTCAGGGCCCGCACATACAATAGCATCTCAATCATGTTGTTGCCGTAGCTTAGGACTGACATCAGAGCGTAGGGCACGGCCAGCTGCAAAATCTCACGACTCATCTTCCATCTGGCCCGCAGCTGCAAGGTCCGATAACCGAAGCGACGAAAAACGGTTGTGCGTCTCATCTTCAGACGCAGTGCCACCGAGGCCATCAGGGCCGATACACCGAAGGCCAAAATACCGATATACAGTCCGTAAACCGAATCAAATTTTAAAATAGTGATCAACAGCACGTCAGAGGCTACCAAAAAAACGATTTTTGAGATCTGTTCAAACAACTGCGAATTGGCATAGGTTCGCATATCCTTGAGCCCCTGGAAGAAACCGCGGATATTTCCCAGCTGTGATACAAACAGAAGCGACAGACCGGATAACCGAAATACATTGGTCATAATCTGCAGGCTCTCGGTATTGCCCCCGTCCAGCACAAGCTTTGATAACGGCGGACCGATAAACCACAGAATTACAAACAGCAGCAGACCGGTCAAGGTCATCAAATTTCCCGACACTCGCTCAACAGCCACCATTTTGCTTCCTTTGCCGCGTTCCTGATAAACCGAAATCAAAGCCGCTGTAGCAAACGGAAAGCCGGAGATGGCCAACCCTAGCCCGATCTCGATCACCTGTGAGCCAAAGATAAAATAACTGCCGTTGCTGGATCCCATATAGTTGGTCAATGGGATAGCATACAGTATTCCTAAAAATTTTGTAAAAAATATTCCCAATGAAGAGATAAAACCGCCGCTGATAATCGAATCATTTCCTTTTGTCATGTTTCTACTTCCTTTCCATGCGCTATCATTTTTAGTATAATATATTTTTGCGTGGAATACCATGCGTTTTATGTTATAATAAAACAAATTTTAAAGGAAAGCAGGCATCCGGATGTATCATTTTATCATCAACCCACACGCCCGATCAAAACGCGGACGGCAGCTCTGGCGAGGTCTGGAGTCCATCCTGCGTCGGGAACACTTCAGTTATCAGGCTCATCTGACGACCGCTCCCGGGCATGCCGTCGAGCTGACTCGGGTTTTAACCGCTCCCGGGCATCCATTCCTGTATATCATTGTCGTTGGCGGAGACGGTACCCTAAATGAGGTCATTAACGGAATCCTCGATCCGACAAACCTGACTCTCGGCTGTATTCCGGTCGGTTCCGGAAATGATTTCGTCCGCGGCCTGCTCGGCAGCGGCCGTACAGCCGAAGAGCTGTTGACACTGGTTATGCAGCCTGTCCACACGGTATCGGTCAACATCGCCCAGGTCAGCGAAGATAACGGCGGACAAAGCCATCGTTTTATCGTCAGCTGCGGTCTGGGTTATGATGCCGAAGCTACAGAGCAGGTCAACCGTTCCTGGATCAAGCCCTTTTTCAACCGGCTGCATCTGGGCAAACTGGCCTATACCTTATCCGCCTTATGGAAGCTGATCACCTATCGGCCGCTGACCATTACGGTCACTGATGCTGATGGTCACTACTATCAGCGCAGGCGCAGTTATTTTTCTACCTTTATGAACCTGCCGTATGAAGGCGGCGGTCTGATGCTTTGCCCGGCAGCCAAGCCGGATGACGGTTTACTGGATTTCTGCTGCCTGCACGGCGGACTGTTTCCACCGTTCTACAGTGGTTTTCGAGCCTATAAGGGGGCCCATACCCGTTCCCGCCGGGTCTACTTAAGTCAGTCAACTTCCTATCGAATCGAGACCGACAGGCCCTATCTGCTGCATACCGACGGTGAGATCCGGACACTTTCCGGTCCGCTTACGGTCAGCTTGCTTCCTTTCGCTATCGACGTGATCGTACCGTAGGTAAATATCATACCGGTAAACAAACCGGCTCCCCGGTCCTTTATAACAAAAAATAAAGAAGACGATCCATACTGAAAGATAAGACCTTCAGTATGGATCGCCTTCTTTATTTTTTAGTTGTTCAATCTTTAGTCCTCTCGCAGCAGAGGTATCAATCTCTGTCCGACCAGTGCCGCCAGCACCAGCTTGATGCAGTCTCCCGGCAGCGGTACCAGTACACCGATCGAGATCAGCTTCCGCCAGTCCATTCCCGGCGTCAATACCACATGATTAAACAAAACATGCATATACACCACACCGAAGATATATACGACGATCAGACCGGCAAAACCGGATACCAGCAGCCAGAGAAAGCTCGGCTTACGCATGGCGCTTAACCAGCCGACTACCGCCGCTCCGACGATCATCCCCAGCAAATAGCCAAAGCTCGGCTTGTAAACATAGCTCAGGCCCCCGCCCTGGGTGAAGATCGGCAGACCAGCCAAGCCGATCAGCACATACAGCAGGACACTGACGGCACCGCGCAGCGGTCCCAGCAGCATCCCGGCCAAAACAACCATCAGAATCTGCAAAGTAATGGGGACCATCGGCAGCGGAATACGAATAAAGGCACTGATCGCAACCAGGGCGGTGCACAAGCCGATCATCGTTACATCTATGGTAGTACTTCTTCTTAACATTTTCATTCTGTTCTCATTCTCCTTCCGGAACGGATTTTTTTCTTCCGCTTCTGTGTAATATCAAAACAGGACCTCCCCATAACTGAGCGCCTCCACGCTACCGTCCTCCAGCCGCACCAGCAGACGACAGTCTTCATCAATCTCCAAAACGACGGCCCGGCGCTCCTTTGTTCCGGCCGTCACCCGAACCGCTCGACCGGTCAGAATTGAACGCGCCCTGTATACGGACACATAATCACGAGTCTCCAGTTCCTGATAATACTGCCAAAAGCAGGCCCATAGCGCAGCCACAAAGCGATGATCCCGCTCCTGTTCATCTTCCGAAGGCGCTTCTTTACCGACTCCCAGCAAGGAGCCGGCGATCTCCCGCAGTTCCTCCGGAAAGCCCCTATGCGGAGTTCTCAGATTAATACCGATACCGATAACCACATAATCAAAGCTCTCACCATTCGGGACAAAGCTGCCCTCGGCCAGGATTCCACAGATCTTTCGCTCGTTATAATAAATGTCATTGACCCATTTAATGCCGGTCTCGATACCGTACACCAGACGCACGGCTTCGGTCACTGCCACAGCGGCCGCCGCAGTCAACAAAAGGGTGGTTTCCGGCCCGGTCACAGGCCGCAGCAGCAGACTGCTATAGACACCTGTACCAGACGGTGAAAAAAAACTGCGTGTCAGTCGGCCGCGGCCGGCCGTCTGCGCATTTGCCACCAGCAAACGTCCCTCCGCCGCTCCGTCTGCGGCCTCCTCCTTGAGCAGACTGTTGGTGGAGCCGACCTCTTCAAACACCTCCACCTGTAACGGACACTGCCCCCGGCTCGCAAAAGCCCGCCGAAGCGCGTCCTCCATTGCTTGCTGTCTGATCATGACAGCCTCTTAATTATCATAATACAAGCTGCTGCTGACAAATTGCGGATCGCAGGTCACCATAATACCCAGTCGTCTGAACACATCTTCATCGGCCTTTTGCATGATGGCGGTGCTGTGTGCCTGCAGGTCACGCAGATTGGTCAGCTTCTTCCATGCTGCTTCTGCCGAAGGATTGGTAACAGCCGAAATACTTAAAGCAATGAGGATCTCACGGCTGTCCAAAGCCTGACTTCGACGACGCAATACATCATCATTCAGATTTTCGATCGCTCCCAGGATCACCGGCGGCAGCAGATGCATCTCATCACTGACACCGGCCAGCTGCTTGATGCAGTTTAACAGGCAGGCGGCCGAGGCCGTCATCATCTGACTATGCTTACCGGTGATGATCCGGCCGTTCTCCAGCTCGATGGCCACCACCGAGGTATCCTCCTGTTCGGCCTTGGTTCTGGCGGCAGCAACCACCGGACGGTCTTCCACCCCAAGCCCCATCTCATCCATGATCAGCTTGCCTCGCTGCGCCGCCTCAAGAGTTCCGATACCCTTTTTATAATCACATTGTAAGGAAAAATATCGTCTGACGATCTCCTGTCTGGCTGCTGCCTGTACAGCCTCATCATCCACGATGGCAAAGCCGGCCCGGTTCACTCCCATGTCCGTCGGAGAATTATACGGCAGCTCACCGGCATCGTAAATCTTGGTCAGAATCCGGCGCAGCAAAGGAAAGGCTTCAATATCCCGGTTATAGTTAACCGTTGTTTCTCCATAACGCTCCAGATGAAAGGGATCGATCATATTAACATCGGCCAGATCGGCGGTGGCGGATTCATAAGCCACATTGACCGGATGCTTGAGCGGCAGACTCCAGATCGGAAAGGTTTCAAACTTGGCATAACCGGCCTTTCGTCCCTGCCTCACCTCATGATAAAGCTGACTCAGGCAGGTTCCCAGCTTTCCGCTGTTCGGTCCCGGAGCCGTCACCACCACCAGGGGCTTTTTCGTTTCGATAAAAGCATTCTTACCATAACCGGCATCACTGACAATGGTATCAACATCCATCGGATAGCCCTGGGTATTGCCGTGGGTATAAACCTTCAGTCCGCGACGCTCCAGTTTGTTTTTAAACTGGAGGGCAGCCGACTGACCGGTATACCGGGTAATAACAACACTGTTAATTTCCAGATCCCAATGCCGCAGATCATCGATCATTCGCATCACATCTCTGTCATAGGTGATGCCAAAATCTCCGCGCACCTTGTTATTCTCCAAATCACCGGCATATACGCAGATGATGATCTCCGCCTGCTCGCGCAAATGATAGAGCAGCTTCACTTTTCCGTCCGGATCGAAACCCGGCAAAACACGCATGGCATGAAAGTCACCGATCAGCTTTCCTCCAAATTCGAGATACAGCTTATCGTACGTATTCACCCGTTCCAAAATATAACGGCTCTGCTCTTCCAAATATTTTGCACTATCAAATCCCTGTTTCATCCTTACCTTCTTTCTGTGAGCACTTTGTTTTCTAAAAAAAGAAGTATAATCCTTTTTCCCCCTCTTTTCAATCCTCAATCTGCCATTTTTTGATTTATCACGGAAAAAAGAGGAGAAAATATTTTCTCCTCTTCCTATCATTATGTTTTCTTATCTCAAACGAATGAATACCGGTCCGGTTCCCAGATAAGCGCTGTATTCTACCGTATTGGCCCCCAGCCAACCGCCGTGAACGGATCTTCCGCCACCGGTGTAAACCGCGATATGCGGTACGCCTGCGCCGGCATTATCGTAATAAATCAAATCGCCCGGCTGAGCTTCCGATGCGGAAACAACGGTACCCAATGAGAAATAATCTGCCGGCCAGCCATGGAAATTGATTCCGACTGCCTTTAAGGAATTTGTTACCAGCATGGTGCAGTCCTGAGCGGCTCCCAGCTGTGCCATGGCTGCTGCCGCCACGGCCGCCCCCTTGGAAGATGCCGGTGCCGACGGCTTCGTTGCCTGAGAAGCCGGAACTACCGGAGCTTCCTGCGTAGTGGAAGGCTGCACCTGATTTGACGCTACTTCAGCCTGCGTGTTTTGCTGCCGCGCTGCGGCCAACTGTGCCGCTGCCTGCTCGGCCGCTGCTTTTTCGGCTGCTGCTTTTTCGGCCGCTGCCTTTTCGGCTACCGCTTTCTCGGCCGCTGCTTTTTCAGCTGCTGCCTTCTCAGCTGCCGCCTGACGTTCTGCTAAAATTTGATCGGATTCTACCTGAGCTTTTTCAACCGCTGCCACAAACTCTGCGCTGACCTCGCTGGCTACAGTTTCACGAATCTCGGCATCCGCCTTCGGCACATAACCGATTACCTGACCGAACTGTACCAAATAATAATCTGCCTCTTCTCCGGCCAATACATAGGAATCACCGGCCGGCAACACAGCGACCACCGGGCTGTCCGCCTGCGGATAAGCCAATACATTGGAAGAACCGGCTGTCACATAAACATTGGTCGTCTTCTTCTCAACCTTTTGATTCTCTTCTGCCTTCTTTTCCTCGGTTGCCTCAGCCTTTTTTGAAGCAGTGGCTTCCGCCTTCTTGGACTCTGTCTTTTCAGCAGCCCCCTCTTTGGCTGTATCCGTTACGCTGCGAGCCTTCACAGCCTGGGCGGTCTCACCGCCAACCACAGCTGATTTTTCTCCCAGTCGATTCAAAAACTCATTGATCTTCTGTTCTGCTGCCCTATCCTTGCTGATCGAATCCAAAACCACTGTTGCACCGGCTACCGATTTATATGCCGGCACCGCAGTTTTTCCGGTTTCAGCCTTTGCAGAAATATCAGCGCTTCCCGTCACTACCATGGCTGTCAAGCACAGGGCAGCTAATTTCACCGTTCTATTCTTCATGTTTCCTCCCATATCTGTTTCAATATTATTGGATTTTGAATGCATCTTTCATGTCTGATGGCGCTCGTTTCATGCTCTGTCTGCATCACCGATCCGATGATGACCCGCCATCAATTTGTTACGAAAATGTTAATCAATTTTCCTCATTGTAACAATTTGATACGGGTTCGTCAACACCTTTTCTCCTAAAAAATGGTTTTTGGGCAAAATCTCCAAAGGCTTTTAATTCCGAACCAGCTTGTTTGGGATGACGTTTGAGAGATCCTCAATCATGTCGCCATATAATTCCAGAGAAACCGCCATCTGCTCCATCCCAACCTTGGTCACCAATACCCAAACATCCTGTCCGCTGCCGCCAGTCAGATCTTTTTTGGCCAGACGACTGTAGTCATCCAATTTTGCCGAGCCCGCCGGAGCCAGCACCTGAGCCTGCTCCAAGGACAGAGTCAGTAAACGTTTTCTCTTACTCTTACTGTAAATAATATCGACGTCAATCTCTTTCCCGAGCAAGATGTATTCATATTCGATATCCAGACGCTTCCATAAATAAACACTGAGCGAGCAGGCTACCACAAAGCCGATCAGGGCAATGCTGCCGACAACCGGCGGCAAAAACAGAGCCAGCACCAGGTACACCAGCACCGGCGCGGTTACTAAGGCCGCCTTTTTCAGTATGGTCGTCTGATCGGGCAGTTTTTTTACTAATTGTTCTCTGAAGATATCCCCCATTGTCTAGTCCTCCCGGATGATCATTTTCCTCTGCCGTCACTACTGCGATGGAAACGGCAGAAATTTTCATATTCCTTTCTATAATAAGGGAAACGATTGGCTTCCGTCAAGCAGAGCTTCCAAAAGCGTCGGCTTTGCCGGTGTTCTACGCAGCGAAGCGCCGAAATATGTCAAATGTCCTCTTTTACATTGACTTTAGCTTCCGCCTGCCGCATAATTAGGAACGGAAAATTTTGAAGGAGGACAAAAAATGTCAGAGAAAAGAATGATTCACGTCAACGAGCGTGTACCGGGCCGACTGCTCCTGCCGCTCTCCTTGCAGCATACGTTTGCCATGTTCGGCGCATCTGTGCTGGTACCGCTGCTGTTCGGTATTGATCCGGGCATCGTCTTATTAATGAATGGTATCGGCACATTGCTGTTCATCGTGATCGGTCGGAAAAAGGCGCCGGCTTACCTCGGTTCCAGCTTCGCCTTCCTCGGTCCGGGCGCCATCATCATTGCCGGTCATGGAGCGCAGGGCTTCCGCTACGCTCAGGGCGCCTTTGTGATCACCGGACTGCTGGGCTGTGTATTGGCCTTTGTTATCTATAAATTCGGTACCGATTGGATCGATATCTGTCTGCCGCCGGCAGCCATGGGCAGCGTGGTCGCACTGATCGGCTTTGAGCTGGCCGGAAATACCGTGACCGGCGCAACCGGGCTGGCCGGGGAAATCGGCGCTCATATCATGGGCAATGGAAAGATCGTAGCCAGCAGTAAGGATCTTACCGTATTTCTGGTCACCTTGGGAGTAGCCATCCTCGGTTCGATCGTACTAAAGGGCTTCCTGTCCACCATACCGATCCTGCTGGCCATCGTTGCCGGTTACATCACCGCTGCGGCATTCGGTATGATTGACTTTGCACCGGTCATGAATGCCCGCTTATTCACCCTGCCGCATTTCCAGGCGCCGCTGTTTGATGCTTCGGCAGCGCTGACCATGATGCCGGCCCTGCTGGTGATCACAGCCGAACATATCAGCCACCAGGTCGTTACCAGCAACATCATTGGACGCGACCTCTTAAAAGATCCGGGGCTGCACCGAACCATCTTTGCCGATAATTTCTCATCGGCCCTGTCCGGTTTGGTCGGCGGTGTTCCGACCACAACCTATGGCGAGAATATCGGTGTTATGGCCATTACCCGAGTTTACAGCATCTATGTCATCGGCGGCGCTGCCATTATCTCGATCTGTATGGCCTTTATCGGACCGTTTGCAGCCCTTATTCGGACCATCCCGGGCAATGTCATCGGCGGCGTTACCTTCCTGCTCTACGGCATGATCGGCGCCTCCGGTATCCGACTGTTTGTCGATAAGAAGGTAGACTTCAGCAATAACAAAAACCTGATCCTTGCTTCTGTCATTTTTGTGACTGGGCTGAGCAAGGTATCCGTCAGCTTCGGCGGTGTCACCTTCTCCGGTATGGTATTATCCAGTCTGGTCGCCGTCATCATCAGCCTGCTCTTCTACATTTTTGATAAGTTCCATCTGGCCAATGACTAAAACAGATTAATCTGCATACAAAAAGACCGCTGCTTGCGTACCCCAGTATTCAAACTGCTCTGTACCGGAAGCCACGGTCTTTTTGATTATGACAGCAGGGCTCGGCCGTCCCATTCACCGGACAGCAGCTGCTGTAATATCTGTAGTACGCCGCCCTCCACATTGGAGGCTGTTTCAAAGCCGGCCGCTTCCTTCACCGCATCCTTGGCATTTGCCACCGCATAGCTGAAGGTCGCCGCATTCATCATGCCGATATCATTGTGATTATCTCCGAAGGCCATCGTTTCATCCGGGCTGAAGCCGAAGAAGCTCTGGATCTCTGACAGGGCGATTCCCTTATCACAATCCTCCGGCACAAAATCCAGCCAAATATCACCGGCTTGCATCACGTGCAGGCGGTCTCCCCAATCCCGCTCGGCCTGATCAATATAGGCCCGGATATTTTCCTTCTTATAAACTGAGATCTTTACGATTTCTTCCTCGATCTGCGTCAGGTCTTCAACGATCTCGATCTGGTTACAGTATCCTTTTTCCTCCAGCTCGATAAATTCCGGATCTGTTGTTTCAACATAAAAGCCGTGGTTGACGGTATTCATACAGATGCTCTGTCCGGGGATTCTTCTGACGTAGGGAATCAATTCTTTCACCACCGCGGTCGGAATCACCTTTTTACTGATGACTGTATCTCGGCAAACCACGATGCCGCCGTTGCAAGCCACGCAGATGATATCATCCAGCACCGGTGCGAACAACTTACGGATACTTTGATATTCCCGTCCGCTGGCTGCCGCAAAGAGAACCCCCTTTGCCTTCAGCTCCCGAATGGTTTGATAAAATTCTTCTGTTAAAACCGAGGTTCCCTCTTCTACCAGGGTTCCGTCAATGTCACTGGCTACCAGCTTGATCATACACTCTCCTCTATCTGTCGTTTTATTATCGTAGGTTGTGTTGTCTATCGTTTCATCTCTGTTACTTTGATCTACCGCCCGTCTTTCTGCTCCCACGCATCCAGCCAGGCCTCCAGGGTCTCATCTACCGCAGCAGTTTCATAAACGGCCGCCTGTTTGGCTCTTTCTTCTCCATGCTTCATTGCATAACTGTACGGCGTTAGGGCCAGCATCTCGATATCATTATAATTATCTCCGAATACCAGGCATTGCTCCGGCCGCAGATCATAATAATCCAGAATCCCCTGCAGCGCCACACCTTTATTAACACCCTTCGGCACCATATCTAGCCAACCGTTTCCTGATGTCACTACATGAGCCTTATCACCGAAACGCTCCCGCCATTGCCTGAAGCTGTCCTCTGTTCCTTCCGGCAGCCACATGGAGATTTTGATTAACTCGTCCTCGATCTCAAACGGAGTCCGGATCACCGTTGTTCGATTCCTTACCACATTGACCACCAGATTAAAATACCAATCCGTTTTCGGACAGATATAACAGCTGCGCTCACCGGAAAATAACAGCTCGGCAGTGGGCAGCTCCTGCATGGCAGTCATGATCTCCCGCGCTGTTTCACGATCAAAGCAATGCTTTGTCGCTATCTGCCCATCTAATATGGTCATGGCACCGTTCTCGACGATCATAGATAACGGTCTGTGCAAACCGTTACAGAGATTTTCGACATTATACCACTGTCGGCCGCTGGCGGCTACAAACCGGATGCCTCGTTCCTGTAATCTTCGGATGACCTGTACCGAACGCTGCGACAGCTGCTGAGCACCATCTAACAACAGGGTGCCGTCCATATCGCTGACCACCATCCGGATTCCGGATCGTTCTATATTCGTCACGTTTTTCCTCTTTTCTTATCCAAGTACAATGGTTCCGGTCACATTCTACCATAGGTTGCACAGGCTGAACAGGGTAAAGACGCTGAAATATGAGTCTGCCGGTCTTTGGCAGGGCTCTCTCTTCAAAAAAACGGTCAAAAAATGATAAGGAAAAATGGTTGACAGCCCTCTTCCCCTGGTATATAATGCAATAGTTGAATTGCTGTTATAGCTCAGATGGTAGAGCGTCGCATTGGTAGTGCGGAGGTCACGGGTTCGATTCCCGTTAACAGCTCTTTTTTATTAGCCGAACGTCCGACCGAAGGAAGTTCGGTTTTTTTGTACTCTGAAATATGCTGAAATCAGGTAGCAGAAAGGCCCGGCTCTCGCCGGTTCTGAAATATAAAATCTTGATGTTGCGGGCAGTGACAACCCCTTATCGTATCTGCCCCTCTTTTACAAAACTAATGATGTATTCCATATCGCTGTCCAGGGTGATGGCCGGCATCAGCTGCTGCCAGCTGCCATGTATCCCGGCGGCTGACAAGGTCAACTCGAAATGAGCCATAGCGATGCCGATATCGCATTTTTGGATATCTCCCACACCTTTCCGATCAAAACCGGCTCTTTTCTTTTCAATAAAGTGAACATGTTCACCCTCGACCACGAGGCGCCAGGGCTGGCTGTTAGCGGCTGACGGCGCCCAACGCACAGCTTCCATGGCTTCTGCCCAGCCGCCGGCCGTTTCCGGCCTCAAGGAAGTTGTCAGTCCGCCGCTGAAAAACAAGCTGCCGAAGGGTTGTCTGTGATCCGCTTTGATACCTTTGCGCATCATTTTTTCGCGCAGAGAGCAATGCGCCGCCGGATACCCGATCGGTGTAACCGCCGGCATCATTTCATCCTCTGATACCTCCATGGCAGTTTCAAATAAAGGGCGTTTGATGGTTCCGGCCAGCCAGACCGTCCCCAAACCGAGGCGTACAAACTCCAGCATCATGGTTTCAAAAACATAGCCGAAGGCCACCTCGGCCAACGGTTCCCGGCGGCATTTCCCGCCGACAAATAATACGTTTCCGACAAGCACCGGACTGGTCAGCTTATTCTCCGCCGGGTCCAACAACCAAAATTTCTGGCTGGTTCCAAAAGGATTCTGCGCTCCGACACGATCAATGATATCCAATACCGCCTGTCGATCGGCAGCTGACAACGGTCGTTCGGCATAGGTTCTAACACTTTTACGTCTCTGCATCGCTTGTAAAATATTCATTCATCCTCCTTCGGCCGATTCCCGGCCAGGGTCCTGCGCATCTGATGCCAAGCTTCACCGCCCCAGTTAGATGCCGACAGTCCTTCATCCGTAAAACCCATTTTTTCATACATTTCGACCTTATCGTCCAAACAGGTCAGTACCAGTGCCTGCCGTCCGCTTTCCCGGCCGGCATAGGTTTCTACCAACAGGCGTGCCAAGCCCTGCCCGCGGTAAGCCGGTAATACATCCAAGCCCAGCAGCATAACATGCGAGCCTTCCGGTCGATATAAATCCGCCCGCTTAAAAAATTCATCCCGAAACTCAGTTTCATCGGTAGCAATACCGTTTAAGAACCCGGCGATCAATCCGGTCTCATCATCGACCGCCACCAAAAACAGCTCCGGCGCAGCTGCGATCCGCTCGGCAATAGCCACCGCACTGCAGGCTTCATGGGGCGGAAAGCAGATCTGCTCGATTTCGACTGCCTGTCCGATCTCCGACGGCAGGATATGGCGCAATGTGAATCGACGCTCTGTTTTATCTGGAATCATTACATTACCCTCCCCTATCATCATGGTCTGATACCTTTTATTGTACGAAGCCCGGGCAGATTGTCAACCGTTTCACTTGTTTTCACCAAAACATCTGTGCTATCCTAGAACAAGATGATTCTAATTCGGAGGAAACAAAACACCATGTCAAACAACCAAAACAAACATCCTTTCATGACGACTGTCACTACCCTCGGCCCCGGCCTGCTGCTCTGTCTGGGAATCGCTCTGCCGTCCTATCTGCTCGGTCAGCGCTTTCCGATCATCGGCGGAGCTGTCATCGCTTTGCTGACCGGTATGCTGCTGTCTATCCTGCATAGTGGGCATTCCGTTATTCCTACAGCCTGTCAGGCCGGTATCCGCTATACCGCCAAAAAGATCCTGCAGCTGGCCGTCATCCTGCTGGGCTTCGGCCTGAACCTGCGTGTCCTGCTGTCCACCGGGCGTACTTCTCTGCCAATCATTCTGTCAACCGTCACCACCGCCCTGGTCACTGCCTATGTGCTGGCTCGGTTACTGCATATCCCAAGCCGCATCGCCACACTGATCGGTGTCGGATCTTCGATCTGCGGAGGATCAGCCATCGCCGCTACCGCTCCCGTCATAGAAGCCGATGACCGCGAGGTCGCTCAAGCCATCTCCGTCATTTTTTTCTTTAATGTATTGGCTGCCCTGGTATTTCCCTCATTCGGAGCTCTGCTTGGATTTTCGACGGTCGATGGCTCCGCCTTCGGTTTATTCGCCGGTACCGCTGTCAATGATACCTCCTCCGTCACTGCCGCCGCCTCTTCCTGGGATGCCATGTGGGGGCTGGGAACTGCCACCCTGGATACGGCTGTCACGGTAAAGCTGACCCGTACACTGGCCATCATTCCGATCACTCTCGGCCTTTCGCTCTACCGGATGAAAAAAACCTCGCATACAAACGAAAAAAAGCGGTCCGTAAAACTGGTTCCGCTCTTTATCATTTTCTTTATTCTGGCTTCGGTCGTAACCACTGTGGCCGCCCGGTTCGGTATTGATCCGACCGTCTTTTCTTTCTGCAAGACGGCCAGTAAGTTTTTCATTGTGATGGCCATGGCCGCCATCGGCCTTGGAACCAATCCGATCGCCCTGATCAAAAGCGGTGCCAGACCATTGGCTCTGGGAGCCGCCTGCTGGACCGCCATCACGGCGGTCAGCCTGCTGCTGCAATGGCTGCTCGGACTGTGGTAAAGGCAGCCGCCATCCTGACCGCAAGCCAAGATACAACAACTCCGACGAAGGCTGATCGACTATGATCAGCCTTCTATTTCTTTGCGGCCAAACCAGATGGCCGATACCGCAAACAGCGCAAAACTTAAGGCCAATAAGATCAGCGCTCCCCGACCGCCTTCTGCCAGTCCGTCAGCCAGAGCTTCCGGGCGAAACAACGTCAATGGTGTCAGGTAACCGATATAAGCCAGCTTATCTCCCTGATTGGCCAGCATATGCAGGACAAAGAAGAGCAACGGCAGTCCACAGCCCAGTCCCACAGCCAGACGCGCTTCCTTCATCAGGCAGGACATCAAAAATGATACGCCGCCGAGAGCCAGCTGCAGGCAGAGCAGACCGCCGTTTAAGCGCAGAAGCATCAGCAGGGTCACCGCTCCTGCCTGTATCCGTCCGGCTGCTATATATTCCAGGGTGGTGGCATAGCTGAACAACAGCAGCAAACCGCTTAATAACACCAGCATCTGGGTTCGGATTATACGACCTCTGGTCACCGGCGCCGCCAACAGACAGCCCAGCTGTCCGTGGTCGGCATAGGAGCCGATCAAGCCATAGCTGCGAATCATCATAAACAACAGCGGAAACAGAATCAGGATAAAGCCATACAAGTAAGAGATCATAAATTTAATCAGTGTGGTCATGCCGCCCTTCATACCGACGGCCGCCATCATCTGCGGCATAGACTTTTGGAACTGCTCCAGCATGGCCATGGTCTTTGGGTCAAACATGCCGATGATCAGAGTGATATACATGGTCATGACGGCTGCCAGGATAGCCAGCAGCTTCCAGCTTTTTTTCATTTCATAAGAGAATAAGGCCGGGCTGATCATTTGACTTCACCTCCGTAATACTGCATAAAAATTTTTTCCAGATCATGAGCCGCTGTCAATGTGACTGTTCGTCCATCCCTGCTGCCGTTAAAGTCCGCTGCAAAAGCGGCAGCCAGCTGTTCATCCGCCAACTCTACCTGATACGTTCGCGTATGACGGCTTCGCAAGGCCTCCGCTGTATCATTCGCTACCAGCCGGCCGCCTCTGATCATACCGATGCGGTCACAGGTCTGCTCGACCTCCTCAAACAGATGGCTGGACAGCAAAATAGTCTTTCCGCGTTCTTTTTCTTCTCTGAGCAGCTCGATAAAGCTTCTTTGCATCAGCGGATCCAGCCCGCCGGTCGGTTCATCCAGGATCAGGATTTGCGGATCATGCATCCAGGCTGCCACAATTCCCAGCTTCTGCTTCATGCCTTTGCTCATCTTGCGAATCTTGCCGCCGGTCGCCAGCTCAAACCGATCGAGCAGCTCCTGTTTTCGCTCACTCCTACCGCCGCGATAGCGACCGATAAAATCCAGATATTCTTTGCCGGTCATTCCTGCCAGAAAACTGATCTCGCCGGCGACATAGCCAACCTCCCTCTGAATGCTGTCACGATTCCGGAAGCAATCCTGTCCGTCGATCAATACTCTACCCGTCCGCGGTCTCAAAAAGCCCATCAGATGCCGCAGGGCAGTCGTCTTTCCGGCTCCGTTCGGTCCCAGAAAACCGTAGATCTGTCCTTCTTCTATAGCCAGCGACAGATCAAATACTCCCTTACCCCCGCCATAATCTCTTGTCAAGCCTTCGATCTCAATTCGTTTCATCATCCCGTCCTCTGCCAATAAAAATAGTGCCACAGTCAAAAACTTTGAAACCCGTGCCACTATCCCCCTTATTTGAATTTGATCTTACAGATTCTCGCCGAAGAAAGTCTCCAATGCCGCGGCGGCTGCCTCCTCGTCTTCACCTTCAATTTTCAGAACCACTTCGTCATTCTGCTTTACACCGACGCCCATCACACGGATCAGCTTCTTGGCATCGACCGATTTTCCCTTGGCTTCCAAGGTAACAGTTGATTTAAATACGGCGGCTGCCTTTACCAGCAGACCGGCCGGTCTGGCATGTAAGCCCAACTCATCTTTAATCACATAACTGAACTGCTGCATCTTCATCTTCTCCTTTTCTAATCATGCTTCTTCGACCGGTTTGGCCGATTTATCTCATTATACGCGATCTGCCGGCGGATTAACATAGGAAGCGGCAATTTTTTCACGCAGCTTCAATGTTAAGCCCGGAGACACGGACAACTCCTCAAAGCCCATCTGCAATACCTGCTCGGTTATGGTCAGGTCACCACCCAGTTCCCCGCAGATACCGGCCCAGATGCCTGCCTGTCTGGCCGCCGCACCGATCTTGGCCAACATCTTCATGATGGCCGGATGCTTAGCATTGTAATAGGACTCTATCTTTTCGTTCTGACGGTCAACTGCCAAAGTGTACTGGGTCAGATCATTGGTGCCGACGCTGAAGAAGTCTACCAGCTCGGCCAGCTCCTCGGCCATCATTACAGCCGCCGGTGTTTCGATCATGATACCCATCTCGATATCCTTGACCTTTTTCCCCTCAGCCCTCAGTTCAGCCTTCACCGCTTCCAGCTGTTCACGGCAAGCCTCCACTTCTTCAACTGAAATGATCATTGGGAACATAATGGAAATATTGCCGTATTCGGAGGCCCGCAGGATGGCCCGCAGCTGGGTCTTAAAGAGAGCCTCGTTGGACAGGCAGATACGAATCGCGCGCAGTCCCATGGCCGGATTTTCTTCCGGCGGCAGCTGAAAGTACACCGCCTGCTTATCGGCTCCGATGTCCAGGGTGCGGATAATGACCTTCTTACCGTTCATCCGCTCGGCCACCGCCTTATAGGCCTCAAACTGCTCCTCCTCCGACGGATAATCATTGCGTCCGAGATAAAGAAATTCACTTCGGAACAGGCCGATGCCTTCACCGTCATATTCCAGAACCTTATCAACGTCATCCGGATGTCCGATGTTGCTGTAGACATGAATCTGTCTGCCGTCGGCACTGATACTGTCCTTGCCACGCAGAGCCTCCAGCGCCGAACGCTTCTTTTCCTCATCCTCCAGACGGGCATGTGTCGCCTCCAGCACCTCCGGTGTCGGTCCTACGATATAGCTGCCTTCGTAGCCGTCCACCACCATGATCTGTCCGACCAGACTGTCATCCAGCTCGATACCTGTGCTGACCACCGACGGAACATTCATCACGCGCGCCAGAATAGCGGTATGCGAATTGGTCGATCCCTTCTGTAATACAAAGCCCCGGATCATAGACTTATCAAAGGAAACCGTTTCACTCGGTTCCAGATCCTCCGCTACCACGATCACCGGTTCGTTAAAGACGATCTTGCTGTCGCCGACGCCGGACAAAATACGGCTGACACGACCGGAAATATCACGGAAATCGGCAGCTCTTTCTCTCATATAGTCATCATCCATAGCTGCCATCAGACCGGCAAACTCCTCACCCGCCTGAGCAGCCGCCTCCGCTGCCACCATCTGCTCTTCACTGATCTTTGCCTTCATGGCATCAATAAAATCCTCATCCTCGAGCAGCATCTGATGAACCTCGAAAATAGCGGCATGCTCTTCGCCCAGCTCTTCCACCGTGTTCTCATACAGCTCGCCCAGCTGTGTGCGGGCCCGCTCTACCGCTGCCAGTAAGGCTGCGGTTTCTTCCTCAACGCCAAGAAACGGTCTGTTATTCGTCACCGCCTTCTTTTTCTGATATAGATAAACGGTTCCGATGCTGACACCGTCACAGACGGACTTTCCTCTTCCCTGCAGCATGTCTTTATCTCCCTTCCGCATATAGAATCATTCTGTAAAGATCATTTGCTTATTTAATTATAACAGATAGGATGATCAATGAAAATAGTCATGCCGTGATCGAATCAAAATTATATGTTTATTCTTACATATATTTTAACAAAAATTGAGCATACTTTAGCGGCCGATCCGCTCCGATACATCATTGACCGTCAGGTTATCCAAGCTTTCCGCCCGAACCGCCAGATAGGCCCGATGCCGTCCCAGCATCACCACTGCCGGACGCGGCAGACGATTATAGTTCGAAGCCATGGCATAATTATATGCGCCGGTGGTCAGCACCGCCAACAGGTCTCCGCGCCGCATCGGCGGCAGCGCAACCGCCTCCTGCAGCAGATCCCCGCTCTCGCAGCAGCGCCCCGCCACGGTGTAGGTCATACTTCTTTCCTCCAGCATGCGGGTTGCCGGTAAAATCGTATAAGAAGACTGATAAAGAGCATAGCGCGGATTATCCGTCATACCTCCATCTACCGACACATAAGACTTATAGCCCGGAATCTCTTTAGTCGTTCCGACCGTATAAATAGTCGTTCCGGCATCTGCCACGATGCTCCGTCCCGGCTCCATCAGGATCTTCGGTATCTCCATCTCAAGCCGGGCGCATTCATCACGCAACAGGCTGCCGATGACTGCGATATTGGCAGCATAGTCAATATTCGCATCATCCTTTGTATACGGAACCGCCATACCGCCGCCCAAGTTCAGATACTCTGCCATATAGTCATAGCGCTCCTTCATCTGCCGCATAAACCGCAGCATCAATATGACCGCCTCACAAAACGGCTCATGGTCAAAGATCTGAGATCCGATATGACAATGAAACCCGCAAACCTCGATATGTGTCAGTTTCAAAGCTGCCGCCAATAATTCCTCGGCCTGGCCGGTGTCAATGGCTGCTCCGAATTTGGAATCGATACGGCCTGTATTAATTTTCTCATGCGTATGCGGATCTATCCCCGGTGTCAATCTAAGCAAAACCTTCTGACGACGCGCTCCGCTCATCTGAGCCTCGATCGCCGCCAGCTCTGTCAGCGAATCACAAACGAAGTAGCCGATACCGTATTGCAGCCCGTAGGCGATATCCTCATCAGTTTTATTATTGCCGTGAAAGAAGACTCGATCCATCGGAAAACCGGCCCGCATAGCAGTATAGAGTTCACCGACCGAGACCACATCGACACCCATTTGTTCCTCCTCCATCACCTCATACAGGCGGATAAAGCTTAAGGCCTTACTGGCATAAAGGGGAAAAGAGCCGGCCGGGAAAGCCTCTGCCATGGCTTGCCTGTACAGGCGGCAGCGCTCACGAACGCGTTCCTCATCCAGCACCATCAGAGGTGTTTTAAAGGTCTTGGCCAGGATGGCTGCATCATAATCCGCAATCCGCAGATGACCGTTTGCACCGATCGAAAGATTATCATAGATCATAGTCATTCCTCCTATAACATGTGGGCCAACAGTTCCTTTCTATCCAACGGGCTTAAATCAGCCGGTGCGATATCAAACATCGTCACACAGCCGCTCCGGCCGCGCTGTGTCATCCGCATCAAGGCTCTGGCTGAAGCGATCAGCACAGAGGCGGTAAACTCGGGATTTGAATCCAGCTCCAGCCGGTATTCGATGGTCTGGTTATGCTCGAGTGCAACACCGGTACGGCCGCTGTGGATCACACTGCCGCCATGCGGCAGGCCGGCATGGTCGCGCAGCAGCTCCTGCTGCGATACAAAACATACTGTCGTATCATACTCGGCAAAGTAATTCGGCATGGTCACAATGGCCTGCTCGATGACTGCCCTGTCCGCCCCCTCCTCCGCTACCACATAGCAAAGACGACTATGTTTCTGACGGGTTGTCAGCTCCGGCTGTTCACCGTTTCTTACCCGCCTCATGGCTTCTTCCGCCGGAATGGTATACTGTCTGGCATCCAGCACGCCCGGTATTCGTCTGACAGCGTCCGAATGCCCCTGGCTGACACCCTTTCCCCAGAAGGTATAGGTCACACCCTGCGGCAGGATGGCCGAGGCATATAAGCGGTTTAAGGAAAACAGTCCGGGATCCCAACCAGCCGAAATCAATGCCAGATGAGCATTCTTTGACGCAGCCTCATCAACCGCCGCAAAATGGCGCGGGATATCGGCATGGGTGTCAAAGCTGTCTATGACATGAAAGTCCTCCGCCAGCGCCGGTGTCATCTGCGGCAGATCAGAAGCACTGCCTCCGCACACCAACAGCACATCGATCCGATCTTTATATTCCCTCACCCGATCCAGAGAAACCACCGGCACCCCGTCTGTCTGCAGCATCAGCTGCTCCGGCCGCCGTCTGGTAAAGACAGCGGTCAATTCCATATCCGCATTCTGCCTAATGGCTGCTTCGACTCCTCTGGCCAGGTTGCCGTACCCCACGATACCTATTTTAATCATCTGTTTTATCCTCCTACTTGAATCAAGTCGTCCATTTGATACAGACCGGCCGGCTGCTGCACCAGAAAAGCCGCGGCCGCCAGCGCTCCGTCAGCGAACAAACCGCGGTCGGTCGCTTCATGCTTTAGAGTCAACACTTGACTGCCGGTATGAATCAACACCTCGTGAATGCCGACCACAGAGCCCAGTCGCAGGGAGTGAATACCGATCTCGTCCGGCTCCCTTCTGCCCTGCCGATGGCGGCCAATGGTAAGGGTTGCCTGCGGCCGACTCTCCCGGACCGCCCTCGCCAGCAATAAAGCAGTGCCGCTCGGTACATCGAGCTTTCTGCTATGGTGCTGCTCGATGATCTCGATATCAGCCTCCGGAAACATGGCCACAGCCTGCTTCACCAGATCTGCCAGCACCGCCACCCCGAGCGACATATTGGCACTGAAAAACAGCGGAATCCGTTTGGCGGCCGCCTGAATCTGTGCCCGTTCCTCATCGGTATGACCGGTGGTTGCCAGCACCAGCGGCAGGCCTTGATCCATGGCATAGGTCAAAAGCTCCCGGGTCCCCTCATGATGCGAAAAATCAATGATGCAGTCTGCCGGCCCGCTTTGTCGAATGTCAGTAATACAGCCGTCGCCGCCCTTGGTGTCAACCCGGACTGCAATACCGCCCGCCTCCCTGCTGCCTTCTATTTTTTTACAGACCAGCTGTCCCATATGGCCGGCCGCTCCGTTAACAATAATCCTCATACCATTCTCCTCCGTCTGTCTTACACCGCCAGCCCGACCAGACGCATCTGCTCCAGCAGCTTTGCCCGATGCTCATCCTCCATGGGTGTCAGCGGCAATCTCAAATAGTCCTCGCAATACCCCATGGCTGCCATAGCCGCCTTTACCGGAATCGGATTTACTTCGCTAAACAAAGCGTTGATCAGCGGCAGATAGGCTGTTTGCAGCTGCAGCGCCCGCTTTGTATCTCCGTCCAGAAAGGCGTCGCAAATGGCAGCCGTTTCCTTTGGCAATATATTTGATAATACCGAAATAACCCCCTTGCCGCCGCAGGCCATCAGCGGAACGATCTGATCATCATTGCCCGAGTACAGATCCAACTGATCTCCGACAAGCGCCGCAGTTTCCATAATCTTGGAAATATTTCCACTGGCTTCTTTGATTGCTGCGATCATCGGATGCTTAGCCAATTCTAAGTAGGTAGCCGGTTCGATCGAACAGCCCGTTCTGGACGGTACATTATACAGGATCACCGGTTTGGCGGAAACATCGGCAACCGCCTCATACATGGCGATCAGTCCCTTCTGGGTCGCCTTATTATAATACGGGGTTACCACCAGCATTGCATCACAGCCGGCCGCACAGGCAAAACGAGTCAGATCAATGGCATAAGCCGTATCATTGGAGCCGGTGCCGGCGATCACCGGTACCCGGCCGGCAATCCGCTCCACCGAGTAGCGCAGCACCTCCCGATGCTCCTCATCGGTCAGGGTGGAGCTTTCCCCGGTTGTCCCACAGATGACCAGGGCATTGATCCCCTGTTCGATCTGCCAGTCGATCAGTCGTCCCAGCGCCCCATAGTCCACCCCCTCTTTTGTCAACGGTGTGATCAATGCGGTGGCAGCCCCGGTAAAAATACTCTCCTTTTTCATGGTAACTCCTTTCCGGTCGAACGGCCGACCATTCCAAACCAAAATGCATAAAAAATAACAAAAAAACCGATGCTATGCACCGGCTATTCATATCCTTCATCCGGGACAGTTTGCTGCCCCGCTGTTACAGTTTGAATACGATAGCGCTCCGCATACAACTCTATGCGACAAGCAAACAAATCTTATTTGTTTGCCCAGCAGGACCGTGCACCTGGGTCCGCTTCGGCATCTCCCCCTTTCCGAATCATCATAGCTTTGTGAAAGCCTGTCAATGTATCCTTACTGATGAGATAATGCACCTCTATCTTTATCCTATTATGTTATAGAATAACATACATTTTTATGCAATGTCAAGCCGCTACCTCCCGGCACTTCAACAGCACAGTCCAAAATTTACTGTATAAAAAATGAGCAGTTCAGCTTACTGATCTGCTCATGTCATGTTCGAAGGAGGATCCTAGATTTAGGGGAAACCTAGGATCGTAATGAAAAAGAAATTATAAACAGTTTGGCTTACTGTTTATGATGCTATATTAGCAAGTAAATGTGTACAAATCTTGCTATCTCTATGAAGATTTCGTGAACACTTTGTTTTTTTATTTCCCGCCACACAGGAAGCCGCTTAGAGATGGTTGCGGTTCTCTAAGCGGCTTCCTCGTCAATTTTCGAAGGAGAATCCCAGATTTAGGGGAAAACTGGGATCGTAATGAAAAGAAATGTCTAAACAGATTTGGCTGTTCTGTTTATGGTTATATATTAACAGGGCTTTGTGTTCAATGTTTGCATTCCTTGTGAAGAATCAGTGAATTTCCCAACCCCTTCCCGAAAATAAAAATCCTCATCGGCCAGCCGAATCACGTCCCCCGGCCGGATCGGCTCCGATTTGTGCGGCGACAGTCGCCGACCGTTCACATAAGTATGATTGGTAGAGGCCAAATCGGTCAGTGTATAGCCGCCTGCTTCCAGCCTGACCTCTGCATGGCAACGACTGATGGAAGCATTATTTTCGATCAGGATATCCACCCCGCGACTCCCTTTGCCCAACCGCTGCTTCGGCTTGTCCAGTAAAAAACATTCATGGGTCCTCTCCCGCACCAGCCGGGCTGCCGAACCTCCAATCAGATAACTGTCATGCAGCAGCATAGTTTCAGTACTGCCAACTGCCCCTGTCTCCAACCAATCTGATATAGAAGCCGTTTTTTGGATTTCCGTCCGCTTTCGTCCCGGCCGAAGGGCACTTAGTTTCGACCATATTGTTTTCAGTCCCGGCCACCGCCCTCTCAGCCGCTGCCCTCTCAGACTCCCTCCGCTCTTCTCGGGCGTCGGCACCGCCGGAGTCTGTTCGGCCCGGTAAAAGTCCCGACATTGACGCTGAATGTCCTCCCTGCGCTCCTGCCGCTGCGGGATTTCGGATACATTCGGGGATGTCCGAACTGTCATATCAGCAATCTTTTCGCAGTCTACTATCAAGTCAAGCAGCTCTGCCGGAGCAATTACCGCCCGACTGTGTACGAACTGCATCAACCCGGCCCATAGCATCAGACCTTCCTGATCTGCTAACCGCAGGCCCGGCAATAGTCGGCGCAGAAATTCCCCCAACGGATCAAATGTTTTACCGATGACAGCAGTCGAGCCGCCGGCCTGCGCCTGCATTTCTTTTTCCGACCGCTTCACCAGCGGCAGATAAACAGCTTCCAGTTCTATACCTATGTTTTCCCCGCTTTGTCCGCCTATCTCCAATCCTCTGTTTTCGTTCCGATCGACCACAAACAGATAATTTTCATCCAAGATCAGCCATTGCGGATCCAACAGATAATCCTCCAGACTGCTGCAGATGGTCGCCAGAGCGCCGATGATCTGCTGTAGCTGCTGCCGGCTTAGGCTGTCACGCAGCCGGGCTGATAACGGCACACGGCCGTGCAGCCGAAACCGCAGGATCGGCTCCACTCCGGTCTGACAGGCTGCCAGCCCGGCGATCCCGGCCAGCTCCTGTCGCCTCAAAAGCTCGACCAGACCGGGCTCCGTCTTCTCTTCCGAATATAAGCGGCAGACAATAAAGGTCTCCTGTTGCTCTGTTTCAAATGACAATCTGTCTGTCATCGACTCTCCCATATTTTTTTGTTTCATATTTCTTCCTTTCCGGGTACACAAATAAGCCCCTTTGTACGCAAAAAACGGTCGCTGTTACAGCGATCCTGACAGCTGCTATGAAATTCATACAATTTCAATCGGATATACTTCGCGGAAACACGAATGATGATTCTTTAAAGATAGAACGTATAAGCTTGTATAGATAAATAAGATAGCGAGAGTCTGATGTCGGAAAAGCCCGTCCGAGCTCTCCCGACTCTCTCTTATGACCGCTGCATGATGAAAACACAGCGACTTGAAACTTAGTGTAATACCGCAAACACGGTTTTGATCATCACGCCGAACTCCGATAACAAACTGAACCGGCGGATGCTCTTTAGATTATAAGCCATCTTGGCCGGCAGGATGGTCTTGATATAAACCTCGTCTACATCATCCGCCTGCTCCAATAGTTTGGCCTCGTCCTTATAGGTGATGCTGGCCAGGCTGGTAACGCCGGCCGGCAACAGCAGTGTGGCATACATCTGAGGCGTATAGGCCTTTACATAGTATACACTTTCCGGTCTGGTTCCGACAAAGCTCATATCGCCGGCAATGATATTTAACAGCTGTGGCAGTTCATCCAATCGGTACTTGCGCAACACATGACCGACCTTGGTGATACGGCTGTCATGATTCACTGTGACCTGACTGCCGATACGATCGGCATTGGCCACCATAGTGCGAAATTTAAAGATCCGGAACACCCTATTATAACTGGTCACCCGCTCTTGACGGTAAAAAACGCCGCCTCTCGAATCAGTGACGATGAGTATAGAAATAATCAGCAGGATCGGCGAAACCACAGCCAACAGTAAACAACCGAAGACCACATCAAAGAGACGTTTCAACTGCAGGCTGACACTCTTTCTTTTCAGGATCTCATAATACGGTCTGACCGCCTCAGTTTGCATTTCAGGCGGCAGATCCTTCCATTTTCGTAACATGGCTCCCCCTATTCCGCCTGACGATAGGCCTCTGTGATGCGCAGAAAATTCTCGATCACATAAACAATCTCTTCGTCTGTCAGCTTTGTATGAAGCGGCAGACTGACCGCATTGGCATAATGGGCATAGGCATTCGGATAATTGCCGATCGTAAAGCCCAACTTCTGATACGCAGTCATCATCGGCAGAGGCTTATAGTGTACGTTGCAGGCAATACCGGCTTCGGCCATACGAATGATTATGTCATTTCTCTGCTCCACAGAGATGCCCGGCACGCGCACGATATACAGGTGGCCGGAGGACTGATAAGCGTCTGTATAATGCTCCAGGGTTTCCATTCCGGCAGCTCTGAAGGCAGCATCATAACGCCCGATTATTTCCTTACGTCTGGCCAGCAGTCCTTCGTATCGTTTCATCTGGGCCAGACCGATCCCGGCCGCCACATCTGTCAGATTACATTTGTACCAGGGTCCGACGATATCATATTCCCAGGCGCCGAGTTGGGTCTTGGCCAGAGCATCCTTTGACTGTCCGTGCAGTGAAAATAACTGCAGCTGCCTATATAGGTCGGCATCTTCTATTCCGGCAATCGGCTTCCATGTCAGCGCGCCGCCTTCGGCAGTGGTAAAATTCTTTACCGCATGGAAACTGAAGCTTGAAAAATCAGCCTGACTGCCGGTTTTTTTTGCCCCCACCGAGGCCCCAAAGGAATGAGCCGCATCCGCGCAGATCGCGATTCGTCCGATCGCCTGCTGCAATTTGCCCTGCGGACGAAACAATTCCTTCTTTTCTTCCACGATGGCCATAATGCGCTCATAATCGCAGGGGATACCGGCCAGATCGACCGGGATAATGGCTTTGGTCCTCTCATTGATGGCCGCTGCCGCCTGATCATAATCCATTTCCAACGAATGCTCCTGGCAGTCAATCATAATCGGAGTCGCACCGACGTGGCAGATCACTGAGGCCGAAGCCGTATATGTATAGGCCGGCACCAGAACCTCATCGCCCTCGCCGATCTCCAAAAGACGCAGGGCCATTTCGGCACAGGCGGTCTGCGAATTTAAACAAACAGCCATTTCGGTACCGCAGTAAGCCGCTACCTGACGCTCCAACTCCTTTACCTTCGGTCCGGTGGTGATCCAACCGGATCGAAGGGCATCCGCCACTTCCGCGATCTCACTCTCGGTGATGTCCGGCGGTGAAAATGCTACCTTCATACTTTATACCTTCTTTCTTAAACACATCCGTCTTATCCGACTGCCGATCAGCCGCGTATCGGGTGATAGGTGCTGACCATCTTTTCTACGCATGGAATGATATCTCCGTTAGCATTGGCCACTTCAAGCAGCCCTCTTAACCCTAACAGGAATTCCTCTGTATCAAATTCGATCGGCATGCCGATGTGGATCAGATTATTGTCAGTCTTGCGGATACCCTCCTCAGCCATCAGCTTCTCCTCATACAGCTTTTCACCCGGCCGAAGACCGGTATATTCGATCTTGATATCCACATCCGGCTTATAACCGGACAGCTTGATCAGGTTTCGAGCCAGCATATCGATGGGAACCGGTTCACCCATATCCAATACGAAGATTTCTCCGCCTCCGGCAAAACAGCCGGCCTGCAGCACCAGACTGACCGCCTCCGGAATGGTCATAAAGTAGCGGATGATATCCTTATGGGTAACGGTCACCGGGCCGCCGGCCAGGATCTGTTTCTTAAATAACGGGATAACGGAACCGTTACTGCCCAATACATTACCGAAACGCACAGCCACAAACTCGGTCTTGCACTTCGGCTGCTTCCGCCACTCCGGTTTAAGTTCGGTATCTTCCCGACTCATATGGGTGAACAGGAAGGGGATCTGCTCCTCCTCACCTTTCTTCACCTTACTGTCAAACGACTGAATAATCATTTCGCAAAGTCGCTTTGATGCCCCCATGATATTGGTCGGATTAACCGCCTTATCGGTACTGATCAGGACAAATTTTGAACAGCCGTTGGCTACAGCCGCATACGCTGTCTTATAGGTACCGATGACATTATTCTTGATCGACTCGCAGGGGCTATCCTCCATCAGCGGCACATGCTTATGGGCCGCCGCATGATAAACAATGTCCGGATGATATGTGCTAAATACCGACATGATACGACGGCTGTCACGCACCGAACCGATCAGTGTAACCAGGTCAAGCTGCGGATATTTGCGCTTTAATTCCAGCTGAATATCATAAGCATTGTTTTCGTAAATATCAAAAATAATCAACTGCTTCGGCTTCAATTTGGCAATCTGACGACATAGCTCTGAACCGATGGAACCTCCGCCGCCCGTTACCAGGATAACCTTATCCTTGATCTGACCCCCGATCTCTTCCATATTCACAACGATCGGATCACGGCCGAGCAGATCCTCAACGCCGACATCCTTCATGGATGCCGTTACATTTCCGGTCAACACCTGGGACATATCCGGCATATTCTTCAGCTTACAGCCGGTTTCCTTACAGATGTTTAAAACCTCTTTTTTATTTGGCAGGCTGGCGCTCGGAATGGCAATATAAATCTTTTCGATGCCATACTTCTTACAGCTTTCGATGATTGAATTTCGGCCTCCGACGATCGGCACACCATCAATATAACGCCCCCATTTATTACGATTGTCGTCAATGATACAGCACAGCTTCTCATTGTTTTCCGGAGTGCCGAGAATATTTCGGATCACCATCTGACCGGCCGCGCCGGCACCGACCAGCATCACACGTTTGTGGTATTCACGCTCATCCGTGGTTACCCGCCCCTTGATCAATAACAAAAAGCGGTAGGAAAAACGAATACCCATTGTCGCACCGAACTGTAGAATGATTCCCAGCACATAGTAGGTGATGGGCATACGCCGAATCCAAAGCATGGTGACCGATACATTGACCACCAGGGCGATAATCGTCGAGATGCCCATACGAATCAATTCAGAGTAGCTGGCAAAGCGCCACATACTGTTATACAGACGCATCCGCCAGAAAATGAAGATGCAAATCAGCGCAAACAGCGGCAGCCAAACCATATTCTTTTCGATATAATAATACGGTATCTTTTGAAACTGCGCATCAAAGCGAATCCACAAGGCCAAAAAGTAGGCCAGAAATATAGCAATAAAATCATAGACCATCAGTAAGATTGAAATGATTTTCCAATGATCGATCCTTCTGTGATCCTGAGCCGACTCCGATAAAGTCTGTTCCATTCTCTCCTTGAACTCAGAGCTCATTTTCTCCTCCTTGACAGTACCGCCTGCACCCTGTATACAGACTATGGTATTTATCCTTAACATTATGATGATACCGCATCCGCATCCGTTTTGCAACGGCAAGTCAGTCTTTATCGGGCTTTATCTGGCTGCAGTCCTGTTAGTGCCGAGGCGCGCGCGAAAATCCTCATAACCGAATGCCTTCAGCAAACGGCAGTCTCCGGTCTGTGTCAGTTGATAAATAGACGGCAGCGGCATGCCGTTAAAGGTATTGTTTTTACAGGTTGTATAGATGGCCATATCCCCGAAAATCAACAGATCACCCTCATTCAATACCCGTGGGAAGGTATATGCTCCCATCACATCACCGGACAAGCAGGTCGGCCCGCCAAGGATATAGGTATAGCCCTCCGCTCCCTTCCCGGGCAGCGGTGCAAAACCGGCCTTCACTGCATCCAATAGCGGTGGCTGATACGGCATCTCCAACACATCCGGCATATGACAAGCCGCCGAAGCATCCAACACGGCGATAGCCGCGTCCTCATTATACACCACGTCCAGCACCCTGGTCAGAAAATAGCCGGCGTTTAAGGCCACGGCCTCGCCAGGCTCCAGATAGACCTCTACGTTCCAGCGTTCACGCACCCGGCGGATCAAGCCGATCAGACTTTCTTTGTCATAATCCGCTCTGGTGATATGATGACCGCCACCCATATTGATCCAACGAAGCTTAGGCAGTATATCACCAAATCGCCTCTCAACTGCCGCCCATGTGGTCAGCAGCGCATCTGTATTTTGCTCGCACAGAGTATGAAAATGCAGGCCGTCCAACAGGTCGATCAGCTCCTCTGTCATGCAGGCATCAAAACGTTCCCTGGGTTGCATAATATTAACTGAACAGGAGTGATATATAGACACAAAAAAGGAGGATAACGCCATGATGGAATATGCAACCAAAATCACTGCGCTATACTCCCGCCTTTCAGTTGGTGATGAGGATAGGGACGGTGGCGAGAGCAACAGTATCGTAAATCAAAAGGCATTCTTAGAACGGTATGCAAAACAGCATAAGCTGATGAACATTCGCCACTATATCGACGATGATGAAAGCGGTCGCTTCTTTGACCGTAGTGCTTACACACAGATGATAAGCGATGTGGAGAGCGGAAAAATCGGCATAGTCATTATGAAAGATATGACAAGATGGGGACGAGATTATCTTCAAGTTGGGAACGCTATGGAGATATTCAGAAGAAACAATGTACGCTTTATTGCTATCAATAACGGTATCGACAGCCAAGACCAAAATACATTGGAATTTGCTCCCTTTATCAATATTATGTCCGAGTGGTATGCAAGGGACATCAGCAAGAAAGTAACAACAGGCATTAAGACCAAAGGAGCAAGCGGAAAGCCTGTCGCAACAGAAGCCCCATACGGCTATATCAAAGACCCAAGCAACAAAGATTATTGGATCATCGATAAAGAAGCTGCCGAAGTCGTAAAACTCATTTTTACACTCTTTATGGTGGGGAAAAATCGCAATCAGATAGCTGTTTACTTGAAAGATAAAGAAATACTAACCCCAACCTTTTATATGAAACAGCAAGACAGAGGAACGGCGAAAAACAGAAAGCTGAATGAAGAAAATCGCTATAACTGGAACAAAGCAACCTTAACACGCATACTGAAAAGACAGGAGTATTGTGGCGATGTAGTCAACTTCAAAACTGAAAAGCATTATAAAGATAAGCGAAACCATTATGTAGATAAAGACAAGTGGCAAATAATCCCTGATGTACACGAGCCAATCATAGATAGAAGTACCTATGAAAATGTACAACGGATATTAAAAAATGCACCGGTAAAAAGACCGAACGGAGATGGAGAAATCCACCCATTATCGGGACTGATGTACTGTAAAGATTGCGGTACAAAAATGCACATACGCACCATACACAAGAACAATAAGGTACCCCTTGTGTACTTCCCAAAAGAAATCGGATAAAAAGCAATCCGATTTTTTTAGGAAGTCTTATCCATCGCCACATCAAAGTATCAGAAAAAGAGAGGAGGTGTTCTCTTATGGCAATATATCATCTCAGTATCAAAATTATCTCAAGAGGCAAAGGCAAAAGTGCAGTTGCAGCTTCCGCCTATCGAAGTGGCGAGAAGATAAAAAACGAATATGACGGCATAGTCCATGACTTTACAAGAAAAGGAGGAATATCCCATACCGAAATTCTATTACCTCAAAACGCACCACAGGAGTTTTCGGACAGGGGAACATTATGGAATAGCGTGGAGAAAATCGAAAAAAGTAAAAACTCACAGCTTGCAAGAGAAATAGAAATTGCCCTACCCCAAGAATTAGACCGAGAAAAACAGATAGAACTTGTTAGGGAATATGTAAAAGAAAATTTTGTAAATGTCGGTATGTGTGCCGATATTGCCCTACACGATAAAAATGACGAAAACCCACACGCTCATATCTTACTTACCATGCGACCGTTCAACGAAGATACAACATGGGGAGCAAAATCAAAAAAAGAATATATCCTTGATGAAAACGGAGAAAAAGTAAAACTCAAAAACGGAAATTACAAAACCAAAAAAATCAATACAGTCGATTGGAATGAGCAAGAAAAAGCAGAAGAGTGGCGAAAAGCATGGGCAGATATTACCAACAAATATTTGGAAGAAAACAATATACAGGAAAAAGTGGATCACCGTTCTTTTCAAAGGCAAGGCATAAAGCAAATACCGACCATTCATTTAGGAGTATCGGCAAGTCAAATGGAAAAGAAAGGCATAACCACCGACAGAGGAAACATCAACCGAGAAATCAAACATCAAAACAAGATATTAAGAGAAATAGCAAGAAGAATAAAAGCCTTGCTAAATTGGATAGGGGAAACTGGAAAAGAGGAAAAAGTAGAAACTGATAATCTCAAATCCACCCTCCCACCTAAAGAAAATCTGCTATCCGTCTTTGAAAATCTTATCCGTAAAAATGCAGATAAGAATAACGCAGACTTAGAAGAGTATATTGAAAGCTATGAGTACCTAAAAGAGAAAAATACCACCTCCCTATCAGAACTGAAAGAAAGCATATCGACATTACGAGATAAGACCTATACGACTACAAGAACTATCAAAAACACCGAGAAGAGCATTGATGATAAAATTAAACTTGTTGACCAAGCAGAAAAGTATTTGAAACATAAAGATACCTACAAAGCCTATGCTAAATTAAAGAAACGCAAACAGGAAGATTTTTACAACGAGCATACCGCAGAGATTATTTTATTTGAAAGTGCGAAGAAATATTTGAAAGAACATTTAGGAGAAAGCAAGTCCTTAAATATATCCAAATGGAAATCGGAAGTAACAGCCTTTAAGAAAGAAAAAGACAGTCTGTATTCTCAAATTATAGATATACGAAAAGAGGTTGAACAAGCTGAAAGTGTAAGAAGCTGTATAGAGAAATTACAACAAGAAAACAGAGAAATAACACAGGCAAAGAAACAAGAATTAGACCTGTAAAACTAATTGAAAATATTGTATAATATTACAAACAGCGAGTAAAACAAATTAGAATTTATATAGGAGATAGTAGTGAAAATTTTATGTATTGGAGATAGTTTAACATATGGAAACGTGGGATATTCTTATGTTTCATTTTTATCTAAAAATATAGTAACAATCAATAAAGGGTTAAATGGGGATACTTTGTGGGGAGTAAGTAATCGTCTGGAAAAGATTTTCAAGAATCATGGTAATGATTTTGATTTTGTTATTCTTGGCATTGGAACAAATGATACATTGCTTCCCTATCTTAAAAAGGTTGATTTTTATTGGAAACTCCAAATGTCTATTCGATGTAAAATCAAAAAATGTATAGAGGATGATTTAGAGTTTTTAAGTAGGTTCGAAACTTTAATGAATGTGATAATTTCAAACGGTAAAAAAGCTATTATAATCGGAATGCCATATATAAATTTAAATGAGTTTCCTAATGATATTATAATTAGAAGAAACCAAAAAATAATGCTTCTATGCGAGAAGTATGGATTTGATTTTATTGATATTTACAAATTACAGATGGATACCTTACCAAAAGAAAGGAAAGCGTATAGCTGGAAGTGGAGTTTTTTAACGAGGATAACCGATGCTATGGTAATGACTTTATTTCCCAAGAGTAAAGAATGGTTTGCAAGCATGAGAGGGTTGAATCAGACTGTGGACGGAGCACATTTTAGTTCAACCACTGCAAAGTTATTGGCACAAGAGATTGAGACAAAAATCAAAAATTTTAGCTGAAACAGATGCTAAATCCCGGTTTGTTTAATTGAATATAACAATTTGAGAAACAGTAAATCAAAATGGGTTTGCTGTTTTTTGTTGCTCGATTTTCAAAAAATCGTCCATAAACATCAAAAGGTACTTGACAAAACGTTCCCTGGTGGTCCCCAGACGACTGCCCGGGGCACATGGATCATAAATATCATGTCCGTCCTGGGTGGAATGCTGCGGGTTGATGCGCAGGCCAATGCTTTTGCCGTCCGCCTTCGCTTTGGCCCCAAACCGCTTCAGCTGGGTCGGACTGTTGAAAACGATGTGATCGGCATATGTCAGCACCTCGGCAAACTCCGACTCGCGGTATGCCCCGCAGAAAACATGAACCTCACCGTCCGAAAACTCCTCCCGACCAAGTCTGGCCTCAAACAGGCCGCTGGCCTCAGTACCGGCCAGAAACGGTGCCAAGGTCGGATGGCAAAGATTATCCAAAGGCTTCATACTGTTCACATCAATACTGATGCATCTTTCCCCAAGGAACTTCGTCAGCTCCGGATTCCCCCGCCCCCGTTTATGGCCCGGCACGTCAAAGGGCACCACCCGCATATTGCGAAAGCTTTGCAGAGCCTCATATATGGGAGCCCGATCCTGATTTAACCGATAACTGCTGTTCACACTAATCCCCTTTCCGCGTGCAATATAAAAAGGACACCGGCTGCAAGGCCTGTGTCCTGTCTGTCGTCATATACATTTGCTCATGATCCCTGACCCGTGCGGTGCGACAAGCACCTACGGCTTTCTTCTCATCAATATGAGGCAGAGTCTACATAGCAGATAATACTTGACTACACGTTATTGACCGTTTCACAAGTCTGCGCCTGGCGGCACTCTGGTTATGAAGTAACCAACTTATAAAATTTGAGCTTTTAACTCAATCAATAAGAGGCGGAATATCCCCCTCGCTCGGCAGTGGACCCGGCTGTCCGTATGGCCTTTACCCCTGACGGAGTGGTCCTCGTATTCGCTAGAAAACTCTATGCGGAATTACATTATTTATACTATGAAATCGAATGGGTGTCAATGAAAATAAAAACAAAAACCCCTGCCCAACAAGAAAACATGGAGATCTGTAGCTCTCCATATTTGTTTGTATGGTGCAATCACATATTCGGCATGGTGTGCTTCTTCCGTACCACGAAGTGGGTATGCAAAAGCTCGTGAGCCTTTTCCCCATGATACGGCTCTCCCAGATATTCTTTGTAGAGGAGCTGAACCTCCGGATTTTCATGAGCTTTACGGATTTTTTTATCGCTGTCGATCTGGTAGATGGATGCCATACGTTTTTCCAAAATACCGGTATCTCCGGCAATATATGGCTGACCGCCGCCATCTATACACCCGCCCGGACAGGCCATGATCTCGATCAGGTGATATTCCGCCTCGCCATGGCGAACACGGTCAAGCAGGCGTCTGGCGCTTCCCAAACCGCTGGCTACCGCTACACGGATCTGCCTGTCGCCGACCATAACTGTTGCTTCCTTCAGGTTCTCCAAGCCGCGCAGGGCAGTAAAGTTTACCTCCTGCAGGGTTTCTCCTGTCAGAAGTTCGTAGGCGGTTCGCAGGGTCGCCTCGGCCACACCACCGGTCGAGCCGAAGATGGTGCCGGCGCCGGTCGACTGTCCCATAAAGCTGTCAAAGTCACCCTCCGGCAGACTCTGGAAATCCAACGTTGCCTCGGAGATCATACGCGCCAGCTCTCTGGTCGATATAACAATATCCACATCCGACACACCGCTCTCATTTGATAATTCCGGTCTGGCAGATTCATATTTTTTCGCCACACAAGGCATCACGGATACGACGACCATATCCTCCGGCTTGATCCCCAAACGCTCGGCCAGATAAGTTTTAGCCAGCGCGCCGAACATCTCGTGCGGTGATTTGCAGCTGGACGGAATATCCACCAGATCACCGAAGTTATGCTCTACAAATTTGATCCATGACGGGCAGCAGCTGGTCAGGATCGGCAGCCGACCGCCGGTCTTTACGCGGTCGATAAATTCATGTGCCTCTTCCATAACGGTCACATCGGCCGCGAAGTTTGTGTCATAGACATAATCAAAGCCCAGCCCCTTTAAGGCTGATACCATCTTACCGGTGACATCTACACCCGGCTCCAAATGAAAGGCCTCGCCGAGGGCAACCCGAACGGCCGGAGCCACCTGAACTACCACTGTCTTATTACCGGCCAGGGCATCCCAGACCTGCATGGTATTATCCACCTCGGTCAATGCACCGGTCGGACAGACAGAAACACATTGTCCGCAGAAGGTGCAGACTGTTTCATGCATGGGCAGATCGAAGGCAGTGCCGACCACGGTTTCAAAACCACGGCCGACATCGGTTAATACGCCGACAGTCTGAACCTCATTACACATAGTCTCGCAACGTTTGCACAGGATACATTTATTCATATCACGCACCAGTGACAATGAGGTGTCATCCACCTTGCACTGATGCTGTTTCCCTTTGTAGCGTACCGAACGGATGTTGGCTTCATTGGCCAGGGTCTGTAATTCACAGTGACCGCTCTTGCTGCAGACCAGACAATCCTTCGGGTGATCGGATAATAACAGTTCGATCATCATACGACGATTTTTAATCACGCGCAGGGTGTCCGTCCGGATGTTCATTCCGTTTCTGACACGGGTCGAGCAGGCTGCCAGCAGCTTGCCGGATGGCACCTGTTCCACCATGCATACACGGCAGGAAGCTGTTTCATTGTTGACATTTAGTCCATGCAGGTTCAAGTGACAGAGAGTTGGGATCAGGATATTCAGCTTCTTCGCCGCTTCCAGAATGGTCGTTCCCTCTTCTACCGTTACCGGCTTATCATTGATCGTTAATTGAATCATCTTCCTACCCCCTATCCCATGACAATGGCATGCTTCGGACATTTTTCAAAGCAGGTGCCGCACTTGATGCAGGCTGCCGGGTCGATGTAATGCTTCTCCTTACGACTGCCGGTGATACAGTTGACCGGACAGTTCAGCTTACACAAACCGCAACCGATACAATGATCTTCCACCACATAGGTCAGAAGGCTCTTACATACCTTCGCATCACATCTGTGCTCCTCGATATGAGCGCGGTACTCATGCTCAAAATAGCGCAGCGTCGACAATACCGGATTCGGCGCCGCCTGACCCAGGCCGCACAGGGAGGTGTCACGGATCAGTTCTCCCAGCTCCTTCAAATCTGTTAAATCACGCTTGCGCCCCTCGCCCTTGGTGATGCGTTCCAAAATCTCCAGCACACGCTGGTTACCGATACGGCAGGGTGTACACTTGCCGCAGGATTCCTCTACCGTAAAATCCATAAAGAATCTGGCGATATCGACCATGCAATCGTCCTCATCCATAATAACCATACCGCCGGAGCCCATAATGGATCCGATGCCTTCCAGGCACTCGAAGTCCACCGTGGTGGTGTCAATCAGTTCGGCCGGGATACAACCGCCGGACGGTCCTCCGGTCTGAACGGCCTTCAGCTTCTTATCATCCCTGATCCCACCGGAGATGTCGTAAATGATATACGGCAGCGGGGTACCCATCGGCACCTCAACTAAGCCGGCCTCACGCACCTTTCCAACTACCGAAAACACCTTGGTACCCGGTGAATCATTGGTGCCGATGCTGCGGAACCAGTCCACGCCGTTTAACATAATCATATGCACATTGGCCAGAGTTTCTACATTATTCAGGACGGTCGGCATCTGGAACAGACCCTTATGGGCCGTTCTGAAGATCTTATTTCTCGGCATACCGCGATGCCCCTCGATGGATTCGATCAAAGCGGTCGCTTCACCGCAAACAAAGGCGCCGGCGCCGAGCCGCAGCTCGATATCAAAGCTGAAATCCGATCCCATGATGTTCTTGCCCAGCAAGCCCCGTTCTTTGGCCTGATCGATGGCTACCCGCAGATTCTTAACGGCCAACGGATACTCGGCTCGTACATAAATAAATCCCTTGGAAGCACCGATGGCATAACCGCAGATAGCCATACCTTCGAGTACGCTGTGCGGATCCTGCTCCAAGATACTGCGATCCATAAAAGCACCCGGATCACCTTCATCTGCATTACAGATCACATACTTCTGCGCAGCGTCATGGCTGAGTGCCTCCGCCCATTTGCGGCCGGCCGAAAAACCTGCGCCGCCGCGGCCGCGCAGATTTGCCCGCTTCATATCGTCTACAATGGCGGCCGGCGAAACCCGATCGGTCAGCAGATTTGCCAACGCCTCATAAGCTCCGGTGGCGATGGCTTCTTCGATCACTTCCGGCCGGATGATGCCGCAATTGCGCAGAGCCACACGGGTCTGCTTTTCAAAATATGGGCCGGTCAGATAAAAACTGCCATCCTCTTTCATGCCGACGGCAGGATCATTCTTGATCCGCTCCGCCAATGCGGCATGAGCGGTTTCTTTTAATGCCAGGAGGCTTTCTCTGTTTAACATGCTTCTTCCTCCTTATACTTTGACAGAATCAGTGGCACCTCATCCGGAGTTACCTTCCCATAAAGTGTATCATTGATCATTAAAACCGGCGCATTACTGCAATCTCCCAAACACCGGGTCTGGGCGATCGAAAAGCGCAGATCCGGAGTAGTTTCTCCGAAATGAATGCCCAGTTCTTCCTCCAATCTTTTTAACACTTCGGCAGCGCCCTTTACATAGCAGGCTGTTCCGAGGCAGACACTGATTTGGTATTTGCCCTTCGGTTTGTCCACAAAATAGGAATAAAATGACACTACACCGTACACCTTTGCCGCCGGTATTCCCAGCTGCTTTGCAATGAAGCCCTGCGCGTCGCGCGGAATGTAGCCAAATCGCTCCTGTGTCTGATGCAGGATCTGAATGAGTGACGATTCAGTACCACCGATCCGTTCGATGATCTCCATCAATACGGCCTCATCAAAACCTTTGTTTGCCACACACATACTATCCTCCCTTCCGTTCGCAATCTCCTGACCGCAAATCGACCATTCCATATCACTTGAAAACTCATCCCCAATATACAATGGTTAGTCTAATTTTATCCTGTATTTAGTAAGAAATCCACAAAAATAATATATATTTATTTCATAAAAATGGCGACTGTAAATTGTATATATTCACAGTCGCCAAAATTTTATTTTTTAGTTGGTTGTTTTCCCTATATTTTCTCTTTTGTTCCGACGCATATCTGTACAATAGCCACAACCAATAGACAAACGGCAGGCAGAATGGCCTTTGCGCCCAATTTATCAACACAGAAATAGGTCAGTGCCGCGCCGAAAACAAAGGACAGGATGATCAAGGCATAGGTCAGTCCCAGCCGCCCGGCTTCCCGGTCATGCTTCATAAAGCCCAGATACAGCTGTTCCACTGCCGAACGCAGATTTCCGGTACAAAAGACGGTGGCATAACCGGACCCGCTGCCAAGAGTCTTAAAGCAGCAAAACTGCAGGGCTGCAGATAGGGATAACAGGCTGTTTGCCCAAATGGGCGGCCCGGTTATCGGAATCAGTGACACCACCGCAAGCAGAATGATCTCCAGCAGTAATACGCCCAGCCTCCAATGACGGTGGTGGTCAAAGACCGAATGCTTCAAGTACTGAGCCAAAACGGCGCCGCACACAAATGCCGTGATCGGTACCAGTGCCCGCCAAAACAGACTTTGTTCTCCGCCGACCAGTCCCAGACCGGCCAACACCAGATTTCCGGTCTGGCCGGTGGCAAATACACCGCCTCGTACCGCATAGGAATAGGCATCCATACTGCCGCCGACGGCCGTTAACAACATGGCCTGCCCGCTTCCTTCGGGCAGCCTGAGCATCATTTTTTCGTTCAACTTGTTTCTCCCCGTTCATCATACTATTTTTTTATTATACAGGAAGAAACCGACTTAATCTACTGATTTCAATGCTTCCAGCATATCCACCCGCTTCAACAGCGCATGAACCATCAGCCCCATGGCCGCCAAAATCAGTCCGATGATCCCAACCGGAATCAGGTAAACCGAGAGCGCCACCTCGGTCGGAAAGAGAATGTGATCCGGCGCCACCATACGCAGAATAAAGCTGTGCAGAATATGACCGCCCAGCCACCCCAGTCCGATGCCGATGGATGACAGGATCATGGTCTCACGATAGATATAGCGGGTCACCTCACCGTCATAAAAGCCCAGCACTTTGATGGTTGACAGCTCTCGGATGCGCTCCGCCACGTTGATGGCGGTCAGGTTATACAGGATAACCGCTGCCAGCAAGATCGATACCACGACAAGAATGATCATGACCCGATGCAATGAGGCCGACACCGTAGCGATCTGTTTCTTGATTCCGGTGTTCTGCACCACCGTCTTAACTGCCCGCAGTTCCATAAAGCGTGCCGCCAATGAGCGTACACTGTCTTCATCTGTCCCCTGCGAGGTCAACAGATGGGCATTCGGTTTCCAGTCTTCATTAAAAACCGCCTCATAAGCCGAACGGCTCATCAAGGCATAGTGTCCGGCATACATGCGCACCACTCCGGCCACCGGCAGACTCCAGTCCGTACCATCAGATCGGCGAAACTTGATCTGATCACCCTCTCTGACCTTCAGGATATCAGCCAATTTCTGGCTGAGCAAAACGCCGCTTTGCGGCAGCTCTTCCCATTTTTTGTCGCCTGAAAACAGGCTGATCATCGGCTCCAGATTTTTGTTTCCGGTCACCAGCAGGTTGATTTTCTGTGCATCGATCACAGAAGGAATCTTCTTAGTCAGCTGCTCGCTGTAGATCGGCAGGGCGGCCGTCACCGCCCGGTCTGCCAGCAGGTGATTCAGCTTCTCGGCAGCCTCACGCTTTTCATCATTCGTTTCGGTCACCGGCTGTTTCTCCTGCACCAGCAGATCATAATGCAGTATGTCCCCAAACTGACCGCGCGATACCGCCTCCACCGAAGCGGCGATGCCAAGTCCGGCAAACAGCAGCGCCACCGAACCGCCGACTCCGAACAGCGTCATCAGCATCCGTTGCTTATAACGGAACAGATTCCGCGCCGTCACCTTGGCCGTAAATGTCATCCGACTCCAGATCGGTTTCACTCGTTCTAAAAATATACGGGCGCCGTGCATCGGCGGTTTTGGCAGCAGCAGGGCTGCCGGCACCTCATGCAGCTCCCTGCGGGCAATCACCCAGGCCGGCAGCACACTGCAGATCCATGCACAGACCAGGGCTGTGACGCTGACAGTCGGAAACAGATGCATCCGCAGCGATGGCAGACCCGCTCCGGCCAATAAGGTGTCCCGAATCATCAATGGCAGGAAGAAGGTGCCGGCTACAATACCAATGACTGAACCGGTCAGGCCGGCAGCTAAGCCGTAACGGGTAAACTTCCGAATAATATCTCCCTTGGAGAAGCCGAGAGCTGCCAGCACTCCGGCATTGATCCGCTCCTCATTGACAAATCTGGTCATGGTGGTCATGGTCACCAAGGCCGCCACCAAATACAATACCACCGGAAAGAGGTCTCCGACCCTGGTCGTACCCTCTGTATTCACAGCCACACTTAAGAAGCCCTCTCCGCCGGGTATGGTTCGCCTGGTATAAACTGAATAGGCCGGCTTCGGGATGACCGGCAGATCCGGCTTCTTCGCCCCCTCATCGACCTTCTTCCGGGCTTCTTCCTTCGCCTTTCGGATGGCAGTCTGTCTGACTTCCCGGATCTTCTCTTTGGCCGCAGTTTTCCGGCTCTCGGCCTCGGCCAGCATGGTCTGCTTTTGCATCTCGATGAACTCGGCCGGCAAACCGGAATCTGCCAGTTTGGCCAGCGCGGCGGCGAGCTGTTCCTCCGACTTCTTTTCAGCGGCCGCCGCTTCTTCATCCACCCGTTTGTTCGCTTCTGCCTCAGCTTTCACATATGCCTCCTGCAAAGCCTTGTTTTTTTCTTCTTCAAAATGCCGATCCAGCTCCTCCCCGGCATCGCGCTCAAGCTCGTTTCTTCTTTGGCCGGCATTGTCCGCCAATTCATCCTCCAGCCGCAGGCGGTGTTTCTCCACCTTCTCCTCATAAGCCGTCGAAAAAGCAGAGATATTCGTCAATTCATGCAGCCGCAATCTGGCAATGACGGCGTACTTACTGTCAAAGGCTCCCTCGGTCACCACTGCATATCCACTCAGGCTGCCGGAGCCTGCCGAGCTGCTGCCCAAAAAATCCTTTGAAACCAGCTCACCGGAATTTACCCGTCCGGTGACGGTAAAACGATGGTGCCTCAAAATCTGATGCTCTTCATCCTTTTCCGTCACCTCGAGTGTCCGACCGACATCATAGGCTTCATCCAGAAAATCTGCCACCGCGATTTCATTCTCCGTCTGCGGAAGCCGCCCTTCCGTCACCATATAAGCAGAGATCCGCTCTCCGGCCGAAAAGATTCGCAGCGCAGTATTCGTATCTTTTTTCACTACATCCGTCAGATAACCATATTCAATATCCGCGATATCTTTCCAACCGTCCAGCTCCCGTCTGTCTTTCTCCGACAGCCCATAATCCGCCAGTACCGTCAGATCCATGACATTCAGATCCCGTTGAAAACGATCCATATTCTCCTGCAAGAGCGGCCCCGACACCTTTAAGCCGACCAGCGCAAAGGAACCCAAAAACAGGAGCGCCATGATTGATAAAAACCGTCCGCGCGATTTCCCCAAAGATCTCAGCTGCTCCCTCCATAACGTTTTTTTCTTCATGATCCGGCCTCATTTTCCCTAGCTTCCCGATTCTGGTTACATCAATACTCCAGCTCATCTATACTCTGCGGCGCCTCATTGATCTCGATCAGGCGTATTCCGCCATCATGCATATGAATCACCCGATCGGCCAATGGCGCCAGCGCAGTATTGTGGGTCACGATGATTACCGTAGCGCCATGCTCGCCGGCCATCTGCTGTAGAGTATGCAAAATCTGCTTACCGGTTTGATAATCCAGTGCACCGGTCGGTTCATCACAAAGCAGCAGCTTCGGATTTTTGGCCACCGCCCGGGCGATCGATACCCGCTGCTGTTCACCGCCCGACAACTGCGCCGGAAAGTGATCCAGCCGTTCTCCCAGCCCGACAGTCCGCAGTACCTGCACGGCATCCCCGGCATCACTGACGATCTCCGAGGCCAATTCAACATTTTCCCTGGCTGTCAGATTCGGCACCAGATTATAAAACTGAAATACAAAGCCGACATCCGCTCGCCGATATCCGGTCAGCTTCCTGCGATCAAACCCGGCTATATCGGTGCCGTCGATCCAGACCTCACCCTCATCGCAGGTATCCATACCTCCCAAAATATTCAAAAGGGTTGACTTGCCCGCACCGGATGCTCCGAGAATCATCACCAGCTCTCCTTGTTCTATGGAAAAGCAAATATCCCGATTGGCCGTGATCTCCTGTTCTCCGATCTGATAGCGCTTGTACACATGCTTGAGTTCTATATAAGACATGCTCTGCCTCCCTCTTAATTTCCCGACTTTGCCTGCTGATACCGCATCTCGTTATATCTATATCATAGTATGTAGTTTTAAAAATTACAATACCCTTAGCCCACAAAGAACAAGGCTGCCCGAAAAAGAACATGATCTCCTTTCCCGGACAGCCTTGCTAAAATTTTTAAATGATTAAATAAGATTCTGCGGCGCACCGCTCAGCCATGCAGCCAGGTTCGCGAATACGATATCGGCCCGCAGCAGCATGGACTCCTGCGTGGCAAAAGCCACATGCGGCGTGATGATGCTATGATACGGATACAGCAGCGGCTCATCAAGCGGCAACGGCGGCTCCATATCAAAGACGTCGATCCCGGCCCCGGCGATCACCCCCTCGTCCAATGCCTTCGCCAGATCGGCCGCCACCACCACCGGTCCTCTGGCCACATTGATCAGAATGGCCGATGGCTTCATCTGCGCCAGCCGGCAACTGTCGATCATCCCTTCTGTTTGCTCGGTCAGCGGACAATGCAGCACCACGATATCCGACTCGGCCAGCAGCTCATCCAGCTCTACCTGGCGAACCCCGGCCGGCAAATCCGTCAGTCTGCGGCGATTATTTGCCAAGACAGAGGCGCCAAAGGCCAAAAAAAGGGCAGCGCTGCAACGGCCAATCTTACCGTAACCGATGATACCGACTGTCTTTCCGCGGATCTCACACCCAATCAGGCCGTCCTTGGTTTTTCCCGCCCTCGCCCGGCGCTCTGCCTGCGGCAATCTCCGGTATAATGACAGCACCATGGCGATGGTCATCTCAGCCACCGCCTGATTCGAATAACCGGAGGCATTACTTAAAACGATACCACGCTCCTTCGCTGACGATACTGCCACATGATCCACACCGGTAAAAGCGATATTGATATACTTCAGGTTGGCGGCTGTTTCAAATGCGGCGGCCGGCAGAGGCATATTGGCGAGAATGGCTACGTCCGCCGTTCGCAGCCGCTCCTGCAAAGCCGCTATTTCAGTAGTTCGTTCGTACAGTCGGAACCGATGTCCCTCGGCCTCAAACGGCGCCGTTCGCCCGGCCAGCTCCTGCTCGGATATACCCAATGATTCCAGTATCGCTATTTCCATATTGTTATTATGTTCCTTTCTGAACCTATGTTCCTTATGCTGTCGGCATGTCGAATAAACGCTTTGTTCTCCATACCAAACGATCCCCCGGGGAGACAGACGCCACCCGGGGGATCGCAGGAAAAGGATGAACCACCTTATTGGAAATCAAAGAAGTCGATCCAACGCATCAGGGTTTCTTTCTCTTCCGTCGATTTTGTCAAACGGTAGGCTGCCGCAATCGGCAGCCACTGCTGCACATACTGCATAGCGGTATCGCTCTTCCTGCAGAAGGTCTTCAGATATAGCTCTGCCAAAGCCTGATCCTGCAGATAGAACAGGATGTAGGTCATGGCTGCATCGGCACTGGCATTCCCCTGAGAGGCATGGGACCAGTCGATGATGGTTGCAGTTCCATCCTCGCCGATGATGATATTGCTCGGATTAAAATCACCGTGACAAAGCTTATCATGCTTCGGCATGGACTCCAGTCTGGTCAGCAGTTCATACCGAGTAGTGGCGTCCAGCAACTCAGACAAAGTGTTGATCTTCCGGGCCATCTTATCCTTTAATTTATTTAACAGCGGAGAACGCTTCTCATGCATACCAAGCTGCAGTTCCACGAAAAGGTCCATGTATTCCTCTCTCTTTTCCGGATGCTCGGTCATCAGCTGTTCCAAGGTCTTGCCCTCTTTATACTCCAGCACCAAAGCCCAGCGACTATCGATCTGCTTCACTTCCAGAATCTTCGGAACCGCTAAACCGGTCGCCTCAACACGGGCTGTGATCAATGCTTCATTGAACACATTGGCCTTCGGATGCTCTGCATTAAATACCTTTACCAGCCCTTCGTCCGTCTTATATACTTCCTTGTAGGAGCGGGCAACGATGAGATTCTTTTTCTCCAGTTTCATGGCAAATTCCTCCTCTAAAGTAATCTTTTTAGTAAGCAGCCTCCTTCGACGGACACAACTTATTTATGTTTTTATCATAGCACTATTTCACAAATAATTCAATGCCATAATGAAATATTTAATGATTTTACACAAAGATAGAGGAGGCATGACGATTCAGCTTCTGGCTATGCCGCTTCTGACGGCCGCCTGTCCGGCCGCCTCGGCCACAGCATCCTTCACACGTTCATCAAAGGCCGCCGGTATGATATATTCCTCGCTCAGTTCCTCATCGCTGACCAGGCCGGCAATGGCATACGCCGCCGCAATCTTCATCTCGTCATTGATATCCGACGCCCGCACATCCAACGCCCCGCGGAAGATACCTGGAAAGCAGAGCACATTATTGATCTGATTCGGAAAATCTGAACGACCGGTCGCTACCACTCTGGCTCCGGCGGCCTTCGCCTCCTCCGGATAGATCTCCGGAATCGGGTTGGCACAGGCGAAGATGATCGCGTCATCGGCCATACTGCGCACCATATCCCGGGTCAGCGCCCCCGGCGCCGAAACGCCGATAAAAACATCCGCCCCCTTGATCACGGCCGCCAGGTCTCCCTGCTGACGCTCGCGATTCGTGATCCTTGCCATCTCCCGCTTGATCGGATTTAGGTCTGCGCGTCCCTCGTAGATGGCACCGTTTCGATCTGTCAAAATAACCTGCTGAGCGCCCATGGACAGCAGCAAGCGCGTGATAGCGATACCGGCCGCGCCGGCGCCGGAGGTCACCACCTTGATGTTCTCCAGCTTCTTTCCAACCAGCTTCAACGCATTGATCAAACCGGCCATGGTCACCACGGCGGTACCGTGCTGATCATCATGGAAGATCGGAATATCACACACTTCTTTTAAACGTCGCTCAATCTCAAAACAGCGCGGAGCAGCGATATCCTCCAGATTCACGCCACCGAAGCTGCCCGCCAACAATTCTACCGTGCGCACGATCTCATCGACGTCCTGACTGCGTATACAAAGCGGAATCGCATCCACATCTCCGAATGCCTTGAACAGAACGCATTTTCCCTCCATCACCGGCATACCGGCCTCCGGCCCGATGTTTCCGAGACCCAGCACAGCGGTCCCATCCGTCACCACCGCCACCGTATTCCAGCGCCTGGTCAGCTCGTAGCTTTTATTTATATCCTTCCGGATCTCCAGGCAAGGCTGAGCCACGCCCGGTGTATAGGCTAAGCTTAATGCTTCCTTAGAATCCACCGCCGCCCGCGGCGCCACCTCCAGCTTGCCCTTTAATTCATAATGCATCTTCAATGATTCTGCTGCGTAATCCATTTTCTTCCTCCTCATCAAAACATAGCTTACCTAAACCATCCGCTCAGGTTTTACCTGTGCATCATAAGCAGCTTCATCCAGGTATCCCAATGCCACCACAGCCTCTTTTAGGGTCGTTCCCTCGGCAAAAGCCTTCTTGGCGGCTGCAGCCGCCTTCTCGTAGCCGATCTGCGGCGCCAGGCAGGTTACCAGCATCAACGACCGATCGAGGTTTTCGCGCATCCGCTGCGGCTCGGCTTTCAGGCCGCTCAGGCAATGCTCGTCAAAGGAATTCATCCCGTCGGCCAACAGGCGAATCGACTGCAGCATGTTATAGGCCAGCACCGGCATGAAAACATTCAATTCAAAATTTCCCTGCGATGCACCGATGCCAATGGCGGCGTCATTGCCCATCACCTGCACGGCAATCATGGTAATAGCCTCGCACTGGGTCGGATTCACCTTACCCGGCATGATCGAACTGCCCGGCTCATTTTCCGGAATGCTGATTTCGCCGATGCCGCAGCGCGGACCGCTGGCCAGCCAGCGAATGTCATTGGCGATCTTCATCAGATTAGCGGCCAGAGCCTTTAGGGCTCCGTGTACAAAAACATAACCATCTTTGGCGGTCAGCGCATGAAACTTATTTTTTGAAGCCGTAAAGTTCAGGCCGGTCAGAGCCGAGATCTCCTCAGCACAGCGATCATCAAACCCGACCGGACAGTTCAGCCCGGTACCGACCGCCGTTCCACCAATGGCCAGCTCGGTTAATTCTTTTATGGCCTCCATAAGCATCCTTCGACTCGCCTCCATCATACCGCGCCAGCCGCTGATTTCCTGAGAAAAACGAAGCGGTACCGCATCCTGCAGATGTGTTCGTCCGATTTTAATGATCTTCGCATTCTCCGCTTCCAGACGCGTCAGGGTGTCTCGGAGCCGATCCAGGGCAGGCAGCAGCCGCTCATGGATCGCCGTCACCGCGGCGATATGCATAGCAGTCGGAAAGGTGTCATTTGAGCTCTGCGACATATTGACGTCATCGTTCGGATGCAGGCGTAACCGCGGATTCGCCCGGTTCCCCAGATGGGCAATGACCTCATTGACATTCATATTGCTCTGCGTGCCGCTGCCTGTCTGCCAAACCTTCAGCGGAAACTCTGCCGCATGCAGGCCGTCCAACACTTCACGACAGGCCGTTTCTATGGCTGACTGTTTGTCAGCCGCCAGCTTACCAAGAACTCCGTTGGTGGCGGCAGCCGCTGATTTTAAAACCGCAAAGGCCCGAATGATCTCTGTCGGCATCAGCTCATTGCCAATGGCAAAGTTCTGCAGGCTGCGCTGTGTCTGGGCTCCCCAGGCCCGTTCGGCCGGAACCGCTATCTCGCCCATGGTGTCATGCTCTAATCGAAATTCCATCTTTCCTCCTGATTCTTGTACAGGTCGTCAATCATGTATCGCCTTTATTATAGATGGACTGAGATTTGCTTGTCCAGTTCCAATTACCGTCCGCGCAACGAACAAAGCCAAGCTTTTCGGCTACCCGCTGCGAAGCCTTGTTATCGGCTGCGATACGACAGACGAATGCCTCATAGCCGAGCTCCCGCATATAGGCCAGGCCGGCCGCCGCCGCCTCGGCAGCCAGTCCCTGTCCGCGCTCCTCGGGGAGCAGCTGATAGCCAATGGCCGGCATAGCATCCGGCGAAAAGCTTAAGATTCCGATCGGCCGAAGCTTATCGTCCCTCTGCCCCGGGGCCGACTCGATCAGCCAAATACCAAAGCCGTAGAATGGATAGGCTACCCTGATCTGACTGCTTAGCTTTTCCCCGGTCAATCGCTCATCGGCAGCCGCCGGATCACTGTCCGCTAAGGTCAGCACAAACTCAAAGTCCGCTTCGGAAAGCTCGCGAATGGTCAGACGTTTTGTTTTGGCGATGGTCAGCGGCAGCTGATGAAAGCGCCTGTATGCCCGCTCGATCGCCTCACGATCGATATCCGTTTCCGACTCATAAATATAGGGAGCAGATAACCTCTCTACTCCCCTTTCTATGCCAATACAAGGCAGACCGGCCGCACATGCCTCTGCCACCATCGCCTGACGATCTGTCACGACCACGACCGGACTGTCAAAGTCCCGTCCGACCAATCGAACCGCAGCGGCCGCTGTCACTGACAGCTCCGCTTCTTCGGTCAGGGCGGCCGGCACCGGCAACGTACTCAGCCAGATCACGGACAACTGCTGCCGGCTCATCGTTTAAACAGGGTGCTGAATAAGCCGCGGCCAAGGCTGGCGCCGACATTTCCACCCAGGGTCTTGCCAAAGGAACCAAAGCCCTTACCCAACTGCTTGCCCATCTCACGACCGACGGTGCCGACCACACTGTTGCCGACCGACTTCACCGCCCGCTCACGAACCCGGGCAGCGGCGGCAGCTTCTTTTTCCGCCTGCTTGGCAGCCATTTCCTGTTGCTTTAGCAGCAGCTTTTGCTGTGCGGCCTCCTGCTGAGCCTGCAGCTTGGCCTGCAGTACTGCATACTTTTCCGCCTGCTTGGCCTGTAATGCCTCTGCCTTTGCCTGTTCTTTCTGTTGAGCTTCGGCCTGACGCTGCTGCTCGGCGGCAGCCTCTTCCTCTATTCCCAGACGCTGTAATATCTCATAAGCCGAATCCGAATCGACAGCGGTCGCATATCTGGTATATGCCAGCGTTCCCTGAACGGCCTGCGTGCGCAATGCCGGATCGGCTGCCTTCATGGCACTCTGCGGCGGTAAGATCGCCACCTTCTCGGCCATGCCCGGCGTACCGTCTTCCTGCAAAAAGGAAACGACCGCCTCACCGGTTCCGAGGGCCATGATGGTCTCATAGGTATCAAAGGCCGGATTGACTCTAAAGGAATCAGCCGCCGCCCGTACCGCCTTCTGATCAGCCGGTGTATAGGCCCGCAGGGCATGCTCGATCCGATTGCCCAGCTGAGCCAGCACACCATCCGGAATATCACGCGGATTCTGTGTACAGAAATAGATGCCCACACCCTTAGAGCGAATCAGCTTCACCACCTGCTCTATCTTATCCAACAACGGCTTCGGCGCATTGGCGAAAAGCAAGTGGGCTTCGTCAAAGAAAAAGACCATCTTCGGCTTCTCCATATCTCCGACCTCCGGCAGGGTTTCAAATAATTCCGACATCAGCCATAATAAGAAGGTAGCATAAAGAGCCGGATTATTGATCAGACTCTCGGAATTTAATAATTGCATCATGCCTCGACCATCCGTAGAAGTGGTAAACCAGTCACGAATGTTCAGGGCGGGTTCACCGAAGAAGATATCTCCGCCGAGCATTTCCAACGCTACCACCGCTCTTGTGATAGAGCCCAATGAGGCTGTCGACATCTTGCCATAGGTCGGCGCCAGCTCCTTCTGATGCTCATCCACCCAGTTCAGCATGGCCTTCAGATCCTTGGTATCCAACAGCAATAAACCTTCATCATCGGCGATCTTAAAAACGATGCCGAGGATATCGCTTTGGAGATCATTTAATTGCAGAATGCGCGCCAGTAATAAAGGCCCCATCTCCGAAATGGTGGTTCTGAGCGGCACACCGTTCTGCCCGTAGATATCCCACACTGTCACCGGATAACCGCGGTAGGCAAAACCGGCTTCCGCCAGACCGAAACGGCTGATACGTTCCTGCAGCTTCGGACTGTCCTCACCCGGCTGCATCAGACCGGAAACATCTCCCTTGACATCCGCCAGAAACACCGGCACTCCCATATCACTGAACGCCTCAGCCAGCACCTTTAAAGTAATGGTCTTACCGGTACCGGTGGCGCCGGCGATCAAGCCATGGCGGTTCGCCATTCTCGGTAAAATCGAAACACGTTTTCCCTCTGCTGTACTGCCGATCCATGCAATATTCTGTGTAAACATAGTCACCTCTTTCCGGTGTTACATGAAGGGGCGTGCGGCTGTTATGCTGTTCGTGCTACTTACTCGACCGCTCCACGGTAATTCATGATTCCACCAATATTATGTACGTTTGTATAACCCAGGCGCTTTAAGCCGGCGCAGGCCTGCGAGCTGCGACTGCCACTATGGCAATAGATATACAGCGGGGTCTGCTTGTTTCTGACCTTGCTTGTTACCATTTGCAGGTTCTGCAGCGGAATATTCACACTCTGCGGCACATGGCCGCCCCGGTACTCCTCTGCCGTTCTGACGTCCAGCAAAACGGCGTCCTGTGTCCGCTTGAACTCCTCTACACCGGCATTGATATCCGCTGCGCCCATAAAAAATTCAAATAAACCCATCGTCATTTCCTCCTTAAATATATGACATAAAAAATATTTCGTCATTATATTATGATATTATAATATAATTATATATCTACTGGCAATGACTTTTTGGGAATCCGGCTTAATAAAATTATAGTCAGGCGGACAGGCCTTCGTCAATAGCTTTCAGCAGGCCTTCACAGCCTTCTTTAATATCCCGATAGGCCTGCTCAAAATCCCGACTATACCAGGGATCAAACACCTCGTCCTCCCCTCGGCCGGCATAAGCCAGCAGGTTTTGGATCTTACCATCCGGATCCGCACCCAGAATGCGGTTCAGGTCACAACGGTTCTCCCGATCCATACCGATAATCAGATCATAGTTCTGATAATCTGTTTTGGTTACCTGAACAGCCCGGTGATCGCCGATCGGCACCCCGTGTCTTTCCAGGGTCGCCCGCATGAGTGGATAGATCGGCGCACCGATTTCCTCACGGGTGGTGGCCGCTGATTCGATCAGAAACTCGGCCTGACGTCCGGCTTTTCTGATCATGTCTGTGAAAATATACTGTGCGGCCACTGAGCGGCAGATATTGCCGTGGCAAACCATGAGGACTTTTATCTTGTTTAGCATAAAATTTCTTTTCCTTTCAAATCGTCTCAAACCATTGATTTTACTTGGTTTGCTGGATTTTTACTTTTTACTTTTGGTCCCCGGGACCAGAAGTGTTACTTCTACAAATTCAAAGTTTTCAATCAAACGACCAAACATCAGCCAAACATTACCAGTGCACAAAATCTTGACAACGCCATAGAATGTGAACATTCAATTATCAGACTATATCACTAAATCCGGGTTAGCTTGCAGATCAACATATTTAGACAACCGTTGTTTTAATCTGTTTATTCCACGATTACCTTCTATATGTTTGATATACCCAATTCTGCCTATCAATCTCTTCTGCGCATAAAATTTATCTTCTGAGTCCAATTCTGATTCAGAATATTTTCTCTGATACTCAAGATATTCTTTGGCTGTCTCAAAAATATATTCCTTTCCAACAGAAAGAAAATTCCCCTTGGAACCCTTTACAATAGCAACACCTATATATTTTACAAAAGAATGCTTATCATCAAAAGAAACAACCTGTGTTTTATCCTCATTGAGCTTAAGACCAAGTTCTTGTAGTTCCGCCTTAACAATAGATCCAACTGCCAAATAAATTTCATCTGAAATGTCTTGAGAAGAAGAAAACATCATATCGTCCGCGTAGCGAGTATACAGCAAATTGTTTTCATGAGCAAAAAAAGCTATATTTTCATCGAATGATTTCATCACGATATCTGAAATTAGTGGAGACCCAACTAAACCAAGTGGCATTTTATTCTCAAAGAAGCACATTGACAATATTGTCTTTACTAATTTGCTATTTTTTTCTGTTATATTAAACTCCCTCATTAACGCATTTTCTGCAACCTTAATTGTAATGCTGTTAAAAAATTTTCTTATATCGAATTTAATAAAACTATTGCTAGAAATATGTGCCAACACACAATTTTTAATCCCCACATTCTTATGATACGCATATGAAGCATTATGGGGCATATATTTCTGAGAAAGCGTATCTACAATGTACTCGTGAAACCTTCTAGCATCTTCACCATCTCGAGTTTCTTTATATTTAACTATTTCACGTTTTTTCTTGCCCTTGGTTACTATAATCTTTTCATAATACTTCCCAGGCTCAGTTATTATTGAATTCAAAAGATTTATTTGTTCTCCTGAAAATGAAATAATATCGTGTAAAAACTTTTTATCATCAAGAGTTTCTATTAACATACCTTCTGGATTAGTAAATAGATATGTATTCGTGTAATCTGACTCTGTATTAAATAAATGAAGAAACTTAACAATATGCCTAATTAATTCTTCATTATGCTCAACATTTAATGCTGTTTCTATTTTTATATCAGTATCTTTATATGCACCAATAATATGGTTTGTTGCTATAAGACTGACATATGCTTCCTTAACCTTCTTAGTAACAATTGATATATCAATCTTTGAAAAGTCGTTATCCTTCCTCACAAAAAAATCATGATATTCAGGATAAACAATTGCCAACGTCGTATAAAACAAAAGCTTTAACGAAGTTTTTATATTTAATGAGGAGCCATCATCAAAATAGCAAATCTGATTAAAAGTTGTAGGTCTAGAATTCAGATTTTTAATATCAATAGAATAAGATTGGCTTCCTATCCCTTTATCATCATCAATATCAATTTTTATGTTTTCAGGTAATTCATCATTTACAAAGCCATAGTATTCAACTATATAATCAGTAGCAATTGCTTTTCTCTGTATCTTTGGTCGATATTCAAGAACATCTATTAGTGATGAATCTTCCCTTAGCACTCCACTACGTACGAAATACCCAACATTACTTTTATTATAAATATCATCATATTTGGGCAGATAAATTTTTAAGGAATTACTGTATGCGCTGTTAGCAAAAATACCCAACTCGGCAGCTGTCGAAATAGTATCAAGAAAGATATATGTTCGATATGAAACTGCAGCAAATATCTCTTCCATAAGTTGAACGTTAATCGTCGAATCTTGAATTTTGTCTTCTGACATAAAATCATCAATAATCAACGGCAAGCATCGTTTCTTTGTATCTTTCTCTGTATTTATTAGATAATCTTTTAAGATTTTTCGTCGGTCATCGTCTGATTTCCTATAATATGGTCCACACAAAAAAACTATCGGTCGTTTAATTGTTATCTTATTAAGTAATCTATATTTTTTCATGGTATAAAAAAGAATCCTACAGTGTAGAATGAGGCAAGGGGTTGAAGAGTGAGCCCCGCGAGCATACGCCGCGAGCGGGAAAAGCGAACGGATCAAACACTTGACTTATCCGACACTCGATTAAAACTCCTTATCATCACTTCGTCATCGACGAATACTAGGATTCTGATGACATAATATCATCAAGTTCTCCTTTCGTCAAATAATAAACTCGCTTGGCTTTTTTTTCATCAGATGAAAATTTACCGACGTACTTAAACTTATCCTCTTCAATAGAATATTTCCATCCCTTGTTCTCTAATACTGGATGATCCTGATGTAAGGTGATAAGCGCTATAAATAATCTTAACAGCCCATCTTTATATTTCTTGTTTGCTTTTTTACTATTCCAAAAATAGTTGCTTTTTTCTTGTATTAAAATCAATAATCCTGTAAGCTTCTTATAATTTAATGATATCGAGCCATCAAGTATTTCTATTTCACCATCAACAATAGGTTCAACATGAGTTCTAACACTATATCGAATTCCTCTATATATAATATAATCTTCGTGCTTTCTTGCTACTCCTGCTTTTTCAATTTCTCGTAAGAGGTTTATCACGAAATCATATCCCTCTTTTTGAACAATCCGATCTAACAGCTGATATAATTCTATTACAGAATAGTATGCATTTCCTTTGCTTTCAGTAATATAAAAATAGAAATCCCTCAATGATACTTGACATCCATATTCACCATAATATGACATCGTAACATTTTCAGTCATGCGATATTTATCATCTACTAGATAATCCTTATCTTTATATACATTTAATTGTCTAAAACGATCAGTGCGCGCTGTAGACAAAAAATCATTAAATGTCTCCATTTATTTATAGTCTCCTATAGCTTTATTGGTCACTTTATCAATTTATCGCAATATGGAATCATCTCTTCTATTTTGGCGACTATACGATGCCGTTCTTCTAGTGTTGGCAATGGAATTACCATTTCATGCAATATAGAAGATAATCTAGGCATAGCTATTCCTTTTGATTGTATCATACCCGTATTTTGATAAAAATAGAAAACATAGTAAAAATACATTAAATCAACATTTAAATATGGCCGTACCCTATGCACATGATTTTGAAAGCAAATATCATAATTAAAATTCCAAATCGCTGTTCTTCCAAAATACGCTCCACCTTCACACATTAGAAGATCTCCTTTATTGTATTCTATTGAGCGAATACTTTCAACCATGGTCGATACTTGCTCTTAACAAACCTTTACGCTGCCACAACCATTATGCTTCGGAATCATGCCCCGTCCCGTATGGCTCAAAAGTATGCCGGCGGCCAAGAAATGAATTTGCGAAAGAATCTTGACACTACCCTGTTGATTTTTCCTTATCTGCTTTGATATTTCCGGCAGGATCCATCCTTATAAAGATGTTATCCATCATCCAGTGAAGTACTGGATTTCCACCATGTGCTAATTTTTGCTCCAGAATTAGTTTCATCAGTTCTTTCGTTGGTGGTCTCATATCCTTAAAGCCTTGTCCAAAAGGAACTCCGATAAAGCCCATATTCTCTAAGTTCTGCACCATCTGAGCTGCTCCCCATCTATCAAAGGCAATTTCTCTGATGTTGAATCTTTCTCCTGGCTTTTCAATGAAAGTTTCTATATATCCATAGTGAACCACATTCCCTTCAGTGGTTTGAATAAAGCCTTGCCTTTGCCATAGAAAGACTAAAACAAAGGCGGTGATTCTGTTGTGGATGATAGGTTAAGTCCTCCATAACAGACTCTTCCTTCAAGTTCATCTTCATTTACTGCAAATGAGCAAGCATCTCATTTCTCCATTGGCATCCAACGGATTGCTTGTTCTACCCACTGATTAAGTTTTAATTATCTAAAGGAATTCTCCTCACTCGGATTTTGTTTGACATATATGCTATTGCAGATTTAACAGACTTAACTAAAAACCTATCATCATAAATTCCACCAATAATTTTCCCATGATAATAAACAATATATTCGCCCATCATTGATCTATATGTTATTTCTTCCAACTTGGGATAGTTGTCCTAAAATGAAATCTAAATATTGTTTACTTGAAGCCATACCTCGCACCTCCAGAAAATCTGATTTACAAATATCTTTGAGCAACAATTACTGTATATTTATCTGTATCACAAAAATCCCCTGTTTCTGCAAATTTATTCTTATGCCAGAAGTGCTCTGCCTGAGGGTTATCTTTTACCCATCCAAGACGTACCTTGGAAATTCCTATCTTAGTAAGACGCTCACATAAATCCTCTATTATTCCGCTGCCGACCCCTGTGTTCTGTATCGCCACATCTGTCATAAAGAACCCTATAAAGGCCGTTGCTTCATCCGGGAAATTCATGATTAAATCCATTACTGCAATCAATCTTTCCTCATCGTAATATCCAATATAATATTTGTCCCGCATGTCTTTGTTCGGCGTCAGTGCATTCATATCGCAAATAATACTCTCTTCAGATACATACGGAGGGCAATATTGATAGTATAGGGCATTTTTTCGACACAATTCATATATTCTCTCAACATCAGACTCCCCCATCATTTGAACAAGGTATCGATCTGATAATGATGAAACATCCATTTTATCACTCATATACTTTTCTCCGTTTATAATCCAATGTTTTTTAGTTTTCCCAAAATATCAATTTGATACCTTGGCGATCGGCTTGGAGTGCTATATTCTTTCATTGTTGCTCTCCACAAAAAAATGGCCAGGGCATCGTATGCTTCCTGACCTAATCTTATGATCAAATTATATATTCCAAATCGTCAAGTACCAAGTGCCATTAGCCACTTTTTATCCTCACTAATATATTTTGATTGCTTTGATTATAGCACATTAAATACGTTTTTACTATAGAAAATATATTTATAATTAGTTTATCTCAAATTTGAGTGAAGTGCCTGTTTGGTTTTCTATCTATTTAATTTTACCTGGCTGCCATCAAAAAATGTAAATTCAATCTTTCCATCACGATGAACTGTAAGGTAGTCTACCATGCTAAGCCATACATTTTTATCAAACTCTGTTATAAGCTCTTGCTTTTCTAATTCCTTTATGAATATATTCCGTGGTCTGTTCCTGCACTTGCAAGTGGTATTACAGGAAAAGTGATATTCAATTTAGGGGGCGTAATCAGTTTATTGGGGATAAGTACTTTAGGATTGATTAACAATAGCTTGGTTAAGATACGCTGATTATGATTAAAAGGACGTGGTGAAGATGGATACTAACGGAATGGCTGTTATGCCCTATCTGTAAAAGTAAAACTTTCATATCCGCTCCCGGCTGCCCTGTGCCGTCGGGATTTTTTGTAGCGTTTGTAATATAAAATTGATTATTTCAATCAAGCTCTTTTAAGATTTTTATTGCGTCAAAATGAGTTTTACAATCTATACAAATCCAATCCGAATTACTCCTTTTAGCTTTCTTATGAAAATAATCTAACTTTCCACCACATAAAGGGCAAGGCTTCGGAGCATCTGACCACATACTTTTTAAGAACATAACCACTTCTTCTCTGCTCCTCATGTTTAATTTTTTTGTTATATCATCCATATTATTTCCATTCAAATTATTATTTACCTAATGCGTTTTCCGATTTTCATTTTCTTACGCCACTCCGGTGCCAATCCATCATCAGACCAATATTCATCCATTTCAATAATCAAATTATCCTCAAAATGAATAAAACTTACTACGTGAAAAGATTCACTATTATCTGTCGGAAAAACTCGACAAGCTAAAATAACAGTATCTATATTTTCTTCAATTCTCTCTATTTCTCCGTTCCAATTCCCCGGATATTCACAATTTGCCCTTATATACTCATCCAAGGTAAATAACTCATTTGTGCAATGCCATTTTATAACGGCATTCTTTTGAAAAAATTTCCTAAGTTCTTCTGCATTTTGTGATAAAACCGTTTTGAAAAATCTATTTATATCCATAGTAATTACCTCAAAACCAATTTACTTTTTCTTCTCTAAATAAGGGAGTTTCACTCTCTTTGTAAGGATTGTAGTGATTACAATTACAGCCAAACTCTTTTAATGCCTTTATCTTATTATCAGCTGTCCAAACAATCAAAGAAATACCGTCAAATTCTTCAACTTTCCCCTCATTCATTTTATTTTTGAAGTGCCATTCTACAATAGTTTGATTATCCTTATGAAAAAATTGCTTTATATCCCACGCAAGAACTTTTCCTCTTGTATTCCATTCATTAAACCAGTGCTTTACTATTTTACGATTTTCATACTTAGGACACCAACTCTCAATATAAATTACATCATCCGAAAAAATATCATCAATTCCTAAATCTTGTTGTGCAAGCCACATATCAAACCATAAACGAACGATTTTCTCTCTTTCATTCATAAATTTAAGCACCTCCAAAAATCAAATACTTATTTATTATTTTATTATATCATTTTTCAAATAGTTTTATAGGTCTAACTCGTTCTTCTTTACCTGTGGTGTTCGTCCTCTGTTTTCTTGTTGCAATTTCTCTATATAATTTGCAAAAAGACGATCGTTTTTCTCTATCGCCTTTGATAACCATTTGTATGAAATTTTTATTCACAAGAATAAAATCTGTTATGCTACTCTTTTGGCAATCATCACACCAACCGGTGCAAGCCCCCCATGTACCAATTTCATGTCAACTACTGAAAATCCATATTCCTCAATAAAATCTTCAAATTGCTTTTTATCCCATTCGTGATACATCCTAAATCCCAAAATGGACATCATCTTTTTTATAATTTTTCTTCTCCTTCCCTCTTTCCAGAGAAAAGTAGGAGCAACCAAAATACCATCGGATTTTAATACTCTATATATTTCTTTCATTGCCTTATATGGTTTAGGCATAATATGAAGCGCATTAGCAATTACCACACAATCAAATTTTCCATCTGCAAAAGATAATGATGTTGCATCGGCTATTTCAAATATAAGGTTTTCATATTCTCCACGCTTCCTTGCTTCCAGAATCATTTGTTCGGAAAAATCTGTTCCAATCCAACAATGTGACTATTGTCAGCTGGGAAAAAGGAAAAACATTTGTTCGGAAAAATCTGTTCCAATCCAACTTTTAGTATGCTTTGAAAGACTAAACGACAGTTGCCCTGAACCACAAGCAAGTTCTAGTACATTCATATTTTTATTCAAATAAGGACAAATATATCTGCAAACTTTCTCATAAACTCCTTTATCCTTCTTCATAAAAGGAGCATACAGCTTGGCAAATTTATTCCAAAATTTTTTATTGCTTTTATCTCTCACTTGCAACACTCCTATTATAATTCCAATTTACATATCCATACAAACCGGGAGTTATCTTCCTAAAACGTATTTGTCAATGGTAAACGCGACATTTTTTCTGCGTTTCGCATTTTTTATTTTTTCAGCCCTTTCGTTACAATAAAAATAATATATTCTTTGATTTTTCACAAGTCAAAAAGGCCATAACCGGAGCAAATGGCCACTATTGTTATCTATGAACTTACACCTGCTGTGACTATCAAATCAGTTTTTTCGTTGATGGGCTCATAGCTTTAAAGCCTTGTCCAAAAGGAACTACGGTAAAACCCATATTCTCTAAGTTCTGCATCATCTGAACTGCTCCCCATCTATCAAAGGCAATTTCTCTGATGTTGAAGCTTTCTCCCAGCTTTTCAATGAAAGTAAGACGCTCACATAAAATCCTTTATTATTCTGCTGTCGCCCCCTGTGTTCTGTATCGCCACATCTGTCATGAAGCAAGTCCAAAACCACACCAAGTGATTATTTAGTATATCTCGGCAAAAATATCATTCATCATCTCTGTTCGCAGCTATTTTTAGCCGATATGTAACGTCTTATTTCACTTCAATAAAACCCGTTTTCACTTTTAAAATGATACATATAAAAGAAGCAGGAGATGGTTCTGCGCCATCCCCCGCTTTTAAGCTTACCTATCCGCTTGATTCATTTTTTCACTCTCAAAACCTATCTCATACCCTTAAACGTATAATCCTTGCTCTCGATTACTTCCTTGATCGTTTCTGCCGATACCTCTTTACTGAGCGTCAGTTCAACAGTGCCCGCCTCATGGGACGGCAGCGCTGCTGCCACACCGTCGACTGCTTCCAGCGCCTTCTTAACAATTGCTTCGCAGTGGCCGCACATCATGCCTTCCACTTCGACGATCAGCTTATTTTCTTTTCGGTTCATTTCCATATTGATCCTTTCCGCCGGGATTCTGACCGGCCGTTTGATTGTGTGATCATGTTTCGTATTATGCACCTTAAACAGGTTTAGGCGCAGGGCATTCATGCAGACTGTGAAGCTGGACAATGACATGGCTGCCGCTCCCCACATGGGATCCAGCCGAAGACCCGGAACAATACCGGCCGCCACCGGAATGAGCAATATATTATAGATAAACGCCCAGAACAGGTTCTCATGAATATTTCTTAAGGTTGCCCGACTGAGGCGAATTGCGGCCGAAACATCTGTCAGTTTCGAATTCATCAGCACCACATCGGCCGAGTCCACGGCCACATCCGCACCGGCGCCGATGGCAATACCGATGTCCGCCCCTGTCAAGGCCGGGGCATCGTTGATACCGTCACCGACCATGGCTACCCGACCGTAGGTCTGCAGCTTGCGAATGACCGCCTCCTTGCCGTCCGGCAGCACACCGGCGATGACATGGTTAACACCCGCCTGCCGGCCGATGGCCTGAGCCGTGTGCTCATTGTCACCGGTCAGCATGACGACCTCGATACCCATATTTCTAAGCTCCCGTACAGCCGCTGCCGATTCCGGCTTGATGACATCGGCCACGGCAATGATACCGAGGATCTGACTGCCTTTGGCAAAATACAGCGGGGTTTTTCCGGCTTCTGCCAGGCGAAGCTCCTCAGCCGCCATGGCTGCATCCACCGTTCCCACGGTTCGGATAAAGGCGCCTGAACCGGCATACAGCTTCTCACCATTTTGCTCGGCCGAGATACCGCTGCCGGCCAAAGCCCTCCAGTTTTCGATCGGCGCAGACGCAGGCGGCCGCTCCGGCACAGCGGCGATCACCGCTCTGGCCAGCGGATGCTCGCTGCGCTCCTCCAGCAGAAACGCCGTTTGCAGCAGCTCTTCGGTTGTCACCCCGGCCGCCGGCAGAACATCCGTCACCTCCGGCCTTCCGGCAGTGATGGTACCGGTCTTATCCAGGGCGACGATCTGCACCTTTCCGGTAATCTCCAACGACTCGCTGGTCTTAAACAGAATGCCGTTCTTTGCTCCCATGCCGTTTCCGACCATAATCGCCACCGGTGTCGCCAGCCCCAGCGCGCAGGGACAGCTGATCACCAATACGCTAATACCCCGTTCCAAGGAAAAGGCCGTTCCCGCGCCGATAAACATCCAGACTGCAAAGACCGCCCCCGCAATCAGGATGACTGCCGGTACGAAGATACCGGAAACCAGATCGGCGATGCGGGCGATCGGCGCCTTGGTGGCAGCCGCATCACTGACCATCTGAATAATCTGCGCGAAAGTCGTATCCCGGCCGACCCTGCCGGCTCTGGCCCGAATAAAGCCGGATTGATTCATAGTGGCCGCACTGACAAAATCTCCGATGGTCTTATCAACCGGAATCGACTCTCCGGTCAGGGCCGCTTCATCCACAGCCGTCTCACCTTCCAGGATCACACCGTCTACCGGTATGGCCTCACCCGGCTTAACGATGAACACATCGCCCTTTTGCACCTCATCGATCTCCACCGTGATCAGTTGCCCTTCCCGCTCGATGACCGCCGTCTTCGGCGCCAGCTTCATCAGACTCTTCAAGGCATCCGTGGTTCTCCCCTTCGATAATGCCTCCATAGTTTTTCCGACTGTGATCAGGGCCGGAATCATGGCTGCCGACTCAAAATACAGCTGCATATGATAAAGACCCATCAGCTCAGTATTCACCGCACCATTGGTAATCATCACCGTCAGCCGATAAAACACATAGAGGGACCAGCCAAAGGAGACCGATGAGCCCAGGGCCACCAGGGAGTCCATATTCGGACTGCCATGAAACAGGGCACGAAAACCTGAGATAAAAAAGTCCTTATTGATATACAGGACAATAATGCTAAGCAGCATCTGGGTCAATGCCAAACCGAGATGATTATGCGATAAAAATACCGGCAATGGCCAGTTCAGCATATTGTGACCCATGGTGATATACATCAGGATGATCAGAAACCCGATCGACCACCTCAGTCTGCGCACCAATCTGGGGGTTTCATGATCTTTCAAAGCCTCCTCTTCGGCCGCCCATCCGGCTGCCGCCGAGCCGCCTCTTTTGTTTTCACTGTCGATATCGGCGCCCTTCACCAAGGCTTCGTAGCCGGCCGCTTTTACCGCTGCCAACACCTCGGCATCCGTCGCCTCACCTTCCACCCCCATAGAATTTGTCAGCAACGAAACGCTGACCGCCTGAACCCCCGGCAGCTTTTCGACTGCCTTTTCCACCCGGGACTGACAGGCGGCACAGGTCATACCGGTTACGATATATTGTTTCATCTCTACCTGCTTTCTAATCCGTATCGGAAACAGCCGGCTCCCGATCGGAACCCTACTTCATCAGTTTTCTCAGCGTGTCCAGCAGCTCGTCGATCACCTCGTCATCATCCCGCTTGATGCCCTCGGACACGCAGCTGCGGATATGAAGGCCGAGTAATTCCCGGTTAAAGCCGTCCAATGCCGAGCGCGCCGAAATGGACTGCTGCAGGATGTCATTGCAATAGGTATCTGTTTCGACCAGTCTGGCCAGGCCGCGAATCTGCCCCTCGATTCGCTTCAATCGGTTCAATAAAACCGCCTTCTGATCCACCGTCCGCTTGGTCGTTTTCTGCGGGCTTTGCTCCATATCCTCCACTCCTTTATACAAGCCTTTCGGGATAATAATACTCCCCCCTACTATCAGTAATGATATACTAGGGGGGAGTATGTGTCAAGTATCTATTTATTTTATTGTCTTCCTGCCACCATTTCGGCTCACCTATTTCTTCTTGCGAACTCTGATAAACAGCAGTACACAAATAACTGCCGCACAAATGCCCGACAGGCCAAGCCACAAATACGATCGGTTGCCGTCGCCGGTGCCCGGAACTGTTTTTCCCCGATTATGATCCGCCTTGGTCTGATTTCCATCCGGCTTTTTATGGTCGGCCTGTTTCTTATTAGCATCCGAATCATCCGGCTTTTTGTTCTCTTCGCTTTTTTCCCACTGTGCTGTAAAGGTATGATGGCCGCGGACAACATATTTGTCACCCGGCATGTATCTGGAGCCCTTCCAGTAGGTAAATCTATATCCGGCTCTGGTCGGTGCGTCCGGCAGGATAATAGTGTCACCTTCCTTGGCATCGATCACGACCACACCGGTCCGACCGTTTAAAGTGCCTCCGTTTAGGTCGTATGACATATGGTAAGTTGCCTTTTCCGGATTTGGCTGCGGCTGCGGTTCTTCCTGCTTGGTCAGCAGATCAAATTCCACATAACCGTTATGGGCGACGATGATCTGCCACTGCTTTTTGCCGTCCGTCTGCACCTCGCCGGTTTCAGCGATATTGATGCTGTACGGACGACTGTAGTGATCGGCCCGAAATTCGACCGGTGTACCTTCTGTCCGTTCGGTCAGCTCCGGTTTTGTTTCTGACCACAGCGTCAGCACAGTTTCACGTTTTTCGGTATCCTTCTGAGTTCCCTTTTCCATCCGATCAATCAGCTGCCAGGTGTACTCATAGGCCTGGCTGTCATTGAATCCGTTCGCAATCGTGCCATCCCACAGCTCGCTCTTGTCGATGCGGTAGTTGCTCAGTTTCACATTCAGGCGATCTGTTTTTTCGGTCAATACGGCATAAGCATGCGGTGCAGCTTTAATGGTCAGCTGACTGCCGCCAAAGCTTTCGACTGCAAAGGATGCTGTCTGCTCCTCATCTACATCTTCACTGGAATTCATAAAGTAACTGGTTTTTCCCTGTCTGACAAGCCAGCCGTTTCCGTCGTACTGCTGCGAATACAGAGCATCCATCGCTTCCTTGCTGATCGGTGCAGAACCGGTCGGCAGGTCGGCCAACGCTTCCTGCGGCGCCAATGCCGGTACATACGGAATGATGCCATAACGGCCGGTTGCCGGATATAGCTGCGATTTCTCTTTGTTATAATAAAAATCGTTCCAGTTATCACGCCCGATGGCCACATACTTCACGGACTGCTTGACCTCATCCATACTCGGAATGGCGATCGACCCATCCACGATCCCCTGCAGAGTCGGGATCAATGAGTACTGATACGCCGGCAGACGTTTGCCCTTGCTGCCGTTCGAGTACCACTGGGCTTCGGATTTAAAGCAGGTCGCTCCCATGCTGACGGATCGGATAATATCCTGACTGTACAGGTTTTCCGGCCAGGTAAAGCATTGCTTCCAGGCGTCACCGGCGGTGCGCTGTCCGAACAGGGAGCCGTTACCGTCAAGCTGCCAGTGCCACCAGTCGGAGGCAATGCCCCAGTTGGCACAATAACCTGCCAGCCACATGCCCAGGTACAGGGCTTCGGTATCCGGCCGGCCATAGGATTCCTTATATATCATGGCGATATATTCTTTGTTTTCACGCATCAGAGAGGACAGCCGGTCGTCCTTCTCCAGCCATTCATACAGCACTCCCTTATCTTTGAATTCACCATCGCCAAAGATATTGGTATCAGTCCACAACATGGTCAACCCATTGGCTGCGCAGCTTCTGATCAGCTGCATCACATAGTCTCTGTTATCTCCGTTGAAGCGGTTATACATCTCGGCCGCATTGAAGCCGATCAAATACGGATTGGCCTCGGCCAGTTCTTCCCAAAAGGCTAATGGAATGGTGTCGTCCGATCTGGTCTCACCGTTGACGCACTGTACCGCCACCGGAATCTTATTTTGATTACAGAGCTCCACGTTATGCTTCACCCATTGGCGGACAGCCTGCGGATTTTGCCCCTGGACAGTATTATTCAGGCTGCGCTCCGGGATCAGCAGGATCACGGTATTCTCCTTCAGTGACTCCGGCACGGTCTCCCACAGCTTCAGCGGAGAGTCAACCCGGTCTTCATCGGTCTCATTTAAAGACTGAAAGCTTCCCCCTTGGTTATGTTTGTCTCGCAGGTCATCCGACCAATAATAATTTTCCAGATACAGCGGATGGTCGCGGTCGATCACCCGACGCAGAGCCTTCCTGGCCGCGGTCATGCCAAGCGGCTGACCGAGGTAAGCTTCTGTATCTGCCACAGCAGCCTCTGTCTTACCGATATACCAGTCGATCTGACCTTTATTCAACCCCGCGTAAATGATATGAAGCTTGGCCTGATACCCGTTCTCGGCAGTTGCCCGCTCAAACCAATAGGTAGAGCGATAGATCTGTCCGGAATCCCATTTGTTTTCACCCGGCTTATTCTTGGTCACGGATACGATCGGTTTTTCAGTCATCGGGGTCCAGTGCACACCGTCGATCGACTTGGTAAAGCGCAGGCTGGTGGCGTCCGGAGATTGATCATTCGGGAAGGCCTGTGATAAAGCCAGGTAGCAATGCAGTTCCTTGATCCACTGAATATCCTGGTGCCACGGCAGTAGCTGAGTGCCGTTTTCATCCGCCCCGAGGAAGTTTTCGGTATAGACTCTCGGCTGGTTTGCCTTGACTGTTTCTTTGGAAAACGACAATGGGTCTTTCGAGCTCATCATCCAGACACGGTTGGTCTTATTCGGGTATCCGGTGTCACCGGTATCATTGGCCCACATCAGATAGCTTTCGCTGGCCGCATCATAGACATAGGTCGGCGACAGGTCGGAATACCGCTCGTCATCGGTTCTCAGGGTTACATAATAGTCGCGCTCTCCGTACTGAACCTCGCGGCGGCCTTCGATCTGGGTGCCCCAATGAATACCATCGTAGGATACACGGGCTCTGATCTCGGCAAACACCTTGCCGTTTGAATCCGGTGTATCCTTGGCCCACTGCCAGTACAGGATGAAACGATCGTTCTTTGCGTCATATAATAAATCGGTATCACAGTTATGTTCGCTCTCATTGGTCTCGCCGGCCGGATCAAAACGCGGCTGAACGGGATTTGTCAGTCCTTGCGGAGTTTCCCAGCTTTCGCCGTCATGGGAAGCCAGAATACATGGATTCTCATACCAGCTGGTACCATGCATATTCGGGGTATACCCCATCCAGTAGCGATAACCGTTCCAGTCCTGTCCCATATCCACCACGTCCGGATGTGTAGCATAATTCTTCATGCCCGGATTTTTCGGATTTGGATAAACCACCGGTACATCAATATGACTTTTAGCATTTTTAAACGGTGAAGCGGCGGCTTCATCCGGCTCCTCCTCCTGCCACTGCCAGCCATTGACCTCGATTTCTACAATGTGGTTAGTCGTCGAAGCATTTGAGTTTCCGTATACATATACCCTGATATAACGGCCGTAAACGTGATTCTTCGGTGTAAAGGTACGACCTTCCGCGGTTTCCTGATACACTTCTTCCGTCCCCTTACCCAAGCCATGGACATCATTGGTATCCGAATTATACAAAATGGTCGGATTGGAGAAGTCCGCATTCTCGGATACAGCCACCACTGTAGCCGCATAGGTTCGCTTATCTGCAAAATAGCGAAACAGCGCAACGGATTCGATCTCTGCCGTAGCCTTCAAATCCACCTCAGCGTATAAGGATTCTCTGCTGCCGTCAGCTCCCAGCTCTGCATAATTTAAAGTATCTTTATTGCCGTCGGTGGCCATCACAGCCGGACGGTCAGGATTCCCCGGAGCGGCGCTGCCGTCTTTTTTCTTTAAGCTGACCGGTTTTTCCAGAGCCTGGTTGACAGCCTGCGGATAGGACAGGACAAATTTCGCGTCTGCCCAGTCCACATGATCGGACCATTCCACCTCTCCGGCATCCACTGACAGGGTCATCAGCTTGGCATCGGCCGGCACCGCAATATCGATGCGCAGGGCATCCATGGTCGGGTTGATTTCAGCTTCATGCGTGTAGCCCTCACCCCGGTCAAAGCTGACGCGGATGTTCCGAACGATACCTTCCTGATTATTCTGCTGATAAGAAGCCAGTGTTTCCTGATCCAGTCCGACATAAGCCTGAAATCTCTCATAGCCTTTTCCCTCCACATTATAGACGATCTGAGAGCCGGCGTGCGTACCGATGCCTTTGGCAAAGGTTCGGATCTGACCGGCGACCTTCAGCTTCAGCTCAGCCTGATCATAGGAACGATTTAATCTGATAATATTCTGATCACCGGCCACAGCAGACTTCCATCTCAGATCGGACAGATACAATTCCTTTTTGTCCGATCCCGGACTTTGCGGGTTTCCGCCGTCATTCGCCTCAGCCTCGTCATCAGCCGTTTCCGCTTCAGACGGCTGTGTGATTTCGGTTCCGTTAACCTCCAGTTCCACGATGTGGTTGGTAAACTTCCGATGTTCCTGACTGGTCAGACCATAGCCGTACACACGAACATAACGACCGGTAACAGCGGTCTGCAAAGTCAGCGTCTTGCCGGCCGCAGTTTCCTGATAAGTCTGATCCTGTCCTGCCCCGAAACCGTGAACATTTGCCTGATCCGAATTGTACAGGATGGTCGGCTCGGAAAAGCTTTCGTTATTCGATACCGCCACGACGGTTGCCTCATAGGTGCGTTGATCCTCAAAATAACGCCACAGCTTGACGCTTTGAATATCGGCGGTCTTTTCAAGGTCCACCTGCACATACATAGAACGCAGATTTTCATCGGCAATGCTGTCCTGACCGAATTCACCATAGTCATTTGTGGTGCATACACCATTGACAATATTGGTCAACGGCTTGTCCTGACTGACTACGGCTTCATTTCCGCTTTTTGTGATCGCGGCGGTAACCGGCTTATTCTTAGCCAGATTTTGTACAGTCCGTTCCCTGGCGGCGGCCCGCAGACCGGCAAACGGTACAGCCGGCAGAACTGCCGCCTGTGTCATGACCAGTGTCAGTATCAATATACCGACCAGGCCGGAGAAGATTTTTCTGATACTCTTGTGCTGTCGCATATCCTACCTCCTTATTTTTCTGCGCAGACCCAGTGTGATAACAACCACTCCGCCAAACAGCAGCAACACCCCTGCTGCCGGCTGTTCTCCGGTCTTCGGCGGCTTCTTCATCTGGCCGGATCGGCCTGCCGGCTGCCGGATCGGCTGTTTTTTCTGCTCCTTCTTACGATCCGACTGCCGGATCAACTGCGTCTGCTCATTGCCCTGCTGATCCGATCTTGGCTGTTCATTTTGCTGCTGATCGGGTCTTGGTTTCTCGTTGCTTTCGGTCTGTTCCCACTGGGCGGTAAAGCCATGATCACCTTGAACCAGGTAGCTGTCGCCCGCCATATATTTCGAGCCTTTCCAATAAGTGAACCGATAACCCTCTCTGGTCGGTGCCTGCGGCAGGGTGATACTTTCCCCCTCTTTGGCATTGATCACCACTATACCTGTTTCCCCGTTCAAGCTGCCTCCGTTCAAATCAAAGGTCAGCTGTCTGATCGGCTTTTCCGGTTCCGGCCGAGGCTGCGGTTCTTCATTTCCGGCTTCCCGGATTTCCAGCTTTACCCAACCGTTTGATTTCACCTTGATCTCGGCTGTACCGCTCTCCTTTTGGAAGGTCACAACCGGCGGCTCGTATTGACCGGCCATCCCCTCCAGTACCGATACCTGCGGCTTATCCGAAAGGCCGGTCATGGTCAGGACAGTTTCGCGACGCTCCTGATGCTGCGGGGACGGAATGTAGTGATCCCGAATCCAATCCTGCATCAGGGTATTATGATCGGTATCCCAGCGTTTGTCATTCGGGCTCCGATTCGGATAGCCATCCCATACTCCGTCCTTGTTTGTTCTGTAGTTGTTCAGCTCGATACGGATAGCGCCCGACTGATCGACTTCGTTGCCCGATCGCTGTTCCAATATGGCGTAGGTGTGCGGCTCCAGTACAACATTTAATGCTCTGCCGGCCGCAAGACTAATTTCGGCCTGCTGCTTTACATTTTGATTCACCATACTGTTATACAAATACCAGCGGCCGTTTAAGAAAGCCCCAAAAGCATCTCCCTGATATAGTTCTGGATACAGTTTGTCAAAAAAGGTCTTTCTGCTTTCCGGATTCCGTAAATCCTGTTCGGACATCGGGGTGATGGTGCCCTCGGTCAGATAGCGGCCGGCACGCTCGGCCGAAATCGTTTCCGGTACTGCCGGCAGCCAGCCATAGCGCCCGGTCAGATAGGTCGGATTCGACGGATCTGCCATCATAAAGCTATGGAAGCCGGTACCGAATCGGCTGAGATTACCGCGCAGCATAGTCTTGGTACCGGCTCCGACATCTTCTTTGCTTGGAGCCGGATTGGCAATGGCATACCGCAAAAACTGCGCAACCACATGGTCAAAGGCCGGTGATCTTAGATCATAAGCGCCATAAACATAGGCCGGATGCTCGAAATTATAGACACAGCCGCCACCCAGGTAGATGTTCATCATCTCGATACCAAGCAGGGCTTCCGGTTCCGTCACAACACTACGGGCCTCTTCACCGCCTTCAACGCCCCACAGCCGTCTTCTGTCCGTCTGTTCAAACAACTTCCAATAGTCCTTCTCAAACCATTTCCATGTATCAATCAGTCCGCCCCACTGGGCGCACATATCAGACAGCCATAATCCCTGCATGTAGCTGGTGGTATTGGCATTCTGATAAGCCTGCGCCGGCGTATTTTTCCATGTGAAAATAAAGTGCTTTGAATGCTGTTCCAGGGCCTGACGCAAGGGCGCTGTTTCTAAGATGCCCTCGATCACCGGCGCCTGGTGTTCACTCCAGATAAAATAACCGCCGTAACGAGCCGAGATCTCCAGAAACTCTGAGCCGCGCTCAGCCACCCGCTGCCAGGAAGTCCAGTAATTCTCGGTTGACATGATACCGATCATATTCGGATAAGTGCTATACATCTCTTCCAGCCAATCCCGATCCAAACCGGCCACGCCGGTGTACTGCGTCTGCTGTCCTGCAGTCGCAACCACCAGGATGATCGGGATCTGATTAGCCTTGGCGATTTCCAGCTGCTGTTGATAAAACAGCTTTACAGTCCGGCTGTCATACTCGCCGACACCGATCCTTCCGCCGGCGTGCAGCTCGATGGCAGCAAACGGTTTCAGATCATCCGGCACCTGCCGCCAACGGCCGACCAGCGTATCTCCCCAGTCTAATTCGGAACCGGAGGGTGAGTATTCTTTGCCGTAAACCGGCAGCATCAGCAGCGGATGCGCATTGTCAACGACTTTACGCAGTTCACCGACAGCCGCCACCTGAATGGTCGCCTCACGCTTCTGCCCGGCCGCTTCGACGGTGATCACCGCACTGCCCGGAGCCTTGGCTTCCAGATGCCCCTGCCGGTCCACCGTCACGATCTCAGCCTGACTGCTCTGCCACTGTACAGACAAGGGCTGCTCACTTCCGTTAAAGGGTATCGGTACGGCGATCGCCTTCGCCCGATCTCCCACCAGCATACGCTCCGGCACTCCGCTTAACATCACGGAAGAAACCTTGGCATGAGCCGGATCATACCGCACCTGCAGCTTCTCGATATCGATGACAGCGGAAGCGTCGGCAGCTGCGCCGTCCCGATGCTCACCCAGATTAGTGATTCGAATACTGTGGGTTTCTTCCGGCAAGCCGGTCTTTTCAAATAACAACTGGCCTCTGGCTGCTGCCCCATACGTATCAATCACTGCCGCTTCCTGACCGTCGATCTCTACTTTGGCCTTGCCGAAGTTTATGTCCTTTTGACCCCACCACCTCACGGCCGTACCGAAAAAGCTCAGTTCTGCCTGATGGCCGGCACCGGTACTGAATTTTGCAAATTCTCCATCCTGTGTCCATTCCCCCGAAAAACACAGTGCCTCATGTGAAAACGACACATCCTTCCACTGCTCTTCGGCTTTTGCTGTCAGCTTCCATGACAACAGCATGATCAGCATCAATATGCCTAAGCAGCTTAATTTTCGTAAATTCCCGACCTGTTTCACAGCTTCCTTCCCCCCTTTTCTTCGCCTTCATTTTCGACTGCCAAGCAACTCCGTAGTCTGCTTAATTTCTGTGGCTGCCGCCCCTCAGCAGTACGCCCAGTCCGCAGCCCAGTTTCCCGCCGGACAACAGATATGTCTTAGCCCGCCGCTGCAACCCCGTTTGTTCCGGGTAGTCACGAATGTCCATCTCCTCTGACGGAAAATCAAAGATCCGCTCGACCGGCTCCCGTGGACCGATCTCTGTTTCCGTTACCAGAAACAGCTCCTGAAACTGCAGAATATTACTGTCCGGCGGCAACAGCTCGCGCAAACCCGGATAGAGCAGCCAGGAATGAGCCACAAACGGCAGGCCGCCTCCCCAGAATGCCTCTGCCTGTCTCAGCGAGTTCTCCACCGCCTCTATGCTCAGCCGGTCTCCATCCGGAATGTGAATGTTCAAGACCGGATCGCCCGCTCGAACCAGAACCTCTGTCCGACCGTCCGCTCCCCGGCGGCAAAACTGCCATGGCGAGGAGATGTATTCAAATTCCAACCGGCCGAAACGGTACAGACTGCCGTCAAAATGACGGGTAAACCAGCCGTACTCCGATATCCCCCAGATGCCGGTTCGTCGATAACAGTTTTCGCACCATAGCCGAATATCCAAAAATGTATCCCAGAAGACATTCTCCGGCAAACCCACAGCCTGGTATTGCCCAAAGCGTTCACAGGCCATCCGGCTGTACAGATATAAAAACCACAGCTGCGGCTGTTCAAGCTCCAGCACCAGGCGGTAAAACATCTCCGGCTCTGCCTTAAACAAAATGCGAGATCGGCTGTAAATGCGCTCACAGCGACCGGCATCTGCCAGAATCTGCCGCTCTTGTTCCGCTACGGCCTCCGGCATCAGGCCGATCCCCTTCCAAAATTCATGCACCGTCATCATGGCAAAACTCCTTCATGCTGATCACCCGGCCGGATAGCCTGGCCTCTTCAGCCGCCAGAGCCATCAGGTGGCTTTCCACCGATACCGACGCTGCCGTCCTGCCGCCGCTCCCGGTCGCCACCATGCGGACGAAGTCCCGCATCATACTGGTATCACTGCCGTTATGGCCGGTGGCCGGTGTGTGCAGGCGGATGATCTCGCTGTTCTTGCTGACAAAGTCGATCAACTCGATCACACCGGCTTCCATATCTCCCTTGATTTCGCCGTTCGCACCCATCAGGCGAATCCGTCTGGCACACTGATCTGTAAAGGCTGTCATCAAAAAGGAGGCCGTCACCTGATTATCAAATTCCAGATCGACACTCTGATGATCAACCACCGTATTGTCGCAGCGAAAAACACAGCGGCCGTAGGGTCCGGTTTTCAAAGCCTCCAGCACTGACTGCGGCTCTGTACTGTCAGTCACGGCATAAATCAGACCGTCCGCCACCGCTTTCGGATGTTCCAGATAAAAACGCGGCGCATAATAGGCACAGGTGTCCCGCTGCGGGCAGCCGTCCAGACAATAGGCCGGCGCATCGGTCGGCGCCTGCTCCAACTTAAAAAAGCTGCGACTGCCAAAGGAACTGATCCGCCGGCAATGGCCGCCGACCAGCCATAACAGGATGTCCATATCATGACAGCATTTCTGCAAGATCATCGGACTGGACTTTTCGGCATTTCGCCAGTTACCGCGCACAAAGCTGTGTGCCTGATGCCAGTAACCTACTTCTTCGATATGCTGAACGCTCATCAGCTGTCCGATCCGTCCGTCTTCCAATAGCTCCTTTATTTTACTGAAAAACGGTGAATAGCGCAGCACATGGCAGATCGACAGGATTCGTCCGTGACGCTCCGCCAGACGACCCATTTCCAGAATCTCCTGCTTATCCGGCGACATCGGCTTCTCACAGAGCACATGATACCCCTGCTCCATAGCCAGTCTGACCGGTTCCAGGTGCATCCGATCCTGGGTACAAACCATGGCACAATCAGCCAGCTTGTCCTTTGCCAGCAATTCCCCATAACTCTCAAAGCACAGTTCTTCCGGAATACCGTGCTTGCCGGCAAACAGTTCTCTGCGCTGCCGATCCGGCTCTGCCACCGCCACCACCCGAAACTCATCCGGGTGCTCAAGGGCATATTGCCCATATACATAACCGCCGCGCAGTCCCGCGCCGATCAATATCGCTGTTACCTGCTTCATAGTTTTTCTCCTCGCTGCTTTATTATGCATTCTCCGACTAACATAGACACAGCTTTAAGACCGTATCCCTATCATCCGGCAATGGATAGGTGAAAACCGGATCCTCGCCGAAAGAAACAAAGGCCACATCCGGATAAAGAGCGGTATTCCAGGCCTCTCCCCGTCTGACCTGACTGCCGTCAGCCAGATAACTCAGCTCTTTCAGTCTGTGGGGAGCGATTCCCTGCAATGCCAGGGCTCCGAGAGGCGCTTCGTACACATGGGCGTAAATAACATTGCCCTTCTGTGTGTAACGCCCCCATTCCGGCTTGTCCAGCTCGGCCGGGCCGCAGCCGTAAATACTTTCGGAATTTTGTTTCATCCAGGCGCCGACCTCACGCAGGATACGAACACTCTCCGGCGGGATGTTGCCTCTGGCATCCGGTCCGACATTAAGGATCATATTACCGCCCTTGCTGACGCATTCCACCAGCTTACGGATCAGCATCTGCGGACTCTTATACAGGCGATCGAAATGACAGTAGCCCCAGTGATTATTCATGGTCGCGCAAAGCTCCCACGGCAGCGGCTCACCGTTTTCATCCCTGATCCCTTCACTCGGAATGATCTGCTCCGGACTGACAAAATCGCCGCAGTATTCCGATGGCCGGGCAGTCACGATGCTGCCATGGCAGTCGCCGGCTCCCTCCAATCGATTATCAATGATGACATCCGGCTGATGACGGCGAACCATTCGGATCAATTCCGTCGCCTTCCACTTCTCACCGGCCATATCGTCATAGGAAAAGTCAAACCAGAGGATATCCAGCTTACCATAACCGCTGACCAGCTCCTCGATCTGTCCGTGCATATAACGCAGGTAGCGGTCAAAATCAATCTGCTCATCCTTATATTCCTCCCGATTGCGCATGGGATGCTGACGATCCCCATATTTCGGAAAATCCGGATGATGCCAGTCAATCACCGAAAAATACAAGCCGACCTTTAAGCCCTCCTCGCGGCAGGCCTCGGTGAACTCTCTCACCAAATCTCGACCGGCCTTAGTATTGGTTGATTTATAATCCGTCAGCTTCGAGTCAAACAGACAGAAGCCATCATGATGCTTGGCCGTCAATACGACATATTTCATGCCCGCTTCCCTGGCCAGTCGCACCCAGGCGCGGGGATCGTAATCGACCGGATCAAAACGGTGAAAATATTCCTCATACTGCTCCACCGTCATTTCCCGTTCCGACATCACCCACTCGCCGCAGGCCGGAATGGCATACAGTCCCCAGTGAATGAACATGCCGAATCTGGCATCCATAAACCAGCGGGTCCGCTCTTTAATTTCCTGATTCATTAATTCATTTCCTCCTTTTGCTTAGCCCTTGACCGCTCCGCCGGACAGCGCTTCGATAAAGAATTTACTGAAGATGCAGTACAACAGAATGGGCGGCAGGACGATGATCACCATGGCTGAGAACAGACCGTTGTAATTGGTTGTAAATGATGTGGTAAAGGTTGACAGCAGCGCCGGCACCGTCAGCTTTTCTCTGGTAATCAGGACTAATGACGCCCAGTAGTATTCGTTCCAGTTGTTTAAAAAGGCCAGCACCGCTGCCGTCATGATGCCGGGTCTGGCGATCGGGAAAATAATCTTCAGCCAGGTCTGCACATAGCCGCAGCCATCGATGCGCGCCGCTTCCTCCAGCTCTTTCGGAATGTTGTCATAATAATTTTTGATAACAAAGAAGCTGACGGCTATCCCGCTGCAGGAATAGATCAGGATCAAGGCTCCTCTGGTATCATACAAATGCAGGCGGTTGATCAGGTTATACACCGGATATGTTAAGGCTGTGGCCGGAATAAACATGGTCGAATACAGCAAAAAGCTGATCAGGTTACGGCCGCGAAACTCCATTCGGGCAATAACATAAGCCGACATGGAGATCATCACCACGCTGAGAAGGACTGACAGACCAGAAACAAACAGGCTGTTGCCGAAGTAGCGCAGCACATGCAGATCACGAAAAGTTGAGATATAACCGTCCAGATGTATGCTCTCCGGCAGCTGAAAGCCGGGTCTGGCCAACGGATCTTTTTTCAGGCTCGACAGGACCAGCCAGAAAAAGGGAACCACCGCCACCAGCAGAGCCCAGCCCAGGCAGAGCCAGGTCACGATACGGGTGGTTGTAGACATATTGCGGACACAGGATTTCTTTCTTCGCATCGGTTTCATAAGCCTTCTCCTCCCGCTCGTTTTTTCTTAAATGACATTTGGTACAACCGACTGACAACCAGGATGATCACCATACCGGCGATGATCTGGATCACCGCTACCGCATTGGCACGGCCGAACTGAGTACGCGGACTGGTGATGGCCAGCTCACGAATGATATAGCTGATGCTGTAGGTACCTGCCGCGCCCTTGGTCAGGAAGTACACCTCATTGTACAGCAGGAAACCGGCGGTGGCCGCCAACACAGAAACCGTCTTTAGGGTTCCCTTGATCATGGGAACGGTAATATACCAGTCCTGCTTCAGACCGCTGGCGCCGTCCAGCATGGCTGCCTCACGCACTTCTTCCGGGATGGCCATCACATTGCCGAGGATCATCAGCGTGGTGGTGCCGGTAAAGAAGATATAGGCGCAGGTCATGGCGATAAAGGCCGAACCCTTTAACAGCAAAATATTATCTGTAAAATCCGGCTTAAACAGCCGAATGACCGGATTTACGATGCCGTAGGACGGATTATACAGCTGCAGGAAAATAATACCCATGGCAGCTGTCGAGATCATATTCGGAATGATATAAATGTTCCGAATCAGCTTGACACCACGCATCTTTCTGGACAGAGCCAGGGCGATAAACGTCGAAATGGGGATCTGCACCAGAGCGCCGAGCAGCGCCCAGATCGATGAATTTCTGAGAGCCTCCCAGAAAAACGGATAGGTGCGAAAAATATAGGTATAGTTTTCCCACAGATTCTTCCATCCGAAAAACTCCGGTTTTGTAATGTTGGTAAAGTCCCAACGGCAAAATGATGTATAAATAACGGTTACCAGCGGATATAAATAAAAAACACAGAACATGATCATCGTCGGTGCCAGGAATGCACAGATGAAGCCAGACCTGCGAAGTTTCATTTTGTTCTTTCTTTTCACTTTTTTCACCTGCTCCTTATCTAATGGATATAAAACCGGGAAGGAATCGCTTCCTTCCCGGTCATTGTCTGTTATCCGATCATAGCCAGCAACTCTTTTTGAAGCTGTTCAAATCTTGCATTGATGTCGGCACCGGATACCGCACATTCCATCAGCGCATTGATGATGGCTTTATCAACATCGCCGCCCCAGGTGTAGTTAAAATCAATTACGATGGTCTTGGCTTTATTAACCTGATCACAGGCGATCGCCAGCTTCTTGGTGGCTACATCGCCGCTCTTCTCGGCCAGTGCGTTCAGATCCACCTTCACGTTACACGGATGCGCCTGTACCTGGGTAAATATCTTCTCCTGTACCTCCGGACTGGTCATGTACTTCACAAATTCCAGCGCCAGAGCAGTCTTTTCTTCGCTCATCTTATTGGAAATTGCAATACCGCCGCCGGCTGATGCGATGGCGATGTCACCCGGGAATAAGGTCGGCTCAATGGCGTCCTTTAAGGAAGCGTCTATACCGCTGGCATTCCAAACACCGTTGAATAAAACACCGACTTTTCCGTTGGTATTGAATTCGGCCATCAGATTTCCGATATCATCTGTGGTATGCTTGGAGCCGTTTTCCTGATCCATCTTTGCCACTTCTTTAAAAGCAGCCGCAAATTCTTCTGACTGAATGGTTTCTGCCGTCAGCTTGGAGTTAATCATCTTGCGGCCGTTTTCAGTAGCTGCCAGCATGGTATTCAGCACATAACTGGATCCCTGGCCGGCGATATAACCGTAAGATTCATCTTTTAAATCTCTGATCTTACCCATGCCCTCGCTAAAGGCCTTCCAGTCTGCGAAGACATCCTTGGTCAGGCCGGCTTTCTCAAATAACTTCGCATTATACCACAGACCACGGCTTTCGATTTGATCATGCACAGAATAGATATGTCCGTCCTGATCCTGCTGTGTATAGTTCAGACCTACGGCATCCTTCAGATTATTTTTGTCGATATACGGCTTCAGATCATAAACCAGTCCCTGAGCAATGGCTGCCTGCGGAACACCGTCGCCGCCAACATCCACGATATCCGGGAATTTGCCGCCGGCTACCTGAGCGCTCACCAGTTCGTCGCGATTTTCTACTGCGATCGGTTTAAACTTAATATTGCCCTTCGCATGAGTCTTCCCAAATTCATCATAAATATCTCTCATGGCCTTGGCTGCCGGCCACTCACTCTCCGCCTGGAAATAACCGTGATAAAATTCCAGCACCGCTTCCGCGCTGCCGCTTTTAGTGCCCTCACCGCTCTTAGTTACATCTGCGCTCTTTGTCTTGTCGCCGCTCTGCTTAGCACCGCAGCCTGCCAGCAGCCCCATACCGATGGCCGTTACCAACAGTACACTTACCAGTCTCTTCTTCATATTGTTATTCCTCCTTGTCTTTGTTGGCTTTTCCCTTTTATGTCTATATTTTACTCATCTTTTTATATATTTTGAACGAGGACTGTTGACCACTTTTTGAACTTTATTGACCTTTTTATGCAAAAAAGATGGAATCCATTGCTCTTACTGCAATAAATTCCATCTTTTTGACGGTGGTTCTGTTTCACTGCCGAAACCGCCTATGGCACCGGCTGCTGCACTCCGTTTTTCGACAGAGCATCCTCCAGCTGCTGCCAGCTGCTCTCACCGCTCAGTGTTGGCAGCAGCTTCTCCATCAGCAGCAGCTTCTCCTCGGCTGACCAGTAATTATCGGGGATCTCCAGCTTCTGTTTTGCCCCCAACACCGTAGTGGCCGCCTGATACAGCCGCGGCTTCTGGTTGCGGAACACCTCCGGCGATATATGCGGATTGGCCGGTATCTGCTCGGTTTCCTGTAGTATCCGAGTCTGCACCTCTTCACTGACCATATATTCCAAAAACAATTTGGCGGCTGCTTCTTTGCGCTCGTCGCCGCTTTTTCCGACCACATAACCCAGGGCGGTTGATTCACAGGCGGTTGCAACTTTATCATGAGCCGGGAACAGAGCATACCTGGCCTGCACATGACTGCCGATCATCTGAGCGCCCCAGACACCGTTAATGTAAATACCAAGCCGCCCCTCATTGAAAAGGCTGGTTTCATCCCGATAGCTATAGTCCTGACTTTCCGGAGCGGCCTGGGCAAAGATGCCGGTCAGCTGCTTTTTCAAGTCTGCCGAAAAAAATGGCTGCTTACCGATCGTCCGCTCTCCCAGCATATGATCCAGCAAATAAAGGTAACCCTCGGCCGATGGCTGTAACGGCCGCACACTGCGGCCCTGTGTATCCGCCCAGCTGCGGATACGTTCACACATAGCAAGAAACTCATCCCAGGTCTTTGGCAGCTCACTGATCCCCGCCTCCTTAAAAACGGTCTCGTTATACCAGTAGCCTCCGCTTAGGGTCAGCACATCAGCGATCGAATACAGCTCGCCCTCCGCGGTCGTCCAGTAACGTAGATTAGACTGCGACAGGCTATCCCGAAACAAACTGTTTTCTTTGATAAAAGGAGCCAGATCGACCGCCATGTGATTATTAATCATAAATTCATAGGTTGCATTTTTGCCTATACCGCTGAAGTTCACTACATCCGGCACGTTACCGACCATGATCATATCCTCTACCTTACGCAACATTTCCTCGCCTCCCGGCATGGAAATCATCTGCAGGCGGATCTTCGGATATTTTTTCTGAAAGCCTTCATAAATTGATCGCATGACTGCATGATCCGGCTCGGTGCCGCCCCAGGAATGAATCAGCGTAATGCTTACCGGCACCTCCTGCCGACTCCGACAGCCGGTAAGCCACAGACTGCAGACCAACAGTACCGCCAAAACGGAAAATCGCCGCCCGGCCCTCATTTGCCGCCCCGCTTTCGATATTCCTTCGGTGAACAACCGGTGCTGCGCTTAAACATCTTGGAAAAGTAACCGGCATCCTCCACCCCTATCGCCTCGGAGATCTCATAGGTCTTCATATCCGTGTGCAGCAGGCAGTCCTTGGCCGCCTCAATCCGCCTCTGGAGGATGGCATCGAACAAATTGACCTCCCGTTTGCTCTTATAAAACCGGCTCAGATAACTGCGGTTCACGTGCAGAGCCTCGGCCATTTCATCCAACGTAATCTTATTTCGATAGTTTTCTTGAATATAGGCGTCAATGCGTTCGATCAGCGAAGCACTCTCACCGCCGCCATCCTCGCCGTTCTCCACCTCCCGGTGCAGTCTGGTCAGTCTGGCGATAGCCTTTTCCACCGCCACCTCCAGCTCCTCCATGATGGATACCTTCAGCACATACTCACAGGCATCATAGCGGATGGCCGCTCTGGCATACTCAAAATCAGAGTGAGCCGTCAGGATAATGACCGGAGTTTCCGGACTGATTTCATATAAATATTTGCATACTGCGATGCCGTCCGCTCCCGGCATCTGAATATCGGTAATCACGATATCCGGCAGTTCCTCCTTGATCCGCTCCATCAGCTCCTGGCCGTCGCCGGCCACCGCTGCCAGCTGACAGCCCAGACGTTCCCAGTTGATCAGCTTCTGCAGGGCCTCACGGATATAGCCCTCATCATCAGCCGCTATTACTTTCCACATCTGTTCCCCTCCATTTCTGCCGGAATCACGATCTCTACTCTGGTTCCTCTTCCTTCTTCACTCCATATCTCCATCCGGTGCGCAGTTCCGTATAATATCTCCAACATCCGGCGAGTGTTCTGCAAGCCCGTATGAGTATGCTCGATCCTGCCATCTGATTCATCCTGTTCCTGATGCGCCTCCCGCATCTTTTCCTGCGAGATACCGACTCCGTCATCCTCCACACAGATGTGCAGCATCTGCCGCCCGTCCGCGGCGGTTACCCGAAACAGCCGCAGGCTGATCTTCCCCTGTTCCCGCTTCGGCTCCAAGCCATGCGAAACGGCATTTTCCACCAATGGCTCTATCAACAACCGCGGAATCAGACAGTCCGCCAGACTCTCATCCTCCACAACGATATCATAGCTCAGCTTTTCCTGGTAGCGACTCTTCTGCAGATATAGATAAAACCGAACGATCTCCAGCTCTTCGCGCACCGGGATATGCAGTTCCTGTTCGCGAAAAATCTTGCCTTGCATCAGTTTGGAAAAGGCACGCAAGCCTTGATACAGCTCCTCATTGCCGGCCAGCTTGGCTTTCAGACTGAGCATAGCCAGGATGTTAAACTGAAAATGCGGATCTATCTGTGACTGCAGATATTTGACCTGTGACTGGGTCGCCAGCAGCTGCTTCTCATAAACTTCGGTGATCAGGTACTGCATCCGGTCGGCCATCTCATTGAAAACCGTTCCGATATCCTGAAACTCCTGAACGGATGCCCCGTCCATACGGGCATTTAAATCCCGCTTACCGAAGGCCCGAATCCGATCAATGATACCTGTCACCTGCTTCGTGAATCGGTGACTGACCGCGTAGGCCACTATAAAGGTAATGACCAATACCAAAATCAGGCCAAAGGCCAAAATCCACATGGTCGGCTGTAGGATGGCAAAGACGTTTGATTCCGAGGCCGTCAGCACCGATCGCAGGCCAAAACCGCAATTTGCCCCGTGACCGATCACCTTATTCGTTCCAAGCTTTTGACTGCCGCTCCAGACGGTTTCTGTCTGCTGATAGCTTTTTAACAGTTCTTCGCTGCCCTCACCGACCAAGATCTGTCCAGCCGCCGTCAGCACCGCCCAGCCGCTGTCCTGATATTCCTTCACAGGCGAGAATATCTCCGCTACCGCCGCCTGACTGATCTGAACGATGCCGATACCCTTCTCCCGCATCTGATGATCATAGATCCGAAAACAGATATTTAGATCATCCTCCTCAGCGATCCATTCATACTGGCGTCCGCTGTCCCGAAACCGCTGCTGCATCCGGCTGTAGCGCTCCTGTGCCTGCTGCCCTGCCGCCAGGGTGGTGGCATAGTATAAACGGTAAAGACAGTCCCCCCGCCCGGTAAACAGATAAATACCGGTGACAAAGGGCCGCTTGCTCTGGACCATATTTCGATCGGAAAACAACTCCATGCTGTAGGATAACTGATCCTCTTCCAGGCCCCTGTCATACTCCTCTTTATGAAAAAAATCATCTAAGATGGGATTATGACGGATCGAAATAACGCTGTCCTCAATGAATTGCATATGAACCTGATACTGCTGGCCGGTATTTTGCAAAACGTATTCCATATCCGCCCTGGTTTTCTGCATAAACACGGAAAAGAACACATAAAAAACAGCCGCGCCGGCCGTCAGCAGACTACAGGCTGACGCCAGCATCATCAATATGGTTAACTGTCGCTTCAGCGTCGGTACTTTTTTTATGGTTTCCCCTTCCATCTGTTTCCCCTTGCATTGGTTTGCCCTTGTGTTGGCTTGCCTCCCCCTACTTTACCACAGCCCTCTCGGCCGCCTCCTTATAATATCTGAAATCGGTAAAAATTTCACCCTTGTACGGATTGCGTTTCCTGATCACAGCCGCCTTGATGATGTAGGCCAGAGCCGCTGCATTGACCAAAAGAGCCGCTGCCGCCCAGACCGTCATCATGGTCGGGTTGGCATTGGCCGAACCGCCGACGGCAATGCCGTTTAAGGTGCCGTCCGCATAGAGGACGGGCAGTGTCGCCCACGGGAAGGTCTTGCTGCCGTCTTTGAAAATCTCCTGAAACAACGGAAAGATCTGAGCATACATACACCAGATACACAGGGTGTTGGCCCGGTTCATGATCCAGCCGCCTTTATTCCAGAATAAAGCGGCAACGGTCGGCGCCAAAAGCAGGGCCACACCGCAGAACCAGGAATGAGTCGGCAGACAATTGTATGTATATGCAAAGTTCCATACATCATAGACGATAATATAGACCCAGATCATATCCGGCCAAATCATATCCTTTTTATCCTTCGAGGAATATACAGCCCACCAGCCGGTCATACAGAAAATATTGATGAGTCCTGCGATGCCGTTTAATACATTGTGCCAGCCGCCGTACAGCCAAACACCTTCACTGGATAACCACCAGCTATACCAGCCGTTAAATGCCGATTCAAAATCGCTGGCTACGGCGATCAGGATATTGATGGCCACGATGGCGAACGGAAAGACCTTAAACCAGTGACAGCGGCCGATGCCCCATTCATATTTGATCATCATAAAGCCCAGACAACCGGCCAGCGCAGCGTATAGCTTGGCGTAATGGAACCAGCCGTTCATATACAGATATGTCTGATTTTCAAGCGCCCAGGCGGCTCCGCTGCCGGCGCCGATCGCAATAGCGATGAAATAAATCGTCAATACACTCGGCAGCACGCAAAACATGATGATTCCTCCGAGCTTTGTCCGTCTGGCAAATTCATTCAACACAATCAAGCCGGCCAATACGCCCAGCATGGCCAGCCATTGCCATGCGGCTCCTTCTCCATATACATGAAATAACATAGTCGTATCCCCCTTCTAGCATGCTTCTATTTCTTTAATCCGGCATTCATCGCCTGTCAACAAATAGGTGTCCCAGCCTAAGCAGTGCGGGCACCGGCGTCCGTACTGTACGGTCGCATAATTTTGTCCGCAGCTGCGGCAGGTCGTAACCGCCGGCAGGGTTTCGATCTCAAGCATGGCCTCAGCGATCAGCGGCCTGGATCGGCGATAGTAAGCCCAGCAGTCCGTCAGATAGGACGGTACGATGGCGCTGACCTCGCCGATCTCCAGTGTCACTCGACCGATCTGTGTCAGACCGTTTTCCACTGCGATCTCATCCAAAGTCTTGCTGATATGTACGATGATCCCCAATTCATGCATGCTGCTCTTCCTACTTTCATTCCTTCTCTTATTTCTGCTTTTATATCAGGTTTTTATTTCTTCCGCTTCAGCAGAATCTTCACCGCCCGCTTCGCCGCATAGGGCAGGATGCCCTTCAGCTTATCCTCGGAAGTACGCATGCGGCTGGCCTCCGGAATATCCCGACTCAGGTGAATGGCGTCAAACTCGCACTTGGTGGTACACAGACCACAGCCGATGCAGCGATTTTCGTCCACGATGCTGGCTCCGCAGCCAAGGCATCTGGCCGCCTCGATCTGCACCTGCTCCGCCGTCAGGGTAGCCCGCAGATCCCGAAAGGTCCTGGTGGCCGGACCGGCCTTTCGTCCCGGGATCTGGCGTTTGGCGGTATCAAAGCTTTCTAACTTAACATCTTCCTTATCCAGTTCAATAAAGTGACGCAGATCTCGTCCAAGCGTCAGGGAATGTCCCTTATGCACAAAGCGATGGATGGATTCGGCCGCCTCCTTGCCCTGGGCGATGGCATCGATGGCAAAGCGCGGCCCGGTATAGGCGTCACCGCCGACGAAGATATCCGGCTCAGCCGTCTGGAAGGTGACGGCGTCCGCCTTGACAGTCTTGTTCGGATTCGTTTCAACGGCCGTTCCGTTTAACAGCTCGCCCCACAAAATGGCCTGACCGACCGACAGGAAGACCTGCTCGCAGTCGATCTGACAGGTGTCATTCTCATCATACTGCGGCCGGAAGCGACGCTCCTCATCGAAAACCGACAGACAACGCCTCATGATGATGCCTTTTACCCTGCCTTCTTCGTCCTTCAAGATTTCCTTCGGCCCCCAGCCGTTATGAATGACGATCTCTTCTTCTACTGTTTCAGCCACTTCTTCAGCCGAAGCCGGCATCTCAGCCACACTCTCCAAACAATACATGGATACTTCCGAAGAACCGGCTCTGAGTACGCTGCGGGCAACGTCGATGGCTACATTGCCGCCGCCGATGATAACGCTGCGCCCGCTCACCTTCATATTTTCTTCATCCAGATTCAGGCGGCGCAAAAAGTCCACACCGGTCTCCACGCCTACGGCATCCTCACCCGGTACACCGACCTGACGGCCGCCCTGAGCACCAATGGCCACATAAAAAGCCTCATAGCCCTGCTCACGCAGCTCCTGTATGGTCACATCCCGACCGACCTCGATACCGCAGCGAAATTCCACGCCCATGGTGCGAAGCACATCGATCTCCGCGTCTATCACAGTCTTTTCCAGTCTAAACGAAGGCACGCCGATGGTCAGCATACCGCCCGGCCTGCTCTCCTTTTCAAAGACAGTTACCGGATAGCCCTTAGTACGCAGATAATAAGCGCAGGACATACCGGCCGGACCGGCTCCGATAACGGCGATCCGCTTATCAAAAAAGCCACCGACATGATTCTCGCACTTCGGCACATAACGGCCGTCCTCATGCAACTCCTGATCGGCAATAAATTTCTTGATTTCATCTATAGCCAGCGCCTGATCGACCTTACCTCTGGTGCAGGCGTCCTCACAACGTCGGTTGCAGATGGCACCGCAAACAGCCGGAAAAGGATTGTCCTGCTTGATCAGCTTTAAGGCATCACGGTAACGGCCCTCAGCCGCCATTTTGATATAACCCTGAACAGCCAGGTGAGCCGGACAGGCTGTCTTACAGGGGGAGGTACCGGTATCGTAGCAATTGATCTTCGCAGTATCACGGAAATTCGGATTCCATTTTTCCGGCCCCCATCTCACCGCATCCGGCAGCTCGGTCTTTGGATATTCAATGGTATGTCCGTCTGCTGCGCACAGCTTCCGGCCAAGCTTGGCCGCTCCGACCGGGCAGATCTCGACACACTTGCCACAGGCCACACATTTTTCGGTTTCGACATGCGCACGATACGCCGAACGCGACATATTCGGAGTATTAAAGAGCTGCGAGGTGCGCAGCGCATTGCAGACGCCCGGCGCACAATTGCAGATGGCAAAGATCTTATCCTCACCATCGATATTGGTAATCTGATGAACAAAGCCGTGCTCCTCCGAGCGGGTCAAGATCTCTATCACCTTATCGTAATCAATATAGCGGCCCTTACCGGTCTGCACCAGATAATCGGCCATATCTCCGACACCTATGCACAGCTCGCCCTCGATCTCGCCGCAGCCTTCGCCGCGCACACGCTGCTGGCGGCGACAGGAGCAGGCCCCAACCGCATATTTATCCTTATATTTATTTAACCAATGCGAGATATGCTCGACGCTGGCCGATTTCTGCTTGGCCGGAATGGCACGCTCCACCGGGATAACATGCATGCCGATACCAGAACCGCCCGGCGGCACCAGCTTCGTCACCCTTTCCAACGGCAATCTGGTCATCTGATCAAAAAAGTCGGCCAGCTCCGGATGCTCTTCCACCTGTTTTCCGTTCATCATAAAGAACTCGGCCGAGCCGGGCACAAATCTCGGCAATACATATTGCTTATGGTGATCCTCATTTTCCCAGTTATATTCCACCAGACCGATCACCGCCATCTCCTGCAGCAGCTCCTCCAGGCGGCCTATCTCTTTTTTGCTCTTCCTTGCAATCTCCTCCAGCGTCATCGGATGACGCACCTTCATGGACAGCGCCACCTCTGCCATTTCATCTGTGATGATGCCGGCCAGTCCCCAGTATTCCGGGTCCTTGGTCGTCACCTTGACGCCGATTCGATCAGTAATTTTTTGTCCGAGCTTTAAAATCAGCTCCCGACCTGCTTCCTGTTTCTCCTTCGTCTTCCCCATACGCTTCTCCTACTATTCCAAGTGTACTCCTGCTGCCACGCCTCTCCTGCTTATGCAAACGCCTCCTTTATTTCTTCCCTTTATTTCTTCCACTCAGCCACTTGCTCTCTTAACCAGGTCAGCCATTCGTCAAAGCCTTCACCGGTACGGGCCGAGATCTCGATGATCTTCATATCCGGATTTAAGCGCAGCGCCCGCTGTTTACAGGCCTCGATATCAAAGTCAAAATACGGCAATACATCGATCTTATTGATCAGAAGGCACTGACAGACCTGAAACATCAGCGGATACTTCAGCGGCTTGTCATCTCCCTCCGGTACGCTTAAGATCATGGCATTTTTCACCGATCCGGTATCAAATTCAGCCGGGCAGACCAAATTTCCGACGTTTTCCAAAATAGCCAGATCCAAAGCGGCCTCCCCTGCCGCCGCCAATATACCCAACTCTTCCAGTCCCTGTTTTGTCATATCGGCATCCAGATGGCACATACCGCCGGTATGCAGCTGGATCACCTTAACCCCGGTCGCCGCTATGGTTTCGGCATCACAGGCCCCGTCTATATCCGCCTCCATCACGCCGATAGACAGCTCATGCTTTAGGGCCTCCAGGGTGCGCACCAGAGTAGTCGTCTTTCCGGCCCCGGGTGAAGACATCAAATTCAACAAAAAGGTCCCCTGTTCTTTCAGTCTGGCTCTGAGAGCGGCTGCCTCCCGGTCATTACTCTCAAACACTCGCTGTTTGATTTCGTACACCTTATACATTTTATCTCCTCCGTTTTCCTGACATCACACAGTTCATGTCGATATTCCTTTATTTGCTACACATTTTACTCTCATTTTACTGCATTTTCAACAATAATGTGAACTTTTTGTCATGATAATTGTGCGGTATTTTGGTTATATTTTAATCTATTCTGCATTTTAACACATGCAAAAAGAGCCGGGCCCCGAAGCTCCCGACTCTTTCAGCCAACTTACTATCTCTCTTATTTTGTTGCGGCCATCGTCCGCTGCTCCAAAGCCGATCCTAAGCGAAAGGCGGATCCTAAGTTTCACCTGATCCGGAAACAGCTCTTTAAATTTTTTCAAGCTCTTTAGAAGTTAAAATCGGCCGCACATCAGCCGCCAGATACAACGAGCCGCAAACCACCAGCACATCATTTGGCGCCAGATCGGCCAGCGCCGCCTGCACCGCCGCTGCGTGATCGTCATAAAAATGCACCTCCTGACAGTGGGCTTTGGCTGCTACCGCAAGCTCAGCCGCCGGCAGCGCCCGCGGATTGGACGGACTGACGGCCAGAAACCGATCAGTCAACGGTACAACGGATGAAAGCATCTCCCGGTACCCCTTATCGGCCAGTACTCCCATCAACAGGGTAAGCTTCCTGCCCGCCGACATATCCGCTTCCCGGCGCAATGCCTGCAGGGTTTGCTTTAAGGCCCGCATGGCCTGCGGATTATGTGAGCCGTCCAGGATCACCAGCGGTCGCTCGGACAGCACCTCTAATCTGGCGCAGATGACGGCGCCCTGCAGCCCGCTCTGAACGGCCTCCTCTGTGAGCTTCCAGCCGATCTCCCGCAGGGCGCGGGCGGCGGTGATCGCTGTCAGCGCATTATACACTTGAAATTCTCCGGCCAATGCTTTTTGATATTCCACACCGTCATAACAAAAACAGCCGAAGCGCCAGTCAGTCTGTAAAATCTTCAGCTTGTCCGGCGCCGGCAAAAGCAGCTTGCTGCCCACATCCCGGCAACGCTCGCGTAAGACCTGTAGAGCCTCCGGCGGCTGCTTCAAATAGCTGACCGTTATGCCGCCCTTGATAATACCGGCCTTGGCTCTGGCAATATCCGACAGTTCGGGTCCCAGTATGGCGACATGATCCATATCTATGGCGGTGATGATCTGCAGCAGAGGCGGCGGGATCACATTGGTAGAATCTTCTGCTCCGCCCAGGCCGGCCTCCAGACAGACAATATCGCATTGCCGCTCCAAAAACCAGACAAAGGCGATGGCCGTCTTGACCTCAAAGAGGGTCGGCCGATCCTCATCCTCCCAGGCATCCGCGACCGTCAGCACACGCTTGGCGCAGCCGGTAAAATCCTCCTGACTGATCATTTCTCCATCAATTTGCAGATACTCCCGCAGCTCCAGCACCTCCGGACTGGTAAACAGACCGGTTCGGTAACCGCTGCATTGCATTATCTTTGCCAGCATGGTCGCGGTCGAACCCTTTCCGTTCGTTCCCGCGATATGCACAAACTGTAACTGTTCCTGCGGATCACCCAGCTTTGCCATCAGTCTTTGCATCCGGGCAAGGCCGAGGCAGATACCGCGGCTTTCCAGGGCAGACAGCTGTTCGCATACCTGCTGATAAGTCGGCATTTCAATTGATGTCTGTCCGTTCATACGGTTCCCTTCCCTTCCGCTGTCGCCCGCAGCCGCGCAAGCAGGGTTTGCATATCCACCCGGGCGACCGGATGGATCAGATAGGGATCCAGTTCGATCAACGGCTCCAGCACAAAGGAACGGCGGCCGATCTCCGGATGTGGCAGCTGCAGCCCCTCCCGGTGACAGATCAGGTCGTCATATAACAGGATGTCGATATCCAGGGTTCGTTCTCCCCAATGGCGCAGCCGCTGCCGGCCGGCCTGTGCTTCAATCCTCTGGCAGACACGCAGTAGCTCCTGCGGATCATACAGGGTACGAATCTTCAAAGCGGCATTTAAAAAATCCGGTTGATCCGTCACCCCGTAGGGTTTTGTTTCGCGGCAGCTTGAGCTCGCCAGTACTTCGATATATTCATCCGCTGCCAATTCGCTTTCAGCCAGCCTCAAAAATGCCTCCCGATCTCCCAGATTCGAGCCCAGACCGAGATAACAGATATGACGTCCGCGCGTCGCCGTCACCGCCACATCCGAGAAGGTCGCGACGATCGGCGCATGCGGCTTATGTACCGTCAGTCTGACCTCCTCCATCCGCGGATACCGCTGCAACAGATGCAGGGCCAGTCGATTGGCCAAGGTCTCCAGCAGATCAAAGCGCTGCTCTCGGCAAAAGGTCACGATATCAGTGCTGACCCGACCGTAATGCACCGTTTTCTCGATGTTATCATCACATAACGAGCTGTCAACCAAAAAGCAACAGTCGATCAAAAAAGTCTGTCCCAGCTGCTGCTCACTCGGCAATACGCCGTGGTAGGCATAGACGCTTAATCCCTTGATGCTTATCTGATCCATATCCGTTCCTCCTGTATCGACCGGATCACATCGATCACCTGACGGTGGGCGGCCACGTCATGAACCCGGATAAACGATGCTCCCCGGATGATGCCCCAAGCCGCTGTCGCCAAAGTTCCGAACAACCGATCATCCACTTCCCGATCCAGGATCTTACCGATAAAGGATTTTCGGGAGGTGGCAATCAGCACCGGATAGCCCAGCTCTGCCAGCTCCTTTGTATACCGCAGGACAGTCAAATTCTCCTCCACCGTCTTCTGAAAGCCGACACCGCCGTCCAGCATAATGCGCTCGTGTCCGATACCGGCCTGCTCGGCAATATTCAGTGAGGTCCGGATATCTGCCAGAAAATCCGGTAAAAAATCAGTATAATCATGTGCCGGCCGGTTATGCATCAGGCAATAGGCCAAATCATGCTCTGCCACCAGTCGGGCCATTTGCCCCTCATCATAGCGCAGGCCCCAGATATCATTGACCATGTCGATCTGAGCCGCGCAGGCGGCTGCCACCTGATGTTTATAGGTGTCCAGCGATATCGGAATATCAAATCGCTGCCGAATGGCGCTGATCACCGGCAGTACCCGCTCTATCTCTTCTTCGATCGAAACCTTCACGTGGCCGGGTCTGGTCGATTCACCGCCGATATCAATGATATCCGCCCCCTCCGCTATCATCCGCTCGACCTGCCTGAACGCCGCCTCCGGCCTGTCGTATTGCCCGCCATCGGAAAAGGAATCCGGCGTTACATTTAAGATGCCCATCACATAAACCTGACGGGCAGTATCAAATTCTTTGTTTCCAATCCTCATTGTCCATTCCTCATCTCTGATCAAACCTCTCTTTATACCCCGTCGCTACCGCTTCATGAGCGCCAGTGCCTCCCGGCGCCTGTCACCATCCGCCTGCAGCCAACCGCGGCCGGCTAACGTCACTGTCCGCGTGCCGAAGCGCTTCACTCCACGCATGGTCATGCAGGTATGCTCGGCCTCTATCATTACCAGCACTCCCTTAGCCTGCAGCTCCTCATACAACGCCTCGGCAATCTGCTGTCCCAATCGCTCTTGAATCTGCAGCCGTCCGGCATAGACCTCTACCAGCCGGCAAAGCTTACTTAAGCCGACCACCCTCTCCCCCGGAATATAAGCGATGTGCACATGGCCGAAGAACGGCAGCAGATGATGCTCACAGAGTGAGTGAAAGACGATATCCCGCTCCAACACCAGCTCCGTTTCCGGACAATCAAAGGTTCGATCCAGGTGATCCCCCGGCCTTTGATCATAGCCGGCCAACACCTCTTCATACATCCTGGCCACACGCTGCGGTGTTTCACGCAGACCCTCTCTGCAGCCATCCTCGCCGATGGCCTCCAACAGCAGTCTGACGGACTGCTCCAGCTTTTCCCGATCGATCATTCGTGTCCTTCCTTTCTGACTTTACAATGAATCGATTCGTCCGAAATCGACTCTGCCTGAATCCCGTGATAAAGAAAAAAGGGTATGCGAAATACCGCTACCCTTGATCTTGCAAATTCTGTCAGCGGGATGCGAAATAAATACCGCAGGCCGCTGCCTTTCGTTCCCTTGACAACTCCCCGTTCAAAGGACACTTGACGTATTTATCTCTACTCTGTTTCATTTTCAATTTTAATTTGTATTCTTTAAAGCTTACGTGTTTGATTATAGCATAACGGAGGGCTTCCGGGCAAGGGCGGCGTTCGCCGCTCCTCTTCCCGAAAACCCTCCGTTTTGATGACAGCCGCAGCACAAACGGCCGTTTTATCCCTTCTGTTATTCAACACGACTCTGTCCATAGTAGGCATTGGCGCCATGCTTTCTGAAATAATGCTTATCCAGTAATTCCTGTGGAGCCGGCTGCACCCGGGGGTTCAGATTCTCACAGCGGGCCGCCATCTTGGCCACCTCTTCGACCACCACCGCATTGTGCACGGCTTCCATGGCATCCTTTCCCCAGGCAAAAACGCCATGGTTCTTACACAGCACGGCCGGCACAGCCTCCACGTCAATCCCGTGCTGCTGAAAATGCTCGGCAATCAGTTTTCCGGTATTGACCTCATACTGCTCCAGCTCGGCCTTGCTCAGATTACGCACGCAGGGGATTTCGCCATACAGGTAATCGGCATGAGTGGTGCCGTAGCAGGGAATGCCGCGGCCGGCCTGCGCCCAGCTGGTTGCCCAGCTGGAATGAGTATGAACGATACCGCCGATCTGCGGATAGGCCTTATACAGCTCACAATGAGTGGCTGTGTCTGACGACGGATTGCAGCGACCCTCGATGCGATTCATCTCCAAGTCAACCACCACCATATCCTCCGGCTTCAACTCTTCATAAGCGACTCCGCTCGGCTTGATCACAAAGTATCCGGTTTCGGGATCTCTGGCACTGACATTGCCCCAGGTAAATGTCACCAGACCGTATTTCGGCAATTCCATATTGGCCCGGTAAACTGCTTCTTTTAATGCTTCCAGCATAGTGATGACTCCTCTTCTCTTTGCTCAAACGGTCATTTCGGTCAGACGATAGAGCGCAATCTCATCCGTCTCCCGATTGGTTGACAGCAGATAGTCCGCCTTGTCTTTTACAAAGCGGAAGACATTGGCCGAACCGCAGTCCCTGTCCAGCTTCTGTACCTGATAAGTCCGCTGCTGATGGTCAAAGGTAAAGACCAGCAGATCACGGCTGCCCTGCCGATGCCCGACCACCAATCGCTTACGGCCGCACAGTTCCCCGGCATACAGCGAATGACTGAATGGAGCCTTCGGTTCGTATTCATAAACCTTCCGGAAACGGCCGTCCATATTCTTATAAATCTTAATCTCATCACCATGGAAGGGCGAGATCACGGCCAGTTCGTCCTCACCGTCATCATCCAGATCCACCAGGGCGGCATCACTGGCCGGCTCCTCAAGCAGGCATTCGATGCTCCAATCCGACTGCTCAGCGGCCGGCGGCACAAAACGGAAGATCCCGTTATCAGTGGAAACGATACAATGATAACCGCCCTCCGCCTGAATCTTGTAATAACCGTGGTTTTTATACAGGCCCTCTTTTAGTATCCGAAGCGGCAGCTGATGCTCCTCATTGTACGGGCTCAGATCCTCCGGCAGGATCGCCGCATAGACCTTACCCGGATGCGTCCAGTCATCCTTTTCATGATGATCACTCTTCAGGGTGCAGGCGATCAGATGATGGCGACCACCGCTTTCCACAATATCAAAGCGATGCACAAAGGGCAGTTCCACCAGGGTTCGGACAGACCAGCCGGTTTCACCCGGCGTCACGATGACGATCTTTGCCCGAGCCGAATCATTCGGCGAATAAAACAGCTGGGTGGCCAAGAACACACCGTCACTGCCCGGCACCTGCACCATGCTCATGGTTCCGCCGGGGCCGTCCCAGATCTGATCGACCTGACAGCCATCCAAGGTGAACAGCAGACAGGGATCGGTTTTTTCGGCCGCCACCAGCAGGTGATCCTGTCCACGGTAATGCAGCGGCGCCACCGAATAGCATTTGTTCAGCTTTCCAAATACTTGTTTTTCTACCTGAATCATTCCTTTTCCTCCTGCCGGTCAAGCAGTCCGGCCATCCGCTCACGCGATTCACGCAGCTCTGTCTGCCAGTCCTCACGACCGACGAACCAAAATTCCGTCACATACCGGCGTACTCCAAGCCGCCAGGCCGTTTCGATACCGGCCGCAAAATCGACATGCCCGGTACCGTACGGGATCTCCCGAAAGCGCCCCGGGATGGTTTCCTTCAGATGCATGGCCATCAGATGACCGCGGCCGCTCTCCAGATCGGCTCGCACCCGCTCGACATCCGCCCCTACGGCATTGGTGATGTTTCCAAGATCCGGATAGACCCCCAGATAGGCCGATCCCACCCGGTTCACATGCTCCATGGCCTTGGCCGTTGTATTCATAAACGGGGTTTCCATGGTCTCAAAGCCCAGTAAGATCCCCGCCTTAGCGGCCAGCATGGTGCTGCGCAGCAGATTCTCGGCAAAGCAGCGGCGGGTGAACTCATCTCCTTCCTCATAATAGACATCATAACCGGCCAGCTGGATGATCTTCACCCCTATGTCCTGCGCCAACTCAATGGCCTTTTGCATGATCTCCAGCCCCCGATCTCTGATCGCCTGATCATGGCTGCCGAGCGGATATTTGCGATGTCCGCTCAGACACATGGTGCGGATCGGCAAACCAACTTCCTTGATCACCTCTCGCAGCGCTTCCCTTTCCATTTCTGTCCAGGCCAGCCGCTCCAGCTTGGTATCCGTTTCATCAATACTGATCTCCAGAAAATCGTAGCCGGCTGCCTTGGCGGCCGTCAGCTTCTCCCGCCAGGTCAGCTGCGCCGGCATGGCTTTTTCATATAAGCCCAATTCATATTGCTTCATATTTCTGTCACCCCTGCTTCCTGTCAGGCCTCCGTCGTTTCCCATTCTCGTTTCATTCCGCGACCGACCACCGTCACCTCGATGCCCTGCGCCCGCATGGCCTCTACTTCCTGCGGATCAGCTTTTTCATCCGTGATGACATGCTTGATCTGACTGATCGGATAGCAGGCAAAGCCGTTATTCCTTCCGATCTTAGTATGGTCAGCCAAAATGTACACTGCCTCGGCCGCATGCTCCATCATCAGCTGATTGATGCGGATCTCATTAACGATCTCTGTCGTTGTACCGGTGCGGGCCGAGATGCCGGAACAACCGATAAAGGCTTTCTTGGCAAAAATATTCTTCAGGTTCTGTACCGCATATTCCCCGACTAGGGCTTCCTTCGGAAAGCGCAGCTCTCCGCCGCTGAGCAGGATGCTGACGCCGCTGCCGTGCTCCTGGGTAATGGCCTTGCCGTTATTGGTAATGACAGTCACATTTTGAGCCGTCACATATTGGGTCAGAGCCAGCGCATTCATACTGGTGTTAATAAACAGGCTGTCCCGTTCCCGAATCAAGGTGGCGGCATACCGGGCGATCAGATCCCGGTAATAGGCCACGTCATTGAGCTCCCGCAGCCCCTTGGCGGACAGCCTCGCCCCGCCGTAAAAGCGTGTCAGCAGCTTCTTCTCTTCCAGATATTGCAGGTCGCGGCGCACCGTAATCAGAGATACCCCCAGACGCTTTGCCATCTCCTCGACCCGACAGTCCGGCTCTTCCCCGAGCAGTCGAATCAACTGGTCACGCCGTTCCATCACCAATGCTAATTCCCGTTTCATTGCAGCCTCATTTCGTTGACAATATTAGTCGATCACACCGTTTTCACGCAGCTTCTGCTCGATCTCCGGCTGCGACATAATGTTACGCAGCGGAATGACCAGGGTGCCCTTCTTCTCAGCATCGGCAAACATGGATGCAAAATTCTGTGCCGTTAAGACGATGTTATACTGAATGGCTGCGCTCTTGCCCTCGGATAAGGAGCAATGATGAATCTTCGCCGGAGTGACGCCAACCTTGGTCAACACCTTCTGCAAAGCCATCTTCATCATTAAACTGGAGCCGGCCCCATTGGCACAGCACACCATAAATGTCAAATTCTCTTTCGTCATGATTATTTTCCCTCATTTTCTTTCATAGCTTTGTACGCTTCATAGTCTTCGGTAATCAGGAAGTAGCCCTTTTTGTCAGCCCGATACTGCAACTGCGGAATAATCAGCAGCGCAACTGCTACCAGCGCCACGCCGGCGTAGCTTAAGAACTTCATCACCCCGGTCATAACCGGCCATACCACTGCCCAGTCCCACATACCTAAGTAACCGCCGTACGCCGCCATGCCGACCCAGCCGGCAATCAGCGCCGAACCCAGTACCTGAAGGATACCGGAGAAGAACGGCAGGATCAGAGCAGCCTTCAAACCGCCCTTTTCATTGGCAAAAATGGCGATGGTGGCATTATCAAAGAATACCGGTACGAAACCGCAGATAACCAGAACCGGACTCTTTAATACGACCAGACCGATGATGGCCAGGATCTGTCCGGCAAAACCGGCCAAAAAGCCCAGCGGTACGGCATTGGCGGAACCAAAGCCATAAGCGACCGCACAGTCTACACCCGGTACGGAACCCGGCAATAGCTTGTCGGCGATCCCCTGGAAGGACTGGGTCAGTTCGGTAACGAAGGTTCTCACACCCAGTTGCAGGATGGCCAGATATACCGCAAATTTCAAACAGGTTTCGATTACATAAAAGACCATACTGTCGGCCGGTTTCATAAATTCTTTGGCCACCAGATAATCCTTGCCCAGAATACTGAGGATGGTTCCGAAGAACACCAGCATCAGAATCGAGGTACATACCATGTTTTCGTTAAAGATGGACATAAAGCCCGGCAGCTTGATATCATCGATCTTCTTTACTTCTTTACCGGTCTTCTTGCCGAAGAGCTTTTCAGCCAGCCAGGTATTGAACGCCACGCCGAACATCTGCTGATGAGCCAGCGTAAAACCGGCGCCGTCGGTCAGCTCCTGGCAGGGCTTGATCAACAGGTTGGAGCCGACTGCCCAATAAGCGCCCAGGATGACAGCCATAACGACCAGCATCGCCACGTCTTGCCGCAGCAGTCCCGGCAGGGCAAACATGATCAGCCAGTAAGCGGTAGCCGCCTGCTGTACCTGTACGTGACCGGTGGTGAAAAGGGCGCGCAGCTTGGTATATTTACTGAAACGCACCAGCAAAATATTCACGATAAATGCAATCAGCAGCAAAGACATGGCTGCGCCGAAGCCCTTGCCGAATACATCTTTGACGCCGGCCGTTACCGCATTTTGCCCGAAGTAAGGGTCTATCACCATGGCATCCAGATTAAATTTGTCCTTCAAGCCGACCAGTACCGGGCGGAAGTTGCTGACCAGACCGCCGGAGCCGACTGCCAGGATCAGGTAACCGACTACAGCCTTGATCACGCCGGCTAAAACGTCATACCACTTCTTTCTCAACAAAATATAACCGAGAGCTACGATCAAACCGATCATAAAGGCCGGTTTCTGTAAAATATTTGTTGCAAAATATGTCCATATCGTATATAAAACTTCCATTTCTTTTCTCCTTCGCTTTATTAGTCTAAGTACTGCTCCTGCAGCCGCAGCAGATCCGCCTCTGTCTTGGCCGCCTTCAACGCTTCGACGAGCGCTTCGTTCTCCAGCAAGTCAGACAGCCTGGACATATTAGCCAAATGCTGATCCGGATTACAGGAGGCCAGCGTGAAAAACAGCGCTGCATCCTTCTCCGGGTCTTCCGGGTCAAAGGATACCGGCCGATCAAGCTTCATAAAACCGATAGCCGTCTTATGTACCCCCTTGGCACATTCCTGAGAATGCGGCATGGCCACATCCGGCATAATCACGATGTAAGGCCCGTACTCCTCGATACAGCGTATGATATCCTCCTTATAATTCGCTTCCACCGTTCCGTCAGCCTCCAAGGTTTCGCAGCTCATACGGATGGCTTCCCGCCAATCGGCGGCCGAGGCGGCAAACTTGACATGCCGCTGTTCGACAAATTCCCTCAGCATAGTCTTCCCTCCTTCCTATTTGAGGTTGATAACAGTTCATGGTGTATATTTACCTGTCGCTTACAGACAGGATCTGAACGGAATATTCTGCGGCGCCTCAAAGCAGTCCTCAAAGCCCCGCCTGTGATGGTAATACAGCTTAGCTGCGTCAGTCGGGTAGGTATACTTACCGCCCACCTGCCAGAAGAACGGATGAAAGCCGTACTCATTGCGATCCTTTTTGAAATCATACAGCAGTCTGATCTCTTCACAGTCAGCCTGGAAGTTCGTCCAAACATCCCAGTGAATCGGAATCACTACCTTACACTGCAGGTTTTCAGCCATTCGCAGAATGTCATGAGAGGTCATCTTGTCCTGCATCCCGATCGGATTCTCGCCGAAGGAGCCGAAGGCAACATCTATGTCGTGATCTTTACCGTGCTTAGCAAAATAGATCGAAAAATGTGAATCTCCCGAGTGGTAGATATTTCCGCCCGGCGTCTTGATCAGATAGTTGACTGCCTTGTCATCCATATCGGTCGGGCAAACACCGGTCAGCTCTTCGCGATCCGGTCCGGTCGAATCCGTGGTCACCAGACAGGTTCTGTCAAAGGAGTCGAGGGCAATGATTTCGAGATCCTTGATCTTAATCACATCTCCCGGCTTCACGGTCACACAGCGTTCTTCGGGTACGCCCCATTTCACCCATAATTCAACCGATTTCTTCGGTCCGATAAAAGGTACCGGAACCACATTTCCCTGCTCATCGACCGTCGTCATGCCGCTGTTGATGACGTGGGCAGCCCATTCCGGCGACATATGATCCTGATGATAATGAGTGGCCAGCACCGCATCCACCTTCTTAAACGCAAACGGATCGATCACAAAGGGCACATTTCTGAGGTTCGGCTGCATGGCTCTGCCGCCGCACATATTGGCCATCTGATGACCGACTGCCATCTTACCGTTTCCGTGGGTCCGCTTTCCATTGCCGCACCACAGGTCGATGGTGATGTTGGCATTCTCCGGCGTTTTAAACCAGATACCGGTACAGCCCAGCCACCACATGGCCACATTGCCGGGAGCCACCACCTCGTTTTCGATATCCTCCACCAGCCAGGTTCCCCATTCCGGGAAGGTACTATTGATCCAACTCTCTCTTGTCATTTCACTGATCTTGCTCATATACGCCCCTTTCCAAAACGTTCATATAATAATTCATAAAAATGCAATCCGTTTCTATACCCGAAATATAGGACTTTTTATGATTTCATTCAAGGCGTGTTTATGTTCGGTTTTTCGTTTAATGAACTTTCCCATCAGCTTTTACCTATTGTACAAGATTTCTATATCATTTTTATATGATTTGTCGGAAGATAATTAATCTCTGCTAACTCATATCCTCCGTCAGGTTGCACAAAGAAGAACGTTTCATGGATCATCGGCGGAGGCTGTGATATAAAAAATGCCGAAACCGTTCTCAGCCGGTCTCGGCATTTTTTAATTCATTTGACAAATTTATCATCCTCTACAGCCTCTCTCCGGCCAGCCGTTCCACCGCCAGACCGGCGCGATAGCTTTCCATAAAGTCAGCAAAGCCGGCTGCTTCCTCCGGTCTCGGCGCCAACACGCTCGGCCGCTGATCCTGAAAGATACGGCTGTTCAGATAGGAAATCAGTTCCTCGCCCTCGGCACGCTCGGCCATAAAGGCCGCCAGCACCGCCATTCCCCAGGGTCCACCCTCTCCGGCCGTCTCGTTCACAGCCACCGGGATGCCGGTAGCCGAAGCCATGATTTGCTGTCCGATACCGGCCGTTTTAAAGAAGCCGCCGTGGCCGAGGATGGTTTCGACCGTCACCTTTTCCTGCTCCAACAGCAGATCCAGGCCCAGACGGATGGCTCCAAGTGTGCTGTACAGCTGCACCCGCATCAGATTGGCCAGGGTAAAACGACTGTCCGGACGGCGCAGCAATAACGGACGACCGTCTGTTACCTCGGTGATATGCTCACCGGCAAAATAACCGTAGCTGAGCAGATCTCCGGCCGTCATATCTCCGGCAGCCGCCTGAGTAAACAAGGTCCGATACAAGGTGGTCGTATCGATCGGATGACCGATGGCCTCGGCAAACTCGCGGAAAATATTGGCCCAGGCATTTATTTCGGCAGTACCGTTATTGGCATGAACCATGGCCACCGGATGGCCGGCCGGCGTCGTCACCATATCGATTTGCTCATATCGGCGAGATAAGGCCTTCTCCAGCACCACCATCGCAAAGATCGAAGTGCCGGCAGAGATATTTCCGGTTTTGGGCGTAATACTGTTGGTCGCCACCATGCCGGTGCCGGCATCCCCCTCAGGCGGACAAAAGGCGATTCCCGCCTCCAGCACGCCGCTCGGATCCAACAAAGCCGCTCCCTCTTTCGTCAATACTCCGGCCTGTACGCCGGCCACTGCCACCTGCGGCAAAACCGCCCGGGCATCCAGCTTATAGCCGGCCTCGGCCGCCAGCTCTTCAAAGCGGCGCAAACGGTCGGCATCATATGTGGCCGTGACGGAATCAATCGGGAACATACCGGACGCATCTCCGATGCCCAAAACCCGCTCTCCGGTCAACCGCCAATGCACATACCCGGCCAGTGTGGTCATATAATCCAGGCGGCGGACGCTTTCAGCTCCCTCCAACATTTGCTGATACAGGTGTGCAATACTCCAACGCAGCGGGATCGCAAAATCCAATTCCCGGCTCAGGCGGACGGCCGCCTCTCCGGTATTCGTATTGCGCCAGGTCCGAAAAGCGGCCAGCGGTTCACCTTCTTTGTCGAAGGCCAGGTAGCCATGCATCATACCGCTGATACCAATCGCACGGAAACGCTTCGGTCGTACACCGTAGCATTCTTGGATCTGTTCTGTCAGATCACGATAGCAGTCGGCGATTCCGCTCCAGACATCGGCCAAATCATAGGTCCACAGACCGTCACGGTATTTCGCCTCCCAGTCATGGGCGCCGGTTGCCAGTACCGTGCCCGCAGCGTCGATCAGTACCGCCTTGATGCGAGTAGAGCCCAGCTCGATTCCCAGCACTGCGCCTCCGGCCTCGATCAAATCGACCGCCTGCCTGTCCTTTACTACTGTTTTTCGTTGTTCTGTCATGTGATAACCTCCTATTTTTTCAGGGTCGAATCAACCGGCGCCATGACGGCATCGTCCTCTTCCTCCGGCTCATTCTCCGGACGGATGGTTTTGTCTTTCAGCTCCTTCATATACAGCCCGGCATCTTTCAAAAAGCTCAGGGCGATCAGTACGATGACGGCTCCGATCGGAAAGGCGGCTATGATGCTGACCGACTGGATATTTTTCATTGAGCTCTCCGAAAATAGCAGGGCGATCGGCAGAATGATCAACAAAACACACCACAGCAGCTCGATCCACTTACTCGGTTCCTCATCCTCCTGCAAACGATGATAGCTGTAGCAGGAGGCGATCAGGGCGATCGAATCAAAGGACGTCGCATAAAAAGCAATCATGGTGACCAGCAGCACCACCAGGATCAGCGGCACCGCCGGCATGGAACGGATCATATTGATGACCAGCTCATACAGATCGCCGTCCGCCAGATACGGCTTGATAAAATCAGCCGCACCGCTTAGCTGCTTACCCATAGAATAATTTCCAAGCACGATAAAGCTGACCAATGTCGAGCCGACACCGAAAATATATCCTCCCATCACTGTCTGCCGCACCGTTCGGCCACGGGAAATGGTGCCGATGAAAAACGGCGCCGCCACACACCATACCATCCAGTAAGCCCAGTAATAAATGGTCCAGTTCTGCGGGAAGGACGAAGTTCGCATGGGATCGGTAAAGGTGGCCAGCTGAATAAAGCTTCCGGCCATCGTACCGAGAGAAGCCACACCGGTTTCAATAATGTAACGGGTCTGACCGCCAAACAGCAGCACGAACAGCAGCAAACCGAAGAAAAAATAGATACACAGCTTGGCCAGGATGCTGATGCCTTTAAAGCCGTGCAGCAATGAATAAGTATACACGATACAGGTCAGGAGCAGGATGATGATGGTCACCATGGTCCGGTTCAATGACACGCCGAACAACTCATTAATGGCCGATGCCATCAGCGGCGTAGCCACACTGAAGGTGGTGGCGGTACCGGCCAGCAGGGCAAATACCGCCAGCAGGTCGATCAGCCGGCCAACCGGGCCATCGGTGTACTTTCCGAGAATCGGCCGGCAGGCCTCGGAATATTTCTGCCGATTCCGCCGGCGCACATGCAGCATAAAGCCGAACGCCACCGCCAGTACCAGATAAAAGGCCCATGGAATAAAGCTCCAGTGAAAGAGCGGAAATACACCGGCCCACTCCTGCACGCTGCCCAGCTCCTTGATATGCGGATCGGTGGCATACATGATCCACTCGGAAAATGAATAAAACAGAATATCCGCTGCCAGGCCGCAGGTAAACATCATACTGCCCCAGGCAAAAAAGGAGTACTTCGGCTTCTCGTCCGGCTTGCCGAGCACGATATCTCCATACCGCGAAGCTGAAAGAAAGATGGAGATCAAAAAGATTCCCAGGCCGATGATCAGATAATAGGTTCCGAAGGTATCTCCAAAGACGAAGCGGATCTGGGCCAATACGGCATTTGACTGCTCCGGCATGGCAAAAAAGATGGCGCTCAGCAGAACAATAAAGCCGAGCGGTACCAGGGTAATCACCCAATCGATCTGTTTTTTCTCACGCATCGTTATCTCCTCCTTTTTACTATGCATAGAAATACGTTTCGCGGCGGCCGTCTATCTCATACGAACAGCCGATGGCCTCATTGCCCCCCCCCTTGATGGTCCGGATATCGATGATCCTGCCTTCGGTTACTCCATGCGCGGCAGCAATTTCCTTCAAAACAGCGGAGCGGGTATCATCAATATATGTATGATCAAAGGTACGCAGCTCATCCAAGGTATCAAACTCGAAGATAAAGTCCTCTTCATACCGTCTGATCTTCATGGCCAGCTCATCCAAATGAGCCGTGTAGATCTCTTCCCACAGCTTATCAGCCGTTTCCGGCAGTGCGTACTCCGCTTCCAAAATTTCGATAAAGCGGCGACTGAAGCTTTCATCCCAGAAGGTATGTCCCAGCATATACCAGGCAGCCCGACCGCCGATTTGCACACCACAGATACGATCCGTTTCGTCCATGGTCAGGCACCATTCCTTCGTTTCCCCGTCAGCGTAAACTGCCGCATAATAAGCCGCTTCCTCCTTAGCCGCAAACGGATTCTGCAAAAAATAATTATCGGCCGAGCAGACATAACTGTTTTTCAGAATATCACGCACCGCATGGATACTGGCCTGATTATTTCGTGTATTATAGTCCGCATTATGTCGCAGGATAACACCAAACCTTTCCTGCAGATAGTTAAAATCAGCCGCCCGATAACCGGTCACCACATAGATGTCACGAATACCGGCCGCTCGCAGCTGGCGGATCTGCCGCTCGATCAGCACCTCTCCTCTAACCTCGATCAATGCCTTCGGCCGTTCATAGGACAGCGGAGCAAAGCGGCTGGCCGTACCGGCGGCCATGATCACTGCATTATCAACTGTTATCATCTATCCTCTCCTTTTATTTAAAGCGGTATGCCGGCTTCTTCCACATATTGATAGAACTGCTTGGCATAACGATACTGGGCCAATGAATACTCGCCAAACTCTACGCCGAGATTTCTCTTATATTCACACCAATTTGACCATAGCAGACCGCAGGCCGCTACATAACAATAAATCTTAAGCCTGATTTGATTCGGGCAATCGCCCTCAAAATACAGGTCAATCAGGTGATCCAGCTGTTTCTTATCATATCCGCTGTAGATGGCGAACATGGCGATGTCCACATGCGGATCCTGCATGCCGGCATATTCCCAGTCGGTCAGCTGCAGACCTTCCCGCCCGTTCGCCTCGCGGTAAAACAGGAAGTTATCCGGCACCGCATCAATATGGGTCAGACCAAACTTCCTCGGGCTGTCCTCGATCACCCGTTTCAGGGCCCACACCTTTTCCTTGGTTCTGTTATAATCCCGATAGCTGGACGGAATATCGCCCCACAGCGACTCATAAAACTCGATCTGCTCAAAGATATCAAAGCGATGCGGTACGGTCAGCTCCAAATCATGAAAGCGGCGCAGCAGACGCATGGCCTGCGTCAGATCCGCATCATCAGTCGGATCGCAGCTTCGGATCCCCTCTAAAAAGCGGGTCACCTTATAGCCGTTTTCCGGATTTAAGTACACCGGATCATCACAGAGCCGGCGTCCTTCAATGGCTGCATACACGGCCGCCTCCTGCGGCCGGCTGATCAGCTGATCCGTTCCCTCTCCCGGAATCCGCATGATATAGCGTTGTCCACGGCAGCAAAAGACAAAGGAACGGTTTGTCATTCCTTTTTTTAGCACCTCTATATTCACGATCTCCTCTACCGGCACATCAAACACCTCTGTCAGCACTGAGATAGCATCCGAACGCAGGTTGACTGATCCGCTATCCCAGTCACGCAGTTGCTCGTAAGTATTAATCTCGATGACGTCCCCGGCCGCTGCCACCCGGGCCGGCAGCAGGCGTTTCTTTTCGCTTTTCTGTCTGAGCAGACACTCCCAGAAATCCTGTTCATGGCGGTGCAAATAATTCGGCTGTGCCAGCTTGTCACGCAGCGCTGCCGCCTCCGCCTGTTTAAGATAAGCGATTCCGATCATCCGGTTTCCGGCTTCTGCCGCCTCCACCAGTTCCTGTCGGCGATTCACCCGCACATCACTGTCCTCATCCGCCTCCTCCGTGACCATGTACCAGCTGTAAAATTCCCGTCTGCGAAACGGATTAAAGCGGCACCAGACATCTCCCGGAACGATATAACAGTCATCCAATTTGTCCTGCACCAGCACCAATGAATGTAAATTATTCTTGGATGCATACTCCCGGTTCACTACCAGCCGCACACCGAAATCATCGATCAGGTACTCAAAGGTCTCTTTCATAAAACCGACCACCACATAAATATCTGCCACGCCCGCCTCCCGCAGCTGGCGGATCTGCCGCTCGATCAGGCGCTCGCCCTCTACCTCCAGCATGGCCTTCGGTGACAGTGTATTAATGGGCGCCATCCGCATTCCGGAGCCGGCTGCCAGAATCACCGCTGAGCGCGGGGCTGCCGCTTCTGCCACTTCTCCGGCCGCTGCCGTCGGAATCAAACCATCAGCCAGATAACCGGCTGCCTGTAGCTTCTGCACCGCCTTATTCACCGTTCCCAGAGAGTAGCCGGTCTGCTCTGCCAGCAAACGCTGATTGGCCGTCTTTTCTTCTATGATGATGTTCAAAATATCGCACTCTTGTCTGTTCATGTACTTTATTTTTTATCCTTTCGTGAACTCAACAGGAAACAAAACGGAACTATTGATAGCTCCGTATTTGTTTGAATTATACGCTCCTTTGGGAGAGTTGTCAATGTTTTAGCTTAAGGTCGCCATACCGAGTTAATATCATCCCAATGGTGATTGATCATTTTATGTTATCTATATCATTTCTGTATCACTATATGTTTCACCTTTAAAAAACAATTTGTATCAGGCTTCACTCTTGTACTCGGCCACCGCCTATATTTTATTTATATACGCATATCCCCACCTCCACGACATCCTCCGGAGACAGACTGCTGCCGCTGTGCCCGCAGCCAATTTGTACTTTTTATATTGCTTCACTGCAAAGTGCGTAGGTTCTCTTTTCTCAAGTGCTTCAAAAAGTCTGTCTATCGGATTCATATATGTTTCATCATCTTCTCTTACTTCTGAAGCGTCTATCATATCCAGTAGCGTTGCAAAGTTCTTTTCTTCTCTTGGAGCTTCATAGAAGATGTAGCCTATAAGTGCCGTATAGTAGAGCTTTTCGGCTTTCACCCAAAAATCCTCACCTGCTTTTTCTCCCTCTCCTTTAGTATTTGCAATGATTGTCTGTACCAATTTGAGTATGTCTTTTTCACTTCTAAGATAAGCAAAGGGATTGTACTTCATGCTTTTTTTGAAGTTTATGGTATTTAAGATTTTTATCTCATAGCCATTATCTTCAAGCATCTTACCGCACTCAATTATTATCGTTCCTTTTGGATCTGTTACACAATATGACGAGTGCATTTGCATTAGGTTCGGTTTTACATAAAATCTTGTCTTTCCGGAGCCGGAACCACCAATAACAAGTACATTCTTATTTCTTGCATACTTTGGATTTACCGGTCTGCCATTCATAGTTAATCGTTCTGTTTGCGTAAGCAGGATATTGTTTTGAAACTTTTCATCCATATACGGCTCAATATCCTTCTTCGTTCCCCATGAAGCGTTTTGTCAAGTGCTTTTTCTGATTTATAGACGCTTTTTCTTGGGTGGGGGCGAGTTAGTAGCAGAGGAAGATGTCAAAATGCGTCTTGTGGATAGTTTGAAGCTGTTTTATGAGCAGGTAATATAAAAACCTTGCCCACATTGAAAATGAGTTGGCGGCAGGAGTAGAAAAATTCACATTTCTATGTTATACTGTCAAGGCCAACAGGCAAATTCAGCTTTTGGAGGTAACCAATGATGCGACGAATTATCTACTCGGTACAGTTCCGCAACTGACAACAATCTGTATCGAGTAAAGACGTTCTGTGCAGGAGGTTGTCAGGAACTGTACCGATCTAAAGAAAAACCACAATCATCATTTTTCTTTTGAAAGGAGCAGTAAAATGAACACAGAACAATTAAAAGAAGTCTGGAAACAAGAAGAAGCCATTGCCCATATCCACGGATGGGATTTTTCTCATATCCACGGCAGGTACAAGGAAGAAGATGTTTTGACGTGGGATTTTCGAGAGGTTATTCAGAACTATCGAAAAGACAGCATGAAGCTGATGGATATGGAAACCGGCGGCGGAGAGTTTCTGCTTTCCCTCCATCACCCTAACAAAAATACGGCAGCGATTGAGGGCTATCCGCCCAATGTGGAATTATGCAAAGAAGTTTTGCTCCCGCTGGGCATTGATTTCAAGGAAGCAGACGGAGGCGAAACACTTCCATTCGCTGACAGAAGCTTTGATATGATCACAAACCGGCATGGCGATTATGACGTCGCTGAGCTGCGGCGTGTATTGAAGCCGAATGGGTTATTCCTTACCCAACAGGTAGGCGCAGAAAACGACCGGGAACTGGTGCAGCTTCTTCTTCCCCATATCACAGAAGTGCCCTATCCCAAACAATACCTTGATGTGAGAAAGGCAGAACTTCTCGAACACGGATTTGAAGTACTGGAGAGTGGGGAAACCCATCAGCCGATCCGGTTCTTTGACGTAGGAGCTCTTGTCTGGTTTGCAAGGATCATTGAGTGGGAGTTCCTTGGTTTTTCCGTTGAAAGATGCCTTGAACAACTGTACAAGGCGCAGGAAATTCTTGATAAGAATGGCGTGATTGAGGGAAGCATCCACAGATTTTATATCGTAGCCAGGAAACAATAATTGACAAGTCGGGATTTATCATACTGATAACAACCCCAAAACACAAGCGGCGGGATAGTGCTATTATCCCGCCGTTCTTCATTTTTACAGTTCAAGGTTGTGATTTCGATTCGGCTGTTCTCTACCTCTTTCCTCTTTCAAAATACTGTAAACATTCCTGCGGATTTGCTCCACTTCCTTAACCTCGTTTTTCAGTCTGTCATACTCGTGGGATAGCTGTTGCCTTTCGGCTTTCAGCTTGTCGCGCTCGGCTTCCCATTTCCTTATCGGCGGCAGCTTCTTCGGGTCAAAGCGTTCCTGCATAACATCTTTCAAATACCGTTCAGCGGCTTCAAAAAGCACGATTTCCGTATCATGAGCGTGATAATAGGAGTTAGCGGCATCAAGCGCTTTCTGCGCTTTGCGCTCCGCTCCGAACCCTCCCGCTTTTTTGATTTGGCGGTATTGTGCATACAGCTTTTCATACTGCGCCTTATGCCCGTGATAGGCTTTATAGTTTCCGCTGTGCCGCAAATGCTCATCAAGGGTTTTCAATCGCCTGTCGATAGATTTCAGCTTTTCGGATATGCTGCCCTGCTCGCCGTACATATCCATCACCTTGGCTCAGTAATAGCTTCCTCTTTTTCCGGTGTGCATTGTGGAATAACTTGTTTCTCTTTTTTTGATTTATTATAATGCTCCCTTAATTCAATACCACATTTCTTTTTAATCTGAGCAATATAGAGTGTCGAAACCTTTAAATCAAATTTTTCTAATATATATTCCTTGATTTGAGCATAGGTTGCTTTACTTTCAGCACTTGTCAAATCAAGCTCATCCAGCTTAATTTCAACATCTATATACTTATCAACATTAAGTTTGGACAATAGTGCTACCGTCTCGCTATGAATAATTCACACTAATTTATCTAACTACTTTTTTATTCTTACTTATCCAAAATAGACAGATATAAATCTAATCTCTGATTCAAATATCTTGCAAACATATCTGCCATTGCCGATATATTATGTTTTACATGATATTCATCAAAAGCTTCATAATATTTCAAGCGATCAGTAAATTTTATATCTATCGGTGGATAGCCTGCTTTCATTAGTTCCAAGTTAACTAGTAATCTTCCGGTTCTTCCGTTTCCATCGATAAAAGGATGTATTCCTTCAAATTCGATATGAAAACGAGCAAGCTTAGTCACAATATCTTCCCTGCTGTTTTTATATTGCTCCAGTAGTTCTGCCATTTTAGGAATAATCAAATATGGCTGTACAGGTTCATGTACTGCCCCCATAATCCGAACAGGGATTCTTCTGTATATTCCTCTGTCCTCTTTTTTATCAGCCAAGACTAAATAGTGAATATCCTTTATTACCTTTTCAGAGATTGGGGCGTTTTCACTAACAAGCTGCCCGACATAATCAAAAGCTTCTTTATGACCAATGACTTCCAAATGTTCCTTTAATGATTTCCGGTCAATAGTAAGTCCTCTAAGAACCATGTCTGTTTCTCGTAAAGTTAAGGTATTGCCTTCGATTGCATTTGAGTTATAGGTATATTCTGTTAGGAATTCTTCTTTTAATCTCTCCAACTCACCTTCTGTCAAGGGTCTTCTTTTTCTGAGAGCTTCTAATTTATCTTCTATGATTGGAATAAGTGATTCCTTAATTTTATATCTTCCATCAGTTGGCTTTGTTGCATCATATGGTATTTTCCATGCTCTTCCTTCTTGGTATGCACCATAAATCTTCCCTTCTGAGCATAAAATCCTCACTCTTCTATCGGATATCCCCCATTTTTCAGCTGCTTGTTTCACTGTAATATACATAAATTATCCCTCCAATCTTTCATATTGTACCATTTTATCGGAACAATATCAATCAAATAGGAACAACATAATCGGATTATCGGAATAATACTGTTTTATGGAATGATACCTTGTATATGGAATAATGTTATCCACTATAACGGAATGATAAATTTTACATAAATGCCTTAGAATTTTGAATTTGCACCTTATCTTTATTAACTACAAAAGTAACATAATCCCCATTCTCTAAATTCAAAAGTTCTCTAATCCTCTTTGGAATAGTAACCTGTCCTTTTGACATAGCTTTAGCACTTGTCGAGTGAAAGCAACAAGGCTTGCAACCGTAGTAACAATGCGGCTTTCAGTCGCCATCACCGTATCGCGGTGAATAATTCAGGTTTATTTATGCGGTTCGATAAAACGATATTTGCCTTTTCCATATCCTTTTACTGGTACGATTAAGCTTGCAGCTTTCAATTTGCTGATAAGATTGCCGGCAGCGGTAACGGAATCTCCTGTAATAGAGGAAATGTCGGAACGACCAAAGACACCGTCAGTTCCCATATTTTTATAGACCGCTTTTGCTTTCTTAATTGTGGTCTGGCTTGCGTTTAACCCGTCAATCGCAGCCTCAATCGCAACATAGTCAGTGGTAATCGCAACGCTTTCATCCTCAATCGTAACATTAGCCGAGCTTGTTGTTGTGTCATAATTCAAGTTATACAGCGTGACTTGGAATGAGGTAACATCGGAATAGAACTCCGGTTCCGGCTCTTTACGATAGGTATGAGCAGCATGGTAAGATTCCGTAATCTTCTTAAAGCCGCTTCCTTGACGCTCCATATAACCTAACCGTCCGAAAATATCGGCAAGAACGGGATTACGGCGAGTGGAGGAAATATTGGATATATCTCTTTCCTGTATCCGTGTTCCATCAGCCATGCCGCCGGGAGTCATGTTCCGTTTTACAAAGCTGACACCTTCATTGAGCAGGACAATTAAGCTACCGGAATATTCTGAACTGTCGAGAGCATCCACTATAGAATACAACATCTTCAAGGATTTTCTTTTGATTGACGATTGAGTTACTTTCTCCTTGCAGTTCATCATCACGACTTAATCTCTCATAAAGTGCTGTTATCTTTTCAAAATTCCTCATGTTTACCCCCTTTCTCTTAATTTCTCAAATAAAAAAAGAATTAAGAAGTGCATATTTCACTAAAACAGTGATTAAGTGTTCTTCTTAATTCTATTACTCCAGCGGCCGCTGTATCTTTATTCACTGCCCATTCAGCCGCTGTTCCTCCTCTTCTGTCAGCTCCCGTCTGTCCGCCGTATAACGCTCCGTTTCCCTGACTGCCTCCTCATATCCGGTCAAGGCCGCAAAAGGGGCAAACATGGCCGCCCGTTCCCGCATCCCCATATGGGGACGGCTACCGGAACGATGATGCGGCCGATATAAGATATCGGAATAACGAAAGTCCCTTTCTCTCAAATCCTTAGGCACGATGTCCTCCGATCTGGGCGTTGCGCTGCCTGGCCGTCGCCCCTTCATAAATTATAGCCTTTGAGAACAGCATTTTTCCCGTATCGGGCGCGTATAGTCAGCATGGTTTCCTGCATCTGCTGCTCCCGTTTCTGTCTTCTCTCTTCTGCGCGGCCGGCGGCCGCCGCTTCTGCGGTGGCCGGATAATCAGTCAACAGATTCAGCTGGACATACCGCCCTCTTCTTTGAGCAAATGTTCGTTCCTCTACCTCGCAGGCCACCACGTTTAATCGTCGAATCAATAAATCCGGGTCCGCAATCCCCTGAAACAAACGATCCATCTGTTCTGTCATAACAGTCGCCGATGCGGTCTGCCGCGGCAGCTTCTGACTTCCTTGAGCCGGAGCCGGCAGCCGCCGGCCGTAATGATCTGCCTTTACCTTTCCGCGGTATGCCGTCTGCCGGCCGTCCGACTTCATATTTTCCACATCATAGCCAATGGTCAGTGTCAGTCGGTCCGTCACCAGACCCTTGGACACCAGATCAAGTGCCAGCGCCTCCGTCATCTCTCGAACCACGATTCGAGCCTCATCAAATGAATACGGTCTGGTCAGCACTTGACCTGAGCTCAGGCTGTGATTGGCCGGACGGTAGGCCTTGATATCTTTCATCTCACACGGCTCCCAGCCCCAGGCATGATCGATCAGCAGCTCGGCATTGACTCCGAACAGACGATAGAGCAGCTCCTCCCGGTGGAAGTCCTCTGCCCTTCCGATCGAACATCTGGCGATATCTCCCATAGTATACAGGCCCACTCCCTCCAGCCTTCGCGCGTATCCGAACCCGACCCGCCAGAAATCCGTCAATGGCCGATGCTCCCAGAGCTGTCGGCGGTATGACAGCTCTGTCAGACCGGCGATTCGCAGTCCCGCCGCATCTCCTTCACTGCGCTTGGCCATGATGTCCATGGCCACCTTCGCCAGATACAGGTTCGTTCCCAGTCCGACGGTGGCCGTAATACCAGTCTCCCGCAGAACCGCCTTCAGCATGGTAGAGGCCAGTTCCCCGGCCGTCATCCGGTAGGTGTGCAAATAAGCGGCCGTATCGATAAACACCTCGTCCACCGAATACGCAAAAATATCCTCCGGTGCGATGTAGCGCAAATAGATCCCATAAATCTTCGTGCTCACCTCCATATATCTGGCCATCCGCGGCGGCGCCACGATGTAGTCGATACCGCGGGTCTTTTCCATCACCTCGAACAGCCTCGGCCGGCCGGTCAGGCCGAGCTTTTTCAGAGCCGGCGAAACCGCCAGACAAATGGTCTTGGCGGTTCGACTCTCATCCGCCACCACCAGACGGGCGGTCAACGGATCCAGCCCGCGGTCAACGCATTCCACCGATGCGTAAAATGACTTTAAATCTATTGCAATATAGCGATATGCCTGCTCTTCCACCCTTGCCGCCTCCTGTCTGACTTCCCTTTTCGCAGCCGGTTCACGGCTGCCTCTCGTCACTATTATTATAGCGAATGGACGCAAAAAAACAAGCACAAATCGAACATTTGTTCGTTTTTAGTGATCTGTCGATCAATGTTTGATTCAAATATTCAGCTCAAATTCCTCCGGCAGGAATCTCGGGCAGACATTCTCCTTGGTCGAGATCACCGAACCGGCCAGCCTGGTACCGATGGCACAGGCCTCGGCCAATGTTTTGCCATAGGTCAGACCAATGGCCACGCCGGCAAAAAAGGCATCACCACAACCGGCCGCATCCACCACTGCCACCTTCTGCGGCAGACAGATACCATGCTGTCCGTTGATATCGGCCCAGACTGCTCCGTCCTCACCCATGGTCACTATCATCTTTGGAATCTGCGACTGTTCCAGCTTCTGAGCCAAAATCTCCGCCATCTCGACCGGGGCCTTGCCACTATAATCTTCGGAGAATAGCAGCCCTGCCTCCAGCAGATTGCAAACCACACAGCCTGTTTTCTTCAGCAGATCTCTTCGCTCGATGGCGATCGACATATTTGAAACAACGGCATAGACCTGCTTCTGATATTTTTCGGCCAGAGCAAAGATAGTTTTCAAAATCGGCGCTTCCATGTCGATCTCAACGACGATGCTGTCAGCCTCTCTCACGATCTCATCTCCATGCTCGGCAAAGATATGTCCGATCTCCGACAGATCCGGTCGTTTAGAAATGGCGGCGACCACGTCTCCGTCATTGTCAAAGACCGCCAGCCAGGTTCCGAGACCGTCCTTCGTCCGTCTGACATATGTCGTATCAACCTTATGCCGGTTCAGTTTGTCCAGCACCTCATTGGATATGCCGGACTCGTCCACCACGCTGACATAGGAGGGCTTCAGTTCAACATTGGCAATATCCTCTACCACATTTCGGCTGACCCCGCCATGCACCTGCACCACTCGGCCGACATTTCGACCGCCCGGAATATACTGGGCCTCCGGATACCCTTTGATGTCTACAAATACCGCTCCTACTACTACAATCCCCATTTTTCTTACCTCGACTTATTCCCGCTCTGACAGCGTATATAGAAGAATCATACCATTCCGGCCGATAAGATTCAACTCCCATGCAAATGATTGAAGCCAGTCGAATCAAGTCCGTAGCATGGCGGTTATGCGGATTTAGGATGAAATCTTCATTTAAATAGTATATAATATAAAAAACCGTATTCAACATATCTTTCGGGAGAGTTAAACCAGTGGAAAGTATTTTTCTCTATGGCGTCATGACCGGAATTGCTCTGGGCTTATTTATATTTTATGATCCTTTATTTAAACGGCGAACCAAGCTTTTATTTTGTCTGGCCATCCTATTGACCATCATCATACTGCCGATCAGGTACTTTGAACGGCAGGCCACGGCCGGTTTCTATTCGGTTGATCTGCGCCGTTGGCTGAGTGCTGCCGGTTATATCGTCAAGCTTCTGGCACCCTATACTCTGTTTCGTATCCTGGCAGAAGCAAAGATTCATAGCGAATGGAAAAAGGGCATCCCTCTGCTGATCTGCAGCATCATCTGTCTGTTGACTCCATTCACCGGTTGGGTGTTTATCATCACACCGGAAAACATCTTTCTGCACGGCCCGTTATATCTGGTTCCGCATCTGACAGGCACCGGCTATCTTGTCGCCGTTTTGTATCGTACGATCAAAAATCTGTCGCATCAGCCTGCCTATGAACTGAAGATTGGTATGGCAGTCGCCACACAGGTATGGATTTCTTTTGTTATTGTAAATATAAACAGCAAAGCTCTCGACCATTTATACTACTATACCATTCCTACCTGCCTGGTTTTCTACTACTGCCTGCTGTATATCATGCGCTCCAAACAGGATCAGCTGACAGGCGCTTTAAATCATTTTTGTTTTCAGGTCGATATCCATCGTCTGTCACGCCGGAAGCAATATGGCCTGATCGCTATTGATATTAACAACATTAAGCAGATCAATGATACCTATGGACATAGACGAGGAGATGAAGTCATCCGGCATGTCCCGGAGCTGTTGTTGCCCTTGCTCCCGAGCCGTGCCAAGATATATCGGATCGGCGGAGATGAATTTGTTATTATCTGGAACGGCATTGACGAGAGCACGCTAAGCTTAATCTCTCAGGAAATTCGACAACGCTTATCCGGCCTGCCGTACGGGGCGGCGGTCGGCACCGCCTTGTACACCGAAGCATCAGAAAGTCCGGAAAAAGCTCTCCATTTGGCTGATCTGGATATGTATCAGGATAAGCTCAGACAAAAGGAAGAATATCAAAAAAGGGAGAATCATAAACAGCATGCATAAAAATTCTGATAATGTGGTCACCGTCTGTTTGATCGGTGCCATGAGCATCTCTTATCAGGGACAAACACTGGATGTCCAACAACTTAAGTCAAATAAGCTGGCTCTGCTTCTGGCTTATTTATTCTACTATCATGACCATGATATAGAGATGACCAAACTGATGGATATTATCTGGGCAGTTGAAGATATTAAAAATCCCCGCGGAGCATTGAAGAACCTGATGTATCGAGTCCGACAAGCCTTACACACATATTGGCCGGACACCCGGTTCTGGCAGATTTATGGGGATAGTTATCGCTGGAATCCTGAGCTGATTCTAAAGCTGGATGTAGCACGCATTCATGAGCTGATGAACCGGATCATGAACGAAAGTGTTCCCACTGAAATTCAATTAAAAGAATGGATGTCCCTATATCGGGGAAACTTCTTAGAATTTTGCCATGATAATGACTGGGCAGCCTATACCCGTCACTTTTATCAAAGTCAGTATTTTACGGTTATGCAGCACTTCTGCGACACCTTCTCTGATCATGGCCAATACATGCAGATCGAACAGTTGGCCAAGCACGGTATGGATATTGATGCCGGTGATGAACGGCCGCATCTGTGGTATATCCAAAGCTTCCTATGCCGTCAAAAATATCATGTTGCAAAAATGGCCTATGACACTGCTATCAACGTCCTATATGAAGGTGACGAAAACGAAGCCTCTGACCAGATGCAGACACTCCGCCGAGATATTGAGGAACGGCACAACACGCAAATCTACTCTCTAAATGCCCTCATGTCAGGCCTCCTGCAAAGCGACAGTACTCATGCCATCTTCTGCAATGGTCCCATTTTTAGAAAATTCTGTCAACGGCAGTTGCAGTATATAAAGCGCACCGGTTCTACCGCTCACCTGCTCCTATTGACCTGGTCATCCCCTCAGCACAAAGAGCCGGATAAATGCGATATCATATCCATCAATCATGAGCTCAAGAAGATTCTGCGAACAAACCTTCGCGCAAGCGATTTGATCACCTGTTTGGATGACTTTCAATTTCTGATTCTGCTGTATGATACAGATGATGCCGGCGCGCAGGTTGTCGCCGATCGTATCCAACAGCATATTTATGAGCATGACAAACTATCCTCGCTCATCGCAGTCAAATATGAAGCAACACCTTTGGGAAAATAATCATACCTTTGCTTGCAACCGGCTTGTATGAAAAACAGCTGAGGCTGAAAACCTCCGAACTGTCAGATGTAAATCTTACAATTCGAGGCAATTCAACTCTCAGCTGTTTTTATTTGCCTATCTTTTCTCTTCTGTCTTTACTGCCGGCCTGTTAACGGAAGCGGCCTTCGATCCAAACCTCATAACTGCCGAGCTCCCGACCGCCTGTCGAAAGTCGGTACTCCAGCCGGATGCTGATACCTGTTTCTGTCACCTCATCCTGCAGGGCAAAGGTGTCGATCTCCAACGGTATCTCACCAAAGGGCGTACTGTACACCGTCGAATGGTTCTTTCCCGGAGCAAAGCACATCCGACTCCGGTAACCGGGAGAAAACCGCTCCATCCGCAGGCCGGTCGGCTCAAAGACCAGCTTATGATCCATCTTTTTATCTGCCTCATCCGCCTGCGCCTGAAACCACAGCATTCGCAGGCGTTCGGAGTGATGATAATATCCCTCGGCAGCGGTCACCGTCCTATCTTCTTCACCCTCCAAACGGTGGATGGTCGTCATACACACCGTCACTTCCCGCTTCATACAAAATCCTCCAGATTGACTTGAGCCGTCCGGTCGATGTGACAGGGCAAAATCCGATCCGCCAATACCTGAAACTGTTCACTGTAGTCGCTGATAAAGAAGCGGTGCCCGTCAGCCCGCACAGCCGGATTCAATAACCCACGCTCTGCTAACAGATGCTTTACGGTATCGGCTGTATCAACTGCCGGATCGACCAATCGGATCTGCTCACCGGCCACCCGGGCCAGCACATCCCTCAGCAACGGAAAGTGGGTACAACCGAGAATCAAAGTGTCGATGTCCTCCGCTATCAGCTCCGCCAGATAACGCCTTGCCACCTGCTCCGTTACACTGTCATCCAGCCAGCCTTCCTCAACCAGCGATACGAACAGCGGGCAAGCCCTGCCAAAGACCTCTGTCTTCTCTTCCAGCCTGCGGATGACCTTGGAATAAATGCGGCTTTTGACGGTACCGGTGGTACCGATCACTCCGATCCGACCGTTATTCGTACAGGCCAGCGCCGCTTTTGCGCCTGGCTCTACCACGCCGATGATCGGAACGTTATAGCGTTCCTGTAATGCTTCTAAAGCAAAGGCGCTTGCAGTGTTACAAGCCACCACAATCGCCTTCACCTTTTGTTGTAACAGGAAGCGAACAATCTGATCCGAATAACGGATAATGGTACCGGGCGACTTATTTCCATAAGGCACACGGGCGGTATCTCCAAAATACACGATCTCTTCACCCGGCAGCCGGCGCATGATCTCCCGTGCTACGGTCAATCCGCCGACGCCGGAATCAAATACCCCGATGGGGCATTTTTGTTTTTCCATCATGTCTACTTCACCTGTGTTTTTTTACTCGAAGTCAGCTTCGTCGGTTTCACCGAACTCGCCCGTTTCACCCTCCGCTGCATCAGTCAGAGCCGGCTCCTCTTCCTCGGCTGTGAAAGCTTCCGCCCAAACTGCATCAAGTGCAGCGCTCATAGTGATGGCATCTTCCGACAACGGCTTTGCAGCTTCTTTCTCGACTTCTTCGTTTTTCTTTTCATCCTTACGGGCGATAGCCTCCAGCACTACCTCTTCTTCATCACGCAGTGCCTGATCCGGATCCAGATCAATAAAGCGATACTTCTCCAAACCGGTTCCGGCCGGGATCAGCTTACCGAGCAGCACGTTTTCCTTCAGACCGATCAGCGGATCGATCTTACCCTTGATGGCCGCCTCGGTCAATACTTTGGTGGTCTCCTGGAAGGATGCCGCCGACAGGAAGGAATTGGTTGCCAGCGACGCCTTGGTGATACCAAGCATCACGCGCTTTCCTTCAGCCGGTTCCAGTCCCTGCTCAACGGCCAGCTTGTTCTCATCCTCAAAGTCAAGGATATCGACCATTGTGCCCGGCAGCATGTCTGTACTTCCGTTATCCTCGATGCGGATCTTCTTCAGCATCTGACGCACGATAACCTCGATGTGCTTATCATTGATCTCAACACCCTGCAGACGATATACGCGCTGTACTTCCTGAATCATATAATTCTGAACAGCATCTACACCCTTGATGCGCAGGATATCATGCGGATTTACACTACCTTCTGTCAGTTCGTCGCCGGCCTCTATCTCCTGGCCGTCCTGTACTTTGATACGGGAGCCGTACGGGATCAGGTAGGTTCTGGACTCGCCCTGCTCCTGATTGGTCACGATGACTTCCTTCTTCTTATTTTCCTTTACTTCCACCAGTCCGCCGATCTCACTGATGATCGCCAGACCACGCGGCTTACGCGCCTCAAACAACTCCTCGACACGCGGAAGACCCTGGGTGATATCGCCGCCGGCCACACCACCGGTATGGAAGGTACGCATGGTCAGCTGGGTACCCGGCTCACCGATGGACTGTGCGGCGATAATGCCGACGGCCTCACCGACCTGTACCGGTTCGCCGGTAGCCATGTTGCTGCCATAGCACTTTGCACAGATACCATTTTTACACTTACATGTCAGGATGGTTCTGATCTTGACGCGGGTAATCGGCTGCCCCTGCTCATCCACACCTTCAGCGATTACGCGGGCGGCGCGAAGCGGGGTGATCATGTGATTCTTCTTGACAATAATATTGCCGTTCCTGTCCTTCAGATCATAACAGGTATAGCGGCCTGTGATACGCTCCTGCAAACTTTCGATCTCTTCCTTGCCATCCATAAAGGCCTTTACCCAGATGCCCGGAATCTCCTCCTGATCTGCGCAGCAATCTGTCTCGCGGATGATCAGCTCCTGAGAAACGTCTACCAGACGTCTGGTCAGGTAACCGGAGTCGGCGGTACGAAGCGCGGTATCGGACAGACCCTTACGCGCGCCGTGAGCGGACATAAAGTATTCCAATACGTCCAGACCTTCACGGAAGTTTGACTTGATCGGAAGCTCGATGGTATGGCCGGTTGTATCGGCCATCAATCCACGCATACCGGCCAGCTGCTTGATCTGCTTATTGGAACCACGGGCGCCGGAATCAGCCATCATAAAGATGTTGTTGTGGGCGTCCAGACCATCCAGCAACGCCTTGGTCAGGATCTCATCGGTTTCCTTCCAGGTGTCGATCACCTCTTTATAACGCTCATCCTCGCTAATCAGACCGCGCTTGTAGTTCTTGGTAATCTCTTCTACCGTTTCCTCGGCTTTCTTGATCAAATCGGCCTTCACAGACGGTACGGTCATATCGGAGATGGATACGGTCATGGACGCTTTGGTTGAGTACTTATACCCCAAGGCCTTGATCTGATCCAGTACTTCGGCGGTTTTGGTCGAACCGTGAACATTGATCACCTTCTCCAGCAGCTTCTTCAGTTCCTTTTTACCCACCAGGGTATTGCTTTCCAGCAATAATTCATTGCCCGGAATGCTGCGGTCCACCAGTCCGAGATCCTGCGGCAGCACTTCATTAAAGATAAAGCGGCCGAGGGTTGATTCTACCAAACCGGAGTACGTCACTCCGTCGATCTCACGGCTTAAACGCACACGAATCCTGGCATGCAGCTTTAAGGCTTTGTTTTCATAAGCCAGAATGGCTTCGTTCAGATCCTTGAAGACCTTTCCTTCGCCAAGAACACCGTCACGCTGCTGGGTCAGGTAATAGATACCAAGCACCATATCCTGTGACGGAACCGCTACCAGACCGCCGTCTGACGGCTTCAGCAGATTGTTCGGAGACAGTAACAGGAAGCGGCACTCTGCCTGCGCTTCTACCGACAGCGGTACGTGAACCGCCATCTGGTCACCGTCGAAGTCCGCATTATACGCGGTACATACGAGCGGATGCAGCTTGATCGCCTTACCCTCTACCAGAACCGGTTCAAAGGCCTGGATACCCAGACGGTGCAGGGTCGGGGCACGGTTCAGCATAACCGGATGCTCTTTGATTACTTTCTCGAGCACATCCCAGACCTCTGAATTTAGACGGTCAACCATCTTTTTCGCATTTTTAATATTGTGAGCCTGTCCGCTCTCCACCAGTTCCTTCATCACGAAGGGCTTAAACAGCTCGATCGCCATCTCCTTCGGCAGACCGCACTGATAAATTTTTAATTCCGGTCCTACGACGATAACCGAACGGCCGGAGTAATCAACACGCTTACCGAGCAGGTTCTGACGGAAACGACCGGATTTACCCTTCAGCATATCGGACAGGGATTTTAACGGACGGTTGCCGGCGCCGGTTACGGCCCGGCCGCGGCGCCCGTTATCGATCAGGGCATCCACCGCCTCCTGCAGCATTCTCTTCTCATTGCGAACAATGATATCCGGAGCGCCCAGGTCGAGCAGACGGCGCAAACGGTTGTTACGGTTGATGATACGACGATACAGATCGTTCAAATCACTGGTCGCGAAACGACCGCCGTCCAGCTGTACCATCGGACGCAGATCCGGCGGAATCACCGGCATCACGGTCAGGATCATCCATTCCGGCCGGTTACCCGACTCACGGAAGGCCTCAACCACTTCCAGGCGCTTAATGGTACGGGCTCTCTTTTGACCGGAAAAACGCTTCAGGTCTTCCTTTAAGATACGGCTCTCTTCTTCCAGGTCGATCCTTTCCAGAAGCTCCTTGATGGCTTCGGCGCCCATACCGACACGGAAGCTGTCATAACCGTATTTATCCACCGCCTCGTGGTACTCGCGCTCGCTTAAGATATCACCGCAGTTCATCTTGGTGGTACCCGGATCCAGCACGATGTAGTTAGCAAAATACAGGACTCTTTCCAATGCCTTCGGGGACAGATCCAAAATCAGACCCATCCGGCTCGGAATCCCCTTAAAGTACCAGATATGAGATACCGGAGCGGCCAGCTCGATGTGTCCCATCCGCTCACGGCGGACACTGGCTTTGGTCACCTCTACACCGCACTTGTCGCAGACAGTGCCCTTGTAGTGGCTCTTTTTATATTTACCGCAATGACATTCCCAGTCCTTGCTCGGTCCAAAGATTCGTTCGCAGAACAGACCGTCACGTTCCGGCTTCAAGGTACGATAATTGATCGTTTCCGGCTTTGTGACCTCGCCGCGGGAAATCCCTCTGATCTTTTCCGGAGAAGCCAGACCGATTTTGATGGCATTGAACACCAACGGCTCGAAGTCTTCCTGGCCAATGCCCATCGACTCTGCCAGCTGCGCTCTCTGCGTCATCACCGGAGTCTCAACCGACTCTTCCGACTTGTATAAAGTTTCGGACATACTGTTTCCTCCTACTCTTCCTCTACTGCCTCGTCTTCAACATAGACAAATTCATCGCCCTGCAGCTCCTGGGTACCGTAGCCGTAGCTTCCCAGGTCTTCAGACTCGCCGACGGCCGGCTTCTCGGCTGCCAGCATCTGCTGAATCGTCTTATCCGCTTCCTCCAGAGATTCACCTATGGTGATCTCCGTATTATCATCACGCAATACCTTGATATCCAGACACAATGACTGTAATTCCTTTAATAATACCTTGAATGACTCAGGAATACTCGGCTTCGGAATATTCTCACCCTTGATGATGGCTTCATAGGTACGGACACGTCCCATCACATCATCGGACTTCATGGTCAGGATCTCCTGCAGGGTATAAGAAGCGCCATAGGCCTCGAGAGCCCAAACCTCCATCTCACCGAAACGCTGACCACCGAACTGGGCCTTACCGCCGAGCGGCTGCTGTGTTACCAGTGAGTACGGGCCGGTGGAACGGGCATGGATCTTATCGTCTACCAGATGATGCAGCTTCAGGTAATGCATGTGACCGATGGTGACCGGACTGTCAAATTCCTCACCGGTACGGCCGTCACGCAGGGTCACCTTACCGTCGCGATTGATCGGAACGCCCTTCCACAATGCTCTGTGAGCACGGTTATCGGACAGATACTGCAATACCTCCGGCAGTAATTCGTCTTTATGCTTCTCCTCAAACTCTTCCCATTCCAGGTTAACATAATCATTGGCCAGATCCAGGGTATCCATGATGTCGATCTCGTTCGCACCATCGAAGACCGGAGTGGCGATGTTAAAGCCAAGCGCTTTGGCAGCCAGGGAGAGATGGATCTCCAATACCTGACCGATATTCATACGGGACGGTACGCCCAGCGGGTTCAGCACGATATCCAGCGGACGGCCGTTCGGCAAAAACGGCATATCCTCTACCGGCAGCACGCGGGAAACAACACCCTTATTTCCGTGACGACCGGCCATCTTATCACCGACCGAGATCTTTCTCTTCTGAGCGATATAGATGCGTACCGACTGGTTCACGCCCGGCGTCAGGTCACCGCCGTTTTCACGTGTAAAGACCTTCGAGTCAATAACAGTACCATATTCACCATGCGGCACCTTCAAAGACGTATCACGCACCTCACGGGATTTCTCGCCGAAGATGGCACGCAGCAGACGGGCTTCCGGCGTCAGTTCGGTCTCGCCCTTCGGCGTTACCTTACCAACCAGGATGTCTCCGGCTCTGACCTCGGCACCAATGCGGATGATACCATCCTCATCCAGGTTTTTCAACGCTTCTTCACCGACCCCCGGTACATCCTTCGTGATTTCTTCCGGTCCGAGCTTGGTATCGCGGGCCTCGACTTCATATTCCTCGATGTGGATAGATGTATAGACATCATCACGCACCAGTCGCTCACTCAGTAAAACGGCATCCTCGTAGTTGTAGCCTTCCCAGGTCATAAAGCCGATCAGCGGATTCTTACCGAGGGCCAACTCACCATTGGCGGTAGAAGCACCGTCAGCTATGATCTGATCCTTCTCGATATGATCGCCCTTATTGACGATCGGCTTCTGGTTGTAGCAGTTGCTCTGGTTGCTTCTAACAAACTTCGCTAGTTTATATTCGTCACGGCTGCCGTCTTCGTCGGCCACCACCACAATGCGGCTGGCCTCAACCTTTAATACGGTACCGCTTCTCTTTGCCAGTACGCAGACCCCGGAGTCGGCAGCCGCCTTATGCTCCATACCGGTTCCGACTACAGGCGCTTCGGTCGTCAATAGCGGCACGGCCTGACGCTGCATGTTGGAACCCATCAGGGCACGGTTTGCATCATCGTTCTCCAGGAACGGGATCAATGCGGTCGCCACCGAAAATACCATCTTTGGCGACACGTCCATATATTCAAATACCGAGCGTTCATACTCCTGGGTTTCCTCCAGGTAACGTCCGGAAACCTGCTTATTGATAAAGTGTCCTTCTGCATCCAACGGCTCATTGGCCTGCGCCACATGATAACGATCCTCTTCATCAGCTGCCATGTACACGACTTCATCGGTTACCCGCGGATTTTTCAAGTCGGAACGATCAATCTTACGATACGGCGCCTCAACAAAACCGTACTCATTGATACGGGCATAGGTCGCCAGTGAGTTGATCAGACCGATGTTCGGACCTTCCGGAGTTTCGATCGGGCACATTCTGCCGTAGTGGGAGTAGTGAACATCTCGAACCTCGAAACCGGCCCTGTCTCGTGACAGACCGCCCGGACCAAGGGCTGATAAACGTCTTTTATGGGTCAACTCGCCCAGCGGGTTATTCTGATCCATGAACTGGGACAGCTGGGATGATCCGAAGAATTCCTTTACCGCTGCAGTCACCGGTTTGATATTGATCAGGGACTGCGGAGTGATGCTGTCAAAGTCCTGCGTGGACATTCTTTCACGAACCACACGCTCCAGACGGGACAGACCGATACGATACTGATTCTGCAGCAACTCACCGACCGCGCGGATACGACGGTTGCCCAAGTGGTCGATATCATCGTCATTGCCAAAGCCATATTCCAGATGAATCTGGTAGTTGATAGAAGCGAAGATATCTTCACGGGTAATGTGACGCGGCACCAAATCGAAGACACTCAGGCGAATGGCTTCATGCAGCTCTTCTTCATTTTCATATTCCTGTAGCATGCGGCTTAACACCGGCCAGTACACCTTCTCGGTGATGCCCAGGCTCTTCGGATCTGCGCTGATATAAGCGCTCAGATCGACCATCATATTGGAAAGCACTTTAACCTTATGGCCTTCCTGCTCGCTCTTATCCTTGGAACGCTTGGTCTCCATCCAAACATACTCGATGGCCGCGTTCTGGATCTGTTCAGCCAGCTCCTCGGTCGCCTTTGTGCCGGCCTCAGCCAATATCTCGCCGCTGGTCATATCTACAACGTCTTCCGCAAAGATGCCGCCGGTAATACGGTTTTTAAAGGAAAGCTTCTTATTAAATTTATAACGGCCGACCTTTGCCAGCTCGTAGCGTCTCGGATCAAAGAACATGGACATGATGAGGTTTCGCGCACTCTCCTCAGCCAGCGGTTCACCCGGACGAATCTTTTTGTACAACTCTAACAGACCCTCTTCCACACTAACGGCAGGGTCTTTCTCAAGGGATGCCTTAATCTTCGGCTCATCGCCGAACAATGCCTCGATCTCGGTATTGGTTCCCAGTCCCAGCGCTCTGATCAGCACGGTCACCGGTACCTTTCTGGTTCTGTCTACACGCACCCAGAAGACGTCATTAGAATCCGTTTCATATTCCAACCATGCGCCGCGGTTCGGAATAACGGTACAGGAGAACAGCTCTTTTCCGATCTTATCATGAGATTTTCCATAATAAATACCCGGAGAACGAACCAACTGGCTGACAATAACACGCTCGGCACCGTTGATCACAAACGTACCGGTGGCTGTCATTAACGGCAGATCGCCCATGAAGATCTCATGTTCGGTCACCTCATCGCGGCCATCCTTTGTCCGGTGCAATCTTACCTTTGCCCGAAGCGGCGCCGCATAGGTCGCATCGCGTTCCTTGCACTCTTCGATCGAGTACTTACAGTCGTCCTCATACAGCTTAAAGTCTACAAACTCCAAGCGCATGGTACTGTTATGATCACCGATCGGAGAAATGTCAGCAAACACTTCACGAAGTCCGTCTTCCAAAAACCACTGATAGGAATCCTTCTGAACTTCTATCAGGTTTGGCATCTGCAACACTTCGTCCTGTCTGGAATAGCTCATCCTGATTCCATTGCCGCTGGCGACTGGTCTGATTCTGTTTTTTTCCATCCGCATTCACCCCTGTTCTACATTTTTTACCCGTTTTAACCACTTTAGGGCATACTTCCCCCATGAAAAGTGAGCCTAAAAGTCTATCCTCTACAATAACACCAAACGGCAGGTCTGTAAAGGGGGGAATGAAAAATTTACAGCCACGATTCCGCTTCGCCAAAAACGTTCACGCGGCTGCCCCGTCCCGCTTCCGTATTATGATTTCTTCATCGCTTTTTTTCGTTCATGCAGCACCAAATAATGATTCATGATCAGTACCAATATCAACAGCACGCCAAATATGATTTGACGATAAAAATTCGAGATATTTTCATACATATTGAGCCAGCTGCTCACCATCTGAATGATCACGACGCCGATACATACGCCCTGAATGTTTCCTTTGCCGCCGCTGGGATCAACGCCGCCCAAAACCGCGATCAAAATACTCTGCATCGTATACGAAGCGCCATAATCCGCCTTGGCGGAGTTGAAACGGCCGATCATGATGATGCCCGCCACCGCTGCCAAAATACCGCCCAGGGTATAGCTCACCGTATAAAGGCTCACATTATTCATGCCGCAAAAGGAGGTCGCCTTGCTGTTCGTCCCCAACATCCTGAGCTTATACCCCAATACTGTTTTGCTTAAGATAAAGCCAATCACAATCGCACAGACCAGAAAAATCAACACCGTTATCGGAACACCGAATACATTGGCATTGATCATCCCCGACATATGCGGCGTAAATCCACTGAGAGTACTGCCGCCCGTTAAGACCACAGCAATGCCGCGAAACAGCGACTGTGTTCCGAGCGTCGCCAAAATAGCCGGTATCCCGATACCGGAGATCAGCAAACCATTGATAGCTCCGCAAAGCGCACCTACTCCGACAGCCACCGCAAAGCAAAGTAATATCATCACATTCGCATGCGCGGCCGACATATCCTCCGTCACCAAAACAGGCAGTAATTTTGCCACCAAGACGGCTGACAACGTGGCAATATATACCAGGCTCAAATCAATACCGCCGGTAAATAAGGCCATGGCCATGGCAATTGAAAGCAAACCAAACTCCGGAAACTGTTTTCCCATGGACTGAAAATTGGCCACGCTCATAAACAAGGAGCCCTTTAGCGCTGTGAATAAAATCGTAACGATTATCAGAATGGCAAACAGTCTGGTCAGGTTTTTATCATGATTGAGATATTTTTTTATTGTCATCATTTTATTCGCCCCCTTACGATTCCGCTAACTTAATTGCCAATTGTTTTTCATTTCGTCTTGCCTGAATGGCAGAGGCGGCAGTTCCGATAATGATGATGATTCCGGTAAATACTCGCTGCCATTGTGTAGAAATGCCAAGCAAGATCAAACTATTATCAATAATCGTCAATAATGCCATGCCTAAAATCATGCCTAAAATGCTGCCCTTCCCGCCGGTGATGCGAACCCCACCCAAAACGCAGGCCGCAATAACGGTCATTTCCATCCCTTCCAGGTTATTGGGATGAACAGCCAGCAGCATCGTTGCTCTCAAAACACCGATCAGGCCGGCTACGCAGCCGGAAAAGCAATAGATGAACATAGTAATTCCAAACACGTTAAAGCCTGAGCGATGCGCAGCCTTGGCGTCACCCCCGATGGCATAGATACCTCTGCCCAGCATGGTTTTGTTTAAAATAAACCAGCCAAGCAGCAGCATGATCAACATCATCACCACTGCAACCGGCATGTCCGACGATAAACCGTTGCTCGCATTTGTCACCGAAAACACCTTCGTCTGCCCCACGCGATAAAGGCTTTCCGGCAACGGATATTCTCTGGACTGGAACACACCCTGCATCACCCCGAAGCAAATACTGCTGGTGCCAAGGGTCACGATGAGCGGCGGGAATTTAAACCGGCCGATGATCAGGCCGTTGACGGCGCCGATCGTCAGTCCGATCAGCATGGCCAGCAAAAAGTACACCAACGGATTGGTCACCTTACCATCCAGTTGCGAGCAAACCACATACATTGACAACGACGCGATGCCCGGAAACGAAACATCCGTTCCGCCGGAAATCAGGACAAACATTTCACCGATGCAAAACATTGCCGGTATAGAAAAGGCTCTGATATTATCCACCAGATTATTTCCGGTGAAAAATTGACCGCTTTTTATCTGTACAGCCACGCAGAACAAAACGAGAATAACTCCCACATAAAATTCTGTGCTGCGAACGATTTTTTTCGCTTTCATTTTTGCCCCCTCCTAATTAGATATGGCCATATCTGCCAAGGTTTCTTCACTTAAATCCTGCGTCTTTAATTCGCCCGTAACACGCCCCTGGCGCATCACTAAAATACGGTTGCAGTTTGACATCACTTCCGGCAGATCATCCGAAATAATAATGACCGCCAGACCCTTGCGTGCCAAATCTTTAATCAACTCATAAATATCAAACTTGGCGCCAATGTCTACCCCGACAGTCGGCCCGTTTAAAATCAGCACCTTCAAGTCCAGTGATAACCACTTGGCCAAAACACATTTCTGCTGATTGCCGCCGGACAGCGTTCCCACCGGAGCAGCTGTTGTATGGATCGCGATTGACAGCTCCTTCACCCAGCGATCAACCGCTTTTTGTATCTGTTTTTGATCAATGACACCCAGGGCATTGGAATAATCACCCCATTTTTCCACTGAGATATTGTCTGAAATAGATTGCGGCAAAAACAGTCCCTCTGTCACGCGATCTGCCGGAACATAGCCGATTCCGTGACGAATTCCATCCTTGACATTTCTGATGCGAACCGGCTGGCCGTCGATCAGGATCTCACCCGAATCAGCTTTGTTGTAACCAAATACAGCCTGTACCAATTCGGTTCTTCCGGAGCCGAGCAGGCCGGTAATACCGAGGATCTCGCCTCGCTTAAGCTGAAAGCTGACATCGGCAAAGCCATTCTTCAGGCTCAAATGCTTAACCTCTAACACCGGAACTTGATCTTTAGCTTCAATATATTGATAGGGCACCTCCTGAATCGAACGCCCCGTCATATAGTATGTGAATTTTTCTCTGTCTAAATCTTTTGTATAACCGCTTGCGACATTTTTTCCATTCCTGAAAATCGTAAACCGTTCCGCTATCTCAAACACTTCATCCAGCTTATGCGATACAAATAATACTGCGATATCCTGTGCCTGAAGCTGCCGAATCACCTTAAATAATGCCTTCACCTCTTTCTTGGTAATGGCTGTCGTCGGCTCGTCCATGATGATGAGCTTCGCATTGTTCAGCAAGGCGCGACTGATAGCAATCAACTGCTTGTTCCCAACGGTTAGGTTTTCTACGGTTTCATCCAGGTCAATATCAAAATCTATTTTTGCGATCGCCTCTTTTGCGATTTGACGAAAACGCTTTTTGCTGACAAGCTTACGTCCCGAAGATAATTGCATATTCAGGGCCAAATTCTCCATAACCGTCAGGTTCGGAAACACTGACAAATCTTGATAAATAACCTGAATCCCCTTGGCAATTGCCTGCTTTGGCGTAAGCTTGGAATATGCCACCCCGTCGATTTCAATCGTTCCCTCATCCGGAGTATAAAACCCGGAGATGACATTTATGATCGTTGATTTGCCACAGCCGTTTTCTCCCGCCAGACAATGCACCTCTCCTTTTTTAATCTCTAAATCAACTCCATCCAAAGCCTTTACGCCGCCAAAGTATTTTCTTACATTTGTTACTTTGATAATACTGTCCGACATATCACTGCCTCCACTCCTTCACTGAACCTCTATTCTCGGCCGAAGCCCCGCAAACCGATTGCTATAAAAATATCACCGCACCGATGAGCGCGGTGATATTTCCTATGTATACAATCACATTCTAGAAGTCATACTTATCTACGTTTTCTTTATTGATCGAAATCCAGCCGGCCCCCATAAAGAAATTCTTTTTATCTTTATCCTGTACCAGCTTAGAATAGGACGCCAGACCGAGATCGGTTCCCGCCTCGATTTTCTTGCCTTCCAAAGCCATACGTGCCATTACGCACATCGCATAACCGGCCTCCGCCGGATCCCACAGAGTAATATAAGAAATAGAATCGCTCTTTAATAGCTCGCGACACTCATTCGGCATACCGGTTCCGGCCACAAAAACCTTACCCTTTAAGCCCAATTCATCAATCGCTCTGGCAATACCCGGTGTGTCCATGGAAGAGGTTCCGACAAAGCCGGTAATTTCAGGATGAGATTTCAGGACTTCCTTTGCTACCTGATAAGCCTTCTCAGAGTTATTCTCAGACTCAACACGCTCCAGCCCCCCAGCCAGCTTCATATCCGAATAAGCGGATTTCGCTTTCGCTACCGCGCCGTCGGCCCACTCATTCTGCGATGCGTTGGTTAAATGCGCCACCATGGTCGTATACGTTCCTTTGCCCCCGACAGCCTCTTGCAGCTTATCCATGATAAAGGCACCATAGCCGGCATTGTCAAAAGCTTCCAGATAATAGTCTACATTTTTGCAGGTGGACCCCTCGTGTACAATCACCTTGATCCCCTTGTCACGAGCCTCCTTCAGTACCGGATCAACCGCTGCCGGATCAACCGGAACAACACACAAGGCATCAATATCCTGGGTGATCACATCCTGCAGCACCTGTACCTGCTGTGCCGCATCGGTGGCTGCCGGCCCCTTTTGGTAAGCATTGATGCCGGTATCCTGGGCGAATTGTTTAACACCCTGTTCCATTCTGACAAACCAGCCATTGGAAGAATCTTTGATTACCACCGCGATTTTCCATTTGTCGCTATCTCCTTTGGTCGCCACGTCTGTTGCCTGAATAATACGTTCCGCATTTTTTGTCGTTGACTTTGTGTCGGCCTTTTTTTCACCGCTGCTGCAGCCGGCCAACAACCCGGTCAACATGGCTGTACTTAATAATAAAGCCAATAATCTTCTGGATTTACTCTTCATCTTCTTTCCTCCTACATTACGCCTTTTTGTAACATGATACAGCCATATGGCTGACGTTCTCCGGTCGATACGGTGACAAATGCCGTCTTTGCTTTGTCGTAAAAGTCAAATCGCTCAATAAAGCCGACACAGTCTGCTCCTTTGGGTTCATTTTTCTCTACGGCCTTGATAAAGTCGTCCCAAACCGCCGGTCGTTCCATTTTCCCCTTCAGGTGCTCCATCATGTCCATGATCAACACCGGATGCTCGGTATACTCCGTATCGAGTGGCATTAACTGTAAAACCGCATCCACCATTTCTGCGGCGCCTATTCCGTCCGCATGAATCGTTCTGCCGCTTTGTGCCATTGAGACTGCCGGATAAAAATCGTCCGCTATAACAATGATATCTCCATGACCCATTTCAGCCAACGCCTTTAACAAATCCGGATTCAGCACCTTCGGTATTCCCTTTAGCATCAGCTCACCCCCTTTCTGAATTACCCTTTATGTTCACTTAAAAATTGATCTACTTCTGCTCTCGTCGGCATCGACGGTGTGGTCCCTAATTTTTGCACAGATAATGCCGCTACACCATTGGCAAAGCGAGCCGCCTCCCAAAGATCCTTCCCTTCCGACAGGGCTGTCAGCAAACCGCCGTTAAAGGCATCTCCCGCTCCGGTGGTGTCAATGGCCTTTACCTGAAAGCCCGGGATGATCTCCTCCCGTCCGTCGGAAGAAACAAAAACGCCTCTCTCACCCAGGGTGATCACCACCTTTTTTACTCCTTTATCGAAAAAGACTTTGGCCGCCTTTTTTGCCCCTTCCAGATCCACGACCGGAATCCCCGTCATCGCCTCTGCCTCCACCTCATTCGGCGTCACCATATATACCTTTTCTAAGAGATCATCCCGCACCGGCTGATACGGTGCTGTGTTCAGGATGACTTTGGTATGATACTTCTCCGCCATTTTAATAACCGACTCATTGGCAGACGGATTGACCTCTAATTGTAACAATACATATTCCGCCTCACGAATCACCTCTTCAATACCGGCAATGTCCTCGTCTGAGATGGTGGCGCAGGCTCCCGGAACAATGACGATCTCATTTTGACTGGTATTCTCATCTACCAAAATCAAAGCGATACCCGTCTCAACGGTGTCGTGAAAGAACAAATGCTCACGGCTCATTCCTAATTCTTCCATCGTGTTTAATGCCACATCAGCAAAGGAATCCCGCCCCATCTTCGTGATACAGGTAACGACCGCTCCCGCTTTATGCGCCGCCACCGCCTGATTAAAGCCTTTTCCTCCGGCCCCCATTTTAAAAACCGACCCTTTTACGGTTTCGCCCGGCACCGGCAAATGAGGGGTTCGCCCCATCAGGTCAACCACATAGCTTCCGAACACAGCTACCTTGCATCCCATACTCACCTTCCTCCTTTTTCTTTTGCCTTTATAATTTTTTCTAAGGAACCGTCGGGATCCTCCAGACGATTTTTATCAATTTGCTCCGACCCTCTTAAGATCAGTTCTGTGTCAATAATAATCTTGCGCGTGATCCCTCTGTCTTCTTTTTGTTCACAAAAGCGCAATTGCAAAAGCTCCATTGCTTCCATCCCCATTCTTTGCACCGGTCGATCCACCACGCTCAGATCAATATTGAGATATTTAAGCGTTTCAATATCGTCAAAGCCAACCAAAGATATGTCTTTTCCAATGGTCAGTCCCATATCAAACAAGCATTTCATGCAGCCCAGAGAAGCCATGTTATTAGCGGTAAAAATAGCCGTCGGAGGCTCCGACAGGGTCATCAGCTTATGCGTATCCTCATAAGCCAGATCATCCAACAGAAAACTGCCGCCGCGGCTATACTCTTCGCGAATCTCTATTCCGGCTTCGGTCATCGCTCTGACATAGCCTTCATAGCGTTCTCGCCCCGGTCTCGAGGTCAACGGCCCCTTAATGACTGCTATTTTCCGATGCCCTGTGTCAATCAGCTTCTTGACTGCCCGATACGAGCCTTCCCGATCATTGCTGAAAACTCCGTCAAAGCAGCCACCGTTAATCTCACGATCAATCAGCACAATAGGAACATTCATCCCTTCCAGTTCCTTTAGCATTTTTACTGTTTCTTCATCATTCTCAAAAACCGGAACAATGATGATCCCTTTTAAATTTTCAGCCTTGACCGTTTGCAGCACCCGGTATTGCTTCTTCGGATCTTCTCCGGTGCCAAACAGGAATGTATTGTATTCATATTCATCCGCCGTTTGGGTAATACCGGATAAAATACTCGAAAAAAACGGGTTGGTAATATCCGGTACGATCACCGCAATATTAGATGTCCCCTTAACGCTCAGGCTCCTGGCAACAGAGCTCGGTACATAGTTCATATCGTCTATTACCTTCAAAACTCTCTCTTTTGTTTCTCGCCGAACTGCCTTGTTCCCATTTAAGACCCTGGAAACCGTAGTCGGCGACACAGCGGCCTTCTTGGCAATGTCATAAATATTCATACTGTTTTTTTCTCCGAATCATCCCTCAGCTTTCAACGCATATTCTTTGAAACCGCTTTCATTTTTATATCCAAAATATTAGCATTGTGTACGATGTGTGTCAATATTTTCTCTAGACATTATGATGTATTTGTTTATTTTTTACTTTTTATTTTATATTTTTTGTTTATTTTTAACAACTCCGGTTAATTGCAAGGGGTTTCATTCGATATTTTCTTCACATAGTCGCCCCTTTAAGATATCTCATCAATCCGACTACACTCAAAATAAAAAAGCGATCAGATTTTTCTAATCGCCTTAAATGGTTTGTCTGCCGGTAGATTTTAGTTTTACGGCAGCATTTCATTTCTCTGAAAATTTTGCATAAATGTTATCGTTCCGAAACAGTCACATTGATCAGATCTCCCTCGACCTTCCCGAGCTGTGTACGGATCGCCTTTAAGACGCCGATGATGTAACAGACCTTTCCAGCCTCATCTTTTAATCCCATGTTTACGATACTGCCGTCATAAGGTATGCCGTCAAACTCAACGTGAACCTTCACTCGGCCCTTACCGAATTCTTCCCGAATGTCCCATGGGAATATCACATAGGCTCCGCCCTTTTCTTTCACTTCCTTTAGTTCTGCCTGAAAGGTATATTCTCTCTGCACGGCTACCTCCTTACCATGCCCGTCCCGCTTTCACGCGACGACTTTCGTTTTCCATTTAGATATATATAAGGTCTTGCTATCCGTTCGTTTTCTTTAGTTCCAATTATTACGGCAAAAATTTGCCGGAAGCCAGATACAGCCGATACCATTCCTCGTGTGTCAGCTCTACCCGATCAGCGGCCGCCATCTCGGTCAGGTGTACCGGATTCATGGTGCCGGTGATGACCTGCATCTTGGCCGGATGTCGCAGAATCCAGGCAATGGCGATGGCCGACTTGGTCACATCATACTTCTCGGCCAATTCAGCCAGCACCCGATTCAGCTCCGGATACTCCGGGTTCTCGATAAACATGCCGCCGAACATACCGACCTGAAGCGGCGACCATGCCTGAATGGTGATATCATGCAGGCGACTGTAATCCAGCGCTCCACCGTCACGCATCACCGACATATCGGTGGTCTTATTGTTCATATACAGGTCCTGATCGATCAGCTGAGACTGCTCGACGGACAGCTGCAGCTGATTGATCTTCAAGGGCTGCTTCACATATTTCTTCAACAGCTCGATCTGCATGGGCATGGTGTTGCTGACGCCAAAGGTACGCACCTTTCCTGCTGTCTCCAGTGCGTCAAAGGCTTCGGCAATCTGCTCCGGCTCATACAGCAGGTCCGGCCTGTGCAATAAGAGCACATCCAGATACTCCATCTGCAATCTGCTTAAAATCTCATCTACGCTGTTAATAATGTTTGATTTTCTCCAGTCAAAGATCTGCTTATCAAAGCGCAGACCGCACTTTGACTGAATAATCAAATCCTCACGCTTCATCCCGGCCAGAGCCATGGCATCTCCGAAACGCTTCTCTGCCTCGCCGTTTCCGTAGCAGGTAGCGTGGTCAACGAAATTGATCCCCAGCTCGCAGGCCGTGCAAAGCAGCTTCGCCGCCTCTTCTATCGAAAGCGCCGGCATACGCATACAACCGAGAATCAGTCTGGACGCATCCTGTGGTCCTTGTGCAATATTGATCTTCTGCATGTTATAACCTCCTATGACATGAATAGCCATCTCATTTCCCGTTTCCGAACACCAGCGTAAAAATCACCAGCCCGTTTTGGCAATCCATCGACAGCCCGACACCGTTGGCGTCTGCGATCGCCTTGGCGATAGCCAGCCCAAGACCATAATGTCCGGTATGCTCATGAGCCGTGTCCGCCCGATAAAAACGCTCAAACAGCTGCTTTCTCTCTCTTTCCGGAATTTCTTCCCCCGGATTTGAAACGGATAGAATTGCCGCCCCTTTTTTCTCTGCCAGCCTGACCGTCACCGTCCCGCTTTCTCCTGCCGGCCTATCGGTGTGAAAAATCGCATTGTCGATCAGGATGGTAATCAACTGGGCGATGCCCTTTTCGTCAATATTGGCGCTGATCCCGTCGGCTATATTTGACTCGATCAGGATATTCTTCTCAAAGGCCGCCGCCTCCAGCGGCAGGATCGCTCCGTTCACCAGTCTGGAAATATCCGTCGGTTTCCGTTCGGCGGTTTTATTCTCATTCTTCGCCAGCTCCAACAGATCCGTCACCAGATCGCGCATTCGCTCATTCTCGTACGCAATATTGGCCAGCCACTTATTCTCACCGATCTCTCGCCCGAGTATTTCTATATTGGCCGCAACAGCGGCGATCGGAGTTTTTAGCTCATGTCCGGCATCGGCCGTAAATTGTTTTTGCCTATAATAGGTATCCTCCATCGGCGACACGATCCGATTCGCAAGGTAGACCGAAATCAGGGCGATGGCCAAAATGGCAATCACGCCAAACAACAGGGTAAACAGAAACAGACGGGTAAAGCTTTCGGTAAAGACCGTGTTATCCATAAAGTGAACGACGGTTTCTCCGTTCGTATGTCTGACGATATATAACAGCTCGCCTGTGCTTCCTTTTCCTTTCTCGCTGACTCCTCTGGCCAATGAGATCAGTTCGTCATCGGTATAAACCGTTTTTGTACCGTTATCAATCACCCGCCACTGTCCGTCTGCCGTTTGCTTGACCGCATAAAAGGTCCCGATCTCCAGGCCCCTCTTAATTCTTCCCTGACCGTGCAGCGTATCAAACGGTCGAGCGGACGCATCCGATTTTGGCGGCGGAGCAGCCTTTAGATCAAAGCTCTTCCCCTCTTCCATCATCTCAACCCGTTTCTCGAGCACCTCATAATTTTGCGCTGTCACGGATATGTAGCTTGCGATATAGATCATGCCAAGTGTTCCGATCAGCACTGTACACAGGATGGCCAGAATCGAAATGACGATTTTGCGTTTCGCTTTTTTAAACATGCTCTGCCCTCAATTCATAACCGACGCCGCGGACAGCCTTGATGGCGGTCATGGACCCGATAAACGCCAGCTTCTTACGGACAAAGGTCATATAGACCTCGACATTGTTATATTCCGCTTCGTTTTCATACCCCCAGATCTTGGTCGCCAGCTGCTCCCTGGTCAGGATTTGACCTTGATTTGCGATCAACACTTCCAGCGCCCGGAACTCCTTATCGGACAGTCTGACAGACAGTCCGCTTATGTTGCTCACCAGATTCAAAGTGCCGGTTTCCAATGTGATATCCCCAAATGTCAGGTTTCCGTCCTTGGTGTCATATTGGCGTCTGGTCAGCGCCCGCAAACGGGCCAGCAGCTCCTGCGGCACAAACGGTTTGGTCAGGTAATCATCTGCCCCGCAGTCCAGGCCGTTTACCTTGTCATCTGTCTCACTGCGTGCCGTCAGCATCAAGATAGGGGTTTTGATTCCGTTTTTCCGTACCTCGCGGACGATGTCAAAACCACTTTTATGCGGCAGCATCACATCCAGCACGGCCAGATCATAGATATCCCCGGCGAAGGCCTCTGCCCCGGCCTGCCCGTCGATAAACCATTCGACCTCATAGTTTTCCTGTTTCAGCAGCTCGCACAATGCCTGCCCCATTCGCTTTTCATCTTCAACAAGAAGAAGTCTCATGCCGTTCACCTCCTTGTTTCTTATCATACCAAGTTTTTTGTCTTTTGTTAATCTCCTGTTTCCGTTAACAAAATCATTTCTCGCATTTACCGCCCTCTATAACGCATCTCTGGTCTGCATCCGACCGCAGACAATATTCAGATTTCCGTTTCTGGTTCTGATTTCATCCAAAAATGCCTTCGGAACGGATTCACCTTTCAAGGTGACCTCATAACGCAGTTCATACAGTGTACCGAGATTACTGGTCTTCACGCTTTCAAGCTTAGCCATCTTAGTATATTTCTCAAACAAGTCATCGAAGATTCCCTCATAATCCAGATTCTCCGGAATGGTAATGCGCAGGTCACGCTTCCCCTCCACCACGGTTCCGAAATTCACCGCGGCGAGAGCGATTTGAAACAAGGCCATTGCCGTAAAGAACAGGGCTGCCAGGCCGATATAGCCCATGCCGGTAGCAAGTCCGAGCGCCATGGCCATAAACACCGCGGTAATCTCCCTGGCTGTTCCGGGCGCCGACCGGAATCTGACCAAACCGAAGGCTCCCGCAACCGCTACACCGGCCCCGATATTTCCATTGACCAGCATGATGATCATTTGCACGATGGCCGGAAGCATGGCTATGGTGATCAGAAAGCTCTGGCTGGTCTGATTTTTAAATTTACAAAGCAGCGCGCTCAGTAAGCCAAGCGCCGCCGATACCGCCGTACAAGCCAGAAAGACCTGTACGGTAATGGATGATTGGATAATTGAATTAAGCACTGCAACCGGCCTCCTTTCTGCCGCCCAGGATATATTCTTTGTAATATGTACCGTACTTTGAAAATGATGTTGGTCCGACTCCAATGACGGAAAGCAGACGCGCCAACCACAGCGGCGCAGCGCCCGGGATCTTGATCTCCATCAAAACGGTGCCTTCCGGAAGCATCCTTGCGCCGAAATCGCCTTCTTTAAGATCTAGCGCATAGTCCCGGAAGCGAATGTTCTGATCAAAGGTGATTCTAAGCTCCGGTTCCCTGATGCCGACAAAAGAAATTCTGTCATAGGCGATATAAACCTTTGGCGAAACCTGATAGATCTTCTGAAACCACTCGATCTCCTTGCCGATCTGATTTCCGGGAGACAGCTTTTTATCTCCCGCCAGATATTGTTCCGAACTCTCCAAAGCCAGGGTGACTCTTCGTTTATAGACCACACCGTCATACTTTTTCTTGATCTCGATAAACACTGAATCCGTCGGTCCCGGAACACCATAGCTTCTGACTCTCAATTTCTCTTTATAAACCGGTTTTTCGATGGAACGTCGGATCAGATCCCACCGATCGGTGTCATAATAAATATTGCAGTTTGTGGTTTCTCCATAGATATCCGGCTGCATATATTCTTTGATGCCTTCCAGCAGCAGTTTTTGCTGCCGGAGAGTCAACATATATTTTTCTTCATAGCGCTTAAAGTTGCACTGAACTGTTTTTCCCATGCTACACCTCCCGATTGCGGCAGACTGTCAATGTCAATGGCCAAATATTACTGGTGCTTTCCTCGGCCCGGCTCCATACCGCCGAAACCGCCCATACCGCCCGGTCCTCCCATCATCTGATTGGTCAGCTCCGTGATCTGTTTCCCGTTGACCGTCACGGTGCCGCCGTTTAACGTGCCGGAGCCGTCAAAATCAAAGGCTGAATTTCCGGTTACATTGACAATACCGCCATTGATGATGATATCGCCGTTTGCATCGACCCCGTCCGTATCACCGGCGCCCATGACGATATTGGTGGTGCCGCCGTTAACCTCCACAGTCGGGGTATAAAGCGAAGTCTTCTCGGAGGCATTGATTCCATCATCAGAGGCCTGAATAAGAATCTCTCCGTCATTGATGGTGATGCGGGTCGCCTCCACGCCTTCAACGGCTGTGATATCAAAGGCACCGCCGTCTATCACCAGGCTTGTGGTGGCGTGAATACCGTCATCGCCGGCCGAGATATTAAACTTACCGCCGCGGATATAAATACTTCCCAGACTTTCATCATCATTGTTTTCGGCATGCAGGCCGTCGGCATCTGCCTTCAGCGTAAAGGTGCCGGCAGCGATAGTCAGGCTATCCTTGGCCTTGATGGCCGTCTTAGCCACCGTCATCTCGTAGGCGCCATTTGTGATGGTGAGCTCATCTTTGCCGACGATACCATGACCGGCGGGGGATTCGATGGTTAATGATCCGGCGCCGTTCAGGATCAAATCATCCTTCGAGAAGATGACGGCATCTACATCATTGTCATCAATATTAGTGAAGGTACCGCCGTTTGCAAGAGTATTCTTGGTTCCGTCTGTCAGGGTCACAAGCACCTTGTCCGCCTGTTGCACATAAATCGGAGCAAAGGTCCTGGAGGCGATCGTGACCCCATTTAACACCAGCCGAACCGTTTCTTCCTTGCCGGCATTCACAATGAGAGAACCGTTATCCAATGTGCCTGAGATGATATAGGTTCCTCCTTTGGTGATGGTGGCTGTCGAATCGGTCAGCCGGACCGCATCCGAGTCGGCCGAAATGCTGTTGCCGCTCAATGTGATCTTGACCGCATCGGCCATATCGACCTCGCCCGAGTCTGCAGCTTCCGACTGCTTCGCAGTCGATGTAGTCGAATCGGTTTTCTCTAACTGCGAGGCAACACCGGTTGTATCCGTCTTGGCCCCTTCGGTCTGCTTCTGCGCGGTACAGCCGACTGCCAGCACAGCGGCCAAAATAATGGGAGAAATAGCATTTAACATTTTATGTTTCATAATCGTAATCTTCCTTTCTTTTTGATTTGACGGTAGTTTATAAAACGAAAATTGAAGAAAGATTGAAAAAATAAAAAAATATCTGAACTAAATTTAAAAAAAGCTTTATATGTCTTATTCTATCGGGAATAATCAGGACGCTCAGCGCCCCATCCGGCAACAACGGTTGCTTCTTAGGCAACTTTTGGACAAAAAGAAAAAAGCATATAACCCTATATGAAAATGCCCTTTCAGAACTAAAAAAGTCCTATTCCAAGCTCCCAAATTCAAAAGATATTTTAGCTGAGCTTGATAAATTGCAAGAAAAAAAGAATACCCTTATGCAAGAGTATTCTTCCTCAAAATCTACTATGGACGAGCTTTACAAGATACGCAAAAACTACGATATTTATATGGGTAAGGAGATGGAGAGATAGCTATCTATCTCCTCTATATAATAGAGCATCTTTCTTGAATATAACTAACTAAACATCCAGGAGTTTCTGCATAATTTGATAGGTCTGAAATGAATGTTGATTCTGATGTATTTAAACGCACACGCCTCTTCTTAGAAAATAAATGCCCTTCATGATTTGCTCCTTTATTAGACTCTTCCACTATTTTATTTATACATTTGGGCATTTTTTCTAATATATATTTCCCTCGTATAAGTCTTATAGAATCAGCATTTAACCTTTCATATTCTTCTTTAATCTCAACTTCAGACACTTCAATGTATCCTTCAATTTTCGCCTTAATATCTTCAGGTTTTAAAATATTTACTATGTCATCATATCTCTTTATTGGGGACAAGTTCGGCTTGTTAAGACCCTTTTCATGTGCTTTTTTTATTTGCAGTGAATAACAAGCATTTCCATAAAGAATATCCCTAATTATTTTATCCCTAAAATTTTTCATATAATTATATGCAACATTAAAATCATTCTCATCATCTTTAGAATGCTCTGATAGCCCCATTTCTGCTCGTATCATATTTTTTATTGCTACATCAGTAAAATATAAATTTTCGATTGAATAAGTTGGGGTAATATATATATCATTACCAATATGTGAATTATCATCAAAATCCTGATCAACAAAAAACATTTTTATAGTTTTACTATCTTTAACAGTTTGATTGATAATCATACTATATATTCTAAGCACATTTTCTTTACCGCCACAATCATACTTATTATATTCTTTGTCATTACATATAACAGAGATTCTTGGACAATAATACTTAAAGTCATCTTTCCCCTCAAAGAACAAAAATATTTTTTGTGATGACTTGGTCTGTATAAAACTCATAAAAATTGCTTCTACGCATTCTGCCTCCTCACTCATTTTATTTTTTCGTGACATTGTTCTTCTCCTTAAACATTTCTAATTCTTTAACATAATCTACGTATTCATTTTTAAAAATAAATGGAGAATGTGTTGTTGCAATAAGTAAAGCCACTTTTTCTGAATCATATATATC
>JAEXAX010000033.1 GCA_023458035.1 Bacillota bacterium | reverse complement strand
CAAAGTATATGGAATAAGCAAATGATCCTCGATAGCTCAGCGGTAGAGCATTCGGCTGTTAACCGAAGGGTCGTTGGTTCAAACCCAACTCGGGGAGTTAAGAGACCTTATAGTGATGCTATAAGGTTTTTTTGTTCTGTGGTCATAAAGAGTAGGGAAAAGACAGAAACAGGACTTGCCAGCCGCTGTTTGACGGTATATAGTAGAGAGTGTACGGTAGGCAGATATAGTTCATCGGTAGAATGCCAGCTTCCCAAGCTGGAGAGGCGGGTTCGATTCCCGTTATCTGCTGTCAAATTAAATATACTTCACAAATAGCCTTGATTTATCAAGGCTATTTGTGAAGTATAGAAGAATTAGAAACGAGGTTGTAATGGAGCATTATAGAATTCTGTTGGTGGATGACGAGGAAGAGATCCGACAGGGTATCAAACAGAAGATAGATTGGGAAGGTTTGGGGTTTGTGATCCTGGACGATGCGGAGAACGGCGTGGAGGCGTGGGAGAAGATCGTGACTCTGGAGCCGGATATTGTATTGACGGATATTCGGATGCCTTATATGGACGGTTTGACATTGACAGAGCAGATCAGAGAGCATGGCTTTGATACCGAAGTAGTCATCTTTTCGGGGTTCGATGATTTTGATTATGCTAAACAGGCCATCCGCTTGGGCGTCATCGAGTATATTTTAAAGCCGGTCAACATGGAAGAACTGACCCGTATTCTGAAGAAGCTGCATGATAAGATGGATGAAAAGCTGGGACGGCAACGGGATATGCAGATGCTGCAGGAGCAGTATCGCAAGCTGCAACCGCTGCTGCGGGAAAGCTTTTTGCATGACTGGATTTGCGATCGGGTAACACCGCAGGATCTGACTGAACAGCTGCACAGATTTTCGATTGATCTGCGACCGGGCGACCGGGTAGCCGTGGCGATGACGAGAATCAACTGGCAGCAGTCAAAAACAGGAGAGGAAGACCACGAACTGTTGGCGCTGTCTGTGCAGAACATTATGGAGGAGAGAATCGGCCGGCAGTACCGCTTTGTTTCTCAGGGGCATCTGGGAGAGCATGCGCTGATTCTGTTTTTGGAAAAGGGCAATGAGATCGATACCCTGATGCACCAGCTCAGCCTAGCCTGCCGCGCCTGTCAAAGAGCCATGCATACGGTGGTTCGGGTCGGCCTAAGCGGTATGAGCAGTGATCAGGCGGCTATTGGCACGGCTTACCAAGAGGCGAAGGAAGCACTCGGTTATGAGAGTGCGGCCGGTGGACAGCATGTCATCTACATTCGTGACGTGGAAGGAGTGCCGAAGGGCGCTCTGGTTTTGCAGGACAAGGAGGAACAGGCTCTATGGCAGGCGATCAAATTTCACAGTGATGAAGAGATCCGTCGCCTGATCGGAGAATTGATATCTCATATGGAGGAGGCGAAGCTGCACAGCAGCCACCAGCAGCTGTATTTACTGTCGATCATTAATTCGGTAATGAAGCTCTCCCTGAGGCATAATGTTGACATGCAGCAGATATGGGGGAGAGAGGCGGATTATCTGGAAACGATAGAGAGTCTGATGAAGGCTCAAAACCATCAGAATTTTTTGACCAATCTCTGTATTTCGGTGGGGGAGAATATCAATCAGGATCGAGAGGAGAACGTGAAGGACAGTATCCTGGAAGCAAAGGCTTATATCCAGAGGGAATACAGAAATCCGGAATTGTCGGTGGAGCGTGTGTGCGACCACCTGCATATGAGTCAGGCTTACTTTTCGACGTTATTTAAAAAGGAAACCGGACAGAGCTATATTCAGTATGTAACAGAGCTGCGCTTAAACCGGGCCATCGAGCTGCTGGATACGACTGATGATAAGACCTATGTAATCGGTAATCAGGTCGGGTATCCGGAACCGAATTATTTCAGCTATGTCTTTAAGAAACGCTTCGGCGTATCTCCGACCAAATATCGGGCAAAATAGACTGATGAGTTGAGATCAAAGAATGGCGGGAGAACTATGTGGAAAGAATGGAAGGAACGTCTGAGCGATTTTTATAATCGATTGACATTGAGAAATCTGATCTGGATGTCCTTTTCGATCACGGCGGCCATTGCCACCATTTCGATGGGTTTATCCTTTTACGGTCGTTTTTCCAATCAGACGACCAAGCAGTTACAGGAGAATCATCGAAGTCTGATGGGCGAGGTCAATACCCAGCTGACCTTTTACCTGTCGAATATGATGAAGATCACCGAGGCGCTGGCTTTCCGGACAATTAAGGATGTGGATCTGTCAAAGAACAGTCTGCAGGAACATTTTGCTGTTTTGTATGATACCAACCGGGATTATGTAAAAAATATTGCGTTGTTTGATGAGGACGGTCACGCGCTGATAGTTGCCCCGGCGGGCAGCCTGAAGGAGCATGTTGATGTGACAAGCCAGAGCTGGTTTGTTCAGGCCTTGAACAAGACGGAAAACGTTCATTTTTCGTTGCCACATGTGCAGGATTTATTTAACAGCGTTGATCCTTCTTATGAATGGGTGGTGACCATGAGCCGGATGGTCGAGATCACGATCGACGGTCAGGTGAAAAAGGGGGTCCTGTTGATCGATATGACCTATGATGGTTTGAAGCAGTTGGTCGGAAATATATCCCTTGGTGAAAAAGGATATCTGTATCTGATGGATCAAAACGGGCATGTGATTTATCATCCGCAGCGACAGCGGCTGCTGACCGGATTTGCCGAAGAAAGTACGGAAACGGTGATTGATAAGCGGGACGGCTCCTATTATGAAACCTTTGCCGGAAGACGACGTCAGATCACGGTGAAGACGGTCGGATACACCGGGTGGAGATTGGTAGCGGTAATGCCGGCCTCGGAGGCCGACCTGAGTCAGCTGAAAAACAATATCTTTTTTGTTTTCCTGTTTCTGTTTTTTATGGCCGCATTGATTTTGATCAATTCCATCATTTCCAACATGGTGGCGAAGCCGATTCGGCAGCTGGAGTTGGCGGTCCAGCGAATTGAGAACGGTCAGCTGGATACGCGTATCCGGGTCAGCGGGTTTTATGAGGTGCGCCATCTGGGTTATACGCTGGAGAGTATGGTCGAGCAGATTCAGAAGCTGATGGATGATATCGTAAAAGAGCATCAGGCCAAGATCAAGAGTGAGATGGATACGCTGCAGTCTCAGATCAATCCGCATTTCTTATATAATACCCTTGATATCATTGTCTGGATGATTGAAAATGAGCAGCGATCCCAGGCCGCCAGCGTGGTAACGGCTCTGGCCAGGTTTTTCCGCATCAGTCTTAGCAAGGGAAAGCAGGTCATTTCAGTGGCGGATGAGATCGAGCATGTGACCAATTATATGATGATCCAGAAGATGCGGTTTAAAAACCGCTTTGCCTATACGGTTGAGATAGAGTCGGGCAGTGAAGCTCTGGCGACTTTGAAGCTGATTTTGCAGCCGTTGGTGGAAAATGCCATTTATCACGGCATGGAGTTTATGGACGGCGACGGCCTGATCGAGATTCGTTCTTATACTGACGAGGAGAATTTGTATCTGACGGTTCGGGACAACGGTTTGGGTATGACCGAGCAGCAGGTAGAAACGCTCATGCAGGGTCTGATTAAGAGCAAGGGAAAGGGCAGCGGCATCGGCTT
>JAEXAX010000032.1 GCA_023458035.1 Bacillota bacterium | reverse complement strand
TGCTAATTGAGTTTGGCTTGCGACACCATTCTCATCATAGCACAGGAGGCTTTTCTATTTTATCCTCACCGTTTCCAACTTACTCTATTCTCCCCAGCATAGCTGGGGGATTAGGATTTTCATTTATCCTTGTAACCCTCTTAGGTCTATGTTATACTGCCTTTGCCAGTAAAACTGTATTATTACATATATATTAAAAAAGCATTACATTAGCAATATTTCAGCGTATTTGAGGGGGTTCTATGTCCAGAAAAATCAAACGAAAAAAGAAAAGACGAAACCGACGTACTTCGATCATCAGCCTGCTGACGGGCACCTTATTAATTCTGACACTTTGTGTTTCCTTCTGGCTGCTGTACCGCTCGGTCGGAGTCGATCAGCATTTCAGAAAACATGCAAAACATACTGCCTCAACCGGAACGAATGACCAACAAAAAAATACGGCCAATACTCCCTCTGCCAAACCCGGATCGACTGATACACCGTCATCAAACAAGACGCACGATCAGGAAGCTGCACAAATACAGGGACAACACCTGACCCCCGGCATGATCGCATCACTATTGCCCAAGATAAAAACCTATACAACTGCCCTTCAAGAAAAACTAAAAAAAATTCAAGAAGCTAACACACCGTCTAAAGGAACCATCTATATGACCTTTGATGACGGCCCCAGCCAGTACACCGAAGAACTGCTCAATATTTTGGACAAACATAAGGCCAAGGCCACCTTCTTTATTACCGGAAATTTCAGTCCGTATTATAATATGATCGGAAAGGCCTTTAAAGCCGGTCATGCGATCGGTGTGCATACCTTCACCCATGATTATGCCCAAATTTATGCCGGAGTGGATGCTTTCTGGGCTGACATCAACCGAGCGGCCGAACTGGTTAAACAGCAAACGGGACAGCCGACCAAACTGCTCCGCTTTGCCGGCGGCAGCTCAAATACCATCAGCGCCAACTACTCACCCGGTATTATGTCAACTCTGGTCAAGCAGGTTCCGCAGCGCGGCTATCAATTCTTTGACTGGAATGTTTCCAGCGGTGACGGCCAAAGCATCACCAGTACCGAATCTGTATACCAGAACGTCACAAACGAAGTCGTAAAATATGATACATCCGTAGTTCTCTTTCATGATACTAAGAAAACCACTGTCGATGCGATCGATAGCATCCTGACCTGGGGAAAAGAGAACGGCTATGTCTTTAAGGCCTTAACCGTAGACAGTCCGGCCATGCACCATGGTGTCAATAATTAGCATCCAATACGGAACGAACGTCAGACCAGCTGAAACCGCGACTTAACAGGCGACGAATCAGACGCTCCCGTTCCCTGACATCTGACAATGGCAGTGCAATTCGCTTGCGTTTCAGATACTGACAGATCAGCTGCTGTTCATTTTCGGCTTCACTCTCCTCAAGCAGGGCGGTCGTAAAATCAGACGGAAAGCCTTTGAGGCAAAGCTTTTCCCGGATCTTTCTCCGACTATAGCGAGCCGACCATTGTTCGATCAGGTTTTTTCCATATTTCGTATCATCTATATAGCCGCGGTCGCAATACCAGGAAAGCGCTGCATCGACTACCTCCTGCGGGTATTGTCGATGCAGCTTTTTTCTGACCTCAAAGCTGGAAATATCCCGACTCTGCAGCCAGAAGGCAATTCGTTTTTTACAGCGCGGCAGCATAATCTCCCGGCGCAGCTTCTCATATTCCGCTGTCGGCAGCTCGGTATCCTCTTCCCACCCCAACCGCTTTACTTCCGTCCGATATAGACAAAACTGCAAACCACTCTCCAGAGTGATTTGCAGTTTTTTTGTATTCATCGGCTCTATCTTCAGAACACGATCCATCATTCTTCTCCGTTTTCTTCCTGCACCTCTGCCGACCGGTTATGCAGCAGCAGGCTTCTTACCTTATGGTCGATCTCCGCCATCTTCTCCGGATTATCCAACAGATACTGCTTGGCATTCTCTCGTCCCTGACCGATCTTCTCGCCTTCGTAAGCAAACCAGGAGCCACTCTTCTGTACAATATTTTCCTGTACAGCGATATCCAGCAGATCACCTTCCAACGAAATACCTCGACCGAAGATGATATCCACCACTGCTTCCTTGAACGGTGGCGCTACCTTATTCTTCACGACCTTGACGCGGGCACGGTGGCCGATCAGATCACTTCCCTGCTTGATGGTCTCGGTTTTACGTACCTCCATACGGATAGATGAGTAAAATTTCAGAGCACGCCCACCGGTCGTCACCTCCGGAGAACCGTAGATAACACCGACCTTCTCACGCAGCTGGTTAATAAAAACAATGATACAATTTGTTTTATTTACAATAGCTGTCAATTTACGCAGAGCTCTTGACATTAATCTGGCATGCAGACCGACGTTTTGCTCACCCATATCTCCGTCAATTTCAGCTTTCGGCACCAAAGCCGCCACCGAATCAACGATGATAATGTCCATGGCGCCGGAGCGTACCATGGCTTCGGCTATATCCAGTGCCTGTTCACCGTTATCCGGCTGAGAAATATATAACTCATTAATATCAACTCCGATATGCCCGGCATAAGTCGGATCCAACGCGTGCTCGGCGTCAATGAAACCGGCGATACCACCCTGCTTCTGCACCTCTGCCACCATGTGCAGCGCCACTGTGGTTTTACCGCTGGATTCCGGTCCATAGACTTCAATAATTCTTCCCTTCGGGATACCGCCCAACCCGAGGGCAATGTCCAAACTCATACAACCGGTCGATACAGTCTCTACCTGCATATTCGAGCCGTGATCACCAAGCTTCATAACGGTACCTTTACCAAAATCTTTTTCTATCTTAATGATCGCTTCTTCCAATGCTCTTTGCTTTTCCGTCTTACTCATGAACCCTCCTAAAATCGAACTTATGTTCTGTTTTGTTAAATATACAGCAAATTCTCCCGACTGTCAATCCGGCATCTGTCATTTGGCCGTTTTTTTCATTTTTTCATTAAACATCTCCGGCGGCACTCCGGTTTCTATCTCTCCACCAGTGATTCGTACAAAACCTCATATTCCTTGGCAGACGCAGCCCAGGAAAAATCCTGCTTCATAGCCTGTTCCACCACCTTGTTCCAAGCTCTCTTCTTATTCCGGAACAGCCATACCGCAAATTCGATCCGATCCAACATCTCATGTGCATTGTAATTCGCAAAGCTAAAACCTGTTCCTTCACCGGTATACTCATTGTACGGCTGCACGGTATCAAAGAGACCACCGGTTTCCCGAACGATCGGAAGCGTTCCGTAACGCAGACTCATCAGCTGACTGAGACCGCAAGGTTCAAACAGCGATGGCATCAGAAAGGTATCACAGGAGGCATAAATCCTATGCGCCAACTCATCCGAGTAATAGATGTTGGCCGATACCTTATCCGGATATTTCCAGGCAAAGTGACGAAACATGTTTTCATACTGCTCTTCCCCGGTTCCCAGAACCACCAGCTGAATCGGCAGACTGCAGATTTCTTCCAATACACAGGCAATCAGGTCAAAGCCTTTTTGGTCAGTCAGACGTGATACGATACCGATCATCACCGCCTTATCATCCTGCGCTAACCCCAGCTCCTCCTGTAAGGCTCTCTTGTTTTTGATCTTTTCCTTACGGAAATTGGCAACACTGAAATTTTTGACGATCATCGGATCAGCGGCCGGATTATAGACCTCATAATCAATACCGTTGACGATACCCGACAGACTGTTTTCTTTTGCTCTTAACAGACCGTCCAGACCTTCTCCGTAAAATGCGGTCTTAATCTCATTGGCATAGGTCTTGCTGACGGTAGTAATGCGATCGGCAAAGACCAGACCGCCCTTCAGATAATTGGCGTCACCGTAGGATTCCAGCTTATCGGCGGTAAAAAAGTAATTCGCCAGGCCGGTGGTATCCTGAATCTTCTCCAGATTCCATATCCCCTGGAACTTCAGGTTATGAATGGTCATTACCGTCTTAATTCCCCGGTAGAAGGGATTTTGCTGGAAGCTGTCATTTAGGTACACCGGAATCAGTCCGGTCTGCCAGTCATGACAATGAATAATGTCGGGATGAAAACCTATCACCTGCAAGGCCGACAGGGCCGCCTTGGAAAAGAAGGCAAATTTCTCCACATCCTCATGGATATATCCGTATGGCCGGCCGCCGGCAAAATAATATTCATTGTCAATGAAATAAAACCGCACACCATCGTATTCGGCAGTCAAGACGCCTACATACTGACTTCTCCATCCCAGATCCATATAAAAATGAGTCACATATTCCAGGCGCTCCTTCCAGCGCAGCTGCATACACTGGTATTTGGGCAGGATCACGATGGTCTCGTATGCCTCCTTATCGAAGTACTTCGGCAAAGCCCCGACTACGTCCGCCAAGCCGCCCGTTTTAATAAACGGCACCGATTCAGATGCAATAAGCGCTATATTTTTCATATGATCCTCCTTACTCGTATAGTGATCCTGCATTCCATACTGAACGCCTCGCAGCCGCCTTTAATTCAGCTGCGCTGGTCAGTACTGCTTCGGATAGATGATCGCCTCCCAACAGACGTGCCAGCTCTGTAACTTCCTGCTGTTCCGACAATTGCTCAACCAAAGTTCGTGTCATCCCGTCTGCAACCTGTTTTGAGATCAGGAAGTGACGGTCTGCCCTGGCAGCCACCGCTGCCAGATGTGTGATAACCAAAATCTGGCTGTTTGTCGCCAGCTGTTGCAGCTTTTCTCCGACACGCATAGCCGTAATACCGCTGATACCGCTGTCAATCTCATCAAATAACAGGGTCTCTTGGCCGAGTCGGTCAGATAACAAGGTCTGCAAAGCCAGCATGATCCTGGAAAGCTCGCCGCCGGAGGCAATATTAGCCATACTGCGCGGCGGCTGCCCGGGATTCGTAGAAATCACAAATTCGCCATCGTCATAACCGGCTGCTGTCGGTTGTTCTCTGACGGAAAAGATAAAGTCCACCTCAACATGAGCAAAATGTAACTCCTCCAAGACCTGCAGTAAGCGCCCTGTCAATCCTTTTGCCGCCTCTCGTCTTATCACCGACAGCCTTCCGGCCGCCGTTTCCAGCTGTCGGCGATTCTGTTCCATCTGTTCCTCCAGATCACGACGCAGCTCATCAACCTGCCGCAGCCGTTCCAGCCTGATCGCCGTTTCATCGGCATAGGCCAAAATATCCTCCAGATGACGGCCATATTTCGATTTCAGATAATTGATCAGATCCAGCCTTTCCCGTAAGGCAGCCAGCTCAGCCTCATCCACTTCACTTTGCTCACAAAAGTCGGAAAGCTCGACAATTGAATCTGCCAGCAGGCTGTCAATTTCCAACAATTGTCCGTGAATGGCAGCGAGCTGCGGCGAAAGAGCTGTTCCTCGCTTTAATACACTGATGGCCGCTCCAATGGTATCCCGAACCCCGCCGTCATTTCCGAGAATATCTGCTGCCTGACCGGCGGCTGTCATCAGCTCTGCTTGATGATCCAAACGCTTAAAGGCTTCCTCCAACCGTTCATCCTCTCCCGGCTGCAGACCGGCCTCTTCAATCTGGTTCAGCTCAAATTCCAGAAAATCAACCTGCTTACGATATTCCTGCTCATCCATCTGCAAAGCGGCCCACTCCTTGTGCAGCTGCCGACTTTGCCGATACAGCTTGTCCACCTCTTCCTTTACCTCCTGTAAAGGCGCACCGCCAAACCAATCGACAAATTGCATATGTCCGGACGACTGCAATAAAAAGCGGGTATCATGCTGACCATGGATACTGGCCAGTAGCTGACCGACCTCTCTAAGCCGGCTTAACGGAACGGTTTCACCGTTGATCCTGGCCACACTGCGATTGGCATATAGGCGGCGCGACAGAATAACTTCATCTTCCTCGACCGCGATATCCAGCTCCTCCAGCTGGGCCCGGACGGTCGCATCCACCGTAAAAACCCCTTCGGCATAAACCGAATCCGCCCGATCTCCGATGTTTTCTTTGCTGACCTTTTGACCGAGGATCATGGCGATCCCACCGATCAGCATTGACTTTCCGGCACCGGTTTCACCGGAAAAAACGGTCAGGCCCGGTCCCAATTCCAACTCCACATGATCGATCAAAGCCAGATTATCCACTCGTAAGCTTTGCAGCATATTATTCGTCTCCTACCACCTCCATCAGGCGGTCCGCTACCGTCTGAGCCGTTTCGGCATCCTGATGGGCGCAAAAAATAGTGTCATCTCCGGCGATACACCCCAGTACCTCCGGCCAATCCAAGGCATCCATGGCCGCTGCCACTGCCATAGCCATACCGGTAACGGTACGGATCACCGTCATATTTCCGGCAGTTTTCACGCTGATATACCCCTCTCGCAGTACACGCAGATATTTTTTGACTGTATTCTCCTGCTGTTCCAGAATGGTATAATGCTGGCGTCCGTCACTGCCGGAAACCTTCGTCAGATTTAGATTCCGGATATCCCTGGATACGGTCGCCTGGGTCACCTGAAAGCCCTGATCGCGCAGGGCCTCTGCCAATTCCTCCTGGGTCTCTATCCGTTTCGTTTTTACCAGTTCAATAATTACCTTCTGTCGATTCTTTTTCATAACACCATGTTCTCCTATGTACTCGTCATTTTTCGTCTTACTACTTCCAGAAAGCTGGTATCATCAATCTTTACTACCTTGGTCTCATATTGAGAGCGGCGAATTGCCAATTTATAATGTCCGTCGATCGAATACGTTTCGTTACCGTCAAATAAGATCTGTGCCTGCGGGCGATCATTAACATTTCGCTTAGCCAAATGAATCTCGATCTCATCCTCCGCACTCAATACGATGCTGCGGGAATTTAAAGTATGGGCAGCAATCGGAGTAATAATCATCAGCTTGGCTCGCGGATCAACGATCGGACCGCCGGCTGACAGATTGTAAGCTGTCGATCCGGTCGGTGAGGCAATAACCGTACCATCCGCATTATATGTTGTCAGAGAAGCACCGTTCACATAAATCTCCATTTGCAGAATATGCGGGTTGGATACCCGATGAATGGCGATGTCATTTAACGCAATACCGATACCGCTCGGTTCATACCGACCATTTTCCTCACGATACAGCCGCCCCTCCAGCATCATCCTGGTTTCTACCCGGTATTGCCCGTCAACCAGCCGTTTCATCAGCACATCCCGATTATTGCGATCAATCTCCGCCAAAAAACCGAGAGTCCCGATATTATAACCGGCGATCGGAATATTTTTCCCCAGTACCGCCCTGGCAGCCCGAATAAAGGTTCCATCACCGCCGAGAGCCAGAATAAATTCCATATTCTCTGCCTTCAGACCGGCCAGTTCCTCCATCTCTACGCAGATGCTTTCCACACCCAGTCCGCGCAGATAATCCTGCAGTTCTTTTCTGATACTGTCATCCGGATCCTTGTCCCGGTTGATGATCATACATATCTTCTTCATAGTATACTCCATAGGCTTATCGGTTCTATTCTGGCATGTCAACAGCTATTCGGCTATCGACTAATCATCCAAATTTTGATGTGATTTTTCAACGATCTCTATGATGGCTGCCTGCCAGTCGGCAGCTGTTTGCTCCCCATTGCCGTTACACTGTAAATACAACAGGTATTCAATATTTCCTTCCGGCCCCTTGACCGGAGAAAAGGACAGCCCAGCCACTTGATAGTCCAAACCGATAGCTGTTTCGATCATCGCATTCAGTACTTCCGCATGCACGGCCGGTTCGCGAACCACACCCTTTTTCCCAACTTTTTCTTTCCCGGCCTCAAACTGCGGCTTCACCAGACAGACCACCTCTCCCGTGTCTGCCAGTAAAGTTTTGACTACCGGTAGAATCAGCTTCAGCGAAATAAAGGACACATCGATCGAGGCAAAGTCTATCTCACGATCCACTTCCGCCCGGGTAACATAGCGCATGTTGGTCTTCTCCAGATTGATGACCCGCTCATCGCAGCGCAGCTTCCAGGCCAACTGGCCTCGACCGACATCTATGCTGTACACCCGCTCGGCTCCGTTTTGCAGCATGCAATCGGTAAAGCCTCCTGTTGACGCGCCGACATCCATACAGGTTTTTCCTGTCAGTGTAATAGAAAAAACCTGTATGGCCTTTTCCAGCTTCAGTCCGCCGCGGCTGACATAACGCAGGCCCTGTCCCTTCACTTCGATGACCGCCGTTTCCTCTATCATGGTGCCGGCCTTGTCTTCCCGATTTCCGTTCACAAAGATCTGACCGGCCATAATCAGAGCCTTGGCTTTTTCTCTGGACGGAGCCAAGCCACGATTTATGACCAGCACATCCAATCGTTCCTTCTTACTCTTTTCCTTCATCATTTCATATCTTTCCGGACAGACTGACGATCGGATCGGCAGCTTTGTCCGAGCTTTCTTTTTATTTGTATTTATTTGGTTTCTGCCTGCTGCTTCAAATAGGCAGCCACCACTCTGGCTGCCACAGCCTCACAGTCAATAGCCAACTCCTGCTGTAGTGATTTGACATCTCCATGCTCAACAAAACAATCTGAAATTGCAATCGGCAGAATCTCTGTCCGGATACCCTGCTGCTGGTAATGAACCGCAATCTGTTCACCCAAACTGCCGAAGGCCAGACTTTCTTCCATGGTCACAATCAGGCTGTGGTCGGCAGCAAGCGCCTCACAGACAGTCGTATCCCAAGGCTTTATAAAGCGCATATTCACCAGGCTGACCTGATAATCCATATCCTTTAAGCGTCTTCTGACAGCCTCCGCCACCGGCACCATATGCCCAACCGCCAGCAAGGCGATCTGCGTTTCACGATACAGTACCTCGGATCGTCCCGTCACCAACGGTGCCTGAAACTCCTGCAGACAGACAGCCGCCTCACCGCGCGGATACTTGATAGCCACCGGTCCATGTATCTGATGAACGGCAAAGTGAAGCATCTCTTTTAATTCACGCCCGTTTTTCGGCGCCAGTACAATCATGTTCGGAACCGAGCAAAGCATAGCAGTATCGAACAGACCCTGATGCGTTTCTCCATCATTGCCGACCAAACCGCTGCGATCTACCGCAAAAATCACATGCAGATTCTGAATACAGATGTCATGGATAATCTGATCATAGGCTCGTTGCAGGAAGGACGAGTAAATGGCAACCACCGGAATCATCCCGGCCATGGCCAAGCCGCCGGCAAAGGTCACCGCATGCTCCTCGGCAATGCCGACATCAAAAACCCGACTGGGATATTGTCTGGCATAGATATCCAGACCGGTTCCCTGTGGCATGGCGGCCGTAATCCCAACCAGCGTCGGCAGAGTTTTCCCTTCCTCTACCATGGCTTCTGCAAAGACAGTCGTATAGCTCGGTCCTAAAAAGCTGTTGGATGGTTTCGTAACCTTCCCGGTTTCCGGATCAAAGGGAGTAATCCCGTGATATAATTCCGGCTGGCTTTCAGCGATCTCATATCCCTTTCCTTTTTTGGTAATCACATGAATCAGCACGGGTCCCTTGACCTGTTCAGCTTCGTGCAGAATCTTCAGCATCCGTTTAATATCATGTCCGTCAATCGGTCCAAGGTAGGTGATACCCAGATTTTCAAATAACATGCCCGGAATTAACAACTGCTTGATACCGTTTTTAGTTTTGCGCAGCTGATTGATCAAATTCTTGCCACCGGGCAAATCGGACAGTGCTTGAACGACTCGGTTTTTTAGTTCAACATATTGCTTGGCCGTTCTGACCTCTCCCAGATACGATGAAATACCGCCGACATTCGGCGCGATCGACATGGTATTATCATTGAGAACCATAATAAAGTTACGACGCAGTTTGGTCGCATTATTCAAGGCTTCAAAGGCCATACCGCCGGTCAGAGCACCGTCGCCGATCACCGAAACAATCCTCTCTCTTCGGCGCGTCAACTGAGCTGCCATGGCATAGCCGAGCCCCGCCGATAACGAGGTCGAGGCATGGCCGGTATCAAAAGCGTCACAGTCGCTTTCCTTATGCTTCGGAAAACCACTCATTCCTCCATAGGAGCGTAATGTGGTAAAGCCGGCCTGCCGTCCGGTCAAAATCTTGTGAGTATAGGACTGATGACCGACATCCCAGATCAGCTTATCCTTCGGCAACTCCAGAAAAAGATGCAGGGCCATGGTCAACTCTACTGTACCCAGATTCGATGCCAAATGTCCGCCGGTTTTGGCGATATGCCGAATCAGAAAACGGCGGATCTCCGCAGCCAGTTTTCTCCACTCTTTCTCCGGGATCTGTTTTATATCATTTTCCTTTTGAATTCGTTCCAATAACATGATTTCTCCTCTACCATGTCCGGTGAATCAACCACTCCGCCAGTTCTTCCAGAAAAACCGTTTCAAACGGCAATTCACGCAGCAGCTGCAGACACTGACCGGATAATCCGGCAACCCGGTTCCCGGCCTCCTCCAATCCCAGCAGACTGACAAAGGTAGATTTACCGTTTTTTTCATCACTATGAATCGGCTTTCCCAAGGCCGCTTCGTCACCGATTCTATCCAGGATATCATCCTGAATCTGGAAGGCCAACCCCAGCAGTCGGCCACACTCTTCCAACCGGTTACAGACAGACTGCTCCGCACCGTACACCAAAGCCGGTATCACAAAAGCGGCTCGAATCAACGCTCCGGTCTTCATCTCATGTAATCCGGTCAAAGTCTGCAGATCAGCTGCTTCTTCCTCGTATCGCAGATCCAGCACCTGTCCGCCTATCATTCCGTGAATGCCGGAGCAATCAAACAGATATTGCAGAGCACGAACCACCCTCTGACTGTCCTCCGGTTTACAGTACTCAAAACTTTGCAGAGCCACTTCCATGGAACGGTTTAATAAAGCATCTCCGCAAAGAATGGCATTTGCCTCTCCGTACACGATATGAGTGGTTTTTTTACCACGACGATATTCATCATCATCCATGGCCGGCAGATCATCATGCACCAATGAATATGTATGGATCATCTCAAGCGCGGCGGCCAAGGGCATGATCTCCTCGCAGCTTCCACCCATAGCACTGTAAATCTCGGTGACTAATAACGGACGCAGCCGCTTACCACCGGCCATCATACTGTATTCCATGGCCTCGGACAGCAGCTTCTCCTCACCATCACACTGTGGCAAAAACCCTTTTAACCGATCCGTTAACAGACGAATCTTTTCATCCAGCTTATTCTCAAAACTCATGAGTCTTTCCTTCTTGTAAATAGAGTACCTGTTTTTCTACCATATTCAGCATATCCTGCGCCTGACGCAGCAGCAGGATCCCTTCTTCGTACTCGGAAAAGGCCGTTGCCAGCGGCAGGTCACCCTGTCCCAAACGATCGATCTTTTTTTCGATCAAGGCCAATCGCTGCTCAAATGACAGCTCCGTATTTTGATTGTCTTTCATATCGATCATCTCCTCTCTTTATCTGCAGGCGCCATAGCCGGATTCTCTGTCTGCACCACATCGTTGACAGTCACAGCCAAATGACCGTCCTTCAAATAGAGTTGTAATTCATCGCCGACCATTACCTGGCCGATCCGGAAGATCCGCTGTCCCGTTCGGTCAGTCACAGCGGCATAGCCGCTTTCCAGTCGGACAAAGGGAGAGGCATCACGCAGGGCTCTGCCAACCTGTTCCAACTGATGATCGGCCCGAAGCAATGCGGTTTGCATCCGTTGCTGCAATAATTGTTGTAACGCGGCTAAACGCTCCCTATGTCGCCTCACCGTAGCCTGCGGCTGTAACAGGGATAATTTGCTTTGCAGTTCTCCCAGGTGCGTCTGCTTTTGCAGCAGCTGATACCGAAATCTCTGTGCCAGCCCCTCCTCCAGGGCTTCCAGATGAGTCGTCAGCTCCGCTGCCGACGGCACTGCCAATGCGGCTGCCACCGATGGAGTCGCCGCCCGAACATCGGCTACAAAATCAGCGATCGTCCAGTCGGTTTCATGACCGACCGCCGAGATAATCGGCACTTCCGCATGAAAAATGGCTTCCGCCACAATCTCCTCATTAAAGGCCCACAGATCCTCGATCGATCCACCGCCGCGGCCGACGATGATAACGTCCACCCTCAACTGCTCGAGTGCCCGAATACCGGAAACGATGCTGGCGGCAGCGCCTGCTCCCTGCACCAGCGCCGGTGCCAGGATCAACTGTACCCCCGGATGGCGACTGCCGGCCACTCGAATCATATCTCGGATGGCAGCCCCTTCCCTGGCAGTGACGATTCCGACGGTCCTTGGCAATACCGGCAGCGGCCGCTTATATTCTTCGGCGAACAGTCCTCGCTCGGCCAATTCAAGCTTTAAGGCTTCAAACTTCTCATAAAGATTCCCAATACCGTCACGCGTCACCTTTCCGGCATAGAGCTGATATTTGCCGCCCTTTTCATAAACACCGATTTCACCTTCTATGGTAACCGCCTGTCCGTTTTCTAAATGAAAAGTCAGATCCGCCACGTGATTCGGATACATCATGGCCGCCATCTCTGAGCCCTTATCCTTCAGTGTAAAGTAGATGAATCCATTTGTATGATATTTGCAGTTTGAAATCTCTCCCCGAATCGATAAGCGTCTGAGAAAAGGCTCCTGCATAAATATACCGGCGATATAGTGATTAATCTCGCTGACGCTGTAGATCTTACTCGACATGGCGGACCACTTTGCCAAGCACGCCGTTAATAAAGGCCGGCGACTTGTCTCCCCCGTAATTTTTCGCCAGCTCGACAGCCTCATTGATGGCTACCTTGGAAGGGATCAATGGATCAAACAGGATCTCGTAAACTGCCAGTCGCAGGATAGCCAGATCCGGCTTGGCCATACGATCCAGCTTCCAGCCGGTTGTCACCGTTTCCAGCAGCAGATCAATCTCAGCCATATGCCGGCGCACCCCGGCAAATTTCTCCAGCATTTGCTCGCGATCCTGCTCGGTCATGTTTGTACCGGCCTCTCGCTCACGACTGAAAACTTCTTTTAAGTCCTCACACAGCTCCTCATCGGCATGCATTTGATCCAGTAAGAGTCTGGCCTGAAACTCGTCTTCTCCGACTTCATGAAAGCCCCACTGATACATCAGCTTCATCAATACCGCTCTTCTTACTCTTCTATCCATCTGTCTATAATCTCCTTTAATAAAAAGAGAGTGCCGCTGACACTCTCCTAATCTTGCCTGGTTTTGCAGGTCGAGGCCTGTGCCAATATCACTATGATGGCATCGAAACATTGGCAATCCGAATATTAACCTGTACCACCTGCATACCAGTCATATTCTCCACCGCTGCCTTCACGCGCGCCTGCACCTTTGCAGAAACATCCGGAATGCTTACGCCGTAGGCAACATTCAGGCGCAACTCACAGAAAACCTCCTGACCGACGATCTGAATCTTGACCCCGGAAGACAAATTCTTTACACCCAGCTTATGAATCAGATGGTTTGTCACATTACCGTGCATGGATTCGACACCTTCCACCTCAGTAGCAGCCAGCGCTGCAATGATGGCCGCGACGTCTTCCGAAATATATACTTCTCCCGTTTCCGGTTTACTGATGATTTTATGCATTTTGCGCTTCGCCTTATCTTCCATCTTCATCCCTCCTACACTGCGGTCTGCTGTTTGTATAATTATATCAAAAACGTTACCGTATTGCAAACTAGTTTCTGCCAAACTCTTCCAGCACCAGACCGCTGTTTCTCTCCTGCGTCATACGAATACTCCACTCATGGACAAAAAGCAGCAGGGAATTTCCCTTCAGATCTTTAATCTTCTTCATATCCGATGTCCCGCTGATCTCTTCGATCGGTTTCGGCGCTTCCACCACCCAACGGATATATTCATACGGCAGGTTCTCCAGCTTAATCTCAACATTGTATTCATTCTCCAGGCGATACTGCAACACTTCAAACTGGAGTACACCGACCACGCCGACAATAATCTCTTCCATGCCCGTGCTGTGCTCTTGGAAGATCTGGATGGCGCCTTCCTGTGCGATCTGGCTGATCCCTTTGACAAACTGCTTCCGCTTCATGGTATCCATCTGCCGAACCCTGGCAAAATGCTCCGGTGCAAACGTCGGAATACCCTCAAAGGCAAACTTCCGCCCGGGTACGCAAAGCGTGTCGCCAATCGAAAAGATACCGGGATCAAAAATCCCCAGAATATCTCCGGCATAGGCATCCTCAACGATCCGGCGTTCGGAAGCAATCAGCTGCTGCGGTCTGGACAATCTCAGCTTCTTATTGCCCTGTACGTGAAAGACCTCTTGGCTGCTGTCAAATTTTCCCGAACAAATGCGCAAAAAAGCGATGCGGTCGCGATGCGCCTTATTCATATTGGCCTGTATCTTAAAGACAAAGGCCGAAAAGTCATCATCTGTGGCAATCACTCCCTCATCACTGAGTCTCGGTAACGGAGCGGTCGTCATCTTCAAAAAATGCTGTAAAAAGGTTTCGACGCCAAAATTGGTCAATGCTGAGCCGAAGAAAACCGGCGACAGACGGCCGGCCCTCACCTCTTCCAGATTAAACTCGCTGCCGGCCCCGTCCAGTAATTCCATTTCTTCCAGCAATGTTTCCATAGTAGCTTCCGGCACATATGCCCGCCAGCTGTCATCCGCCGCCGAAACCTCTGTCACCTGTCCGCCCTTGGTACCTTTCTGTGTGTCGGAAAACAGCGTGATCTTCTCGGTCTCACGATCATAGACACCGTTAAAATCCCTGCCTGACCCAAGCGGCCAGTTCATCGGACAGGTGGCTATGCCAAGCTCCTCCTCGATCTCATCGAGAAGTGCAAAAAAATCCTTGGATTCACGATCCAGCTTGTTGATAAAGGTAAAGATCGGGATGTGTCTCATCACACAAACCTTAAACAGCTTCTTGGTCTGGGCTTCGACGCCCTTTGAAGCGTCAATCACCATGACGGCCGAATCGGCCGCCATCAAGGTCCGGTAGGTGTCTTCTGAGAAATCCTGATGTCCCGGGGTGTCCAGAATATTGACATAGATCCCGTCATAACAAAACTGCAGTGCGGAACTGGTTACCGAGATCCCCCTTTCCTTCTCGATCTCCATCCAGTCGGAAACAGCATGCTTAGCCGTCGCCTTACCCTTGACACTGCCGGCCTGATTAATGACACCGCCGTATAGCAGCAGTTTCTCGGTCAACGTTGTCTTTCCTGCATCCGGATGGGAAATAATGGCAAAGGTACGTCGATGCGCGATCTCCTGCTGCAGGTCTGTCTTAGAACTCATATATTTTCTTCTCCCCATACACCGAGCGCCAATCACTCATAAAACCGTCAATGGCACCGGTAATTATATTGTTTTCTACTATAGTATCCAAAATATCGGCTCCCACCGTCACGGCGTGCGCACCGGCCAGTAAAGCGTCGATTACCTGCTTGGCATTTTTAAAGCTGGCCGCCAAAATATTAGTCTCCAAGCCGTGCATCCGATAGGCCAGAGCCAGCTGTTCCACCGCCCGGATGCTGTCAATATCCAGATTCTGCATCCGATTGATATACGGAGCGACATAATCGGCTCCGGTATAGGCCGCCAACAAAGCCTGCGGCACACCGTAGACGGCCGTCGCGGTCACCCGTCCGCCGGCTTCCTTGACCCGGCGCATGGCGATCAAACCTTCGCGATTGGTCGGGATCTTGATATACACGGTCTGGCCCAATTCATCCCAGATACGCTGCGTTTCCCGCCACATCTCGGCGGCGTTGGCGCCTGTCAGCTGTACATGCAACTCACGCTTGGGGCCGAGCAGCTGACGGATTTCTTTCAATAATGGAAAAAAATCGGTATTTTCTTTGGCGATGATGGTCGGATTAGTTGTCACGCCAACCACCGAATAGACCTCCATGGCCCGTTTGATCTCAGCCGTAGATGCGGTATCCAGTAAAATTTTCATTGTCAGTCTCCTTTATCGAAATAGTCGCATGATGTCATTAAAAAAAGTTACATACAGCATCAGACCGATCAGCAGTATAAAGCCAACGGTATTCAGATATCCTTCCAATTTTCGCGGTAACGGCCGTCTGGTAATCAGTTCCCAGAACAAAAAGAGCAGCCGCCCTCCATCCAAAGCCGGGATCGGGAGCAGATTCATCACCCCTAAGTTGGCAGACAGCATTACCGTAATGGTCAACATGCTGATCACCGCTGCCGAGACACCAAATGAACGGCTTTCCTGGTAGGTATTGCTGATACCGGAAATCAACCCCACCGGTCCGGATAATTCACCCACTCCGACACGGCCGCTGAACAGCAGCCCCAGTGACAGAAATACCAGTTTGATCCAGTAGATCATCTCATAAAAGGCATACTGAATAGATCTCCAAAAGCCTACCTTAGTCTTGGAAAAACCGATCCCCATCCGATAAGCCCCGCTTTCGCTATCCTTCTGCGGTGTAAGCTGCAAGGTCTGCTCCGTACCGTCTCGTTCAATCACCACCGAGTACTTCTCGCCCTGATGCAGACGATTATACAAAATCACATCCTGTGCCAGAGTCATCCGGCTGCCGTTGATGGAAACGATCCTGTCACCCTTACGCATACCCGCCTCGGCAGCCGCCGACTTCTCTTCCATAGAAGAAACCTTGGTCAGACTGGTTCCCTGCCAGCCGACGAGTACCAGTGACAGCAAAAAGGCCAGAATAAAATTAAACACCGGACCGGCCGCCACTGTGGCGATCCGTCCCCAGATACCGGCTGCCAGAAAGGTCCCGGCACTATCGTCTTCTTCGTCTTCGCCCTTCATCATACAGGAACCGCCCAGTGGCAGCAGCTTCAGTGAATAAGTCGTCAGTTTACCCTTTCGACTCCACAGTCTGGGCCCCATCCCGATCGAAAACTCGATCACCTCGATACCGCTTCGAACCGCAAAAATAAAATGGCCGAGCTCATGAAAAAAAACTAAAAATCCAAAGATAATGATTGCAATTAAAATTCCCAAAACGTTATTCCCTACTCTCTATTTGGCGGTATACCCACTGCTCTGTTTGCAAAATCTCATCCACACTCGGATGCTCAAGCACCCGATGAGCCTGCATACAGCGGCGGATACACTCAAAAATCTGTAAAAAGCTGATTTCTCCGGCCAAAAACAAGGCGACCGCCCGTTCATTCGCCGCATTAAAAACGGTTGGCATACTGCCACCGATGGTAATAGCCTCTCTGGCCAGCGGCAGACCGAGGAATGTCCGCTCGTCCGGCTCGGCAAAATGCAGACAGCCAAGCTGCCAGAAATCCAGCCGACGCCCGGATAATTCCTTACGTTCCTTACGATATAAAGCATAAGAGATCGGAATCCGCATATCCGGAGTGCCGAGCTGTGCAATCACGCTGCCGTCCGTATATTCCACCATCGAATGAATGATGCTTTCCGGCTGTACCACCACCTGAATTTGCTCCGGTGTCACACCGAACAAATGTACCGCTTCGATCAACTCCAAGCCTTTATTGACCAATGTGGCGGAGTCAATGGAAATCTTACGCCCCATACTCCAGTTCGGATGCGCCAACGCCTGCTCTACCGTTACCGCCTTCAGTTCCTCCGTGCACCGACCGCGAAACGGGCCGCCGGAAGCGGTTAACAGCAGACGGCTGATCTGTTTCTCTTCATTCCCCTGCAAGGCCTGGAAAATAGCGCTGTGCTCACTGTCCACCGGATAAATATTGACCTGTTTTTTCTTTGCCAGCGGCATAATCAAATGCCCGGCACAAACCAGTGTCTCTTTATTTGCCAGGGCAATATCCTTACCTGCCTCGATGGCCGCAAGGGTCGATTCAATACCGATCATACCGACCACCGCCGTAACCACCAGATCTGCTTCCAAAACAGTGGCTGCCTTACATAAACCGGAGTGTCCGTATTCAACTTGGACTTGATATGCCTCCGTCCAGTCGCCGGATTGCGCTGCCGCCCGCAGTTTCTCTGCCAACCAGAGAGCATCCTCCTGCGACCACAAGGCCGCCACTTTCGGTCGGTAGGCCAGCACCTGTTGCAGCAGCAGGCGGCGATTCGAATGGGCGGTCAGCGCCGCCACCCGGATATCCTGCTGTTCATCAAGGATTTGCAGAGTTTGGGTACCGATCGATCCGGTCGAGCCCAAAATACTTATCATTCTCATTTTCATCACCCGTTTATTTCATGATAAAGCTGCATAAATAATAGATCACCGGAGCGGTAAAGATCACGCTGTCAAAACGGTCCAAAATACCGCCGTGACCGGGAATCAGGTTTCCGTAATCCTTGCAATCATAGTTACGCTTAATGCCTGAAGCAGCCAGATCACCCAGCATGGAGATGACACCGCCGACCACGCTGACCACCAAAACCACCAGCACGATCGGAATCCGATACCGGCCCGGCAGGGTAATGTGTACCCCGAACTGCAGTACCAGACCATAAATCAGAGCAACCAGACCGGCTCCCAACAGACCGCCGACGGCTCCTTCAATGGTCTTTTTCGGGCTGAGAATCGGCGCCAGTTTATGGCGGCCAAAGGCCCGACCGGCCAGATAAGCGCAGGAATCAGTGATCCAGGAGCTGATAAAGATTAACCAGACCAGGTAGATACCGTAAGGCAGCTCACGCAGCTGAATAATGCAGCCCATCATAACCGGTACATAAACGACGCCAATCACCGCCGCAAACACCTGCTGAGCACTATACTTTGGAAACATGAGGACAAAGACTGCCAAAACACCGACCAGATACAGCAGAATCAGCATCAGACCATATTGCTTCATACCGGTATACAGCAACAGATAATAGGTGGCCGCGGACATATACCCCATGGCCCCCATGATCAGATGCTCATCTGTTTGGACACCTGTCGTTTTATAAAATTCCAATAAGCCGATGGCTGCTGCGCAAAACAACAGCACATACAGCCATTCATGTCCCAACAGCAGGGTTGGAACAACCACCAGCACCAGTACAGCCGAGCTTTTTACTCTTGTTAAAAACATGCTTACACTTCCTCCACCTTTCCGAATTTCCGTTTCCGGTTTTGATACGAAGCAATTGCCTCATCCAACTGTTTTTCTTTAAAATCCGGCCAGTGTACACTGGTAAAATAAAATTCTGTATAGGCCAGCTGCCAAAGCAGATAATTTGATAAACGCTCCTCACCGCTGGTACGAATCAGCAGATCCGGATCCGGAATGCCTTTCGTGTCCAGGCAGGCGGAAAACAGTGTTTCATTGATTTCATCAACTGTCAGTTCGCCGCTTGCCACATGTGCGGCAATGGTCTTTGCAGCTCGAAGGATCTCGTCCCGACTACCGTAATTGATGGCAACACAAAAGGTCAGACCGTCATTGTCAGCCGTATCCGCCTCAACTTCGAGCGCTTTTTCGCGCAGATCTTCGGGCAGACCCTGCTTATCTCCAAGAAAAATGACACGCATATTATTTTTATTGGCTCGCTTGGCGGCCGTCTTCATATAATCCCGGAACAGCTCCATCAGGGTGTCCACTTCGGCCTGCGGCCGTTTCCAGTTCTCAGTCGAAAAAGCATAAACTGTCAGATAACGTACACCGCGTTCATAGACCCATTCACACATTTTTTCCAAATTTTTACTTCCCTGGTAATGCCCGTACTTTCGCGGCATTCCCTTGGCCTTGGCCCAGCGGCCGTTACCATCCAAAATAATCGCAATATGTCTCGGTGTCTGCTCCATACTCTCCCTCATCTAAGGCTGTGGCGGCAGCAATCTTTGTTCTTCTTTGCCGGCCGGCTGCCATTTTTTCATAACGATAAAAAGTCTGCCCCATCGAACCGATGAGGCAGAGCGTATTATACGGTCATGACGTCTTTGGATTTCTCTTCAACGGCTTTATCAATCTTCTTGATGTAAGCATCCGTACTCTTCTGGATGCTGTCCTCCAGATCCAGAACACTGTCCTCGGATAAGTCTTCCTGCTTGCCCATTTTTTTAATATGATCATTGGCATCGCGACGAATGTTACGGATGGCAATCTTTGCATCCTCACCCTTCTTCTTGATATCCTTTACCAACAGCTTACGTCTTTCTTCGGTCAATTCCGGGAATATCAAACGAATCAATTTTCCGTCATTGGACGGGTTGATGCCGATATCCGATGTCAGAATGGCTTTCTCGATCTCCTTGATCAGACTGCTGTCCCAGGGCTGGATTTGAATAATGCGTGCCTCCGGAACAGTGACATTGGCCACCTGGCTGATCGGCGACATGGAGCCGTAATAGCTGACCTTTAATTTATTTACGATATGCGGATTGGCTCTGCCGGCTCGAACATCTGCCAGCTCCTCCAACAGATTCTGATAAGATTTTTCCATCTTTTCCTCAAATGGTTTGGTATATTCGCTCATCTCTTCCTCCTACTCTATCGTCACCTTCGTGCCGTTCGCTTCACCCTTCAGAGCTAATACGATACTGTTTTCTTCTTCTAATGCAAAGACCGTCATCGGCATGCGATTTTCCATGCACATAATGGTCGCCGTTCCATCCACCACCTGTAATCGGCGATCGGCCACTTCCTGAATGGAGATGCTATCAAATTTTTTAGCCTCCGGATTCTTGGCCGGATCACTGTCATATACACCGTCTATCGACTTGGCCAGCAGAATTTCATCCGCTCTGATCTCGATCGCCCGCAGGGCTGTCGAGGTATCGGTTGAAAAATATGGATGACCGGTACCGCCGGCAAAAAAGGTGATCACCCCATCATTTAAATCCTTCACCACCTCATCCAATACAAACAGCTTAGCCACATTGCCGCAGACAAAGGGTGTATACACAGCTGTTTTCAAACCTACGCTACGAAACATCTCCGATACATAGATACAGTTCATCACCGTGGCCAGCATACCGATTTGATCCGCTTTGGAGCGTTCCATGTTTTCACTGGTCCGACCCCGCCAAAAATTTCCACCACCGATCACTACGCCCAGCTGCACACCGTCATCTGCCGCCTGTTTGACCTGACGGGCCACTCGTAAAACGGTCTGCTCATCAAAGCCGGTCTTTTTTTCTCCGGCCAATGCTTCACCGCTTAATTTCAATAACACTCGTCGCATATGCTTGTTTTTCCTTTCGGTTTACTTACTGTCGCTATTATAGCATGACCTTATGCATTTTGCACCATCCAATTTTGACAGTCAATGATATCAGTTGCAAGCCCCTGATAAAAGTCCGGTTCATGGCAAACCATCAGAATACTGCCGGGATAAGCAATCAGCGCCCGCCTCAGCTCTTCCTTGGCGTCCTGATCTAAATGATTGGTCGGCTCGTCGAGCACCAGCACATTGGTTTCGGTATTCAGGATCTTGCACAAACGCACTTTGACCTGCTCGCCTCCGGATAAAACCCGTATCAGACTTTCGATATGCTGATTGGTCAGGCCGCACTTGGCCAGCATGGCCCGGATCTCTGCCTGATTTCTGGACGGAAAGGTCTCCCAGATCTCCTCAATGCATGAGTTCCGATTATCCTTTGTATTCTCCTGCTCCAGATACCCCAGACTGATATAGTCTCCCATGGCAGCGCGACCGGAAAGCGGTTTAATCAGCCCCAGAAGACTTTTAATTAAAGTCGTTTTTCCGATACCGTTTGCCCCGGTCAGGACGATCTTCTGTCCGCGCTCCATTTTCATATTGATCGGCGCCGACAGCGGCCTGTCATAACCGATTACCAGATCCTCGGTCTGAAAGATATAACGAGCCGGTGCGCCGGTGGTTAGGAAGTTAAACTGCGGCTTCGGTTTTTCATGAATTTTTTCTATCAGCTCCATTTTATCCAGCTTCTTTTGACGGGACATTGCCATGTTTCTGGTGGCTACTCTGGCCTTATTACGGGTCACAAAATCCTTCAGCTGAGCGATCTCCTTTTGCTGTCTGTCATAGGCCGCCTCCATCTGAGCTTTCTTCGCTGCGAAGACCTCCCTGAACTTATCATAATCACCAACATACCGCTCCAGCTTCTGCCGGTGCATATGATAAACCAGATTAATGACCTTATTCAAAAACGGAATGTCATGTGAGATCAGAATAAAGGCATTCTCGTATTCCTGCAGATATGTCGTCAGCCAGTTGATATGAGCCTCATCCAGGTAGTTGGTCGGCTCATCAAGCAACAGGATGTCCGGTTTCTCAAGCAGCAGCTTAGCCAGCAGCACCTTGGTTCTCTGGCCGCCGGACAGCTCTGTGACATCGGCGTCTAACCCGAAGTCGATAACACCGAGAGCCCTGGCCACTTCCTCAACTTTAGCGTCAATAGTATAAAAGTCATGGGCCGCCAGCATATCCTGGAGTAAACCGGCCTCCTCCAGCATGCGGTTCATCTCCCGTTCATCCGTGACATTTCCCAGTTCGGCGTAGATATCATTCATCTCCTGTTCCAGTGCATAAATCGGATCAAAGGCCTGCTTTAAAACATCACGCACCGTCAGACCGGCAGTCAGCACACTGTGCTGATCGAGATACCCGGCGTGAACATGTTTTGACCAGGTCACTTTCCCTTCATCCGGCTGCAGTTTACCGGTGATGATATCCATAAAGGTTGATTTTCCCTCGCCGTTGGCTCCGACCAGACCGATGTGCTCCCCTTTTAACAGACGAAATGATACATCGTCAAAAATCGCCCGATCACCAAAACCATGCGTCAGGTGTTCTACTTCTAAGATACTCATGTTCTTCTCCTTGTGTACGCAGAAAAACGACTAAGCCCGCGCTTAATCGTTTTTCTGTTTGTATTACATGTATTGCCGGTTATTCGGCTGTACTCCGACGTACAGAAGCTTACAGCATTTCCTTAACGGCTGCCGCCACCGCAGCGGCAGTAATGCCAAACTTTTTGAACAACTGGTCGGCCGGCGCCGATGCTCCGAAACGGTCCAGTGTCACATAACGGCCGTCCAGACCGACATAACGTCCCCAGGAGATGGATGTCAACGCTTCCACTGCCACACGATTTCTGACTGCCTTCGGCAGAACCGCTTCCTTATACTCGTCAGCCTGTTCTTCAAAAATATCCATACAAGGCATGCTGACCACTCGCACATCGATCCCCTCTGCTGCCAGTGTTTTCTTCGCTTCCACCGCCAGAGCCACTTCGGAGCCGCTGGCCATCAGGATGGCATCCGGCACTTCCTTGCTGCTGTCTTCCAGAATATACCCGCCCTTCAAGGCTTCCTTAGAACTTCCTTCCAACGCCGGCAGATTTTGACGGCTTAACAGCAGGGCAGTCGGTGTTCTCTTCGAGGTCACTGCCGCATACCAGGCGGCGGCTGTTTCTACCCGATCGGCCGGCCGGAACACATGGCAATTCGGCATGGCTCTGAACTGCGCAGTCTGCTCGATCGGCTGATGGGTCTCGCCGTCCTCACCGACACCTATGCTGTCATGAGTCAATACGTAGATCACGGGCAGTCCCATGATGGATGCCAGTCTGGCCATCGGTTTGATATAATCGCTGAATACAAAGAAGGTGGCACAGTAGGCGCGATACCCTCCGTACAGCGCCAGACCGTTCGCCATACCGGCCATGGCGATCTCCCGCACACCGAAGTGAATATTTCTGCCTTCCGGGGTAGCGGCGCTGAAATCTCCGGCGCCGTTTAAGTAGGTCTTGTTGGACGGCGCCAGGTCAGCCGAACCGCCGAACAGTCCCGGCATGCTGTCCTTTAGCAGGTTCAGCAGGTCACCGGATACATTTCGGCTGGCTTCTGCCTTTCCGGTCGGCGCCCAGAAGGTTTCATCAGCCAGTAATTTCTCGGCGTCTGCACCGGCATAAAATGCTTCCAGGACGGCATTATCCTGCGGATAAGCCTTCGCATAAGCAGCCGCAAGCTTTTCCCACTCTGTCTGAGCGGCCTGCTTGGCCCTGGCAGCTTCCTCATAATGAACATAGATATCAGCCGGAACCACAAAGCTTTCCTGCTCTTCCCAGCCTAATGTCTGACGCAGAGCTGCTACATTTTCCACCCCCAGCGGTTCGCCGTGAGCAGAAGCCTTGCCCTGCTTAGCCGGACAGCCGTAGCCGATCTCAGTATGCACGGTGATAAAGGACGGTCTGGTCGTATCTGCCTGTGCCTCCCTGATGGCAGCTTCGATCTGATCAACATCATTGCCGTCTTTTACTTCTAATAACTGAAAACCGAAAGCCTCCATCCTTTTCTGCACATTTTCGGTAAAGGCTATATCTGTGCTGCCTTCGATGCTGATGCGGTTCGAATCATATAAAACGATCAGCTTTGACAGCCCCAGAGTGCCGGCCAACGAAAATGCCTCTGATGAAATACCTTCCATCATGCAGCCGTCACCACCCAGTACATAGGTGAAATGATCAACCAATTTAAATTCCGGCTTATTAAAGCGAGCCGCCAGATGTTTTTCGCCCATAGCCATACCGACAGCCATGGCCATACCGGCGCCCAGCGGTCCGGTGGTCGCCTCCACTCCGGCAGTCAAGCCCCACTCCGGATGTCCCGGGGTCTTAGACCCCAGCTGTCTGAAATTTTTCAGCTCATCCAGCTCCAGACCATAGCCTCCCAAATGCAGCATGGAATACAGCAGTGTTGATCCATGACCGGCCGATAAGATAAAGCGGTCACGGTTTCTCCAAGTCGTGTCAGCCGGATTATCTTTCATGATTCTATTGAATAAGGTATACACCACCGGTGCGGCACCGAGCGGCAGACCAGGATGTCCAGAATTTGCTTTCTGTACCTGATCAGCCGATAAAATACGCAGTGCATTAACTGCTCTGTTCGTCATATTCATAATATCCTCCCGTTTTATTTTAGTTGTTTGCGCAAATGATTGTTTCGTCTCACTATTTCCATTTTGATATATTTCCCCGCATCCGTCAATCATTTTTCATGAACGTTTGCGAAAAGCTGTTATGGTTTTTAAATTCCCGGGTTTTACGCTCTAATTTCCGGCGCTTTCATAGCGTCCGATCCCGCGTTGGAAGACTGCATACCCTGTCAGGCAGATGCCCAGTGCCAGCAGCCATTCCAGGCCGATTATTCCCGCTCCGACATCATGCCCCAGTATGGGCACCTGTCGCTCCAGTAAAAAGGCGGCGGGCAGGAATGCCACAAACGCAAACGGCAACACCCAGGTGATGATCACCCGTACCAATCGACTGTAGATCTGTGTCGGATATTTGGCAAAATCCGCCACCTCATAGGCTAGCTGTAATATCGGACCGCTGGTTTTTAACCAAAAGGCCAGAGCCGAAAACAACAGCTTGATGCCGGTATAGATCAGGCTGCCGGCCAGCACCGAAGCAAACAACCAAAACACCTTGATTCCTCCGAGATTCAAAACTCCCAGACGGACCGCTCGGACAGTGATGACGATCCCGAGCAGCAGCTCGCCGATGGCGTCCGGTTGGATCGTTTCGCTGATGATCTGAAACAAGATATTGACCGGTCTCAGTAAGTAACGATCAAAATCTCCTGTCCGCACCCAACGCCAGGCCAGCAGCCAAAGGTTATCGGTCAACAAATGATCCAGGCCTCGCGGCAACTGCGCAAAGCCATAGATAAAGATCAAATCTTCCATAGACCAGCCATACAGATCGGGGATCTGCCGGAAAACCAGATAAATAAACAGGATCCCCATCAGCTGAGTCAGGAAAAAACCGATTAAGCCCAGCAAAAAATCCACCCTTGACTGCATCAGCTTCTGAAAAAAAGCGGCAATTGAAATACGGTATAATCGACCGTAACGTCTTATGCTTCTCATTCGTTTCTTCATAATATCATCCTCCCAGTATCACCAGGCGTCCGGTCACCCTCCGCCAGATCAGACTGCCAAGGCCATACAGCACCACCAGCCAGATTACCTGTCTGAGTAAGGCTGACTGCAGTTCTGCTCCGCTCAATTTCCCGAGATACAGCATCAAAGGTGTATACACCATCGAGGAAAACGGCAGCAAACCAAGGATCTGCTGCAATACCGGCGGAAAAAAGGTCAGTGGCAGCAGACTGCCGCTGAGCAGGCCGACCACTGCATTTTTCACCATATACATACCAAAAATATGGGTGGTATAAAAGGCGATCATTCCAAAACAGAAATCAAACAGCACATAGATCAAAAAGCTGAGCAGGCAGCTGACCGGAAACAGGATAATCGCAGAGGGCGTGATCACTGCCGCCGCCTTCACATTCATCAGGTACACTTCTATCCCGATCCAGATCCAAATTCCGGGCAGCAAAAAACGATAAACCATCATGCCGAACGCTTTGGCGATCAGACTGAGCCGATAATCCAACGGCTTAATCAGATATATGGCCACCTCTCCGCGGACCACATCCCTACCGACGTCTTCCATGATCGAAACGGCCACGATGGAATTTGTCACATACGACATAAAAATATAACGAATCATTTCCGTCTCAGTAAAGCCGCCCAATACACCTCTTCCGGAGCCGGCATAAATGGCCCGCCAGAGTGCATATGATACAAAAACGGCAAACAAAGAGATCAGGATAAACACATAAAAGGCTGCCGGATAGGACAGCTGTGTCTTGAATACATTGACTGAAAACGGCAGATATACTTTAAGCTTTCTCTTCATCTGTTCCTCCCAAACCATGCTCATAGATTTCACGGATGATATCCGAAAGCTCGACGTCCTGAATGCTGATATCGACCACCTTTGCATCGGCCGCCAAAATAGCCAGCACCTGCGGAACCGGTACCAGCTTTCGATCAAATGTCAGACGAAGCTGTTTTTCGGCCGGCAGTACCTCTGTCAGACAGGCCTTTTCCGGAACTCCGAGACGCTTCGCCAGTCCGGTTCCGGTAAGGTGCGCTATCTCTTCCAGCCGCTTCACTTCAACCGTCAAACGACGGAATTTACCGTACTGCTCCTTCAGCTGCGCCAGTCTGCCGTCATAAATCTTTTTTCCCTTGTCAATGATGATGATGCGCTGACAAAGCTCTTCGATATCCTCCAGATCGTGGGTCGTCAGAATGACCGTCGTATGATATTTCTCATTCAATTCTTTGATGGCAGCCCGGATCTGAGTTTTTACCACCACATCCAGACCGATGGTCGGTTCATCCAGGAACAACACCTTCGGCTGATGTAGCAGTGCTGCAGCGAAATCAGCCCGCATCCGCTGACCGAGCGACAGGGTGCGCACCGGCTGACGGAAAAACTCATCTAAGCCCAGCAGCTCCTTCAAATAGCGCATCCGTTGTTCAAACTGCTCATCCTCTACCTGATAAATTTCCTTTAAAATGGAAAACGACTCGGATAATGGCAAATCCCACCAAAGCTGGGTCCGCTGTCCGAATACGACGCCGATATTAGCAGCGTTCTTCATTCGTTCACGGCGCGGATCGATGCCGGCAATCAAACACTCTCCTTTCGTCGGCGCAATAATCCCGGTCATCATCTTGATGGTGGTAGATTTCCCGGCTCCGTTGCTGCCGATATAGCCGACGATCTCTCCCTTAGCAATTTCAAACGAAATATCGTCTACAGCCGTTGCAGCAACCGTTTTCCGGGAAACCAAGCCCTTGATCGCCCCGCGTAAACCGGGATATTTTTGTTTTGCGACAAATATTTTCGATACATGCCGAACTTCTATGATTTTATTTTTCATTTTCATTTTTTCCTTCTCGCTTCTTGACTTTTCCTGTCATCTGTCCGATAGTGTAGCTATATACTGAGATAAAGGAGTTTACTATGCCAACGATATCAATACAACGAACCCTTAATAAGACCTTCTGGCTGACCTTCGGCAGTCTGCTGTCCGCCGTCGGCATTTATTTCTTTCGTTTCCCCGAAAACTTTAACTTCGGCGGTGTAGCCGGCGCCTCGGTCGTACTGTCAAAGCTGCTGCCGCTACGTCCCAGTACCGTCAATCTGATCCTCAGCCTTGGATTATTGCTCTTAAGCTTACTGTTTCTGGGCAAACGCTTTACTGTCATGACGACCTATGTCACTGTAGTCATGTCCGGTGCCATCAGTTTTCTTGACCGTTTTCTTCCGAACCCGACTCCGCTGACCGACGAACCGCTGTTAAATATGGTATTCGCCATCGCCCTGCCCGGCATCGGCGCCGCTCTGCTCTTTAATATGCAGGCCTCCGGCGGCGGAACAGATATTATCGCCGCCCTGCTCAACCGGATTACCGGCGTTCAAATCGGAAATGCCGTACTGATCGCCGATGCTTCTATCGTACTCGGATCATTTTTTGTGTTCCCCATCAAGACCGCTCTCTTTTCAACTCTCGGTCTGGTGCTGCGTTCCTTTGTGGTCGGAAATATTCTGGAGAGTATTAAACTGAACAAGTATTTCAATATCATCTGCGAAGATCCGGAACCGATCTGCAATTACATCATGAATACTCTCGGCCATACGGCCACCGTTTATCGGGCCACCGGAGCTTTCAGTCACCAGAAAAAGCATGTCATCCTGACGGTCATGGGTCGTCACAACGCCATCCTGCTGCGCCGCTTCATTAAAGAAGTTGAGCCCTCCGCCTTTATAATGATCACTAATACCAGCGAGATCATCGGCAAGGGCTTTATACAGGATTAAAGCTGATAACCGCGCGGCGTGATCATCCGACGATGACGCACATATGTCCGGGAATTACCGATGATTACGATGCTAAGCATATCGACTGTCGCCTCTTCAATGGCAGATAGGGTAGTGAGCTGCACCTCCTGACCTTCCCTTCCGGCATTTCTGACGATGCCGACCGGAAGGTCTTTTTTTTGTTCCTCTAGTATCAGGCACGCCGCCTGCGCCAGATAATCCGGTCGGCCCTTGCTCTTTGGATTGTACAGGCAGATAATCATATCGGCCGCAGCCGCGCAGCGCACCCGTTTCATGATCAAGTCCAACGGAGTCATCAAATCACTAAGGCTGATGACGGCAAAGTCATGCATCAGCGGGGCGCCGAGCACCGCAGCCGCCATGGATGCCGCCGTGACGCCCGGCACCACTTCGATACGGATATCCCTGCCTTCGGCCAGCTGATAAATGATGCCGGCCATACCATAGATCCCACTGTCGCCGCTGCTGATCATGGCCACATCCCTACCGGCCTGCGCCAAATCGATCGCCTGCTGACAGCGTTCCACCTCCTTACGCATGGCCGTCACCTCATAGGTCTTTCCCGGAAAGTATTCCTTGATCAGATTTACATAGGTGGTATAGCCGACGATCACTTCCGCCTGTTCTAAAGCTGCGATCGCCTGCTCTGTCATATATTCCTTTTTACCCGGCCCAAAGCCCACGACATACAGTGTATTCATCCTATCTCCTTCTCATATGCAAAATCCGATGCCTTCGACCGACACAGATGGTAACGCCTTGATAAACAGCCTTTTCCCTCAGAATCTCGCCGCCGTCCGCCTCCATGGCCACCGCAACCGAGCGTTCACAGACATTATCGACTCCTGTTGTCTGTTTGACAAATTCGGAACCGTGAAATTCTCCCTTAGCAGCCAACAGACGTTCTGCCGAGTAGGTTTCAAAGGTCAGGCCGTGCTGCCCGGCAAACTGCAGCAAGCCCGGTTCAGCTGCTTTCAGGTCAATGCTGACGACTCGTTCGATGGCTTCGGTCCGCAAACCCAATACCCGCAGACTGTCAAAAACGGCCAACTCAATATCTTCACGAAAGGTGCCGCGCCGACAACCGATGCCGATTATCAGATCACGCGGTACCAACTGCAACCCCTTGATCGGTCGATTATTCAGCTTCCGATCTGAAACGATCATACACAGACCGGCCGACTCATTGAGTTCCGACAGCGGGCGGCAAATGACCTCAGCCGGCACTGCCGGCTCCATCCTCATATCTGTATATAAACAAACCGGATGCTCATGCAGCACCTCAACCGATATATACTTCGCCAAGGTCATATCCTTGATCTTCAGATGGTTATCCCTGGCAAAGATATCGACCGCAAATTTATGATGATTATCCGTAGCGGTGGTAATCACCGGCAAGGCATCTATATACGCTGCCAATTCGATGGCCAGATCATTGGCTCCGCCCAGATGACCGGCCAGTAGCGAAATCATATATTGACCGCGGTCTCCCACCACAAGGATGGCCGGATCACTGGTTTTAGCTGCTACAAAAGGACTGATGGCCCGCACAGCGATACCGGTTGCGCCGATAAACAGGATGGCATCCACTTCACCAAAGCGCTCCCCTGTCCAGGTCTGCAGGTCGTCCGGCACCGGCAGTAAGCTTTCTTGCTCAGACAACGAGCATTTGCTGAAGGCCTGCACCTCTGCCATGGGATGCTCTTGAATAAATCTATCCCGCAACAGGATATTTAATTCATCACCCCATTTTGTAAAGCTGATCATTGCCAGTTTCACACCTCAGTCCCCCTTCTAAATTCAGTAGTAAAACTCGGATCATAGAGCTTTGACCGCTCGTAACCGCTTTGTTTAACAGCTTCTCCGATGATGATCAGGGCTGTTTTTGAAATCTTCTGTTCGGCTGCTGTCTGCGCCAGACTGCCCACCGTACAGATCACTGTTTTTTCATCCGGCCAGCTGGCCTTATATACGATGGCGGCCGGTGTATCGATCGACAGCCCGCCTGCCAATAATTCCGCAGTCACACCTTCCAGCAAGCCGGCGCTCAAGAAAATCACCATGGATGTATGGTGGGCTGCCAAAAGCCGCAGCCTTTCCATTTCCGGCACCGATGTGCGCCCTTCCATTCTGGTAATGATGACCGACTGCGTTATACCGGGCAGGGTATACTCCATAGACAGCGCCGATGCGGCCGCACAAAAGGAACTGACACCGGGACAGCTCTGATAAGGAATGCCAAGCTCATCCAAGGCGTCCATCTGCTCTCGGATGGCCCCGTATAAGCAGGGATCGCCGGTGTGCAGACGAACTGTCGTCAGACCGGCCCGCTCTGCCTGCGTCATCAGGGCGATCACCTCTTCCAGGGTCAGGCGGGCGCTGTCATGAACGGCCGTTCCTTCCCCGGCATAAGACAGCAGAGCCGGATTCACCAAAGAACCGGCATAGATAATCACATCCGCCCGCTCCAACAGTCTGGCTCCCCTTACCGTTATCAAATCTTCCGCACCACTCCCGGCACCAACAAAATAGATCATTCCCTCTTTCCTTCCTTTACGATCACCACAGTGTAATAACCGGCCTTATCCGGCAGCTCATCTCGACCGAAAAACCGTCTTTCACCCGGCAGACCGTCATTTTCAATCATCCATAGCTCAGCATCCGGATGCCTATCTTTAATTTGCTTCAGCTTGGTACCGGCTTTCATATAAACTATGGTCTGCCTGACCGCTTTATGATCCGTTTTTCTGTCGCCTTCCTCTTCCGCCAATCCGTCCCCGGCCGGCTGCAGCTGATAGGTGGCCGGATGGATCACCAGACTCTCCCGGTTCTCTGCCAAACTGATACCAAGCGCAGCTGCAATCGAGCAAAATGACGGGATTCCGCTGATGCTCCGGGTTCGGTAGCCCAGCTTTGTCAATCGTTTCTGATAATATAAATAGGTTGAATAAATGGTCGCATCTCCCAGGGTCACAAAAGCGATCGTCTTTCCCTGATCAAGCAGCGCCGCCAGCCTCTCGGTCCCCTGCCGATGTGCAGCCTGTACCACTGCTTGCTCCTTCACCATCGGTGTGTGTAAAAAGATCGTTTCTTTATCAGCGATCTCCGGCACGGCCTGCAGTGCGATGCGTAGAGCAACACTCTCAGAACCGGCGTTTTCCACTGCGGCAATGACATCCGACTCCCGCAACAGTCTGACCGCTTTCAGTGTCAGCAGCTCCGGATCCCCCGGTCCGACGCCGATTCCGTATAAGATCCCTTTATTCGCCATAGCCTTCGCTCCTTATCTGTCCTAATTCCCCGCGGCGGTTTGAAAAGATGGTGACACAAAAACGGATGCTGCCGCGGCTGCGCTTCTCCAGGTAAAATAACACCCGCTCCAAAACCAGTTTGATGGTACATTCTCCGACAAGTCGGTCGGCAAATACATAGTCCAGAGCCTCTTCTGTGGTCAATGAGTCGGCAATGCACTGCAGTTGCTCAGTTGACGCGCCGGCCCGCAGGGCCAAAGCCGTCATAATCTCCGCCCGGCTGTCTGCCCAGGCCGAATGGGTATTCATGATTCCACCGGCCACTTTGATAAATTTTCCGATATGGGCTGCGATCTCGATCTCTTTAATTTCATACGCAAGAGCCAGATCGACAGCCTCGCCGACATAATTACTGAATTTTATGGCTCGCTCCAGATCAATCCCGCGCTCGCGCAAAAACTGCTGTCCGTAATTGCCCGGCGTCATCAATAGTCGCCGATTGCCCAGTAATGCCTGCTGCCTGATCTCGGTCCTTATAGTATCGACTAACGCTTTTTCACTCATCGGTTCAATGATTCCGCTGGTTCCCAGAATGGAAATTCCGCCGTTGATGCCGAGTCTTGGATTAAACGTGCGTGCGGCCAGTTCTCTCCCCTGCGGTACCGAAATGATCACCTTCAGATCATACTCTTCACCGAAGCGCTCTCGCATCTCCTGCACTTCTTCTTTAATCATCTGCCTGGGAATCCGATTTATGGCTGCCGCTCCGACCGGTTGATCGAGACCGGCCTGCGTTACCCGCCCGATTCCTTCACCGCCATCGATCATCACCGGTGAACGGTCAGCACCGGAAACCGTTTGCGGCAAGCGCTCTACCGTTGCATAAACCCGCACCCGATCGGTCACATCCGGATCATCACCGCTGTCCTTAATAACAGCACAGCTGACCGCCTCCGGCCGTCTGTCGATATCGACCAGCGGCAACTGTAATTCGATTCCCTTCGGCGTCATCAGTCGAACCTCCTTGATCCCCTCTCCTGACAACAGCATATAGGCAGCCGCCTTGGCTGCGGCAGCCGCGCAGGAGCCGGTGGTATAACCGAGACGCAGCTTCTTCCCGCCTGCCATCCGATATTCATCCAATATTAAAACCGCTTCCTCAGCCGTCCCCATTCCGCTCTCCAGCTCCTTTCCTCCCGAGAATGTAAAAAGAGGCTGTCATGTTTGCGACAGCCTCTTTGATCAACTTTTTACCGCTTATGCCAACTGATCGACTACTCTTTGAATAGCAGCCAACGCCTCAGCCGGCAGCTTATCATAGCCGCCCTTGAACTCATCTCTGGAACGAACAAAGTCCAGGCGATCCTGCATTCTGGCCTTTAACTGTTCAACATAGGCTTCATCTGTCAGGTCCGGAACAAAGCCTTCCCAATTAAAGATCTCGATATCTTCAAACGGTCCCCACTTCTCAAACTTGGCAGTTCCGTCCACGATGGCCTCCAAAATACCCAGGGTATCCTTCGGCTGCACCTTCTTACCCATGAAATCACCGGTATTGATGATATAGCAGTCTACATTCTTTTCAGCCACCAGCTTTCTGAACTTATCAAAGTCATGCGCCAGCGGATAAGTTCTGAACGGATTGGCATACGGCACTACGACCAGAGCATTCGGATCAACCCCCTCAGCCAGTCTCTCGGCAGAGGAACGCTTGGTGGCCAGCGTCGCGCCCATTACGGAAGCCAGATCGGCCCCCTTTAATTTTACAACCGGCGGAATGGTCGGATCTTTCATGATCCAAAAGATGGCATTGACCGGCTCATCTATCTTATCCACACGATTCGGCGACCACAGCTTAGACTTAATAGCACGACCGTTGCCGTTTCTAATGTCCTCGGTTACCAGAACGACCTTACCGTCTTCATCCAACGTAGCCGAACAATTCTGTACGGTTATCAGATACTGATTGTCCGGGCAGCCGGTCGGGTAATCCTGAGTTTTGTCAAAATATGACGGTTCCAGGGCAACGGAAGCACAGGTGTCTGTGTTAATGATAAAGGCATCATCATGCAGCACGGTTACGCCGTATTTGTTGTCATGCTTGGCATGAGTCAGGGTCGACTTTCCCGATCCGGACAGACCAAATACAGATGCCACATATTTGCGGCCGTCCTTTAGGGTATATTCCTTTTGACCGCCGTGGCAGGAAGCATATCCATTCCGATTGGCAATGGCCCAGGCCATGGTCAGAGTTCCTTTTTTATGCTCGCCGAAATACTTCATGCCCAAGACAGCCGCGCAGTTCTGCTCGGTATTAAAGTAACACAAGCATTTCGGATCATAGCCCGGCTTATCGGTTCCCGGCCACTGCGGATTAGAGAAGAGGTAGATGTCCGGTTCGTTGCCGTTGCCAACCGGCACGGAATCTCTGTACATTCTGACATACTCATAAGACATATACTGGAAGTTCAGCATCCAGTTGTACATGATGTTTTCTTCACCCTCCGGAATCAGCAGGTGGGCCTTCACCATAAATTCCGGGTCCAGACCAACATACACTTCCGCATGATACATGGTCAGCCATCTGGTATCATAAACTGCATCCATGACCATCTTGTCCAGCTCGTCACAATTCACACCCGGCTCTCCGGCGATTCTTCTGGCAGCCGCATAGCGGCCGGTGATAGAACCGTCATTGAACAGCAGTACCTTCGCGTCCTTTTCCAGACCGAACTCCTCGCCTCTGTACACCGGCATATCGGTCACAATAGTACCCGGAGAATTTTTGGCAAGCTCATAAGCCTCCTTCAGGGTGTTGACCTTTACTACATTGTTACCGTAAAAAGCAGCCTCGATGATGGATCTGGTTCTATGAAACCCAACCTTCCCGGCGCCGATTTCACTGGTCTTGTAATATGCTTTTGTTGACATCGTGTACCCTCCTTAATAATCAAAATTTCCTTTGTATTATCTCATTGTTTTTCCATAAATGCAATAGAATCCAAACCAAGACCACGCAAAAAATACAATTTGTCTCAGTCAAACTTTAGCAACAACTAACAAAAGATTATGTTTCATCAACCTTTTCCTTAAGAATGTTCATTGTCAATAAATATGCTTCTATGCTATATTATTATAATATATGCGTAGCCTGAAATGATTATATACAAAGGAGGTCCATATGAAAGACGAATACAGATATCTCGACACGATCGCCGATTATGCAGCCGGCATCTCCGGGACGACCAGAATTGACCCCGAGCTCTATACCCGCTACGAAGTCAAGCGCGGACTGCGTGATATCAGCGGCTCCGGTGTATTGACCGGTCTGACCGATATCTCGGAGGTTACTTCACACTCCATCGTCGATAGTGAGTATGTGCCATGCCCGGGTCGTCTGTACTATCGCGGATATAACATCAAGGATCTGGTGCAGGGCTTTATCGAGCGTGATGATTTCGGCTTTGAGGAAGTTACCTACCTATTACTGTTCAACAAGCTGCCAAACGCTGCCGAGCTGGCACAATTCAAGGAGCTGCTGGCGGCTGGCCGTGAATTGCCGGACGGCTTTACCCGTGATAATATCCTGAATGCACCGAGCAAGGACATGATGAACGCACTGGCCAGAGCAGTCCTCACCCTCTACTCCTTTGATGATAAAGCCGAGGACACATCGGTGGAAAATGTACTTCGTCAAAGCATCAACCTGATCGGTCAGTTTCCGCGTCTGGCTGTCTATGCCTACCAGGGCTACCGCCATTTTTATCATGATAAGAGCCTGATTATCCATGCTCCGAGGCCTGAGCTGTCAACCGCCGAAAACATCCTGCGGCTGCTGCGTCCGGACAAAAAGTTCTCCCGCTCCGAAGCCAAGATACTGGATATCGCACTGGTACTGCATATGGAGCACGGCGGCGGTAATAACTCGACCTTTACCAATCATGTAGTCACCTCCTCCGGCACCGATACCTATTCGGCTGTAGCCGCTTCCCTCGGTTCCTTAAAGGGGCCGAAGCACGGCGGCGCTAATATCAAAGTGGCCCAGATGTTTGAGGATATGAAAAAGAATGTCTCGGACTGGACCAGCGAGCAGGAAGTCGGTGATTATCTGCGGGCCCTGTTACACAAGCAGGCCTTTGATCAGGCCGGTCTGATTTATGGTATGGGTCATGCCGTTTACTCCATCTCCGACCCGCGTGCCGAAGTCATGAAATCCTTCGTCGAGGTTTTAAGCCGCGAAAAGAACCGGATGGATGAATTCTATCTCTATAGCATGGTTGAAACACTGGCTCCCCGGATCATTGGCGAAGAGCGCAGGATCTATAAGGGTGTCAGTGCCAATATCGACTTCTACAGCGGTCTGGTTTACAGTATGCTGGATCTGCCAAACGAGCTGTTCACACCGATCTTCGCCATCGCCCGTATCGTCGGCTGGAGTGCTCACCGTATCGAAGAGCTGATCAACGGCGGCAAGATTATTCGTCCGGCTTATAAAAGCGTAGCAAAGCACCGCGAATATAAGGATCTCTCCGGGAGATAACCCGCTTTCCGCTTCATACAGAAAAAGCCCCGCAGGTCTGCGGGGCTTTTTCTGTATGAAGGTTTCCACCTTCCCTTATTTGTGATATTTCTTTTTGAAACCGTAGGCGGTCGGAGCCACAACGACAGTCAGCAGCATCAGGGCCAGATAAGCCCCATGCAGACTGCCGTCACCGGTCTTCGGCGACTGTCTTTTCGGCTGCGCGCTCTTGGCTGCGATCTTTAAATCCACAGTCACGGAATCCTCGCCGTAAACAAAGGTCACCTTATGGGTGCCCGGCTTCTGACGATCCAGAAAGGCCTTGGTAAAGGTCAGCCTGGTACTTCCCTTTTCCAGCTTCATATCTCCATCAGCCACACGAACACCGTCAAACAAGATGGCGGTCAATTTGTCAAAATCACCATTACAGATGATGGTCGGTATTTCTCCACCGATCACATATACCGGCGTGGTTCCGGAGGTAATCTTCAGTTCCGGGGCCGGATCATTCGGTTCCGGAGTGATCACCTCCGACTCTCCAAGATTTTTGCCCAGCTGTGCTATCTCAGCTTCCGTCATGCCTCCGGACAGCATATACGCGGTTACCTTTTCCTTTAAATTAACCTTTGACAGATCCATCTCACCGGTGATGTACTTCAACATACCATACACATCCTCCAGAATCAAAGCATATTGCTTGGCATCCTTTTCTTTGGAAACACCGTAGAAGTTCTCGTAGGACTGCATATAGTCAACGCCGATCTCCTCTAAGGAAGCCCCCATAAAAGCATTTAACAGGGCGCCCATAAACCCGGTTCTGTCCTTTCCTTCGATACAGTGAAACAGATACGGTCCCTCATTCGCAGCCATAAACTGCAGCCCCTTGATCACGCCGGCCTTAAACTCCGGGCTCTCATAAGCCAGGCCGAGGTTCAATGCCAACACTCTGCCTTCTTCATAGGCCTTCTTGAAATTCGGCGAATGAAAGTCCTCTGCTTTCAGCAGTTCTTCAATCTTCTCCTTGGAATCCGCCATATCAACGATGGTTCTGACACCGGCCTCGCCTAACAAACGATCGGCAAAGGCTGCTCTTTTATACTTATTGTCGATCGGGCTGGAGCTTCTGAATAACGTATTCTCTTTCGTTCTACCCAATCTGATGTTTCTGAAGTTGGCGAAGACGGCATCTGAAGCATAGTCCTTCCTCTCATTGGTTCTGATCAGATGTCTCTTCAAATATTCATCCATAAAGCCGCCTTTTTCTTTCAGCTTGACGGTGAAGCGATTGCCGACTGCCACATTGGCCTTTTCATTAAACTTACCATAGTTGATGCAGACAGCTACCGTTTCATCGCCCGGATACGCTCTCAACAGATAGGCGCCCTTTTCCACAAAATAGCCGTCTACGAACGGTGCATCCAGGGTGAAGCCGTTATCAAAGGTGATGGTTACCATGTCACCGAAGGCAAATCCGGCCTTCTTCAGATCCTCTACCTTGATATCCGACATGGCGTGGCCGTATTTTTCAATAGCTGTCACCGTGCCGCTGTTCGCTGACAGGGCAAATTTCAACTTGGTGATCTCTTCATCCGTCAGACCGATTCTTTGCAGATAGGCAGTCGCTGCCGCTGCCAGGTCGATCCCGGTCAGATCGGCCGACTTATCCAGTCCAGCCATCACAGTTTTCAATGAAGTCTTGATATTTGACTCGGCGATCTTATTATATTTGGTCGATCCCTTCTCTACATGATAGTAGTTTTCGTACGTGGTCATATAGTCGGCCACAACCTCATCCAGGGAGGCGCCCATCAGGGATGACAGAACAGCCGACACAAAACCGGCTCTATCCTTTCCTTCAGTACAATGTACCAGATACGGTCCCGGCTGACCGACCAAAAATTTCAGTCCTTCTGCCAGCTTCTGACCAAATTCCGGTGCTGCCACATCAACACCCATGCTGAGCGGCTTCACACTACCGTTATCAAACAGGCCTTTGTAGTATGGAGAGGCAAAGTCTGCCTTGGCTGCGTATTCATTGATCTGCTCGGCTGTATCCGCCAGGTTCAAAACTGTCTTCACCCCGGCTTCCTTCACCAGTGCATCGGCATATTTGGCTCTGAAAATCTCATTGTTGATCGGGTTTGAGCTTCTGTACAGGATGCCCGGCTTCAAACCGGATGTCGGTACCGCTCTGAAGTTTGCGAACACAACCGGATCATTATTATAATCCGCAATATCATTGGTTCTCACCAGATGGCGGATCTCATATTCCTCTTTATAGGCACCAGCCTCTTTTAAGGTGATGGTCACCTCATTGCCGACTTCCACCAACTCCTTTCCCTCGGCATGGTAGGCCTTGGAAAAGTTACCCATATTGATAGCGGCGATCAGCTCCTTCTCTTCCGGCTTATCCTTCTTGGCCGATTCCACCAGTACCAGACTGCCGTGATCGACATCACTGAAGTTGGTCACAAACGGCATCTCCAGCTTATGGCCGTTGATATCCAGATAGATCATATCGCCGATTTGATAACCCTTATCGTGCATCTCACTCGGAGCTATGGCGATGGTCGCATTGCCATACTTCGGATGAACGGACAATATGGTGGTTTTGATCTCCTGTGCCGTCTTCGCTTCCGCTCTCACATAGGCCGGCTGATTGACAACAAACACATGACTGACCGGTGTCAGCGTCAGGCCCAGCACCAAAGATAACGCTAACAATTTCTTTAGATGTTTCATTGGCTTTCCTCTCTTCTTCATTTGTCCGGGTCGGCCCTCAGCCCCTCGACTTGGATCGGCCAACCGGTTGACAGTTACATAATACTTAAAATAATACCAAAATTCTAAAAAAATTATAGCATAATGCGCATTTATTTGTAGGACACCTGTCCTATTTTATATATTTTCTTCATTTTTAACAAAATCACATTCTGATTTATGTCTATTTTCCCCGTACTCCGGCATCAATACTGACTCTTCCAGCTGCAGTTGGTGATATTTGGCATAGATCCCGTTTTGACGCAGCAGCTCGGCATGACTGCCGCTTTCACGCAGATAACCGTCATCGATCACCAGAATGCGGTCGGAATGCCGGATGGTACTCAGTCTATGGGCAATGGTGATACATGTTCGGCCGATGCTCAAGGTCTCCAGGGCTTCCTGAATGATGCGCTCGCTTTCATTATCCAAAGCCGAGGTGGCTTCGTCAAGGATCAGGATCTTCGGGTTTTTTAAGAAAACCCTGGCGATCGAAATGCGCTGCTTCTGCCCGCCCGACAGTCTGGCGCCGCGCTCGCCGACCCGAGTGTCGTAGCCATCCGGCAGAGTCATAACGAAGTCATGGATATTGGCCTGCTTGGCCGCTGCCGTGATCTCCTCGATTGGGGCGCCCGGTTTTCCGTAACCGATGTTTTCCGCGATCGTTCCGTTAAACAGGTAGACCTCCTGCTGTACCAGACCGATGCCGGCACGCAAAGAGCGCAAGGTATAGTCCCGTACATCATGACCGTCAATCAACACACTTCCCTCTGACACATCATAAAATCGCGAGATCAGCGAGCAAACAGTAGATTTACCGCCGCCGGACGGGCCGACCAGCGCCAGCTTAGTACCGGGCTCGATATCAAAGCTGATGTGGTGTAAGACCTTCTCTTCCTCTTCATAACGAAAGGAAACATCCCGAAAGCTGACCGCCCCCTGCATCGGGCCGATATCACGCGCCTGCGGACCATCTTTGATCTCCGGAATCTGCTCCATCACTTCTGCAAAGCGGGCAAAGCCGGACATGCCCTTTTGTACCATCTCAGTCAGCTCGACCAGCAGCTCGATCGGCGAAACGAAGACATTGATGTACAGGGCAAAGGTGGCCAGGGTGGCCGGCGCCAAATTTCCGCGGGCCACAAACAGCCCGCCGGCCAGCACCAGCGTTACGTAAAGCAGGCCTTGGAAAAAGTTATTGCCACTGTGGAAGCGACCCATGGCATAGTAATTTCGTTTTTTTGAATTTAAGAAGGCCTGATTGCTGGTTTCAAATTTCTCTACCTCGATGTCCGAGTTTCCAAAGGACTGGACCACTCTAATACCGCCCAGCGAATCCTGTAAGCTGGCATTGACCGCACCGATCTTCCGGCGATTGTCACGAAAGGTGGCTCGCATGGTTTTATTCTGAGTCAGGCTGAAGGCCAGCATCAGCAGGGTGATGCCCAATAAAATCAGCGCCAACGGCCAATACAGGATCATCATGATGGTAAAGGAGCCGATGATCTTAATCAGCGAGATAAACAGATTCTCCGGGCCGTGATGAGCAAACTCACTGATATCAAACAGGTCAGAAACCACACGTGACATCATCACCCCTGTATTGTTTTTATCGTAATACGAAAACGACAGTCGCTGGTATTGATGAAAGAGGTCGCTGCGCATATCAGCCTCCATCTTCGCTCCCATGATGTGTCCCTGAGCCGATACATAATATCGGCAAAATGCTCTGACCGTGTACAAAGCAAACAGACTGACAGCCACTACCCACAGACCGGAAAGCACCGCCGCAGGACCTGCCCGAAACAACGTATACAAACAATAGTGCAAAATCAGGGGAAAGGCGATGTCAATAGCTGAGATGGTAAAGGCACAGGCCAAATCAGCAAAAAAGGCCGCCGCATACGGCCTGTAATAGCCTATTAATCGTTTCATACATCTCCTTTCGGTTCTCGGATAATGGTGCCGCCGCCAAGGACATGCTCGCCTTCATAAAAGACAACTGCCTGTCCCGGGGTGACCGCTCTCACCGCTTCAGAGAAATCACAGCGAATCAGATCCTCACCGACCAGACTGATGCGACAGGGACTGCCGCTATGATTATAGCGGATCTTCGCCATCACTTCCCGCGGCTCGGGCAGATCAGCCATCCCCATAAAGTTCAGTCGATCGCAATACAGATGATCTGAAAAGACATCCTGATCGGTGCCGATCACTACCTCATTGCTTTCCGGCCGCAGCTCCACCACAAAGGCCGGCATGCCGAGCGACAGACCGAGGCCTTTTCTCTGCCCGACCGTATAATGAATTATACCTTTATGCTGACCGAGTATCTGTCCGTTCACCGACACAAAGTTGCCCGGGACGATCGGCAGATCACTGTTGGCCGCGATATAACCGGCATAGTCATTGTCCGGCACAAAACAGATTTCCTGACTGTCCGGCTTATTCGCCACCCGAACCAAACCGATGCGCTCGGCGATGGCTCGGATCTCTTCCTTCGTATAATCGCCGACCGGCATCAGAGTTCTTGACAGCTGCTCCTGAGTCAGATTGTACAGGGCATACGTTTGATCCTTTTTCGCCGTCACGCTGTTACGGATGGCGTAGCGGCCGTTCGAAAGCTGATCGACGCGGGCATAATGACCGGTGGCGATATAGTCCGCACCGATCAGCAGACTGCGCCGCAGCAAGGATTCCCACTTCACATAACGGTTGCAGGCGATACAGGGATTTGGGGTGCGGCCGTGTTCATACTCGTCGATAAAGTAGTCGATCACCTTCTCTTTAAAATCATGTTTAAAGTTCATAACATAATACGGGATATCGAGGGCCGCCGCTACCCGTCTGGCATCATCAACGGCCGACAGACCGCAGCAGCCGCCATTGGCCGATTGGGTCTCAAGGTCTTCATCCTGCCAGATCTGCATGGTCACGCCGATCACATCGTATCCCGCTTCTTTCAAAAGGTAGGCAGCCACCGATGAATCGACACCGCCTGACATACCTACCACTACCTTCTTTTTATCCATCTTATTTTAATATTCTTCCTCATCTTCATGCTCGGAGATATCGCTCTTCGGCTGCTCTAACCCTTCGATCCGGATTCCCTTTTTCTCAGCATAATCCCACAGCGCGGCATGAATCGCTTCCTCGGCCAACAAGGAACAATGCACCTTCACCGGCGGCAGACCGTCAAGCGCTTCCATTACCGCCTTATTGGTGATCAATAAAGCCTCATTGATCGACTTGCCCTTGACCAGCTCGGTCGCCATACTGCTGGTGGCTACGGCCGCACCGCAGCCATAGGTCTTAAATTTTACATCCCGGATGATGCCGTCATCGTCGATATCCAGATAGATCCGCATGATATCGCCACACTTGGCGTTTCCGACGGTGCCGACACCGCTGGCATTTTCGATCTCACCCATATTTCTGGGATGTTCAAAATGATCCATTACTTTTTCTGAATACATACACTGATTCTCCATTCTATATACAAAAGCCGACCCGCTTAAATGCTCCGGCAGAGCATCCGAGCGCCAGGCCTTTTTCTAATGCCGGTGTTTCTTTAAAAAATCCTCATATAGGGGTGACATGGCGCGCAAACGTTCCACGATGCGAGCAACATGCTCAACCACATAGTCAATATCCGCCTTGGTAGTCTCTTCGCTCAAGGTCAGGCGCAGGGAGCCGTGAGCCTTTTCATGCGGCAGACCGATGGCCAGTAACACATGCGACGGATCCAGACTGCCCGAGGTGCAGGCGGAGCCGCTGGAAGCAGCTATTCCGACCTGGTCAAGCATAATCAACATAGATTCGCCCTCAATAAAGTCAAAGCCGAAGTTTGCATTATTCGGTAAACGACGCTCGCGGCTGCCGTTCACCCAGCAGTATTTGATTCTCGAGGTCATCTTGTCCATCAGGTAATCACGAAGCGACGTTTCCTGTTCGGCTCTGGCCGACATGGATTCGGCCGCCAGACGCACCGCTTCTCCGAGACCGACGATGCCCGGTACGTTCTCCGTTCCGGCCCGACGTTTTCTCTCCTGCGCACCGCCGTCGATAAAGGAACGAATCTTCACACCCTTACGGATGTACAGGGCGCCGACGCCCTTCGGTCCGTGCAGCTTATGACCGGACAGGCTCAGCATGTCGATATGGCAGTCATCCACCTGAATCGGCACCTGGGCGAAGGCCTGCACCGCATCCGTATGAAATAAAACACCGTGCGCTTTGGCGATGGCACCGATCTCGGCGATCGGCTGTAATGTCCCGATCTCATTGTTCGCAAACATGATTGAAATCAGGATGGTATCCGGTCGGATAGCAGCCTCCACAGCCTGCGGATCCACCAGGCCGTCCCGGTCAACCGGAACATAGGTCACCTCGTACCCCTGCTTCTCCAGATGTGCACAGGTATGCAGCACAGCATGATGCTCGATGGTACTGGTAATGATGTGTTTTCCCTTATGGGCATAGGCCTCGGCTGCTGCCTTGATGGCCCAGTTATCGGATTCACTGCCGCCGGCTGTGAAATAAATTTCTTCATCCTTGGCTCCAATCACGGAAGCCAGCTGATGTCTGGCTGCGGCCACTGCTTCTCGCGGCACGCTCGACATCGAATAAATACTGGATGGATTTCCGTAGATCTCACCGAAATACGGCAGCATGGCCTCCACCACCTGCGGTGATGTCTTGGTCGTGGCCGCGTTGTCTAAATATACATACTGCTTCATCGCTTCCTCCTAATGCTGTCCGAACTGTTTAATTACAGCAATCTCTGACAATTGGCTCATTTCGTTTTAATAATTCCTCATTATAAACGACTGTCTCTTCCACAATATCAGACAACATAATGCCGTCGACCGCATGATTTACAGCGTCATTGATCCGCTTCCAGACGATACGGCCGGAGCAGATATCATATACCTTACAGGTCGGATGCTCACCGTAGGCCAGGCAGTTGACCGGCTCAATATTACCCTCCAAGGAACGCAACACTTCGCCGATTGAAACTTCCTTTACATCCTTACACATGCGATACCCGCCGTTGGCGCCGCGTTCGCTCTTGATAATTCCGGATTTTTTTAATTTCGCAAATAGTTGAGCCAGGTAACTCTCGGAAATACCCTGTCTTTTACTGATGCTTTTGATGGATACCGGTTCCGTGCCTTCATTGGCTGCCAGATCCAATAAAGCCCGCAGACCATATCTGCCTCTTGTTGAAAGTCTCAATTACTTTTCCTCCTACTGTTAGCTAATATTTTTGTAATCATAAGTAATTTGCTTATGTTTCATATAAAATATAGCACTGCTTGACGCGGCTGTCAAGCAATGCTATCGATCATAAAGCTATTTTTTGAATCATAAAATATGACTCATGGTTAGAGCAAGCAAGACTATAAGCCGGGTCATGTATCAAATGATCATCTATCTACGCCTGCCGTCGCCGGCAGCCTTTAGCGACCTACTCGGAACAGACGGGCCGCCTTATACGTTCCTCTGCGGTCTTGCTTCGAGTGGGGTTTACATGTGCCCCGAATGTTACCATTCGGGCGGTAGTCTCTTACACTGCCCTTCCAACCTTACTCTCTCCGAAGAGAGGGCGGTATATTTCTGTTGCACTGGCCTTGGAGTCGCCTCCACCAGACGTTATCTGGCACCCTGCCCTGTGAAGCCCGGACTTTCCTCAATCAACACCTTTCGGACCGTTGACTGCGATCATCTGTCTTACTTGCTTGTACCATAATAGCATTTTTCAGATATCAAAGCAACCTCCGCCGATAAATTCACGCAATATAGAATCCCGCGGCACCATTTCACCGGAAACCGGCACCACATAGCTTAAAAACTTCAACAGCCGTTTCGCCTCCCAATACTCCGGCTTGCTTCGGTCGATACCGTATAACAGCGGGATGATATAAGTCTTAACCACTGCCAGCTCATAAATCAAACTGGTATTCATGACCTGATCGGCCTCATGCTGAAAGGGGAATATATACTTTTCTTCACCGCGACGTACCGAGCTCCACCTGGAGATGGTCTGCTCAGCCGAAGTTCCCCTGGTTCTTGCATCCCTGATGATCCGCCGGATCAGTCTGGTATCTGTGGTGGAAATGCGGTTATGCTCATCGACACCCAACTGCGTAAGGGCACTGATGTAGAGCTTATACATGCTTTCCTGCGGCAGCCCGGCTGTCAGCTTCGGATTCAGACAATGAATCCCTTCTATGATCAGAACATCACCCTTTTGTAATTGCAGCACCTGTCCGTTATATTCCTTGCGCCCTTCTTTAAAGTTAAACGTCGGCAGTTGAACCGTCTCACCGTTTAACAGTGACTTCATCTGGCTCTGGAACAGCTTCAGATCCATGGCCTCCAGACATTCAAAGTCCAATTTTCCCTCGGCATCCAAGGGGGTTTGCTCGCGGTCCACAAAATAGTTATCGGCAGCAATCGGGTGCGGCCGCAAGCCCAGCGTCTGCAAAGCAATGGCCAGACGATGCGAGGTAGTTGTCTTCCCTGAAGAGGACGGTCCGGCGATCAGCACGATCTTTTTTTCCGTATTGGCCGCAATCTCACCGGCAATGGCATGAATCTTGCGATCCTGTAAGGCCTCTCCGGTGAGGATCAGTCCCTGCAGATCCGCACCACAGATTTGTTCATTTAAGTCGGCCACCGAAGCGATGCCGACGCTGCGGCCGACACGAAGCGACTCCTTCATAGTCTTGAAAACATTGTCAGCCGGCTCGAAAGGCGGCAGCTCGGACGGATTAAGCCGACTCGGCAGCTGTAATACAAAGCCCTCGTCATAGGGATGCAGGGAAAAGCAAGTCAGCTTACCGGTATCCGGCAGCATATAGCCATAGAAATAATCAATATAACCGGACAGCTCATATAAACGAACAAAGGATTCCGTCCTATACAGGAACAGTCTTTCCTTGGCCGGCATCTCATTTTCCTTAAAGATCTCCCTTGCCTTATGAATGTCAACCAGACGCTTGGTGATCGGCAGACAGGCAGCCTGTAAACGTTTCATTTCGGCTGTGATCCGTCCCAGTAATATCTCATCGACCGGCGTTTCCAGGGTCACATACAAGCCCTTGCTGATCGAAAAATGCACTCTGGCAGCCAGCGCGGCCGGTCTGTCAATGATATTTTCGATGGCTTTTAATAATAACAGCGTCATGCTGCGCTGATAAACCGCCATGCCGTCTCTTGAAGCCATGGTCAAAAATTCGATCTCTGCATCTTCAAAAAGTCGATTTCCGAGCTCATGCAGACCCGTGCCGGAGGCAGCCAACATAATCGGCGCATCGGCAGCTGTTTCAAAATCGGCGGCAATCTCAGCAAAAGACACGCCCAGAAGATAGTTCCTTGTCTGATTTCCCACGGTTACTTGAATCTGCTGTTTCACTCCATCCTCCTATACCAGGGACATCGGCCCCTGCTCTGTTGTGGTTATGACAATCAGCTCAGGAAAGGCTTCCTGCAATTCCCGACTGACATATTCGATAAAACGCTGTTCCAGACCGAAGTGACCGGCATCAAGCACTGTCATTCCGGCTTCCGTACTGTCCAGTCCCTCATGGTGACCGATATCGCCACTGATGAATAATTGCGCTCCCTGCGCAATGGCTGCTTCAATGCTGTGACGACCGGAGCCCGGCAGGATGGCCACCCTCTCAATCAAGCGATCTGCCTGTCCAAACAGGTGCAGACTTTCCAACCCGTAGTCCCGCTTGAGTAATTCGGCGATCCGGCCGACCGTCAAAGGCTGCTGTAAGCAACCGACCAGTCCGTAGCCAAACGGTCGGCCGGCCGCATCGCGGCCGATCACCTCCAAAGGCTCCGCCTTCGTTAGGGGCAGGGCTGTTGAGCAGATCTGTCCCATATCAATACAGTCAAAGTTCGTGTGCATGGCAAAGCTGCTGATGCCGTGGGCTGCCAATCGTAAAATCTTTGCTGTATTCGGCAGTGCATCCGTCAGCTGCTTTATCCCTGAAAAGATGAGTGGATGATGGGTCAATATCAGATCGACCTCTTCACGAATGGCTTCTTCGGTTACGGCCGTTGTCACATCTAATGCCACCAATACTCGACGAATCGGACGCTTCCGCTCTCCCAGCAGCAGCCCGCAGTTATCCCATGAGGCCTGAAACCGCAGCGGCCAGCGCTGCTCCAGCCAGTCCAGCACTGAAATATCCAGTTTCTTTCTTGCAGCCTGATTTAACGAGAGCTGTGCTGCGATTTCTGCTCGGCGTTCACCGGCCGTCGATGGCAGCCGGGTCAGCACCTGCTCCAGCGCAGCCGCTTCTTTATCCAGATAGGCAGCCAACGTCTGACGATGATGGGTAAATAAATACTGTCCGTAGCGGGCTGCCACCGGGTCCGTTTCAGCTTCCGCGGCTGCATCGCCTGACAACTGACCGGCGAGAGCCAGATACCATTTACCATCCTCTTCCAGCAAATCTTCCGCTTCAATCACAAAGCCGATTCGTTTCAGAAACGCACGAAGCTGCGACCACTCCGACTGAGGCTGTAAAACCAGTCGATCGGCGGCCATTGCCGTCAGCAGCTGCGCTTCAATAAGCTGTTGTATCAGCGCACCGCCCATGCCTGCCATCACAATAACAGACGACTGTGCTTCCTGGCGACTGACCTGCTCCAGGCCGTCCGATAAACGGGTAATGATCCGATCCTGACACCCGTACAGGCTGATATGAGATTCGGCCCGAGCCAACGGCCCCGGTCTGACATCGCAAGCCAAGGCTGTCTGCATACGCCCGCTCTCTACCAGATACAAGGGTACATAGCCGTGATCGGTTCCGATATCGATCAGCTGCCGACCGGTACCTGCTAAATCTGCCACCATTTGTAAACGTTTTGATAAACTGACCATCTTTACTCCGTGAAATCCTTTAACTTCTTGCTGCGACTCGGATTGCGCAGCTTCCTAAGTGCCTTGGCCTCGATCTGGCGGATGCGTTCGCGGGTCACCTTAAAGACCTTGCCGACCTCTTCCAGCGTGCGGGCCTTACCATCTTTTAGACCAAAACGCAGTTCCAGCACCTCTCGCTCACGCTCGGTCAGTGTTTCCAGCACGTTGGCAAGCTCTTCCTTTAATAAGGTAAAAGCAGCCGCATCGACCGGCACCGGCACGTTGTCATCCTGGATAAAATCACCCAGATGACTATCTTCCTCTTCACCGATCGGGGTTTCCAGGGATACCGGTTCCTGCGAAATCTTTAAGATCTCGCGCACCTTCTCAACCGGCTGTCCCATCTCAGCGGCGATTTCCTCCGGGCTCGGCTCACGGCCAAGCTCCTGCAGCAGCTGACGGGAAATCCGAATCAGTTTATTAATGGTCTCCACCATATGCACCGGAATCCGAATGGTTCTGGCCTGATCGGCGATCGCTCTGGTAATAGCCTGCCGGATCCACCAGGTTGCATAGGTTGAAAATTTATATCCCTTACGGTAATCAAACTTTTCAACCGCCTTAATCAGACCGAGGTTTCCTTCCTGGATCAGGTCAAGAAAGAGCATACCGCGACCGACATAGCGCTTAGCGATGCTGACGACCAGACGCAGGTTGGCTTCTGCCAGACGCTTCTTGGCTATCTCATCACCCTTTTCCATGCGCTTTGCCAGCTCGATCTCCTCTTCACCGCTTAAGAGCGGTACCTTCCCGATCTCTTTTAAATACATACGCACCGGGTCTTCGATGCTGACACCGTCCGGAATCGACAGATCAACCTCTTCCAGATCAATCTCTTCTTCATCCTCCATTTCCATGTCAAGCTCCGGCAGCACCAGATCGTCATCATCGGAATCAACGCTCACCTGCATGATATCGACATGGTTCCCCTCCAGAAATTCAATGACCTTTTCGATGTCCTCTTCCTTTAAATTTATACCTTTGAAGAAGTCATTGATCTCATGATATTCAATGATATTTTTTTTACCGGCTGCATAGCGCAGCAGCTCTCCCATCTTTTCCAACAGAATCTCCGGGGTCAACTCGATCAACTGTTCATTTTTTACCATTTTTTTAACTCCTCCAATTGTTTCTTTTGCAGTATCATTTGCTGTAGCTCGGGCAACGACAATCCGGCCTGCTGTTTGACATCCAGGCTGTTTTCCTTAATTTTGACGACGGTTTCCCGCAGGGCGCGATCTTTATCACCCTCTGCGCCGAGGGCGACAGAAGTATGAAAAATCTCCGCGACCTCTGCCGCCAGCTCACTCTGTTGGTAATGATCCAGAATGGCCGCCGGTCGCAGACAGTCACTGTCCAACTGCTCATACAGACGGATAGCCACCTGATGGTATAAAGGATAGGTAAAATCGTCCGGGCTGACATACTGTTTAACAAAATCATAAATTTTCGGCTGTTCCACCAGCCAGGTCAGCAATAAGCGCTGTGACTTCTTCAGTCCGGCTTCGATTCTCTGTTCCCTTGACAGCCGCACCAGATTGGCCGTCTGCGGCACCGTCACTCCGGCAGCGGCTTTTTGCTTCAGCAGCCGCACAAAGCTGCTTTGCTCTATCCCGTAACGCTTGCACACCGCTTCGGTGTATTGTTGACGTTCGAGCTCATCCTCAAGCTGTAATACCTTTTCCATTAATGCCTTAATAAAGGCGGTCCGACTCTCCGGCTCATCCATACGGTATTCGGCCTGTAAATGATCTGTTTCATAATAAAAGCTGCTTAAGGAAGCCTGCAGGCGTTCCCGTAAGCCATCGGCGCCGATTGCTTTGATCAACTCGTCCGGGTCTTTATAGGGTCGCATATCAACCACCCGAACCAGCAGTCCGGCATCTCTCAGAATCGGAATGGCCCGTAGGGCGGCCTTCACGCCGGCCCCGTCACTATCATACAACAAATAAACCGCTTTGGCGTATTTTTTCATCAGGCTTGCGTGTCCCTGGGTGAGAGCCGTACCGAGACTGGCTACTGCATTGGTAAAGCCGGCTTGGTGCATGGCAATGACATCCATATACCCCTCACACAGCAGCAGTGAACCGTCCTTTGTCTGCTTGGCCTTATGAATACCGTACAAATTCCGATTTTTAATAAAAATTTCGGTTTCCGGCGAGTTCAAATATTTCGGCTCACCATCTCCCATCACCCGTCCGCCGAAGCCGATCACCCTACCTCTGACATCCATGATCGGAAACATCACCCGGTTCCAAAATTTATCCTTTGGCTGGCTCCCATTTTTCAGGCTGACCAGACCGCCGTCAGCCAATTCTTGATCGTTAAAGCCTTTTTGCTTCAGAAACTGATACAGGTCATCAGCATAATTATTGGCAAACCCCAAGCCGAAGCTGTGGATGGTCTGTTCCGATAAACCGCGCCGGTCGAAATAGGCTCTGGCCCGCTCGCCGCTGCGACTCTTCAAATTATAGTAAAAATAACCGGCCGCCTGCTTTTGCATCTCAAACAACCGATCCCTGTGCTGTTGGGCAGCCTGTTGCTCGGCCGAAACGGCCTCCTTCGGCAGCTCCACCCCGGTTTCCTTGGCCAGATATTCCAATGCCTCAACAAAACTGAGGTTTTCGTATTCCATCAGAAAGGTAAAGATGTTTCCGCCCTTGCCGCAGCCAAAGCAATAAAACATATCTTTCTTCGGAGTGACGGAAAAAGAAGCCGTTTTTTCACTGTGAAACGGGCAACAGCCGAAATAATTCTGCCCCTTTTTCTCCAGATGCACATACCGCCCGATCACATCCACGATCGAGCTGCGGCTTCTGATTTCTTCGATGATATCATCCGAGAAACGCATTTCCTCCTCCTCTCCGCTGTAAAATAAATGTCAAATCTTAAAATAGCAGTCGCAGCACCAGAGGAGCCGCTACCACAGTCAACATACCGGTGATGATCAGAGCCAGACTGCTCATGGCCGCCTCGATCTCTCCTAACTCCAGAGCCTTTGAAGTGCCAAGCGCATGAGCTGAGACCCCAAGTGCCAGACCACGGGCCACCGGTTCCTCAATTTTTAATAATCTAAAGACCAGATTCGCCAATACCACACCGATAATACCGGTTACAATTACCGAAGCGACTGCCAGAGCGGCAATCCCGCCGTTTTCTTCCGCGATACCGATAGCGATGGCCGTAGTCACCGATTTTGGCATGACCGAAGCAATCACCCGGTTCTCCACTGCGAAAATCAGGCAGATAGCGCTGATCAGGCTAAGACAGGCAATGGTGCCGCTGATGATGGCCGCCAGAATAGCCCGATAGTTCTTCTTTAATAGCTTCACCTGCCGATACAGAGGCACGGCAAAACAGACCGTAGCCGGTGTCAGTAACAGATGAATCACCGATCCGCCCTTCGCATAAGCCTGATATGGAATACGACCGGCCGCCAGGATTAAAATAATCACAACGGTCGAAGTCAGAATCGGGTTTAATAATACCAGGCCGCTTTTTTTCTGCAGCCATTGGCTGAAATAAAAGACGACCAGTGTCAATACCAGGCCGAAAAAGACACTGCCCTCCAAAAACTCCTTCATGCCTCTTCCTCCTGCTGTTCATCTGTCTTTTTTTTTCGTTTTGAAAGCATCCATTGGCCGACCGCACCGGTGGCGCCCATGGTCACCAGTGTTGAAAAAAATAGAATCAACAGTACGATCCAGATCGAATCGGCAAATTGCTGATAGCTATTCATAATCCCGATGGCGGTCGGTACGAACAGGATCGGCATAATGGCGAGCAGAAAATCTGCCGTTTCCTCAATCTGCTCCAGCTTCAGCAGGCCGCTTTGCAGGGCTCCGAACAATATCATGATGCCGTAGATAGATGTCGGAACCGGCAGCGGTATAAAACGATTACAGGCTTCTGCCATCAGCACCACCGCCAAAATCCGCATCATTTGATATAGGTATTTCATAGACTCTTTGCTCGCTTTGCCACCGCCATATTAAAATCTTCGATCACTCGATCATACTCTTCATCCATCAGGCGGGATTCGATCATAAAATCGGCCGTCGCCGCATTATTCGCCATCGGGATATCATACACCTGCGCAATACGCAGCAGCGCTTTTACATCCGGATCATGCGGCTGGGCAGCCAGCGGGTCGGAAAAGAAGATGATAAAGTCGATCTTTCCTTCGACGATTTTGGCACCGATCTGCTGATCGCCGCCCAGCGGACCGCTGTTATAACCGCGGACCGGCAAACCGGTCTTATCGGTGATCATACGGGCCGTAGTACCTGTACCGGACAGAAAATGTCTTGATAAGATATCTCTGTGTCGCTCACACCAGGCGATCAAATCCGCCTTCTTTCCGTCATGGGCGATCAGGGCAATATTCTTCTGTCTGCCGATGGTCAGGGTCAAAAAACCTTCTTTCATAACCAGCCTCCTAAAAATTTTCATAATTATGTTAATTTTAGCATAATTTGCCCTGGGTGGCAATCCAACTGCCGCCCGGATTTTTCTTTACCACGATCTGTTTTTCCAATCTTTGCTTCAGCTGTTCGACATGGGAAATGATACCGACCATCCTGTGCCCGCCGGCCAGCTCCTGCAGACTGCCGATGGCCACCCTCAATGTTTCTTCATCCAAGCTGCCAAAGCCTTCGTCAATAAACATGGCATCCATCTGAATGCCGCCGGCCTGAGCCTGGATCTCATCCGCCAAGCCCAGCGCCAGTGCCAGCGAGGCCTGAAAGCTTTCACCGCCCGACAGCGAACTGACCGGACGAACAGCCGCATGCTGAATATCCTCGATGTCGATATCGAGAAACTGATTGCTGCGCAGATCCCGGCCGCCGGAGCGGAGCATCCTGTACTGACCGGCTGTCATCCGCTGCAACCGCAGGTTAGCCCGCAATAGTATTCGATCCAGATAGCCGGTCTGCACATAGGTTTCCAGATCCAGCTTACCGCGACCGCTGACCTGGCCGGCCGCCACCTTATACAGACCGGCTACCGCCTGCCATTCCTCCAGCAATTTGACACTTTCACCATAAGCCCGGCGAATACCGGCCAACGCCTCTCGATTCAAGGTCAATCTGGTTTGCACGCTCTGCGCCTCGGTCAGTACCGCCTGCAGCCGCTCCTGAACAATATTTCTTTGTTCTTCGATCTCATCTATGGGATGAAGCTGCGGAAAACCCGCCAGTTTTTTGCTCAGCACCTCTTCTTGTCCGAGCAATTTTTTCTCATCCCCCCGCAGCAGGCCGAGAGCTTCTGTGGCTTGCTGCCACTCCTCCTGTCTTGTTCTAAGCTGCCGCTGTAATTCGGTCACTAAGGCGACAAGCTCAGACCTTGACCCGGTACACAAAGCAGTCACAGCTGCCAACTGTTGCTGATACTCACTTCGTCTGGTACCGGCTTTGGTCTCGTCTGCTCGGCTCTGCAAAACTGCCCGGCCCAGCTCGGCCAGCTCGTGTTCCGCCTGTTCAAGCTGCCTCGCTGCACGATCAGCTTCCTGTCTTCCGGCTGTCAGTTCTTGCTGACGGACAACCAGCTGTTGTTCCTGCCGCTTCAACCTTTGGTACAGCTCGTTTAGACGCTCTTTGACCGGCTGTCCGTTCTCCTCGCCGATTAAGGCTGTTACCTGCTCCCGATACAACTTCTGCTCGTTTTCAATGACGGCTTTCAGGCTGTCGCACTCCGTCACCGCCTGCTGAACTACTGCAGTCAGTCCTTCAGCCGCACGCCGCTGTTCGTCCAACCTCTCCTTTGACGGCGTTTCCTTGGGCAAAACAGTCGGCTGCGGATGCTGACAGCTGCCGCAGACCGGACAGGGTCGGTTCTCCCGCAACTGGCCTGCCAGGATACCGGCCTGTCCTCTCCAAAAACGCTCCTGCAACTCCGCGAGATGATGATCGGCCTCTGCTTTTCGCTGAATATATCGAGCACAGACCTGCTGCTTTTTCTCCAGCTCCCGCTCTTTTTGCTGTAATTGCCGATGTTTTTCCAGTAAGTCCTGAAGCTGTTGTTGTTTTTGTATAAAGCTTTCCCGGTCATGCCTCAACCCCAACTCGACGGCGGGCAGCGCCTGTGCGGCCGTTACCTGCTGCTGCAGCTGTTCTTTTATGACTGTCAGCTCCTGTTGTCGTTTCTCCTGCTTTCCGACTCGCTCCTTAACAGCCGCCAGTTCCCTGTCATTGACCATCAGCTTATTTTCCAGAAGCTCTTTCTGCTCGGCTGCCTGCAAGGCCTGCTTAGCCGCTTCCAACTCAGCCTCTAATGCTTCCCGCTGCCGCCATCTTGTTTCGGCGGCGGCCATGCGGTCGATGGCCGGCTGCAATTTCTCCCGAAGCTGTTCCTTTTGCTCGGTCAGTCGTAACAGGTCAGTTTCCAAATCATTTTTTTCCTTGATTCGCTGACAGCTGTCTTTAAGCTCCTGCTCCCTTGCTCTTAGCGCGGCCTCTTCCTGTTTTCGCTCTGCCAACCATACTTCATCTGCTGCGCAAAGGCGGTCTACCCTCTCACAGATGCGTTCGCTTTGATCTATACCTGCCGATTCCAGTAACGTCTGAATCATAAACCGATCCTCTGCGTCTATCCGAATCCGACCGAAGGCTTCCAAGATGCGATCGGTCGATCTGCCGCTTTCAGTCTCAAGAGCACTGTATCGTTCTCTCAGTTTTTGTGTCAAACGATCATATCGTCCGGTCTGAAACAACTTTGAAAAGATTCTCTTTCGATCCGCCGAATCATTCATTAACAATTTACGGAAATCTCCTTGGGCAATCATCACCAACTGGCGAAATTGGGAGACATCTATTCCCAATAACGTTCGGATATTGGCATTGGCTTCGCTGCGTCTGGCCTCTATTTCACCGCTTGGCAAAGTCAGCTCAACCTTCTCCGAGTCAATGGTGGTTCCCTCTCCACGCTGCTTCTTTCTCTCCTGTGACGGCCATCTAGTTACACTGTATTTCTTGCCTTGAAATGAGAAAAGCAGCGACACGGCGGCGATCGCTTCCGGGGCGGCATAGGTGCAGCGCAATGATCCCTGTTCACGCTGTCCGCCGCTGGTTTCTCCGTATAAAGCAAAACAAATGGCATCAAAGATAGAAGTTTTTCCGGCGCCGGTATCTCCGGTGATCAAAAAAAGACCGTCTGTACCGAGCTTCTCAAAATCAATTTCCGTTTTTTGAGCGTAAGACAGGAAGGCTTCCATGGTCAACTTCAATGGTCTCATTGTTCATCCTCCTCTGCCAATTCTTTTATCAGTTGTTTCTGCTGCTCCGTCAGTTCAGCTCCCATCTGTCTTTGGTACAACTGTCCGAAGACCTCCAGCACATCCGGTGCCGCCTGTCCTGCAAATTCAGGCAGCTCACTCTGTGCAGACGTGCTGCGGCTGTATTCCAGCCGCATAATATTCGGAAATACCGTCCTCAAGCGACTTAAGGCCTGCGGGATCTCTGTTTCATCCCGTAATACGATACGCATATAGGCTTCCGGGTCCGGCACCCGACGCTCCATCAATTCGGCAAACAGTCCTGTCAGCTCTGCCAGATCATGAACCGGCACAAGCGGTATGGTATCAATCTGCACTCCGTCCGGCGTCCAGGTCAAAACAGTGGCTGATTTCCGATGATCGACCTCGGAAAAGGAATATTTCAGCGGACTGCCGGCATAACGGACTGTCGCCCGTCCGCCGACCGACTGCCCCTCATGCAAGTGACCGAGGGCGACATAGTCATAGGCCGCAAACAGCTCAACCGAAATATTTTCACTGCCACCAATGACCAGCTCTTCCGATTCACAGGTTCTCGCGCCGGTCACAAACTGATGAGCCACCAGCAGATTAAAGCAATCCGGCTGCGGCGGATTAGCGGCCAGAGTCAGACGAACGGCATCTTCGTAGCTCTCGACCGTTTCCGCAATATAGGGCCGTACCAGAGCCGGTTTCAGGTAGGGCATCAAAGTAACGGCCACCCGCACGCCGTCTTCTTCTGCCATCACCGTTTTCAGCTTTCCTGTAAAATATGGCGATATCTCAATCTCGTTTTTTTGAAAGCTCTGTTCTCCGAATGACAGACGACGCATAGAGTCGTGATTACCGCTGATCAAATACAGACGAACCCCGATTCGACGCAGGCTGTTGATCCATTGATCAAATAATTCTACAGCCGCCTGTGAAGGCTGAGGACTGTCATAAATATCACCGGCCAGTAACAGATGACGAATCTGTTCACGCTCCAACAAAGCAGCCACCTGTTGTAGCACCGCTGTCTGCTCCTCCAGCATGGAATATCCGTTTACCACTTTCCCGATGTGCAGATCGGCCAAGTGCATCATCTTCATAATTTTTCCTCCAAAAACGAGTCTGTATTGTACATTGAAAAGAAAAGTGGCAAAGACCGGCTTTACCACTTTTGTCACTTTTTTTCTATTGCTCTTCCCAGGCAGGCCCCTTACTGTTCAAGCGGATATTTGGCCGTTAAGCCGGCCACTAAACGCCGAGCCTCTTCAATGGAGCCCTCTTTTTTAGCTGCCACGACGGCGATTGCTCTGGCTATCACCTTCATATCCTCCTCTTTCATGCCTCTGGTGGTCACCGCCGGAGTTCCCAGACGGATACCGCTGGTCACAAACGGAGAACGCGGATCATTCGGAACCGAGTTCTTATTACAGGTAATATTTGCCTCATCCAACAGCTTTTCCAGTTCCTTTCCGGTCAACTCACTGTCTTTCAGATCTACTAAAATCAGATGATTGTCGGTACCGCCGGAAACCAATGAGAATCCTTCCTCGAGTAAAGCGTCGGCCAATGCTTTGGCATTTAATACCACCTGATGCTGATAGGTCTTAAATTCCGGCTGTAAAGCCTCCAGGAAACTGATACCCTTAGCTGCAATCACATGCATCAACGGACCGCCCTGGATACCCGGAAATACCGCTTTATTAAAATTAAACTGATCGGCCACCGCCTGACTGGACAGAATCATACCGCCGCGCGGCCCACGCAGGGTCTTATGAGTAGTGGTTGTCGTCACGTGAGCATACGGAATCGGCGACATATGCTCTCCTGCAGCCACCAGACCGGCTATATGAGCCATATCAACCATCAGATATGCGCCGATACGATCTGCGATCTCGCGGAAGCGTTTAAAGTCGATTCCTCTGGCATAAGCGCTGGCGCCGGCAATGATCATTTTCGGCTTCTCGGCCACTGCCAACTCTTCCAGGGCATCATAATCAATGCGCCCCTCATCATTCACACCATACGGAATAATGGTAAAGTAGCTGCCGGAAAAGTTTACCGGACTGCCATGCGTCAGATGCCCGCCATGAGCCAGATTCATGCCCAATACCTTATCTCCCGGCTGCAGCATGGCAAAGAACACGGCCATATTGGCCTGTGCGCCGGAATGCGGTTGAACATTCGCATATTCACAGCCAAACAGCTTTTTGGCTCGCTCGATGGCCAGAGCCTCAGCTCTGTCCACCACTTCACAACCGCCATAGTAACGTTTTGCCGGATAGCCCTCGGCATATTTATTGGTCAAAATCGTACCCATTGCCGCCATGACTGCCTTTGAAACCCAATTTTCCGAAGCAATCAGCTCGATATGAGAGTTCTGTCTGGTCTGTTCGTCTCGGATGACATCGGCCATCTGCGGATCGCGTTCTAAAATCGTATCAAATGAATACATATTGATCTCCCCTTTTTATTATGAAAGAAACTTTCGTTACCCGACTATTATAGTGTAAAATCAAATTGTTTACAAGCACACACTGAAACGAATCTCTACCGCTTCCGTCTGGGCTGTACGAATGCGCAGCAAACCTTCTCCGACCTGCCCGACAGTTCTTACATATGTGCCGATCATACCGCCTTTTAATGATGTCACCGCCGGTCCGATCAGTTCGATCACACCCTCTGTTTCAAAGAAGACCGGTTCCTGATAATAATAAACCCGGTTACCGTTCTGATCGACTGTGCGGATGCGTACTGCCGCCACATCATAGGTATCACCCTCCCGAAGTTCGGTATGAGAAACATCTGACTTCAGAGCCAGGCTCATAATAGCCTCTTTGGTCATCTCGGCCACCACCTGCCCGTCGCGAACCGCTTTAAAGGTGTAACACAAAGCCTCATTGCCCCAATCTCCGACATACCGATTGTACAGCTCCTGACGACGAACCGCCCCGATGCCATACTGCTGCTCCACCGGTTCTATCAATGCCTTGATCTCCTCCGGCAGCTGATTAAAACCGTAGCTGGCCACACCGTTTAAGATCTTTTTTACCTTTTCGGCCTGTTCCTCATCCATTCCTTCAGCCTCGCGCATGGTTTCTCCGATCATGTCATCGACAATGATCGGACCGTGAGTCAGATGAGTAAATGGCGAATCCGCCTGCGTATAGGACTTAATAAAACGATCTTTTTTGTACATTTGAATTTCCGGTGCATTTGAATAAAGATAAATCTCTCCCCGGTAGCAGCCCGGACATTCACCGATGTCCATGGAGGCGGACAGCTCCAGCACCGGGCGTTCTTCCTGCTGCGCGGCATAAATGGCTGCCGCCGGCTTGGCGTTTCTAAACATATCCATCACCCCATGGTAACAGATACGGTCACCGCTGCCGAAATCCCGGTGTGTATTGTAATCAAACATACACCAGCCGAAGCTGCCGGCAATCTCCTCTTCGGCCGCGATCGCCTCCAATACTCTGGCGTGTCGAAGGGCATGCTCGGTTCGCTGTCTTTCATCCACAAAGGTCTTGGTCGGATACATGTGACCGTTATATTCGGTCACCAGATAGGCCTTTCCCATATCCGAGGTCACCTCTGCCTTCGTTCGGCAGCCCGGCGCCCGGCCGTCATGAATAAAATCATTGAAGGTATACACATCCTCCAGCAACGAGCTTCCGGCGTGGGCTCGCACGCCACCGGTAGCCCGACTGGAATCCAAAGACTTGGCCATGGCATTGGTTCTGGCATAAAAGTCATCATGGTCGGCCGACTCATTGATCCTGGTACCCCAGAGGATAATAGACGGATGGTTACGATATTGCAATACCATATCTCGGGTATTGATCACCGCCTGCTCCTGCCATGCCTCATCACCGATATGCTGCCAGCCGGGGATTTCCGTCACGACCAGCAGCCCGATTTCATCACAACGATCAATAAAATGCTGAGACTGCGGATAATGCGAGGTGCGCACCGCGTTTAGGCCAAGCTCGTATTTCAGGATATCCGCATCGTAGGCCTGCATGGAAGCCGGCATGGCATAGCCGACATACGGGTAGCTCTGATGACGATTCAGTCCACGCAGGCGCAGCTTCTGTCCGTTTAGATAAAAGCCGTCCTTTTGGAAAACAGCACTTCTAAAACCGAAGATGACGCTGTCCCGATCCACCAACGTTTTTTCGCTTCCCTCTGCCGGCATATAGACAACGGTCAGCCGATAACGCTGCGGCTGCTTTATGCTCCAGGCCGTCACCCCGGCCACCGTATACCGCTGTCGGAAAACCGACTCCGTTACCGGCATTTCTCCCAGCTCGATAACTCGGCCGCTGCCAAGCTCGGTCAATTGAAGGTGCAGACTTCCGGCGACAGCTGTCTCAAACGATTTCAGCGTCACCTCTGCTTCCAGACAGCCGCCCTCGGCTGTCGGAATACCATGCACAAAAATATCCTTAATGTAGGTTTGCGGCCGAATATCCAGATTGACCTCGCGGTACAGTCCGCAGTAGGTCATGTAGTCGATCACAAAACCAAACGGCGGAATCGGCAGCTCTTCCCGGCTGTCTACCCGCAGAACGATCAGATTCTCCTCTCCAAGCTTCAAAAATGGCTGTATATCGCAGGTAAAGGCGGTATAGCCGCAATGATGTCTATATACCGACTTTCCGTTGACATATAGTTTGCTGTCATGAGCGGCGCCGCCGACTGTCAGAAGAACGGTCTTATCCTGCCAGTCTTCCGGCGCAAACAAGGTCTTGCGATAGCCGGCCACCATTTGATAGATTCCTTCGTCAAAATAATGAAACGGCGTTTCCACGCCGCTGTGCGGCAGCTCGACAGTCTGCACCTCTGCTGCTTCTGCTTTTCCGGCCAAAAACTCGGCCGAAAAGGTCGGGGTAAACTCCCATTCCCGATTCCATGCAATTTTCATTTTTTCTCTCCTCATACTATATTGCGTATTGATCCGGCTATTTGACCGATTCACAGCTTATGATCATATTCCAGCACTGTTTCCTGCCTGGTTCGGAAAAACTTCGGGCTGACACCGAATTTCTTCTTAAAAGCTTTGGAAAATGCCAGCTGATCTCCGTAGCCGACCCATTTTCCGATATCTCCGACCGAATTGGACGTATCCAGCAGCAGGCTGGCCGCCTTATGCAGGCGAAAATCAATCAGAAATTTCTGGATCGAAACTCCCAGCTCCTTCTGAAAAACCTGATTCAGGTAATTTCTACTGATACCGATATGCTCCGCCACCTCTCCTACATTGATACTCTCCTGATAATGACATTTGATGAAATCTATAGCATGTTCGACGTAAACATTTGCCGAGTAATCATAACGAGCTACCCGGTCTTCTTCGACCCGGCGATCATGGTCGTCTATCAGATCGGCAAATAACAGCATCAGGGAAGCGCGCCGTTTCAGATCATTTGCAAAGGTCAGCTGTTTGGCATCCAGCATGGCGTTTATATGACCGAGTATCATTTGCCGTTTCCGCTCCAACTCCTCCGGCGAGGCATAGTCGCGCACCAACACCGTTCGACTGAAGCCGCATCGACTGATGATAGCCTCCGTCTTAATCCCGTCAAAGCCGATCCAGGCGTAAACCCAGGGATCAGCTTCATCCGCCCGGTATATCACCACCTGTCCCGGATAAATAATAAACATCTGCCCGGCTGACAGTTCCCAGGTTCGACCGTTCACCGAGTAACTCCCCTTGCCGGATAACACAAAATGAATGATGTATTCGGTGCGGGAGCCGGTATATGTGTGTTTTTCCTTACAATGCTCCTTTCCGGTATGGACCAGAAACATATCAAGCGCCGTTTCTCGCAGATTTTCCAAACAGCGGTACACTGCATCCTCGGTATATATAATATGCTCCATCTTATCTCCCTCTTATCAGTATTATCTTATGATGATCAGTAAATCCTCTGAATAACAATTATCTTTTAACGTGTTTTATGCTTACTGTATTATACTCGAATTTCGATGATTTTTCCATATAATTCATACTTTGTGCAATATAAAAAAAGCCATAAAATGTTTGCATTTTTCCATTTCTTTTTTGCATATTCACCTTTACAATGAATGTATTGAAAACGTCACTGAAAAAATTTTCATAGGAGGATGTATGATGAATGCAAAAAAATTAAGCAAATGGTTATCCGCTTCACTGGCCGCAGCCATGGTTGTCGGCAGTCTGGCTGCCTGTGGAGCAAGGGGCGGCTCATCTACCAAGTCTACCACCGGCTCGACCAAGTCTGCTACCGGCGGCTCTGCCAAGGAGCTGACAGTCACGATCTGGGATTCCGGCCAGCAGCCCGGACTGCAGGAAATTATCAACGACTTTACTGCCGCTACCGGTATCAAAGCCAAGCTACAGGTCGTTGACTGGGATAACTACTGGACCTTACTCGAAGCCGGCGCCACCGGCGGCGAATTACCGGATGTTTTCTGGATGCATTCCAATGAATCCGTTAAGTATATGTCCAATAACATGCTGCTTGATCTGACCGATCGCATCAAGGCCAGCAAAAAGCTGGAAATGAATAAATTCCCGTCCACCCTGAAGGATCTATATACCTTTGACGGAAAGTCCTATGCGGTACCGAAGGATATCGACACAATCGCCGTGTGGTATAACAAGGCCATGTTTGACGCCGCCGGTCTGAAGTATCCTGATGGCAGCTGGACCTGGGATGAATTCTACGAAACCGCCAAGAAGCTGACCAAAGCAGACGGCAGCCAGTACGGCTATGCCATGAATCCGTCCAATAACCAGGATGGATGGATGAATATCGTTTACTCGCACGGCGGAACCGTTCTGACCGATGACAAAAAATCCGGCTTCGATCAGAAGGAAACCGTCGAGGCCATGCAGTTTGTTGATAAACTGAGAAAAGAAGTTATGCCTGCGGCCAATGTAATGGCCGAAACCAGACCGGAGGTTCTCTTCCAGTCCGGCAAGGTAGCCATGATCAGCCAGGGCTCGTGGATGGTTTCTCCGTTCAAAGCCAATGAATACCTGACCAAGAATGCTGATGTGGCCCGTCTGCCAAAGGATGCCAAGACCGGAAAATCCGTTTCCATTTACAATGGGCTGGGCTGGGCCGCCGCTGCCAATACCAAAATGCCGGATGAAGCCTTTGCCCTGATCGAATGGTTAGGCAGCAAGGAGAATCAGGAAAAACAGGCCAAGCTCGGTATCACCATGTCCGCCTATGAGGGCGTATCCTCAACTTGGGTCAATAATACGAATCTTTTCAACCTAAAGCCGTATCTTGATGCTATGAATGGCGACCTGCAGATCCGTCCGCATACCAATGCTACCGTAACCTGGGAACAGGGTATCACCGATGAACTGACCAAGGCATGGAACGGCCAGGTTTCGATCGAGGACGCCTGCAAGGCTGTTACAGAAATGATGAATTCCAAGATTTCCCAGGAATAATTCCGGCAGCTTAAAACACCCTTAGCAGCAGAAAAGCGATACAGGAAGCCGCCGACGGCTGACACTTCTTGTGTCGCTTTTCGCATATTTCAAGAGAAAGGAAGCCAAAAGGATGAACAAGGTGAAAAAAGGAACCGGTCAGGCCAAAAGTGAACTGCTCTGGGGTTGGGCATTTATTCTCCCAACCATGCTCGGCCTGATTATCTTGAATATTTATCCGATATTCAAGACCATCTATGAAAGCTTTTTTAAAACCGGCGCATTCGGTAAGGGAAATATCTTTATCGGCGTCGAAAACTATATTCGCTTATTTAAAGACAGTACGGTCTGGCAGGCGATGATCAATACCTTTAAATATGCCATTGTGGAGGTTCCATTCTCGATCATGATCGCTTTGGTACTGGCCGCCCTGCTGAACCGCAAGATGCGTGGCCGTGCCGTCTACAGAACCGTCTTCTTTTTGCCCATGGTGGCCGCCCCTGCAGCCATCGCCATGGTCTGGCGCTGGTTATTCAATGCCGAATTTGGTTTACTAAATCATCTTCTGCATACCCGTATCAACTGGGTGACCGATCCGGCCATTGGGGTATATTCGGTCGCTGTTATCGGCATCTGGTCGATCCTCGGCTATAACATGGTTCTCTTTCTGTCCGGACTGCAGGAGATCCCGAAGGATTATTATGAGGCAGCCAGTATAGACGGAGCCAGTGGAATCAAGCAGTTTTTCAGTATCACGGTTCCCCTGCTGTCGCCGACCATCTTTTTTGTCGCCATCACCCGTATCATCGGCGCACTGCAGGTTTTCGACCTGATCTATATGGTGATGGATAAAAACAATCCGGCTCTGCCGAAGACCCAGTCTTTGGTGTATCTGTTCTACCGTCACTCTTTCGTCGAAAACAACCGCGGCTATGGTTCCGCCATTGTCGTTCTTCTGCTGGTCATCATCTTACTGATCACCGTCATTCAGATGCGGGCCCAGAAAAAATGGGTTTTCTACCAATAAAGGAGGTTCGATATGGAAAAACGCGCTCGCATTACGACACTCGGCATCCATGTCGTGCTGATCATCTTCTCTGTGGTCATGATTGTGCCCTTCATATGGATGGTTTTAACCGCTTTTAAGACCGTGGGAGAAGCCACGTCCGTTAATCCCTTTGTGATCTTTCCCGGCCGCTGGATCACCGGCAATTTCAGCACGGTCATAAGTTCTATCAACTTTCCCCGGCTGTATATAAATACGCTGCTATTGATCGTCGGTCGTGTTCTGGCTGCCGTCTTAACCGCCACGCTGGCCGGTTATGCCTTCGCTCGCCTGAAATTCAAAGGACGGGATCTGATGTTTTCACTGGTGCTGTTCCAGATGATGGTTCCCAGCCAGATTTTCATTATTCCTCAGTATTTAATGGTCAGCCGGCTGGGCATGTTAAATACAATTTTCGCTCTGATCTTTCCCGGCCTGATCACCGCTTTCGGAACCTTCCTGCTGCGCCAGGCCTTCCTCGGCCTGCCCAGAGATCTGGAAGAGGCTGCTCGCCTGGACGGCTGCAATATCGGCCAGACCTTCCTCTATGTGATGGCGCCGCTGACCCGTTCAGCCATGGTCGCCCTCGGTATTTTTACTGCCGTCTTCGCTTATAAAGATCTGATGTGGCCGCTGATTGTCAATAAAGACGTAATGCCGCTATCTGCCGCCCTGTCAAAGATGCAGGGCCAGTACATGAATAACTATCCGCAGCTGATGGCCGCTTCTCTGCTGGCTGTTATCCCGATGGTGATTCTTTATCTGTTCTTTCAAAAACAGTTTATTGAAGGTATCGCCACCTCAGGCGGAAAACTATAACAACAAAAAAAGGAGACCGACAAATGTTCAAAGAAGACAGCTTACTGCAACGTTTTTTTTACCAATGGGGCCAGTTGATCGCCCTGAATCTGCTGTGGATAGCGACTTCCCTTTTGCTGGTCACCATAGGCGCTTCGACGACCGCGCTCTACCACTGCTGTCTGAAATGGCGGAAAGACAAAGATGTGGCCGTTCTGCGCACTTATTGGAAAGCCTTTCGTGAAAACTTCAGCCAGGCCACCCTGGGCTGGCTGAGTCTGTCCGCCATAACGCTTCTGCTCTGGCTGGAGCAGCGCTTCCTGCGCAGTATGAGCGGAACAGCCGCCCTGGTTTTCGGCTATGCCCAATGGATGGTCGTTTTATCTTTACTGATTTTAACGACCTACCTGTTCCCTGTCATCGCCGCCTTTCGCAACCGTTTGTCAACCCTTCTCGGCCATTCCTTTTATTTTTTCTTTAAACGACCGCATATCGGTCTGGTGAATTTATTGCTGATCATCCTTCCGATATGGGTGACCCTAAATGACCGCTCCTTTTTCGGTATTTATCTTTTTATCTGGTTACTATGCGGTTTTTCCGGACTGGCCTATCTTCAATCCTGTTTGTACTGGCGTCTGTTTCGTCCCCATTTGGGAGGTTCATCAAAAACTGTCAGTACCGTCCATGAACCTGATCAATATGTATTCTAATCATTCCGGGAGGAAACGCTATGGAACATGCCATGCAGATCGACACCAGCGTGCATACCCATGCCGGCCTGGTTGTTAACACCTTCGGTCATTCCGAGACAGAAGCCGGCCATCGCTTCGGTCCGGCTGTGCGCTCTTATTATTTAATTCATTTTATTACTGCCGGCCAGGGCTGCTTTACAACCGGCGGTATTACCTATCATTTAGAACGCGGCCAGGGTTTTTTGATCTCGCCTGACCAACAGGTGACATATCGTTCAGATGACAGCTCTCCCTGGAGCTATGTCTGGGTAGGTTTTTCCGGCGATGCCGCAGAGACCTTATTGGCTTCGGTCGGACTGACCGAGCGACAGCCGATCTTTCGTAATCCTCAAGGTGACAGGCTGCGAGAAATCATCCTGTCCATGCTTGATCACAATCACGGTACCTCTGCCGATCACCTGGCAGTCATCGGTCAGTTTTATAGCTTTCTCGGCTGTTTGGCAACATCTACTCGACTGCTGACAACAGTAACGGATTCAAACTTATATGTCAGTCGGGCAACCGACTACATCCGCAGTCATATGGCGGAACCGATGACGATCTCTGAGGTAGCTTCCTTTGTCGGCTTGCACCGCAGCTATCTAAGCACAGTTTTCAAGACCTCTACCGGTCTGTCACCGCTGCAATATCTGCAGTCGGTCCGTCTTACCAAATCGAAACACCTGCTGGAAACCTCCCTGCTGTCTATCGCTGCTATAGCCTACTCATGCGGTTTTGAACGCTCGGAATCCTTTGCAAGGCTGTTTAAGCGCAGATTCGGACTGTCACCGGCCGCTTACCGTCGCTCCGTCGCCTGTGTTCCTTCCGATACCAGGAGAGGCTCGGACAAATGAATATTAAACCAGTGCACCACAGGCCCCATGCAGAGGGCCTGTAATACTGTACCGATACCGATGGTGGCACCGAATACAAGGCCGATCAACACACAAACACTGTCCAACGCGGCCCGACAGACCCTAAAGGAAGCGATCCGATATTCATTCCCGCCCATCAAGGCCCAAGCATCATAGGCAGAGACACCCAGGTCGGCAGTAAAATACAAAGACGCTGACAAACAGGCGACCGTTAAAGCCAGCATCAGCATCAAGGCTCTTAACCACAGGGGCGGATCGATCAACCACAGATCCAGCAGTCGCTTGGCAGTGTCTGCCGTCACTCCGGTAAGCGTCAGGTTCAAAATGGTCGCAATTCCGATATAGCCTCGTTGCAGCAGAGCCACACCGATCAATAAGCCACCGGTGACCACCATATAAAAACGACCATAGGTCGATGAAAAAATATTTGCAATACCGGTCACAAGGGAAGTAAAAGGATCCGTTCCCAGACTTGCCTTTTGAAATAAACCGATGCAGATCCCGGTCAGGAACACTCCCAAAAAGGCCATAACCAGCCTTTTGGGAGTGATTTTATGCTGTCTTCTCTGCAATGTACTATGCCTCCACTGTTTCTAATACAAACACTCTGGAATAAAAATCTCCTGTCGGCTGTTCATCACTACGATCATTTCCGGAAGCCGAATCCGATGTCGGCAAGCCGGCCTGCATCAGCTGACTGCCATAGAAGTCACCCAGCACTGTATCCTGTTCCATGACACGATACAAATAATCCGGATTCAATCCCTGCAAGTACAGTCGGCGATACGGGGCATTGACCTCACTCAGCACACGATAGTAACCGACTATAGCGTTTTGCCGATCCTCACCTACCACCATCCAGGATGAAATATTTTCTTTAAAGGGATTCAGCAGCCGATAGAACAAGCCGCCCTGCAGCAGCCCGCGATATTTCTTCATAAAACGAACCTGTGCCCGTACCAGCTCACGCTCATCCGCTGTCAATTTAGCCAGATCCAACTCATAACCAAAGGCGCCAAAGCAAGCCACATCACCTCTTGTCTTCAGCGGAGTCACCCGATGCAGCTGATGATTCGGTGTAATTGACACATGCGAACCGATAGAACTGATCGGATATGCATAGCTGCTGCCATACTGGATCTTAATCCGCTCGACCGCATCTGTGTCATCACTCCCCCAAGCCTGCGGCGCGTAATAAAGCAGTCCGGCGTCAAAACGGCCGCCGCCGCTGGCGCAGGATTCAAACAAAATCTCCGGAAATTCGGCATGTAGCCGTTCATACAAATCATACACACCAAGAATATATCTATGAAAAACCTCTCCCTGCCGCTCAGCCGGGAAGCCTTGTGAAAAACATTCGGTGATATTACGATTCATATCCCATTTTATATAGGAGATCGGGGCCTCTCGTAATATTTTGACGATCATCTGATGGATCGCATCCACCACTTCCGGTTTGGAAAAGTCCAATATATACTGATTGCGGCCGTGTGACTGTCTGCGTCCGGGCGTTGCCAAAATCCAATCCGGATGAGCCCGGAACAGGTCGCTGTCTTTATTTACCATCTCCAGTTCAATCCAAAGACCAAACCTCAACCCCATGGCCTCCACCTTCTTCGCCAGTCCGGTAACGCCACCCGGTAACACCTCGGATGAAGCCCACCAATCTCCGAGACCCGCTCTGTCATTCCGGCGGGCTCCGAACCAGCCATCATCCAGGACAAATAATTCTACTCCGTCTTCTTTTGCAGTTTTGGCAATATGCAGCAGCTTTTCCTCGGTTATATCAAAATAAGTCGCCTCCCAATTATTTAACAGAATCGGTCGTTCCTTCTCTTTCCAGATCCCCCGACTTAATCGCTGTCTGAACAGTCGGTGAAACTGATGGCTCAGTCCATTTAGCCCCTGATCCGAATAGGCCAATAACGCCTCCGGAGTCTGGAAGCTTTCCCCGCCACGAAGCTGCCAACAGAAATTCTGCGGGTGAATGCCTACCATCATACGTGTGACATCATAAGTATCTACCTCTGCCTGGATCAGAAAATTTCCGCTGTAAACGAAACAAAAACCCATAGCTTCACCGGAAGCTTCATCTGTCAGCGGTCTCTTTAAGATGACAAATGGATTCTGATGGGCGCTGGAAGCTCCTCTGGTACTGCCGACTGATTGAATACCGGAAACCAGAGTGTGCTCCTCCGGTTTTCTCTCTCTGGCCCAAGCGCCGGAAAAATGAATCATCCGATAATCCTTATCCGGCAAATCCAAACTCAGACTCATCGCTTTGGTCAATGCCAACCGCTGAACGCCATGATTAACAAAGCGGGCACTTCTGGCAATCACATCATAATCCCTAAAGACAGTGTAAGATAAGGTCAGAGTGGTCTGCAGCCTAATGTCCGTCAAATCGACCTCTATAGTATCTGCCTCGGCCTCGCCCTCCACATAGGCCGCCGGTAAACCGGGCAGACCTTTTTTGCCGGCAAAAATCCTATGGCCGACATAGACAAAATCCGTCACCCGACTGCCATCCTCCTGCAAAATTTCCATAGCAGGATCACGGAAGTCCGTGGTTCCATAAGACGGGTATTCCTGACGCAGATGCTCCAGCGAAAAGTGAAAATCATCCTCATAAACATAAGCTGTCAATGCTCTGGAGCGCATCTCCTGTAAATAGGCATAGCTTCTGCTTTCCGGTAAGCGTTTCCCGAAGTAGAGCTGTCCCAACTGTCCGTTTTTCATAATCTGCATCACATAACTGATATGATCATTATACAAATGTATTTCTTTTTTTTCTTGTAAAAAATTGATTCCCATATTGCCTCCCACTATATAAAATCAGCCTCTGCATGGCTACCTTGCGATACTTTAATTCTACCGTATTTGCCAACTTTTACCAGATGCTTTTGTCCGAGAAAACTGTTCATTTGTTAGATGTTTATTATACGTCATCGTTAGATATTTTCAGGTTAATGTTATCCATTTTTCGTTTTCCTCTTTTTCAAATTTTGAGCAGAAAAAAACAGTAAACCTTTTTGATTTACTGTTCTTCAGATATTCATAAATTTAATTGTATTTGTTTCTTTAATCTTTTTTATTCTTGGCCCTAATATCCTCCAAGGTGTGCCATTTTTCTGTATTATTTTTTTTATTAAGTCTAAATAGTTTCTTAAATCCAGCAACGACCAAATCTATACTGCCAACCCAGATACGAGTAATCAAAAACCATATAATACAGATAACTGAAAAGACCAATAAATATATTAACCAGTCCATAGCTTACTTACCCGAAAACTTCTTAAAAAATGTATCAAATTTCTCATATTCTTCCGGCTGATATACATAAGCAAGAAATTTTTCATCATTTTCAGCTAAGGTTGCAAACTGAGTATATCCTGCCATTAAACCACCTTGATGGTAAATCGTATACATTCCTGTTGAAAGTTTTGCTTTTTTTATATTATCTTTTCTAAAAATTTCAGCCTCACTACAACCTTCAAGCTCCGGAGTTGTTTGTAGCAATGCTATGCTCATGTCAGATTCACGATAACCTATGATCAAGCTTGTATAGGTGTATGTGGTTTTTCTGGCTATAATATAGCTGCTGGTTTTTATATTCAAACCATATCCATAAATAATAGCATAGGAGTCTCCATCTTCCATAACTCCGTTAAACAATTCTCTTAATCTACTCTTATTTGCGTCAGATTTTTGAGTATCCCATTCTTTCTTTTTTCCAAACCAGCCCATAATACAATCCTCCATAATTTAAATTTCACCTTATTAAATTTCAATATATTAAAAGCAAAATTAGTTTTATAAGATAATTTATTATACCATTTTCAGAAAAACTTTTATAGGCTGACATTAACAAATTTTATAATTTTTCATCAACCTTTTTCATCAATTTGATTTTTATCTTATTGTATTCAATATTACTGAGTAAGTGCTCTTAAGTCACTATCCACCAGCTCAGCTGGTGGTTTATCTCCGCCCCTCATAAGGGGCAATTACTGCCTCGCCCCGAAGGGCGGTGTCACAAGCGTGTTACTCGGCCGCCTTATAAGGCGGTACTTTTT
>JAEXAX010000031.1 GCA_023458035.1 Bacillota bacterium | reverse complement strand
TATAATTTTCTCCAACCTCATCAAACCTTTCAGAAGCAGAACCTTTTTCCAAAGATTCTTCCTCATTAAAAGCTGACTCGAAGTTTATATAAACAGAACTTACTACTGCATCAAACAAAACTTCCTTATTTTTGAAATAGGTATAAATGAGTGCCACAGGAATATCTGCTTCTTTTGCAATTTCTGTTAATTTTGCACCTCTATAATCCTTTTTATAAAATACTTTTTCCGCTGCTTCGAGTATTCTATTTCTAACTTCTTCTTTTAATACTTGTGCCATAGCACACCTCTTTCTATCCCAATACTGAATTTATATTTAATAATAAATTATAATTCAATATTTGTCAAGTTACATGTGGAAATTATGGCATCCTTATGGTATAATTTAATAATAAATTCAAAACTTGCTTAACGCTTGCTATCTAAATTATTCTTATGTAGCTTATGTAGCAAGCACAGTAAGTGTACGGACACTTACGAAAAAATTGATGAAGCAGCCATTCGGGAACTGCTTCTTTTTTTATCAATTTTTAGCTTGTTATAATCAAAATGCCTACTATAAAAAAGCACTTACAACAGTTCTATAGTCACACACCCATGAAAACTACTTTTGACAATAGTGCCGTTGTTACACTGGGCAAAAAAAGTAGTCCTATGGTTACACCTCTCAATTTTCCAGTAGCCAGAACTATTGTCATAACACAGAAAAAGAGATTCCGGTAAATTTTTCATTTACACGAAATCTCTTAATTTCAAGCCTTTTATACGGTTTTAAGCCTTTGTCTTTGACAGTAGAACTATTGTCTCCACATGCACAGTACGATTATACATGTTGACGGCGCAGGCGCGTTCTACCCGATAGCCTGCCTCGCTAAACACAGCCAGATCCCTGGCCAGAGAAGTCGGCTTGCAGGATACATAAACAATGCGCTCGACGCCAAAGTCAATAATTTTTCCGATGGCCTTCGGATGGATGCCGTCCCGCGGCGGATCCAGAATGATAAAGTCCGGCCGCTCCCGCAGCTCATCGATCACACGAAGAACATCACCGGCATAAAATTCGCAGTTTGCCAATCCATTGCGGACAGCGTTTTCACGGGCGGCCTCCACCGCCTCCTCTATGATCTCCACTCCGACCACCCGATCAGCCACCGGTGCAATCACCTGGGCGATGGTGCCGGTACCGCTGTACAGATCATAAACCACACTGCGCCGTGCTGAACCGACATAATCGCGCACCACCGAATAGAGCAGCTCTGCTCCTCGGGAATTAGTCTGAAAAAAGGAAAATGGTGTGATCCGAAACCGCAGACCCAGCAGCTCCTCATCGATCACATCCCGTCCATACAGAATATCCGTGCGGTCATTTTGGATAACATCTGCCAGACTATCATTAACCGTATGCAAAATACCGGAAATCACGCCGTCCAATGCCTTGCTATGCTCCAGCTCCAGCAGGCGTGCCGCATATGCGGCCAAAATCGACTCCTCCCGTGCCGGATCTATTTGTGTGGTAGTGACCAGATCAATCAGGATCTGACCACTCTTTTTAGCCTGTCGCAGCAGCAGATGTCGCAGATAGCCCTGATGACTAAAGCGGTGCAGATAGGGCAGTCCTGTTTCAGCAAAAAAATCTCTCGTCAAGCTGACAATACGCTGCATGTCCGGCGGGACGATCGCACAGTCCGTCAGGGAGACGATATCAAACATTGACTGCTTTTTATGCAAACCGAGTGCCAGCGGTCCGCCCTTGCATTCATCTCCAAAGGTAAATTCCATCTTGTTGCGATAAGCCAGCGGCTGCGGACTTTCGTACACGCCCTCCCAGACACTGTCATCAATATAAGCGGCCAGCAGGCTGCGTAGTTGTTTCTCTTTCATCCGGCATTCCGAGCTATGAGGGATGGTCTGATAAGTACAGCCGCCGCATAATGAAAAATGTGAGCACACCGGTGCCTCGGTTTCTTCAGCCGAACGGCTGATGACCTCCACCAGTCTACCCACACCCTTACCTTTACGGTGTTTTTCAAACCGGAAGGAGATGACCTCTCCCTCCAGCACATCCTTTACAATGACTTCTGTATCTTCCAGAACCACCACACCCTTATTCGGAAAACGCACCTCGCGCACCGGCGCTTCATATACATTTCCTTTTTTCATGGGGTTCTCCTATCGTTTGTCTTTCAAGCCCGGAACTTCTCCGAGCGGCTCTCCTAAGGCATTGTTCAGCGGCCGCAGCAGTGTTTGTATTTTTTACCGCTGCCGCAAGGGCACTGATCATTTCTGCCGATCTTCGGCGCCTTCTTGATAACGCCCATCTGTTTAGCCTCACGATACAAGGCGCGCTTATGATCCGCCTCAAAGATGTCGTCCCAGGCGGGCAGCTCATACAGCCACTCGGCACGGGCATCAACCATGTTTTTGTAAAGAGTCTCCTTATCAAAGACCAGATTCACCTCGGTGTCTTCAGTCAGATCCTCTTCCAGTGCGTTGGCCTGCTTCAGGCTCTCATTGATCCCATCCAGAAAGCCGACCATGGTCAGCAACTCCACATCATATTTTTTAGCCAGTTCGGCTACCGTTCCGCGCACTTCCACGTCCGGCGCTGCCAATAAGGATTCATAGATCCCCTTTTCCAACAAAAAATACTCCTGCCAGAATTTTTCCAGCTCATTCCTGTCCTGCTCCTTGTTGTAGGCCAGCTCCTGCCACTGTTCATATAATCCCATTTTTTTCACCTCATATTGTATTTCGTCGGCAATATCTGCGACGTTATCGTCGATAGTATATCTTATTTTAGGGCATTTGAAAAGAGAAGTCCGCAAAAATATGTTGTTTTGCGGGTATTTCCCCCTTCCTTTTCTTGCTTTTTTTCTCCATACGGGTATAATAAGGCCTGTAGAAAACCGAAACCAAGGACGGATGCCGCCGAAAAGGCAGCCGTCGGAAAGGACTTATTTTGAAAAAACAATATACCCTGTTCGTGCGTGTCAGCGCCGTCATCCTTTGTCTGCTGTTGATCACCCTGTATGTCGCTACTCTGGTGTTCTCTCTGATGAATACCCCATCGGCCGACTGGCTGTTCCGTGCCTCGATCGCCGCCACCTTCTTCGTACCGGTCATCCTGTACATGCTGTTATTGGTAGCTAAAAATAAGATGAAGGCCACCGAGGAGCTATTGGCTGAGCTGACCAATGAAGCAAAATCCAACGAGGAATCCGAAACTGATTCCGATCTTCCGACCACCGATGCGGAAACTGCCGCAGCCGCCGGCAAAGATCTAACGAAAGAGCTGTGACATCACCTTTTTCAGCTCCTGCACATCCGAAATCGGATGTAACTGCAGACCTGTCCCCGCGGACAGGTCTTTTTTTATACTCTTATAGGCGCTGGCCGGTAACACAGCCTGGCACAGCCCCATCTTTACGGCTTCCCGGATACGCACGGCGGACTGACCGATAAAACGCGCCTCACCACCGAGTCCGATCTCACCGAAGGCCACACAGCTTTCATCAATCGGTTTATCAAAATAGCTGGATAAGATGGCCATGACGATACCCAGATCCAGTGAAGTATCATTGATTCGCATACCACCGGTCACATTGACATAGCAGTCATATCCGGAAAACGGCAAGCCGAGCCTTTTTTCCAATACCGCCAACAACAGGTTCAGACGATTTGGATCCATGCCGATGGCGGTTCGCCTCGGCATTCCAAAGCCGGTCTTACCGACGAGCGCCTGAATTTCCAACAACACCGGCCTGGTACCCTCCATCAGGCAGGTAACGACCGAACCTGACTGGCGAACCGCTCTGCCCTCCAACAGATAGGATGAGGGGTTTTTGATCTCGTGCAGCCCGTCAGCCGCCATTTCAAAGACACCGATCTCATTGGTTGAGCCGAAACGGTTTTTAATACCGCGCAAGATCCGATAAGAGGCCTGCCTGTCACCCTCAAAATACAGAACACAATCCACCATATGTTCGAGGACCCGAGGACCGGCCACGTTGCCGTCCTTTGTCACATGACCGACCAGCAGAATGGCCGGACCACCGGCCTTGGCCAGCTGTAACAGCCCGGCGGTACACTCCCGCACCTGTGAGACCGAACCCGGCGCCGAGCTGATGTCCTGCCGAAACATGGTCTGAATGGAATCAATGATGACCACAGCCGGCTTCACGCTCTCGACCGCCTGCTTGATCAGATCCAGATCCGTTTCACAAAACAACAGCAAACTCTCCGAAACATCTCCCAAACGTCGAGCCCGCAGCCTGATCTGGGCCGGAGATTCTTCACCGGAAACATATAAAACAGTTTTTCCGGCCAGCGACAAATTTCGGCTGACCTGCAATAACAAGGTTGATTTTCCGATACCCGGATCGCCGCCGACCAGCAGCAGCGAGCCCGGGATGATTCCGCCTCCCAGCACCTGATCAAGCTCTTCCATACCGGTACGGATGCGGTCCGATGCCTCCGTCGATACGGCATTTAAGGCGATCGGTTTTTCCGTATGGCTTTGCAGCCAGCGCGAACCGCCGCCTGTGCCGCTTTTCTTTGGCGACACCGGCTCCTCGACCATGGTACTCCAGGCACCGCAGGACGGGCAGCGTCCCATCCATTTGGCCGATTCAAAGCCGCAGTCGCTACAGAAAAAGGCCGTTGCTTTTTTAGTTGCCATGCTTTACTCTCCGTTTTCCACCCGTCGGCTGAACCGGAGTCAGCGTCAGGGTCTCCCTGCCGGCCGTTACTGTGACGGTCTGACCGGACTTGATCCGGCCCTCCAAGAATGCAGCCGACAGTGCATCCTCCAGATACGTCTGGATAGCCCGACGTATCGGTCTGGCTCCGTACTTGCGATCGGTTCCTTTTTCCACCAGGAAGCTCTTGGCATCCTTATGGATGCGCAGCTTCAATGACAGCTGCGCAGCTGCCCGTTGTTCCAATGCCCCCAGCATGATCTCGGCGATCTGCAACATATCTTCCTTTTGCAGGGCTCTGAATACGATCATTTCATCGATACGATTCAAAAACTCCGGCCTGAACAGCTGCTTTAGTTCCTCCATAACACCACTCTTCATCTTCTGATGCTCCTCATTGGCCGTGGAGGTCTGTAAAAAGCCCAACTTCTTTGGATCAATGATGTTTCTGGCACCGACATTTGAGGTCATGATCAAAATGGTATTCTTAAAGTCGATCTTTCGCCCCTGAGCATCTGTCATGATACCGTCATCCAATACCTGTAACAGGATATTGAAAATATCCGGATGTGCCTTCTCTATCTCATCAAACAGAACCACACTGTAGGGATGACGTCTGACCTTTTCACTCAGCTGACCGCCCTCATCATACCCGACATACCCCGGCGGCGAACCGATCAGCTTTGCTACGCTGTGCTTTTCCATGTATTCTGACATATCAACCCTGATCATGGCCTCCTCCGATCCGAAAACCGCCTCGGCCAGAGCCTTGGACAGCTCGGTCTTTCCGACACCGGTCGGACCGAGGAAAAGGAAAGAGCCGACCGGACGGTTCGGAGCCTTTAAGCCGACTCGCCCGCGCTTCACCGCCGTCGATACCGCCTTCACCGCCTCATCCTGACCGATCACCCGCTTATGCAGAATCTTTTCCAGCTTGGCCAGCTTTCCGCTTTCCTTCTGAGTCAGTTTGGCCAGCGGTACACCCGTCCACAGGCTGACCACTGCTGCCACATCCTTCTCTGTCACCTTCAAGCGATTACGGCGCGAACGGTTCTGACCCCGAAAGACAGTCGTCAACCTCTCTTTTGCCAGGCGCAGCTGCTCCTTGGCGGCAGCGATGCTTTCGGCATTTCGCTTATGCAAAGCCAGCTCCATGGCCCGCTCAGCCGCCTGCAGGTTAACCTTCGCCTCCTGCACTGCCAGCGCCTCTCCGGTGTCAATCGGCTGACTCAAATGAACCTTGGCCGCCGCCTCATCCATCACATCAATAGCCTTATCCGGCAGAAAACGGTCATTGATATAGCGTTTTGACAGATCTACCGCTGCCCGTAAAGCTTCGGCGGTAAATTCGACCTGATGGAAGGTTTCAAACTGAGATTTTATACCATTCAGAATTTCCAGAGCCGCCTCGCTGTCCGGCTCCGACACGTCGATCGGCTGGAAACGCCGAGCCAGAGCTCCGTCCTTTTCAATATATTTACGATATTCGTCCCGGGTGGTGGCGCCGATCATCTGCACTTCGCCGCGGGACAGGGCCGGCTTCAGAATATTTGAAGCGTCCAGGCTGCCCTCCGAGCCGCCGGCTCCGATGACCGTATGCAGCTCATCGACAAACAGGATGACATCCCGACGTCGTCTGAGTTCTTCCAGCAATTGCTTCATTCTCTCTTCAAACTCACCTCGATATTTCGTTCCGGCAATCAATGAGGACAGATCCAGCGACATGATGCGCTTTGACTTCAACAAATCCGGCACCCCTCCGCTGACGATACGCAGGGCCAGCCCCTCTACCAAAGCTGTTTTGCCGACGCCCGGATCACCTGTCAGGCAGGGATTGTTTTTCGTGCGGCGGCTGAGAATCTCAATCATGCGGGTCAGCTCCCGTTCTCTTCCGATCACCGGATCCAACCTGCCGCCGGCCGCCATGGCAGTCAGATCACGACTGTGACTGTCCAGAATGCTCTCCGGCTGCTCCTCCTGGTTTTGTCTGAAACCGGCCGCTTCCAAACGACTGCGGTATTCTTCCGGCTTTATACCGAGCGCCTCCAGCACATCCAAAAAGATCTTCTGCAGATTTTTATGCAGTGAACGCAGCAGCCGCATGGCCACATTTTCGCTCTCCTTGATCATGGCCAATAAGATATGCTCCGTTCCGATTTCATCCGTCTGCAGCAGCTGCAATTCAAAACGAGCCATATCAAGGATCCGCCGGGCCTTCGGGGTCCAGGAGCCGCCGTCCATCACCGGCACACTGCCGCCGCGGGACAGAAACTGATCCATCTGTACTCGTACCTCCGACCACTCGACCTCATTACCCGCCAAAACGGAACCGGCCACTGAGTCGCGCAGGTGCAGCATGGCCAGCAGCAGGTGTTCTGAACCGATGAACTGATGCCCCAGCTCTTTCGCCTCCCTTTCTGCCAGCTGCAACAACCGCTTAGCTGCCTTGGTATAGTTAAATTCTGCCATATATTCTCCTCATCTAATAAACTAAATATTGCCGGCGCAGGCCTTTTCTCGTAAGCGGCCTCTGCTTCAGGCATCGTAACCATCGAACAAATCATCAACCAGCTCATGCACCTCTGCCCGGGAAATATTCTTACAACAGCCCTTGGCCAAGATCACCCGCAGGCCGTCCCTCATCTCCTGCAGGGCATGCAGCTTATCCATATCAATGGCGATAACTGCGCCGCGACGGCGGTCAATGGTGACGATCCCCTCCTGCCGCAGGACAGCGTAAGCCTTATTGACCGTATGCATATTGATACCGATGGTATCCGCCAGCTGACGAACCGACGGCAGAGTATCTCCCTCACGGATCATCGAAGTGGCGATACCAAGGATGATCTGATTACGAAGCTGGATGTAAATCGCTTCTTCACTGTTAAAATCAATTTCTATTCTCATCTTTTCACCCACCCTGTTGATTGTGTTATATGAATACTAACACAAATAGCACTGTTTTTCAACTAAAAGGAAGCAGGAAGATGAAGCTCGGCAGATGGTAAACCGATGATTTTACGTTGAAAAAGGCGAGTGGCTTTCCTGCCACTCGCCTGAACGTTCATTTTTGTTCTACTCTGTAAACTCGATGATCTGTATCTCCTCACCCGGCGTTGACGGAGTGACCGGAATCGCCACTCCCTTCACCTCTTTGGTGGTCATTCCTGATGATGACTCTACTTTAATCTTGGCTGTAAAGGAGATTCTTTCTCCGCCTCCCTCGGTGTTCACAGACTCCACAGTCGCCTTTGCCCCCTCTTTGGCTAATGACACATGATACATGGTGAATGCATTGCCTTCACAGTAAGATTTAATATCTCCGGTTAAACCCATCTGGGCCAGCGTCTTGCGCATCCGTTCAAGGGCCGTGGTCTCGTGATTGGTGACCTTCGCTTCCTGCGCATTTTCATAGGCTGCCACCAAGGACATATTCGGACCGGCCAAGATAGCTTCAAGGGCAGTTTTGGTCCGATTCGGTCTCATCAATACCGTGAACATCACCACAATACCGATCACCACCACCAGTCCGGTGGTCAATATATCGGATTGTTTTAATTTTCCCTTCTTGATCGCTTGATACAGATTAAACGGCAAAACCACTGCGAAGAAAACCACTGTAGCTAAGATCCGAAACAGCATCGTATCGACCGGCACCAACCAATGCAGCATCAGCAGCACGACTACCAATATAGCTGCCCCCCATTTGATATAATTGAGTCTTTTCTTCATCTCAGCAGAACCTCCTTGGTATCATTTTTATTTATAGGCCTGGCGTTGTCCCATACCTGTCCTCATAAGTCACTTGAATATAATCTGGACCGGTTGTATCTTTAGATGTATATGAGTAAAATGCATCTTTCATGTGATAATATCCCAAGAAGCCTCCGCCACCAGCACCATGAACCTCATAAGAGAATGTGACTTTTTTAACCCATAACGGTGTTGGCTTGGCGTACAAATCAAATATATAGGATGCAATCTTAAATGCATTCGAAAGTGTAATGTTAGGGATAGAATCGGCAATAGCTGAAGCAAGATCAGATGCCACATAATACTCTGGTCCAAAATAAGTTACCGTTGAAGCTGTTCCCAGAAAAACATCCACTGTGCCGCTTTCACGCGTCGCAATTAGCCTATTCGATTTCCGACTTTCAGATACCAAACTTACAAAATCCACATTCATTTCCCTTGTTTTACTCACATCATTTCTTGAAATCGTCAGACTTGCAACTCCATCGGGTGTCGAAAATCTAGTCATTTTAACAACCGCCCCATCAATATCAATGAAAGACACTTCTTCAACAACATTTTGATCAACCAATTCTATAGAGTCATTTAATAATTCAACTTTTGCAGAAACAGCCTCAGACTTAAGGATTGCGCCTTTACATGATAAAGAGACTGCTACAGCAAGTAAAAAAAATCTAAAGTATTTTTTCATAATTATCCCCCTTATCAAACCAAGTTGCTTACACAAAACGTTTATACATTGGAATCTCCCCCTTATGTGATTTTCATATCATGCATCATTACATTGGTGATAAGATATATTTTTTATTTGATTATACTATTTTTTTGTATGAAATGCAACAAGCAACAAAAAGCCATCCCGGTTGAACAGGATAGCTCTTTGTGTACGGATTATATTATTTTTTTTCTTTCCTGCTCACGACTCCGGCATCCGTTCCGACAAATCGTCGGGAGCCCATCCCGAGGAACAGACCATGCTCCACCACCCCGGGAATAGCGGTCAGTACCGCCACCACCCGCGGAATATCGATCGGCGCACTGAGGTGCAGATCAGCAATATAATTTCCATTATCTGTGATATAGACCTCGCCGTTTCTGCAACGCAGTGCCGGTGACAAGCCGGCATCCTCCATGGCTTTTAAGGTATGACGGTGACCGTACCGAACGATCTCTACCGGTAACGGAAAGGCACCGATGGCCGCTACCTCCTTGCCGGCATCCATCACCCAGACGGTTTCTTTAGCCAGCCGCGAAACAATCTTTTCTCGCAGCAAAGCACCGCCGCCGCCTTTAATCACATTTCCGTCCGGATCGATCTCATCCACTCCGTCGATATCGATATCGATATGATCCACCTCATTGATATCCACCACCGTTATCCCCAGCTCCTCGGCCAGTGCGGCGCTCTCTGCGGAAGTCGCCACGGCTGTCACCGATAAGCCGTTTTTTACCATTTCGCCCAGCTTTTGAATCATATAGAAGGCGGTGGAGCCGGTTCCCAGTCCCACCACCATTCCATCCTGAATCAAAGCGGCCGCTGCTTCACCTGCGATTTGCTTCTGATTCATCTATGCTGCCTCACTTATTCTTCCACGTCCATCTCATCAAAAATACGGTCCAGTTCGTCCGCCACCTTCAGATACTCTTCATCATCTTCGATGTTTTTTAACTCCGGCTCGGCATCCTCGCCATTGTCAATAAATTCGTAGATAAAGACCTCTGCTTCCTCCTCTTCCTCTTCGCCCAGAGGCGTCAGGGCGATGTATTCCTTTTCACCTACTTCAAAGATCGTAATAATCTCACACTCTACTTCCTGATCATCATCCAGGGTCAATGTTACAGTTGCAAACTCTTCCAACTCTTCATTCTCATGCTCATATCCCATGCTTTCATACCTCTCTTCTTCAGAAAATCGCTCCGTTTTTACAAACGGTGAATATATTGCCGATTTGATTATATCATAATCAGATCATATAGTCATATACATCTTCCATTTTCCAGCTGACCAGATCCTGCAGGGTGTAGGTATCCACCACTTTAGTAATGGCAGCATCAATCTCATTCCAAAGACGCATGGTCACGCTCTCCTCCGCGTTCTGTCCGCTCTCTGTTTCATGGATCGAAATACAGCTTAAGCCCCCCTCTGCCAGACGCAGGATATCGCCCACCAGATAATCTTCCGGCTTTCCGGCCAGGATATAGCCGCCCTTCGGTCCGCGCACGCTGCTGACATAACCGGCCTTGCTCAGGACGGAAATGATCTGCTCCAAATATTTCTGAGAAATATCCTGTCTGGCCGAAATATCCTTCACCCGTACCGGCTGCTCCAGCCCGCGCACCGCCAGATCCATCATCACACGCAGGGCATATCTTCCTTTTGTTGAAATTATCATCTTCTGTCTTTACTCCCTTGTCTTTAATTTAAGTTTGATATCATCAACCGCCACCCGGGTATTGGGCGGAATCGAAGCCGTGATAAATACATTGCCTCCAATGGTGCTGCCGCTGCCGATAACCGTCTCACCGCCCAAAATGCTGGCGCCGGAATAGATGGTCACCTCATCCTCAATGGTCGGATGTCGTTTCACTCCGGCCAGCTGCTGACCGGCCTTGGTTGACAGACCGCCCAGAGTCACGCCCTGATATATCTTTACATGACTGCCGATCACAGTCGTTTCACCTATGACCACCCCGGTGCCATGGTCGATAAAGAAGTATTCGCCGATCCTGGCTCCGGCATGAATATCAATGCCTGTTCCGCTGTGGGCGTATTCGGTCATCATCCTCGGAATCAAAGGCACCCGCAGCTCATACAGTTCATGAGCCACGCGGTAAATATAAACAGCGAACAATCCCGGATAAGAGAGAATAATGCTTTCCTTACTCTCTGCTGCCGGATCTCCGTCATAGGCTGCCTGAATATCTTTTCTCAGCAATTCCTGAATCTTCGGCAGCGTCTTCATAAATTCTGTACAGATCTGCTGCGTCATCTGCTTGCAGGTGTGGTGATCACAGGCCGATCTGGTATATAACAGCGCCTTGTCCACCTGCCGATACAAAAGATCATGCAGTAATGTCAATCTGGTTTCCAATGCCAGTGATTCGTTGACACATTCCTGCTCATGGCGAAAATAATTCGGAAAGAAGACCTGACGCAGATACCGCAATATGGTTATAACGGCGCTGCGGCTCGGCAGGCCGGCCGCGTCACGCATAAACACTTCATCTTCTTTATATAGTTCCTTCAATCGGGCGGCTATCTCGACCTCAGTTTTATCTTCCCAGCTCGCTCTGTTCCCCATAATTTTACTTCCTTTCAAGATTAGTATCATTATAGGAGCAATCGTTCACGAATGCAAGTGCCGGAACTTAGTTTTCTACAAATAGCGGAGTAGAAAAGTAGCGATCCGCCGAATCCGGTAAAACCACTACAATATTCTTTCCCGCATACTCCGGCTGCCGCGCCAATTCATAGGCTGCATGCAGGGCCGCTCCGGATGAAACGCCTACCAGAATGCCTTCAGCCCGGCCAAATTCCTTTGCCATGGCAAAAGCATCCATATCATCTACCGTGACCAGCCTGTCATAATGTCCCAGATCCAGCAGACCCGGTCTGAAACCGGCGCCGATGCCGTAGATCCGATGCGGTCCAACGCAGCCCTTGCTGAGGAAGGGCGAACCCGCCGGCTCAACTCCGACAATGGTCAAATTCGGGTTTTTCTCTCTCAGATAACGGCCCGTGCCGGTAAGGGTACCGCCGGTGCCGATGCCGGCCACCAGTACGTCTACCTGACCGTCCAAATCAGACCAGATCTCCGGCCCGGTGGTCCGATAATGAGCCTCTGTGTTGGCCTTATTCTCAAACTGTGACGGCATAAAGGCACCGTCGATTTTGGCCAACAGCTCTTCCGCTTTGGCGATGGCTCCCTTCATGCCCTTTGCGCCGTCTGTCAGATACAGCTTTGCGCCATAAGCCTTCAATATATTTCTTCTTTCTACGGTCATGGTCTCCGGCATCACCAAAATCACCTGATACCCCTTAACGGCGCCCATAGACGCCAGACCGATGCCGGTGTTTCCCGAAGTCGGTTCGATGATAGTCGAGCCTTCTTTTAGTAAGCCGGCCGCCTCTGCGGCTTCCAGCATGGCGGCAGCGGCTCTGTCCTTCACACTGCCGGTCGGATTTAAATATTCCAGCTTTGCAAATATCTTTGCCTGCACGCCCTGCCCGGCCGTCAGACGCTTGGCCTCCAGTAACGGAGTTTGTCCTACTAATTCCACTACACTCTTCACTAAACTCATAATTTTCCTCCTCTGTGATCATTTATTCCCTATATTGTACATATGTTTTATCTGTATTTTGAATTATAACTTAAACGCTCACCTTTGTAAAGGGGTGTTTTTTAGTTTTTTATTTGAGTTTTCGACAGGCAAGTGCTATGATTAAACACATGAGTATTTTTTTAGGAGGTCTGCTTCATGCAAAAGTACATTGATCGCTATCTGACCAAGGAAGCCTTGCCGCAAATGGCAAAAAATCTGGCACTTGATATCATCGGCTGTATCATTTTTTCGATTGGTATCTACGTCTTTGTCAATCCTGCCAAGATTGCGCCGGGCGGTATCTCCGGTATGTCGATCGTCATCCATTATATCTGGCCGTTTCTGCCTCTGGGCAGTTTAAACTTTATGATCAACGTTCCCTTATTGATCCTAAGCTGGCTCTTCCTGGGTAAGATGCTGACCGTAAAGACCCTGCGTTCGATCCTGATGGTCACCGTTATCATCGATATCTTCCTGCCTCACCTGCTGCCTGTCTATACCGGCAACCGGTTACTCGGTTCCTTATTCGGCGGTATCCTGGTCGGCGTCGGTATCGGTATCATTTTCACCAGCGGTTCCACCACCGGCGGCACCGATATCATGTCTTACCTGATCAAGCTGAAACGCCCGCATGTTTCCATCGGCCGGGCATTTTTGATCATTGATACCCTTATCCTGCTCAGCTCTATCTATGTATTTCGCGATTTGGAGAGCGGCATGTTCGGTATGATCAGTTTGTTCTGCACCAGCCGTGTGGTTGACAGCATCCTCTACGGTACGGACAAGGGGGCGATCGTTTATGTCATATCCAAACATACCCGTCAGATCGCCGATGTCATCCTAACGGACCTGGACCGCGGAGTCACCTTCCTCAACGGCCGCGGCGCTTTTTCCGGGGAGGAACAAAATATCATTCTCTGCGCCGTGCGCCGAAACGAATTCCCAAAATTAAAAAATATTGCTCTGCATGTCGATCCGAATGCCTTTATCATCATCGGCGAATTCGATGAGATCATCGGCGAGGGCTTTAAAAGACGATGATCCGGAGGATGTCTGTCAAAAACGCTTTAGCGCGTGCTGACCGACATCCTCTTCCGCTTCTACCGCCAGAATACGGACTCGGTAGCTGTAAGTCTCGCTGACCTCGACCGTTACCTCATCGCCGATCCGATGCCCAAACAAGGCCTTTCCCAGCGCAGATTCACGGCTAATCAAGTTTTTGCGGGAATTGGAACGGATGCTGGTCACCAGCGCATACTCTTCCTCCTCATCCTCTTCTATGATCAAAACACGCACCCGGGTATTTACCCCGACCACACCGCTCCGCCTATTTTCTTCAATCACCCTGGCTGTGCGCAGCATTCTTTCCAGATAGCGAATCCGACCTTCGTTTTGATTCTTTTCCCGCTTGGCTGCATAATATTCAAAATTTTCACTGAGATCGCCCTGAGCTCTGGCTTCTTTCACCGCCTCTATGGTTTCCTTACGCACCACCAGCTTACGGTGCTCAATCTCCTCCTCGATCCGTCTGATATCCTCTTTTGTCAGTTCTTCTCTCATTCTCCGCTCCTTCTGCCGGTATTTCCTATTCAGCCCCCTCTGTATTTCCTAGCACTTTCCCTCTTTAATTTCTATTTAGTGAGTATATAGGAGTTTTCATCATTTGGCAATAACCTTACTCCGCGCAACGGCTTATTGTCATTTGTCTCTTCTCGTACCGCAATGGCCGACCCATCCGCAGTCTCACCCCGAGTTTCTTGTATAAAATTCACTAAATACATTGTCATTTCTTTCTTGAATTATTTATTTTTTATTACAAATTTTCTTTTTTTAACACATATAATTGTCAGCAAATGATAAATTTCTTTCTTGAAAACACTCGTATTTTGTTGTATAACTTTACCATAAAAGGATTTTTCCTTTATCATCAATCATTTTTTAGGAGGAATTAGTATGAAACTGAAAAAACAGCTTTGGACTCTGGCACTCGCTATGACAGTGGGGATGTCACTGAATGCCTGCGCCAAAAAGGAGGCACCGAAACCGGCTCAACAGGAATCTTCCGTGAAACAGGAATCTTCCGTGAAACAGGAGGAACCAAAGGAAGACAAAAATGAACTGACGGATCTGCAGTTGATTGCCCGCGAAAATGCCATGGCGGTCGCATGGTTTCAGACTTCCGGTGAAAAGGACGCCTTATTTCTCCAGGGCTATAATCTGGCAAGCATGAAATTAAAAGAAAAAATTAAAGAAACATCCGACAAACCGTACTCGATCGTTTTGGATCTGGATGAAACCGTTTTGGACAACGGACCGTATCAGGCACAAAATATCAAGGAAGGTAAGGAATACGACCCGAAGACTTGGAATGAATGGTGCAAGGCTGCCCAGGCCAAGGCCGTGGCCGGCGCAAAAGATTTTCTGAATATGGCAAATGAAAACAATGTCGAGATTTACTACATCTCTGATCGTGATGAAGCTGTTTTAGATGACACCATCAAAAACCTGGAAAATGAGGGAATCCCCGTACAGGCAAGGGACAGAGTCATGCTGAAGAACAAGGATGACAAGAGCGGAAAGAAAAACCGTCGCGAGGCGGTCGAAGCCAAGTCCAAGCTGATTTTGTTATTCGGAGATAATCTATCCGACTTTGGAGAATTTTCAAAAAAATCAGTTGCTGAAAGAAACAACACCGTCAGTGAGCAGGCCAAGGAATTCGGCGACCGCTATATCATCTTCCCGAACCCGATGTACGGCTCCTTTGAAAGCTCGATCTATGAGGGCAAAAAAGATCTGACACCGAAACAAAAAATGGATATGCGCTTAAAATCCTTACATTACTGGAAATAAATCCAATGTTAAAAACAGCATGCCCCGCCGGCATTACAGGCGGGGTATGCTGTTTTTTTATTTGTTCCGGTCTCCGATCCGTCATTGTCATTTTTCTGTCCCTATACTACAATAGACGATAAAGAAAGCATCGTGACCGCTCCGGCTCCGGCAGCGACGCCGACCGCACCACAAAATTGGAGGAAATAATGTTACTTCATGCCGAAATCCCGCAAACCGAAAAACTATTTTACCAGGATGTATATCTACAGGATACCACTGCTACCGTGCTGGCCTGCGAAGCCACACACGATGGCTTTGCCGTGGTACTGGACCGGACTGTCTTTTATCCAGAAGGCGGCGGCCAATACGGAGATCACGGCCGGATCGATGAGATTCCGGTCACTGACTGCTATTATCAGGACGAAGTCATCTGTCATCTGTGCACCCGGCCTCTGCCCGTCGGTAAGACAGTTCGCCTGATGCTTGACTGGGATCTACGATATCGCCGGATGCAGGAGCACAGTGGTGAACACCTGATCTCCGGTATTATCTACCGTGATTTCGGCTATGACAATGTGGGCTTTCATATGGGATCGGAGGCAGTCACTATAGACTACAACGGCCCGATCAATGCCGATCAGCTGCTGGCCATCGAAGATGAGGCAAACACCATCATTTATCAAAACCGGCCAATCGAGATCCTCTATCCGGACGATCAGGAGTTGTCTTCTTATCAGTTTCGCAGCAAAAAGGAGCTAACCGGTAAAATTCGTCTGGTGCGGGTGCCAAACTGTGATCTCTGCGCCTGCTGCGGCACCCATGTGCGTACCACCGGTGAGATCGGACTGATTCATTTCACCTCAGCCATCCGCTACAAGGGCGGTGTTCGCTTGACCCTGCAGTTAGGACGTAATGCCCTGGAGGACTATCGCCGCAAGGACAACAGTCTGAAACAGCTTTCGGCCTTGTTAAACGTACCGATGACGAACTGTGTCGAACGCACCGGCAATCTGCTTGAAAAACTGAATACAGCCGAGCAGTCCATCCTGCTGTGGCAGCAGCGATATATAGAAGAAAGGCTGACAGCTGCCACGGCGGCCGGTGCAGATACGTCTGAGCGGCAGCAGATCCTGCTATGCGAGCTGGAGGCAGTCGCCCCATCCCTACTGGCCAGATTGATTACCGCTGCCCCCGTCACTCAGACCCTGGTGGTGATCAATAAGCAGGAAACCGCGCAGCTTTGTACCATTAGAAGCGAAACTCTTCCGTTGGCAGATATCTGCAAAGCCTTAAAGGCCGACGGCTGCTTCCGCGGCGGTGGTCGAGGCAATCAAATCCAGGGCGAGCTGCTTTGTTCGGTCACTGAATTGATCGCAAAAATTCAAATTTTTACAAATCATTAAAAAAATTCAAAATAAGCTTGCAATCCTCCTCAAAATACGCTACTATCTCTTTACAACATCAGCGCATTAGCAATTTAGCACGATAAATCATTGGGTAAGCAAGGAGGAGAAACGTATGAAGAAATTATTTACCGGCTTTTGTATCACGGCTCTTAGTCTTAGTTTATTGGCCGGATGCGGGCAGAAGAAAAACGAAGCCACCGATTCCGCCGAAAAAGGCAGCCTCATCGGTTCCACTAAGTCCGCGGCCGCCACAGCAGATGATCAATTTGAAGCCATCAAAAAACGCGGCGATATCATTATCGGTCTGGATGACGCTTTTGTTCCGCTGGGCTTCCGTAATGAAAAGAATGAAATCGTCGGCTTCGACGTAGATATGGCGAAGGAAGCTGCCGGCCGTCTCGGTTTAAAGGCCACCTTTCAGCCGATCGACTGGGCCATGAAGGAAAATGAGCTGAACCAGAAGGCCATAGATCTGATCTGGAACGGTTATTCCGTGACCGACGAGCGCAGGGAAAAGGTATTATTCACCGACGCCTACCTAAAGAATAAGCAGTCCGTTGTTGTACCGGCGAACTCTAAGGTAACCACCCTAAAGGACCTGGCCGGCGTAAAGGTAGGAACCCAGGATCAATCCAGCGGTCTGGATGCCATCAATGCAGCCGGCATCGCCTCCGACTTCGCCGGCGGTGAGCCGTCCTTATACGGAAATTTCAACGAAGCCTTCATTGATCTGGAAAACGGCCGGATCGAAGCCTTGGTGGTCGATGAAATTTTAGCGAAGTATTACACCGCACAGAAGGGCGCCGAAAAATTCCGTATCCTGGATGAAAATCTTGGAACCGAGAATTATGCAGTCGGCATAAGAAAGACTGATGTCACCCTGCAGAAGGCTCTCAATGATGCTCTGAATGAAATGAAGAAGGACGGCAGCGCTGCCAGGATTTCCGAAACCTGGTTCGGCAGTGATATTATCGCCAAACCCTAAGAAACTCGCTCCACGAATATGAACCCGGAGAATACTATCATATGGATTTTTTGACAATGTTGACCACCATGCTCGGTGGCATTAAAATCACTCTTTTGGTTTTCACCATGACAGCAGTCTGTGCCTTACCGCTCGGACTGCTTGTCTGTTCCGGCCGGATCAGCAAATGGCCGGTGCTGCGCGCGGTGATAGATGTTTATATTTTAATCATGCGCGGCACACCGCTGCTGCTGCAGCTGATCTTTATCTATTACGGTCTGCCCAACTGGGGCATCACCCTTGACCGTCTGCCGGCCGCCCTGATCACCTTTGTCATCAATTATGCCGCCTACTTTGCGGAAATCTTCCGCGGCGGTTTCGTATCGATCGATCCGGGGCAATATGAAGCCGGACAGGTGCTCGGCCTAAGCCGATCGCAAACCTTTTATCGGGTCATCCTGCCGCAATTGATCAAACGCATCATGCCGCCCATCGGCAACGAGCTGATCACTTTGGTAAAGGATACCTCCCTGGTTTATATCCTGGCTCTGGGAGATGTACTGCGGATCGCCAAGACCACAGCCGGTTCCATGGTTTCACAGCTGCCATACCTGGCCGCTGCTCTGATTTACCTTGGCCTGATCATCGTGCTGACGGTCATCCTGAAGCAGACAGAAAAACGCTATAGCTATTACGAGGGATAAAGCATGTTGGAAGTCAAAAATCTAACCAAACAATTTAAGAATGTACAGATCCTCAAAGGGATCGATTTTACCATCGAAAAATCAGAGATCGCCATCATCATGGGACCTTCCGGGGTCGGCAAGACCACCTTTATTCGCTGTCTCTGCGGACTGGAGCCCTATCAGAGCGGCGAGATCCGCGAAAAAAACGGCAGCCGGCCGCATATCGGCATGGTCTTTCAGACCTTCAATCTCTTCCCGCATCTGACGGTACTTGAAAATATCACCCTGCCGCTGAAAGAGGTCTTGCATATGAGCGATGCAGATGCTAAAGTGAAAGCGAACGAGCTGCTTGCCAAGCTGGAGTTAACCACGGTCCGGGAAGCTTATCCCTACCGACTGTCCGGCGGCCAAAAGCAGCGTACCGCCATCTGCCGTGCCCTTGCCATGGAACCGGATTATTTGTGCTTTGACGAACCGACCAGCGCCTTGGATCAGGGTCTGACCGATCAGGTCGGCCTGCTGCTGCGGGAGGTCGCTAAGCTTTCGACCGGTGTCATCGTCATCACCCACGATATTGATTTTGCACATAAGTATGCAACTTCATTGTACGAGATGCAGGACGGCCAACTACAAAAGCTACGCTAAGGAGGATACATATGGGCTTTTTGCAATCCGGCTTTGATGATGTCGGAACCGATCTTGATGCACTGTTAAACCGCTTAAACGGCAACAGCTATTCTCTGGAGGATCTGCTGGACGAGGACTTTCTGAAACGCTTCACTTCCTTTGGCAGTCTGACGGAGCTGATGGAGGCTGCCGATATTGATGCCGAAGATCTCGCTTCTCCCTCTAAAGAGCAGCGTTATCGCCTCGACACCCTGACCATATCGCGCACCCCCTTTGCCGACTGGGCCGAATTGGTTCGCAAGGCCAACCAGGTGTCGGTGTCAAAGTCGATCGGAAGACAGAAATAAAAAATGCCGCGGAAAACGGCCACAAACAGCTGCCGGGGAATCTCCCTTTCACTGTTCGTGTCCGCTCTCCGCGGCATTTCTATATTTTTCCCTCACAATCTATTTCTATCAATCAAAGTGAAATTTATGATAACCAATGTCAAGTACACTTATCAATTACAAAATTATTTTTTTTGATAAATATAAAATCAACTCATCATCATTTATATATATTTTATCATAAGGAGTACACGGCCTATTCTGATACCAAACCCCTGAGCCGTCAGGCACATATCCTCGTTTTATATACATTCTCTGCGCACTGCCGTAACCACTATGCAGCCCTACGCCGAGATACACTGTATCAGCATAGCCGGCTGCGATTTGCTCGGCAATTTCCATCAGCTTATTGCCAATACCTTTTTTCTGATATTTTTCGAGCACTCCGAAATCAACTATTTCCGGATACCCCTGCCCTGCAAAAGGCCCGTCTGCCCTGCCCAAGGGATATACATTTATATATCCCGCCGGACAGCCTTCCAATTCTGCTGTCAGAGAAATACATTTCCCCTGCACCTGATCCTCCAATCTCATTTCATATTTTGCGATATCAGTATTCCAGCCCTGTGCTTTTTCGCCATCCGTGAAAGCTTGAGCGTCTGATTGTTGCATATTTCTAATGATTAAATTATCCTCACAATAATAATTCATGGATCAAACTCCCCTATATAACCGCAAACATTGGTTTGTTTGCAAAACGGCGCCTGAATGTCTATATCCTGACGGCGTCCGTTTCACATCTGATACATTCTCCGATCATCCGCCACTGCCGATATAGATCATCAAGCCCGGCCCTTGCATTGGCCGGGCTGGTCGATGGCAGTTTGACAGCCTTGACACCGGTGCTGGGCTCCTGATATTTCACGTAATAGCGATGCGATGTCGCCCCATTGCAAAAGACCTGCCTGATATCCGCTGCCCGAAAAATCGAACCGAGATCCGACGGAATGACATTTTGGATGCTGGCATCGCTGGAGCCGATGATATCGCATTGGTAAATGACATCATACAGGGCAATGCGGTGTTCTAATAAAAAGGCCTTTCTTTCCTCTATATCTCTGGTTAATGCCACATTAAAGATGCGTTCCATCAGCGGCCAAAACCGGTTTTGCGGATGGCCGTAGAAGAAGCCGTACTCCCTTGTTTTGACCGAGGGGAACGAGCCCAATATTAGAATCTTCGAATCCACTCGATACAGTGGTTTCAGCGGATGGATGATGGTCTGGTATTCGTTCACTTTATTCTCCTTTGCTTGCCGAGAATAGCCGCCTATTCCCAAAGTGTATGCTGTGCGTATACTTCAAATTGATCCCATTGATCGTTATCGAAAAAGGTAACTTCTATTGTGTAGCTTTTCCAGAGCATATGCGGATAAGTCTGCATTTTGAGAGAAAAAAGTTTATATCCTTTGATTTCTCGATAGCTAATCGGAGAAAGCGAAAAAATATCTGTCATATTCTCTTTCTTACAATCATCAAGCGATAATTCTGAAATGTTTTTATCGCATATTTTGATATCATCAGGCCTTTTACTCTTTGCTGTTATACCGAAGTATGTGATAACACAGTCTCCCAGTTTTGCCTTATCCTTATATCCGGGCGTTAAATTTACATAACCGTATCCTTTTCCGTCCTTAACAAGCCGAGCCGTTTCACCATAGTGAAGATGACTGTTTCTTTTATTTACAATCATATCGTTTGTGTTTTTTGCTGTATTTCCCTCCTCACCTATAAAAGAAAATCCGTTTGATAATAAATCATCGGCCGTAGTCTGACCGACAATAATTTTATAGTCGCCTACCTGGACAACAGGCGCTTTTACAGGCAGCCCCGTCAGGGAAAATGTTACCATACAGGCAAATGCTGACATTAGTATCATATTTATGACGGCATTGGCAGCGGATGAGAAATTCCGGTCATACTTTTTTTTAGGATGTATAAAAATTAAGAGTAATTTCCCATAAAAAACGACTGCCCTCATACCAATAATGATTAAAAACTCTGCGTTAACCCAAAACATTACCTTGTTATTTGCAGAATTCCTGTCATAAACCATAAAATATACTGCTATGCTTGCTATTATTACTCCTATAATATAAGCATGTATATCGTTTAATACAGATTGATCTGTAAAATCCTCGTATGAGTTTCTTCGTTCTCTCCCCTTTAACGCACGGCCTAGTTTATACATCCATTGAGGCACAGCACTATTATGTTGCACTGCAATGACAAGACGGATATATAAAAAAATTGTAAAAGCTAAGGTGAGAAGCATGGCGATAAAAAATACTAACGTTCCTATAAAAAATCTCATCTTAATTTCCTTTTTCCTCCGGCTCAAGTGCTTTACAGCTTCCGGCTGTATGTTCCAATGAGTGATTATCGTAAACCGTGACAGGATCCTACTACTTTATTTCAGTGAAAATAGAAAAGGCTTCAAGCTGTGACTTTTTAACAAATATTTACACCAAGAGCCGGGCCTTGCACAGACCCGGCTCTTATTCTTTGTAATAAAAAGCGCTGCCGCATCCATTTTGCTCTACTCAGCAGGTTTTTCATTTAAATCCCGTGTCACATCGGTACACCATTTGCCGCTCAAATAACGCCACAGCGACAGCGGCGTCTTGATGATTTCATCCGACAACAGCGCAGCATAAACCCACAGTACCGGCCAGCGGAAGACAAAGGCTCCCAGAAAACCGATGATCAAGGATCCGCTCCACATCGATACGGCATCGATGATCAGACCGAATTTGGAATCTCCGCCGGCACGGAAGACGCCGACGATCATGGTTGTATTAAAGGATTGCAGGATCACAAACCAAGCCAGATTCAGCATCATGCCGCTCAGGTAGTCACGTGACTGGACCGACACATCGGCGATCATCAGCGCCGGTCCGCGCACCAGTAAAATAATCAGGCAGGCGATACCACCGGTCACAAAGGACAGGTTGATAAAGCGTCTGGCATAAATCTTCGCCATCTCCCGCTTTCCTTCACCGATCATCTTGCCGACCATGATGGCAGTGGCTGCCGCCACTCCAAAGGTTAACACTTGAGACAACTGTCTGGTGACCTGCGCCACCGAATTGGCTGCCGATACGGCTGAACCTTGTTGACCGAGGATGGCGGTACCGGCCGATACGGCCATGCCCCAGAGCAGCTCATTGATCAACACCGGCGCCGAGTAAGTAATAAAATCCTTTTTCAACACGGGGGTAGCCTGATTCAAAAACCGCCACTTAAAACGAAAGACGGTATTTCTGTTTCGATCATAAAAGATAACCACTGCCATTTCGGCCACTCTGGCCATCAAGGTTCCGACAGCCGCGCCGGCAGCTCCCATGGCCGGGGCTCCTAAAAGGCCGAAGATAAAGATCGCATTGAAAATAACATTGATGATCCAGGAGATCAGATACATGGCCATACCCAGCATAACTCGCTCTAAGGAACGCATGGTAAAAGCATACACTGTAGATATGGCTGCCAGCGGATAACTCCAGGCCACGATCCGCAGATAAGCCACACCGTGGCGGATAACCTCCGGATCATTGGAAAAAATGCGCATCAACGGCTCCGGAAAAAGACTGACGGCAACAAAAAACAACAGGGCGATCAGCACCGACAGCTTTAGGGCAATCCCCAAAATGGCCTCGATAGCCCGTACCTCCTTTTTACCCCAATACTGAGCAGTCAGAACCGACAGGCCTGAGGTCAAACCAAAAAGGATCAGGGTCAGCACAAACTGGAGCTGTCCGGCCAAAGATACGCCGGACAGGGCCTTTTCCCCCACCCGCCCCATCATCAGCACATCGGTGGCGGTGATCGCCACATTGATGATGTTCTGCAGGGCAACCGGGATCACCAGCAGCAGGGCGTTTCGGTAAAACGCCTTACGATTGTATTGGGTCATAGTTCTCCTCTTACTGTTGCGCAACTGTTACTTAAACGGCAGATAGCGCTTCATTTGCGCTGCCACATTGGAAATCGGCTGTGTTTGTATGGTCACTCGCCCCGGTCCGGTTACGACTGTATTAAAGATTCCTTCACCGCCAAAAAGCATGTTCTTCACACCCGGCACGGTTTTGATATCCATGCTGCAGGTAGCATCCATGCAGATTACATATCCGGTATCGACTATAATCTGCTGACCCGGAGCCAGATCATAGTCAATGGCAGAACCATCAATTTCCAGAAAGGCCATTCCGCTGCCGGACAGTCTCTGCATGATAAAGCCTTCTCCGCCGAAAAAGCCGGTGCCCAGTTTTTTCTGGAAAAAGATCGACAAATCCACTCCGCGTTCACTGGCCAAAAAGCCGCTCTTGGAAACCACCAGATCCCGTCCCGGCTGGATCTCGACAGCCCGGATCTCACCCGGAAAGCTGGAAGCGAAAGCGATCATACCATTTCCGCCCATGGCTGTATAGATATTCTGAAACATCCTCTCACCGGAGAAGGCGCGGCCGATCATTTTGCCGACGCCGCCGTTTGATGTCGTTTCCATGTGCATATTCGGGCTCATCCAGGACATCGAGCCGCCCTCTGAGATCATTGATTCGCCGTTTTCCAGATAGCAGATGACCACCGGAAAGGGAGTTCCTTTTACTTCGTAACGCATAATTTTTCCTCCTATTATTCTAAATTTGTTTGGTTCGAACCGGCCAGTCGATTGGTCAGCTCGGCAAATTGTTGCAGAGTCAATGCTTCTCCGCGGATGGTCACCGGCAAATTCATAGCCGTCAAGGCCGTCTCCAATGCCTCCTTGTCAAACGGAAGAGCTTCCTGAGTAAAGATGCTGTTGGTCAGCTTTTTTCGTCTTTGGGCAAAGGCGCCCCGAATAATGCGAAAGAGCAGATTCTTATCTGTCACTTCGATGGGCGGCCGGTTACGGCAGTCCAAACGGATCACCGCCGAACCGACCTTAGGTCGCGGAATAAAGCATTCCGGTGATACCTCCATGACGATCCTGCCGGTCGCATAATACTGCACAGCCAGTGACAGGGCCCCGTAATCCTTTGTACCCGGCCCCATATACATTCGTTTGGCGACCTCTGTCTGTACCATAATGGTGATGCTCTCGATCGGATAATCTGTTTCCAACAGGGCCATCACCACCGGTGTGGTGATGTAATACGGCAGGTTGGCAACCACTTTAACGGTGCGGCCGCCGGCCTGTTCTCGCAGAAAACCGGAGATATCGACCTTTAAGATATCCTGATGCAAAATGAAAACATTGTCATAGGCAGATAACGTGTCCTCCAGCACCGGAATCAGCATCCGGTCAATCTCGACTGCCAGCACCCGGCCGGCCGCTTCGGCCAGCTTTTGGGTCAGGGCTCCGATACCCGGTCCGATCTCCAGCACTACATCATCAGGGCCGATTCCGGCATGACTGACGATATTGTTCAGCACATTTTGGTCAATCAGGAAGTTCTGACCGTATTTCTTTTGAATGGTAAACCCATGCTTCTCTAGTGTGGCCAGGGTCTGACCGGTGGTTCCGATGGCTGTCATGCTTCCTCCTTATTGATCCGATAGGCAGCCAATGCATTCCGATACGTCTGTGCATAGACCTCTTCCACCGGGATCTCTTTTAATGCGGCAATTTCTTCAGCCACATAGCGCAGATAATCCGAACGATTGCGCTTGCCGCGGAAGGGTACCGGTGTCAGATACGGGCTGTCCGTTTCCAGTACTATGGCTGAAAGCGGCAGAGCCTGCACCACTTCCTTTAGTTTACGGCCATTCTTAAAGGTGACCACTCCGCCGATGCCGATATAAAAACCCATCTTGACATATTCCAAGGCCATCGGTACACCGTAGGAGTAGGCATGGATGATGCCGCCGACCTCGTAGGCCCGGTTTTTTTCGATCTGCGCAAAGGTATCAGCCGCCGCATCACGACTGTGTACCACGATCGGCAATCCGACGGTGCGGGCCAGCTTAGTCTGACGCCCGAACCAATATTCCTGTACCTCTTTTTCCGCCTTATTCCAATAATAATCCAGTCCTATCTCGCCGATGGCCACCACCTTAGGATGACTGGCATGTTCGGCCAGCCAGGTCAAATCAGCTTCTGTCATGCCCCCGACCTCATCCGGATGCACGCCTATACAACCATACAAAAACGGATGGCTGTCAATCAGCTCTAATACCCGCCGGCTGGAGTCGATGTCATAGGCGATGTTGGTCACATGTTTGACACCGGCCTCCTGCAGTTCATCAAGCACCTGCTCGCGGTCCTCCAAATAGTCTTCGCTGTCATAATGGGCATGGGTGTCAAAGATTAACATATTTCACTACCCGGCATCATCGGCTGTTCCGGTGTCATCAGGCACAGCTTGCCGTCCTTGTCCTCGGCACACAGCAGCATGCCCTCCGACAGGACGCCTGCCAGCTTGGCCGGCTTTAAGTTTACCAGTACCATCACGTCTTTTCCGACCATCTCTTCGGCGGAATAGAAAGCCTTGATACCGGATACGATCTGCTTTACCTCGGAGCCGACCTGCACCTTCGAGCATAACAGCTTCTTGGACTTCGGCACCTCTTCACAGGCAATGATGCGGCCGACCTGGAATTGCAGCTTCATAAAATCATCATAGCCGATCTCCGGCTTATCTTCAATATCGGTCACCTGAAGGTCTTCAGCTTCAACGACAGCTTCCTCTACAGCGGCCGTCTGTTTTTCGGCGGCCTTGGCCAAAATCTCATTGACATCCAGACGGGCGAATAGAATCTGCGGCTCGGCGGTGACGGTAAAGGCAGCAGCTCCCTGCCCAAAAGCCGTCAGCTGCTGCGGTGTATACAACTCCCTGCCCAACTGACGGCTGATCTGCTCGGCAGTCTGCGGCATAAACGGAGCCAGCACACTGCTGCCGATCATGATAGCCTCGGCCAGATGATACAGTACCTCCTGCAGGCGATTCTGCCGGCTCTCGTCCTTGGCCAATACCCAAGGCATGGTTTCATCAATGTATTTATTGGAGCGCTTAAAGATGGCAAAGACTGCTGTCATGGCATCCGCTACCCGCAGCTGATCCATCCTGGCACTGACTTTTTTCACCTGCTCCAGGACGGTTGCCCGAAATTCCTTATCCGGCTCCGCTTCGGTGCCTGTACGGCGAACGCTACCGCCGAAATATTTGTTGATCATGGCAATGGTTCGATTCACCAGGTTTCCGAGGGTATTGGCCAGCTCGGAGTTCACCCGCTCAGTGATCAGCTCATAGGAGATAACGCCGTCATTGTCAAACGGCATCTCATGCAGTACGAAATAACGAACCGCATCTACACCGAAGATATCAGCCAGGTCATCCGCATACATCACGTTGCCCTTTGACTTACTCATCTTGCCATCTCCCTGCAACAACCACGGATGGCCGAATATCTGCTTCGGCAGCGGCTGGCCGAGGGCCATCAGCATGATCGGCCAGTAGATGGTATGAAAACGCAGGATGTCCTTTCCGATCAGATGCAGATCGGCCGGCCACAGCGCCTTATACTGCTGTGTCTGCCCATCCACATCATAGCCGATGCCAGTGATATAGTTTGATAAGGCATCGATCCAGACGTAAACCACATGCTTATCATCGAAATCGACCGGGATGCCCCATTTAAAGCTGGTTCGGGATACGCACAGATCCTGCAGGCCGGCCAGGATGAAATTGTTCATCATCTCATTTTTACGGGATTCCGGCTGGATAAAATCCGGGTGGGTCTGAATATGCTCGATCAGCCGATCGGCATATTTGCTCAGACGCAGGAAATAGGCCTCCTCCTCGGCCGCCTGCACCTCACCGCCGCAGTCCGGGCAGCGGCCGTCCTTTAACTGAGACGGCGTAAAGAAAGATTCACAGGGCTTACAGTACATACCCTGATACTGTCCCTTGTAAATGTCGCCCTGCTCATACAGCTTCTTAAAGATATGCTGCACCACCCGCTCATGATCGGCATCGGTGGTACGGATGAATTTGTCGTAGGAGGTATTCATCAGATCCCAGATCCGCTTGACCTCTCCGGCCAAGCCATCGACAAAGGCCTTCGGTGTAACGCCGGCCGCTGCCGCCCTTTCCTCTATCTTCTGACCGTGCTCATCAGTACCGGTCTGGAAGAATACATCATACCCTTCCCAGCGTCTGAATCTGGCGATGCTGTCCGCCAATACGGCCTCGTATGTATTTCCGATATGCGGCTTGCCTGACGTATAGGCGATGGCCGTTGTCATATAATATTTTCCCTTATGCTGTTCACACATGCTTGTTACCTCCTCTGTATTTCCGTTCATTCTGCTTCTCGATGCAGGACGGCATAGATGTCCCGTTTGGCCGTGCCTCTGTCCTTGGCCACCGCTTTCATGGCTTCCTTTTGACTTAAGCCCTGCGCTTCATACATGGCCACATGCTCCGGAATCGTCATGCCGTCCCAGCGCATTCGCTCCTCTCCGCGCATATCCTGCCACGACCGTCCCTCGATCACCAGCACAAATTCTCCCCGCGGCGGCTGTTCCCGGTAATACCGCAGCTGCTCCGAGATACTGCCGGCGCGACGTTCTTCAAACACCTTCGTTAATTCCCGCACAGTCACCAGTTGTCTATCTCCCAGGGTCTCCAGCAGCTCTGCCAAGGTTCGGGTCAGTCTGTGCGGCGCCTCGTACAATACCAGCGTATCAGTCAACTGCTGTAAGGCTGCCAGCCGCTCACGTTTTTCTTTTTTATCCTTCGGTAAAAACCCCTCGAAATGAAAATACCGGGTCGACAGACCGCTCATTACCAAAGCCGATACCACAGCCGACGGTCCGGGCACGACAGTTACCGACACACCGGCCCGGTAACATAAGCGCACCAGTTCTTCACCGGGATCCGAAATGCCGGGCATACCGGCATCTGTGATCAGGGCAATCCGATGTCCTCGCTGCATCAGCCGTACCAGCTCGGTCGCCTTCTCGATCTTATTAAACTCATGATAGCTGGTCAATTTTGCTCGGATACCGATATGCTGCAGCAAACGCAGGCTGTGTCTGGTATCCTCAGCCGCTACCATGTCGGCCTGCCGCAATGCCTCAGCCGCTCTTGGCGAAAAATCCGACAGATTACCGATCGGCGTTCCGACCAGCACCAAACCGCCTCCGGCCTCCCGTTCGGCAGGCAGCTCGGTATCCCGTTCGCCGCCAGCCTCCGGCAGATCTTTTCCGTAAATCTGTAAAACTTCATCTGTATAAACACCCGCCTGACGGTAGATAATCAGCGGCTCCCGGATATTCAGATCAGGCTTTGCCCCTTTAACACCTTCCACCAGTACCAATACCGGCTTTTGTCCGGTATAAGACTGTACCATCCTCAGCTGCTTCGGCTCCAGTCTATTGTTCTGCATGCATTGCATCAGCTCCGCCAGTCGATTCGGCCGGTGAATGATATAAATGCGTCCGTTTTCTTTTAACAACGTTGCCGCGGTCGTCATCCAGGCCGCCAGGTCACAGGTCGTTTCATGGCGGGCCATAGTTACACGATCACTGTTATTGGTCTTTCCGCTGCCGCCGCGCATATAAGGCGGATTGGTCACCACCACATCAAAGGACTGTGCCCCCAACTGCTCGGCGACGGTCGCCACATCGGCCTGCAGGATATGAATATCCTCCTCCAGACCGTTCATGCGGACACTGCGAGCAGCCATCTCGGCCGAATCTGCCTGAGCTTCCACCCCGGTCAGATCCCGACAGGCTGTCTTGGCGTGCAATAACAACGGCAGGATACCGGTACCGGTGCCAAGGTCAGCCAGACGCTCCGACGGATGAACCTTGACAAAACCGCTTAACAGCACCGCATCAATACCAAAGCAAAAGCCCTGTGGCTGTTGAATGATATGGTAATCTCCCCGCTCCAGATAATCCAACCGCTCGCCCGGACGCAAAAAATCCTCTTTATTCAGTTGCCTCGTAATTATCCTGTCCGGCTCCGGTATCCGTTTCATGATTTTGCCTATTTCTACTCCTTCGTCTCGGTCTGTGCCGACGCGGTTCACTATCGTTTCCCGTTTGTTCTCGGCCCTCTGTGACCGGCTTGACTGCCGCTATGTCAACCGTCTTGTTTTCTGTTTGCTTGGACTGCGCAGCTCTGGCTTCGGCTGCTCTGGCTGCACTGCGGTTTTTACCCTGCTTGCGCTGCTCCAACGCCGCCTCGCGGGCCGCCCTCTTTTCCGCCGCCTCGCGGGCCTGCTGTTGCTGCTCCAGCTGTCGTTCCTTTTTTGAACGGAAGCCTTTGACCACCAACGCATCCACCGGGTATTCCAATAATTCCGGCTCATCGCCGTTTGAGATAACAACCTTTACCATCTGGCGCAGGACATTGACATTTTTTACCTCTCCCTGGCCGCGATCCGGCGTCGCCACGATACTGCCGACCGGCGGCAGCTTGGAATTTAATTCTTCATATATGCTCTGCTCATGCTTCAAACAGCACATCAATCGACCGCAAACACCGGAAATTTTGCCCGGATTCAGAGACAGATTCTGATCCTTGGCCATTTTAATGGATACAGGCACAAAATCGGTCAGGTAAGTTCTGCAACACAGCTCACGGCCGCAGACGCCGATACCGCCCAGCAGTTTCGTTTCATCTCTGACCCCGACTTGGCGCAGCTCCACCCGTGTCTTAAAGACCGCCGCCAGATCCTTCACCAGCTCACGAAAATCCACGCGGCCGTCAGCCGTAAAGTAAAACAATATCTTATTTCGATCAAAGGTATATTCCACATCGATCAGCTTCATATCCAGCTGATGTTCCTGAATTTTGCGATAGCAAATCGGATAGGCAGCCTTGGCATCACGCAAATTGCGTTCCACCAGTTCGCTATCTTCCTCAGTCGCTACCCGCAATACCGGCTTCAGACCATTGGCCAATTTCTTATCCGGTAATTCCCTATTTCCCTGAATCACCAAACCGTATTCGATACCGCGTGACGTTTCTACAATGACTTCATCGCCCTTCTTCAGCTGCAGTTCACCGGGGTTAAAATAATATATTTTTCCGGCCGGACGAAACCGGACGCTGACCACTTCCAACATATCTCTCTCCTTCTATTCAAAAAGCCCTCCGGCTGTTTTCACTCTTTCCGATACAGATTCTTTCTGCTGTAGATTTTTAAACTGTCAGGCATTATCCGCCAGGGCCGTTATCAACAAGCCCATGGTCAGCTCCTGATTGACATTGGCACGCAGACGGATATCCGCCTGCCCGATGGCCTGTAATGAACGTTCCAGGCCGTCATAGCCGATCGCGTCTGCCCTTCGCTTAATCAGCGCGGTTTGATCACTGAAAATCAGCCCCTCTGTCCGTCCGGTCGATTTATAGAGCAATACATCTCTATACCAGACCTGCAGAAGATCAAGATATTCTCCGATCCGCTGTTTATAAGGCTTCAACTCTGCGGCATATTCCAGTAGCCGAGTGGAAGACCATTCTGACAGATATTTAAGCAGTTGCAGCAAACTCTGCTTCATCTCCTCAAACTCCTCATCGGCCAACAGCTGCTTTGCCCTTCCGATATTTCCTCTGGCAAAGGCAGCCAGGGCAGCGGCCCGATAATCCGGAAGCCGATACTTACGGATCAGATATTTCTCCAGTTGATCTCCGGTGACCGGCTTACAGTTCAAGCGCAGGCAACGGGATGTGATGGTCGGCAGGATTCCCTCCTCAACATTGGCCAACAAAATGACCACGCCATAACCCGCCGGCTCCTCGATGGTCTTCAATAAGGCATTCTGTGCCTGAGGCGTCATCTTCTCAGCATCCGGAATCAGGTAAATCTTCCTGCCGCCATAGTAAGGCTTGATCGACATATCATCGACCACCTGCGTGCGAATCTCCTCGACTCCCAGACTGTTTTTGTCGGTGGTAATCCATTTCAAATCCGGATGGGAACCGGCAGCGATCTTGATGCAGGCATCGCAATGTCCGCAGGGCCGGCCGACCGGATCAACCTCCCTGCACAATAAAGAGGCTGCAAAAATGCCGGCTGTCAGCTTTTTGCCCAGACCCTTTTCACCGCCGATCAGATAGGCATGGACGGCCGCGTCCGCCTGTAATGCCTGTCGAAAGTGCGTGATCACGCCTTCATTTCCGATCACATCCGTAAATTGCTTCATTTCATTCCCTTTCGGTTACCATCTGCGCGGATTCACCCGCAAGGTTTATCAACTGTCTGACACTTTATTATAGCACAGACTGTATATAGTCCTCAATTTGTTTTATGCAGTCCTCTGTTTTTTCATGCCTTACCCGATGGCAGGGTTGCAGCTGCACCAGTATTTCCGGTGCAAAGTCCTCTTCATCAGCCAGAAAACGTCGGCAGACCTCGGCATAATTCGGCTTTGTCTGTAAACGTTCCCTGGCAATTGCCCTGCTCAGGCGTTCTCCTTCATCCAGCTCGACCAAAATAGGGTGCACCGCCTCCGCTCCGAAGAATCGGCGCAGACTTAGAACCATCTGTGGGGTGGCAATCATCAATAAATGTCTATCTGCAACGGCTGCAAATTGTTCGTCAGCCAACGTGAAGTAATGCCAGGGGCCGGCCACTGTCTGGTAACAACGCTCCTCGATCACCAGGCCTTGACGACGAAATTCGGTCAGCTCGATCTCGGTGCAAAAGTGATAAGCCAGACCATCCTTCTCCCCTGCCCGCTGCGGTCTGGTGGTATAGCTGACTACCCGTTGTAAGGGCAGTCTGCCCACCTCCAGGATCTGTTGATATAAAGTATCTTTGCCGGAGGCACTTTTACCCAGCAAACAAATGATGGTTCTCATAATCCTTCCTCCTTCATAACTGCCAGCTCCCAACCGACCTCTGTCTGTCGGAGCCCGGAGCCCTGCAGTTTCGTACCGCTTTGCAGATAGCATCTGATCATATCCGAGATGCTCTCCGTCACTCTCTCCCCCGGCGCCACCAACGGGATACCGGGTGGATAGGGATAAACCATACCGGCAGCGATGTGCCCGATGGCAGATACAGGTGCCAGCCACTGTTTGTCAGCCCGGACGGCTGTTCCCGGCTCAGCGGCCACGACCGCCTGCGGCAGCTCAGATAATGTGGCGGTTCGACCGGCCGCCGGCTCTGTCAGCCATTCGCGCCCCAGTATTTCGACAGCAAGAAACAATCTCTCATACGCTTCCGGCGAATCAGCCGCCGAAGTCATCAGCAGGCAATGATCCGGCTGCCACAGCTCGGCCTGAATCGAAAATCGTGTTCTCAGGCTTCGATACAGCTGCTCACCACGGCCGGGCGCCAACAGCACCAGCTTGCTCGGATCATACAGACCTCTCACTTCCTCGTCAGGCTTCCACAATGCCGGCTGTCCACCCGCAAGACCGAACAGCCTCTCTCTCAAGCTTTGTAAGCGTTCAACATACGACTGCCAGCGCGACGGCTCCTGCACAAAGGTCAGACAGCTTTCAATGTTTTGCAGAAACACATAAGATGGCGAGCTCGTCTGAAACATCTGCAGCGCATAGGCCAGTCTCTGTGCATCCACTAAATCTCCCTGCCGGTGCAGCAGGGCTGTCTGGGTGAGGGCCGGCAATGTTTTGTGTAAGCTCTGGATGACCAAATCCGCTCCTGCTTCCACCGCCGTAGCCGGAAAAGCCGCATGATAACGAAGATGCGCTCCGTGAGCTTCATCGACGATCAGCGGTATTCCGCGCTTATGCAGACAGCCTGCGATCGCTTCCACCTCAGACAAAACGCCTTCGTAGGTCGGCGAGGTTAATACCATGGCGATCGGCAGGCGATTCACCCGGCCGGCCTGCTCCAGTGCATGCTCCACCTGTGCTGCCGTTATCCCCAGAGCAAAGCCTTCAGCAGATACCGGCGGATACAGATAGCATGGCCGTAAGCCCAATAGTTGTAAACCGTGATAAACGGATTTATGACAGTTTCTGGCGATCAGGATGTGATCTCCCGGCCGACTGACGGCCCACATGGCAGACAGCACGCCGCCGGTGCTGCCATTGACCAGGCAGTAGGAGCGGCGACTGCCATATAGATCTGAAATCCAGCTTTGCAGTTCGGCAATCGCTCCATCTGCATGATGCAGATCATCCAGTTCATCCACCTCCGTCACATCACGCTTCATTACAGACTGCGGCCAGACCCCGGTGGTACAACGTTTATGTCCCGGCATATGGAAGGGAATATTCTCTTCTGCCAAATATCGTTCCATCGTTTCAAGCAGCTTCACCGCACAACTCCTTTCCGGATTTCATCGGCTGTCCTTCATTCTGTTTCATGTCTGTTTACTTCTCTCTTCTAAGATTGCGAAAAAGAGGAACAAATGTCTGTCTGCTTTGCTCCTCTTTAACTCTGCTTAATCGTTAAAATGTCCCTGATAATCAAATTGCTCAAACGTATGAGAGCCGGCCAGTGCAACCATGATGGTATTTTCCTTCAGCGGCTCCACGGCGGAAACACGGGCATTCAGCTTGCCGCCGCGCTCTGCTCTGGTACCCAGAATATTCAGCTCAAAGCGGCGGCGCAGATCCAACTCGACCATGGTCTTGCCCACCCATTTATTCGGAATGGTAAATTCGATGACCGAGGTGTCCCCATCCAGCCGCAGGACTTCATCCAGCTGATTGCGCAAAATTTTCGAGGCCAGCGCCCGTCCCATATCCTTTTCCGGTGTCACCACGCTGTCCACACCCAGGGCAAACAAAACCTGCTCGAAGGTTGAGCTGTGAGCCTTTGCAATGATCTTCGGCACACCCAGTTTGCGACAGTGCATAGTTGCCAGCACACTGCTCTCCAGACTATTACCGGCGGCAATGATGACCACATCACATTGGGCGATACCGACCGACTCCAAAAAGTCATGATCAGTCATATCTCCGACCACCGCCTTTGTCACCTCATCAGCAATATAGCGAACGTTTTCCTCCTGCCTGTCAATGGCCAACACATCACAGTGATAAAAACTCATTTGCTTGGCCACTGTACAGCCAAAGACCCCCAGTCCAAGCACACCGATTTTTTTTGTTTTCATATTTCCTCCCTGCCGATCGTTCTAACCGATCAAGATATTGGTTTCCGCATATTTGATTTCCCGGCGCTCCCGCTGCATCATGCTGAGGAAGAAGGTCAGCGGACCGACGCGGCCGATGAACATCAGCATCATAATAATGATCTCACCGGCCACATTCAGCTTGGCCGTCAAATTCATCGATACCCCGACCGTTGCCATGGCGCTGATCGCTTCAAAGATCAGCTCCTCAAAGCTCAGATGCGGCTGCGTCAACAGCAACAGCGCAAAGCCTGTCAAAAATACCACTGCAAAGACCAGCAACAAGGTTACTGCCTGCTTGACCAGGGCTCTGGGAAAGCTACGATAACCGAAACCGACCTGTTCACTGCCCTTGATCTCTGCGATACAAAGTAATATTGCGATGGCGATGGTCGTCACTTTGACACCGCCGGCTGTTCCTCCCGGCGCTCCGCCGATAAACATCAGAATCATATAAATAAAATTGGTGGCCGGCATAGTCTTGGTATAATCAATGGTGGCAAACCCGGCTGTTCTCATGGTCGCAGACTGAAAGAATGAGGTAATTCCCTGCTGCGGTAATGACAGCTTTCCGATGGTCGCCGGATTATGCAGTTCGATCAACCAGGTGATGCACATACCGCCGATCAATAAACCGAAGGTCATCATCAATACCAGGCGACTGTGATACGACAGATGGCTCCAGATCCGTTTCAATCGTCTCGGACGATCATGCAAAAATCTCCTCATACTGTCTCGCAAATCCTTCCAAACTGAAAATCCGAGGCCGCCGCAGATGATCAGCGCCGGCACCGTCAAGGATACCAGCGGATTTGTCACATAGGCCTGCAGGCTGCTGTCACCCAGATTGTCAAAACCGGCATTACAAAAGGCCGATACAGCGGTAAAGATGGATGTCCAGATGCCGTCCACCCATCCGAAACGGGGTACAAATTCAAACATCAACAACAGCATGCCGATTCCTTCTATGATAAAGGTAAACCGATAGACCATTGACAGAAAATGACGAATCTCCCGACTGCTGGGGTAATTCAAGGCCTCCTGCAGGGTGTACTGATCTTTCAGGCTGAGGCTCTTTTTCAAATGATAAAAGCTGATCGAAATCAACGTAATCAACCCTAAACCACCAATCTGCATCAGACCGATCGACACCAGCTGCCCGGCAAAGGAATATACCTCTTTAACATTCAGCACACTCAATCCTGTCACGCAGACCATCGAAACCGCTGTGAACAAATGATCCAGATACTGTGTCTGTGCTCCCGACCGATGCATCCACGGCAGGCTGAGCAGTACACTGCCCACCAAAATCACCAGCAGAAAGCTGAAGGTGATCTTTCTGGTCGTTGACCAATCCTCAATATTTATCCACTTTTTCATCTTCTTCCTCCGTCTCCGGACTGTTTTTTGATTGCCCGGATATGTAAAAAAGCCTTGTGGCATACAAGGCTTCGAAAACAAGGTCGGGAGCCCGCCCCGGACTCACCCTGCATAAAAACGGAGACGGTGGGATTCGAACCCACGTGCCCTTTCGGACAACTCGATTTCGAGTCGAGCTCGTTATGACCACTTCGATACGTCTCCAAATATAACAAGCTATGTTATTATAGCCAATGAAGATCGTATTTGTCAATCATTCAATAGGGATTTTTGTATTTTCCTTCCCACCCTTCTCCCCTTCGGATGAGAACAGCTTTTTCCTCCAGAATCGGATCTGTTCGACCCGCCGCAGGATATCGAGCGATGAACTGCCGCGTCGGTCAGCCTGATCCTCGACCGTCAGCTTTTCTGTCCAAATACCGGGACCGCCGGCTTTCAGCCGATAGCTCTCCTCTGTCAATGTTTCTTTCAACTCCCACCGCAACAGGCAGTCCCGCGAAAGCACCGTCCACACCCTCTGATCGGTACAGTCTTCAAAACTGCTGCCGCGGGATGGAAAAAACGCCGCCTCCTGTTCCCGCTGGACATGCGCAGAGATGACCACACGGTCATGCAGCCAAGCAGCAAATAGCAGACAGGCCGCCAGCGTAAACAAAATCAGCGGTAAAACCAAAGCGGCCTCCACCGTTACCATTGCCCGGCGACGAACGCCTGCCAGACTGTTTTTCACCATATCCTCCTTTCGGCTCCGGTCTAACTCCAGAGATGACAGCCATAAACCAGCAAGACGCCTCCCAGCAGAAACGGAACAAAGGGCAAACCGCTGTCACGTCGCAGCCGCTTCATCAACAGGCCGGCTCCTCCAAGACCCGCAGCCAAAAGTGAAGCAAGAAAGACTGCCGTCACTGTTTTTTGCCAACCCAAAAACAGACCGATGGTCAGCACTATCCAGGCATCTCCTTCACCAAAGTCGGTCGGCCGCAGGCGACAGAGCAAAAAACTGCCGATGCCCGGCGCTGCATCTATGAGCATCAACCACCCGCTTGTTTTCCCATCTGTCAGTCTTAACACAACCGCCACCGAAATGGTGATTAAGACCGGCCAGAGGGTGATCCGACGGTCTCGCAGATCCTGTCGGGAGCAAATCGCCAGTATCGTCAGTAAAAGTCCGGCCAAACACAGTTCTCTCATGCTCAATCCCCCTTTGCCGGTCGATACTGATCCTCTATCTCCTCGAGCGGCTGTTGGCTATAATTTCTAGTCAATGCCGGATCAATATGATCATGATAGGTAGTGCCGTACTCGGTGATAAATACATAAATCGAATCCGGATTGGTGTTATAACGGCTCGGCTGATAGCTCTTACCGTCCCGGTTTCGGTACAAATGAACCCACTTGCGCGGCACCGCCCGATAGGACACATGCAGATAGCGACTGTCTTCTTTTGTATGGTAAACGCTCGGATAGCGGCTTAAAAATATATCCCCCTTACCGTTTTCCGGTTCCGCCACCGTACCTCTCCTGCGACCGGTCCACTTACGGATCCGTACAGTTTCCTGCCAGTCCAGTGCGGTCGGCCAGAACAGTGGCGCCAGCTTGTAGCTCAGTTTGGCCGTCAGATAGTCATCAGTGCGCTCAAACAAGCTGATACTACAGCGAATATCTCTAACTCGACGACTGATCCAATCCGGCGCCTTACGCTGTACAAAACGATGAATCTCTCCCTCTGTCTGTTGCGGCAGAAACAAGCTTTCCGGCAACTCCAATGTTTCGTCATAGCTACCTCCCACGAGCTCGGCCGTGGCGGCAGCATAGGCCGCCTGTCGCTGCATACTGACCAGGGCAGTCCGACGCACGCCCTGCTGCAGCCACAACAGATCCAATAAACTGATCAAGCCCAACAATAGGGTCGTGGCGGCCGTCAGCACCAGTGCCGCTTCCACCGTCAGCACAGCACGTTTTCGCCCGGATCGAATGGAGGCATGACAGGATGCTCCGCTATCGGATTGACAGATTTTTATATGCTTCATCGGGAATAAAAATTGACTGTGTTTAGATGAACCAAGAGAGTATTGCATTATTTTTTTATTTTGCGGTGACAAACGAAGCACCCTGTCACACCTCCTTCTTTCTTTCAGCAGCCGATCCGGCTAATTGTTAATAGCTATACTTTCGACTGATCTGCCACTCGCCCGGCTGTAGCGGCAGAGCGAACGGAAACAGCGGCGCGGCCCGCCACCGATAGCTGATTCGGCCCGAAACCATGTAACGATCCAGCTGCACGCCGGCATATCCATCATACTGACGCAGCTCATACTCGATCAAATTCAAAGCCCGACCGGTCGTCTCGCTTCGATGCCAGAGCAGTAGTAACCGCAGATAGTCACGGTAGGAAAAACGCAGACCGGCCTCTGTCCCGCCTCCTGCCTCCGGTTCCGGAAGCGGCCCGTACAAAGCGGTCTTCCAGCTGGCATCTCCCTTTAGCAAAGCGATTGCCCCGCCGGCAAACAAGCTTTTGATTTCCCAATCCGCCTCCCGGGTGGACCAGTAAAACAGCAGCGCCTGCTTGATCACATCCTTTGCCTTCGGTTCTCCCAGCAATGTCGCCAGCACAGTCGCCGGCAGCTCAGCAGATTTTTGTCGCTTCATATCCGTTTGCAGGTAGATAAAATTGATCGCTGTGCGCAGTCGATGAATGGCTTCCGCAGCCGACCTGAGATTCTGGATATCCGTGTTCTGTCCGTATAACAGATACTCCACCTGATAGGTCAGGCGGCCGGCCGCCGATGCCTTCCCGGCCGTGTCTGCCGTCGGCTCCGTGGCAAAGGAAAAATGCCGAAGATAGTACTCTGCCAGCACTCCCTCTTCCAACCAGCCGATATCCGCCGGACTGTGAAAGCCTTCCCAGGCTGTTGTCTTTCGCTCTGTAAACAAATCATCATCGTTTAACCGCCCCTGATGCAGCTCGAAGCCGGCCGGCAAATATTTTGCAAGGTCAAAGCCGGCCTGCTGCAAACGCAGTTTTTCCAGCCAGCTAAGCGGCTGTTCCTCTGTCCTGCCATCCGTTTTCCTTCCGTCAGGCTTTGCAGTGGCCGGAATCGCCTCATCACCGGTATTTGCAGCATCCAGTTTCTCCCAAAGAGCAGGCAGCTCTTCCTTCAGCCGTTCGAGCTCCTCCTGTTGCTTCTCAGCCTCGGCCTGCTCCGGCAGCCTGTTCAGCCACTTCTCAATATCAGCAATCCCCACCACTCGTTTCATATACGAAACCGCCTGATCACGAAATTCCGCGCCCTGATAATCTGTCAACAAATCGGCCTGCTCCAACTCAGCCCGGACAGCCGTCACCGGACTGAGATCCCCGGTTGTGGTACGTACTGTCCGATTTGCTTCCTCCAGCCAGTGCTGCTGCAGCCGTTCCTTGGAAAAGCTCTGACCGAGACTGAGGTCATAAGCCAACAGGTGATAACGGTTATGCAGCTGCTGGTCATAGGCCGCCCAGACAGATTGCAGGGCGGCCGCCGTGGTCAGTGTCGTCCTTTCTCTGGCAATGGCATCTCTGGCGCTTTCCAGCAGCGTACCTAAAAAAAGCAGCAGGCCAAATAGCAGCAGGCTGAAAAAAACCGTGATCTCCCCGCGTTTCATAGGGTGTTGGCCTTGTTCTTTACCTTTTGTAAAATGGAGCTTGCCAATCCGGTCAGCTGCTCCTTAAATAAAACGACCAGGCCGATCAAAACAATCAGTATCAAGACCATCTCGATCACTCCGATAGCCTCCTCTTCTTTCCAATATCCAATCATTAAATCTAACATAGTTTCTCCTTTTTATTATAATTGTGTTAAAAACGGAACCATGATCAACGCCATACAAATCACCAATAAACCGACCGTCGGAAAGATCAGCTTGGTTCCCAGCTTCTCCCCGGCCGAAGCTGCCCGCTCCAGCCTTTCCCTGTTGGATCGGCGAATCTCGGCCTCCAGCTGCTGCTCCAAATCCGCCTGCCCCTTGTGCAGATCATCGGACAATAGCCGCATCAGCTGCCGATAGCGTCCGCTTCGGCAGGACAGGCCAAAGCTTTCATAGGCCTCTGCCACCGGTATGCCCCGGTGTATCTGCCCCAGCATCCGTTGCAGTCGCAGACGCAGTACCGCCGACAGTCCGTCAGCCTTTCCGGCCTGAACCAGACGTTCAAAGACCTGCCAGCCTTTATAGCCGGCTTTGGTATACAATAGCAGCCGCTCAACCAACTTCGGATAGGCACGATCCAGCTCCTCCTGCTGCTGGCGACAACGCTTTTTTACCCTTTCTCGCCCGGTCAGTTCCATCGTCAGCCACAGAAGAGCACCCCAAAATCCGATGAACAAGGGACTCACTGCCCTCTTAGGCCAGCGCAGCGGGCTGTCGTCCAGCTGCTGCGGTAAGCCGATCTGTGACACATACCGATCCGACTGCTCAGCCTGCTGCAGCAGGCGCCCAACCCGTTCCTCGATTCCGGCTGCCTGCCCCGGCAGCCCGGCTACCACCGCTTCCCAAACCCAATCCCGCTGCCAGTCGCCATAGCTCAGCCTGACCAATAGGGAAAATGGCTGCGCCTGCGCTGTCCGTAGTATCCGACCGCCGACTGCCACCGGAGATTGTTCCGAAAAATGATAGCTGAGCAGAAACGGATAGCCATCCACCTTTTCCGGCAGAACCAGATCAGAGATAATAGCTTCTGCCGTCTGCTGCTCCCCCAGCATCAGCCGAGGTAATGCGGCGATCAGACGATCGGCTGCCTCATTCAGCTCTGTTTCGGTCAGCTGACGCTCATGATTCTCAAACGTCGCCCGGTAGTGTTCCCCTTTCCACTGAAACTCAAGCCTGTAATTTTGTTGACCGTCTCCCGGAGCTGTTCTGGCAATACTTTCCTGTAGCTGCGGATGCTGACTCCGCCAAACAGACAGGCCCACCGCCAACAACCACAAACCGGCTGCGACCAGCCTCCGTACTCTGCTCTTTTTCTGTTCCTTTCTCCGCAGTGCAGAAACCTCCGCCGTCGGATATAAAAACTGCAAATCCTCTGTCTTCATTCGCTACACCTCAATCACCAGCTGTCGCTCCACTAGCCAAACCAGAAATCCATAGCAAAGCAACAACAGGGTCATCACCGCCGCTCCCAAAACATCTTCCAGAAAGGCCGCATAGGTATCCGAATTCGTTAATTCGGCATAGAGCAGCAAGCCAAGCGGCATGATCTCCATCAGACGAAACTCATATTTCTTACCGGCGATGGCCACCTCGATGGCTCCGGCTGTTTCCTGTTTTTCTTCCAATAACCGCAAACTATCCTCCAGCACCAGCCGCAGCGAACCCCCCTGGGCATGTGTCAACAGTAATAGCTCGCAGTAAAATCTCTGATCGTCATCCGACAGATGACGGGCAAAATCCCGCAGGCAGGCATCAATCGGTCGTCCCAGATCTGTATCCCGCCGAAGCAGCCTCCATCCTGTCTTAATCTCCCCTTCCGCTAGCTGTGCCTCCTCCAACCGAATGATAGCATTGCTCAAAGACAGGCCGCGAGCCAAATTCGCCTTTATCAATCGAAACAGCTGCATCAGATCTCGTTCCGTCTGCTGCTTCTGCCGTTTGGCCTTCCAGCGTCCAAGGATGCTGCTAATCCAGCCGCTGACGGGCAGCCACAACAGCCAGCCGCAGACCCAGTTACGGTAGCAAAGCTGCGCAAGTCCCATAGCCGCCGGCCAACCGGCCACCAGAACCAATATGTGCCGCTTCCATTTCCACTGTCTTATACGCCCCATTCACTTACTTCCTTTTCCAGAATCCACTCCCTCCTGCGACTGTCAAAATATACCAGGGTCTCCAGCTCGATACCTTGCTCCCGCCACTCACCGACACGGGCAATCTCAGTCACTCTGCGGCTGCCGTCCTGCTGGCGGGCAACTTGAATGATGATATCTATGGCCGATGCAATCTGTCGTCTGATTGCTGACACCGGCATCTCCATCCCCATCAAAAACATGGTTTCCAGTCTTCCCAGTACTTCAATCGGACTGCCGGCATGACCGGTCGACAAGGAGCCGGCATGGCCGGTATTCATGGCCTGCAACAGGTCGATCACCTCTTCGCCGCGCACTTCTCCGACGATAATACGATCCGGTCGCATTCGCAGCGCCGTCCGAATCAGTTCACGAATGGTGATTCGGCTGCGTTCACCCTGTAGTTGCGCCTCCAGCCGAACCAGATTCGGGCAATGCCGCAGCCTAAGCTCCGCCGTATCTTCTATGGTAATGATGCGCTCCGACTGCGGAATCCCCTCCGCCAGTCCTCCCAGCAGGGTCGATTTGCCGGAACCGGTGGCTCCACTGATAAAAAAGTTTCTCTTCATAGCAACCCGATCCAGCAACGCAGCCATCAGATCTTCGCTCAGCATCCCATACTCCACCAGGCGAGATGCCGGTAAAGGCTCTCCAAATCGCCGAATGGTTACCACCGGACCAATCAATGAGGCCGGCGGCAGCACCACATTGACACGAGAACCATCCGGTAATCTGGCATCGGCGATCGGCGACAGGGTATTCACCATTCGATTGGCCCCGCCGACCATGCGCAGTACCAATTCGCGCAGCGACTCCGCCTCGATTTCCCGGTTCCAGCGATACAGGCAGCCATTCTTTTCATAAAAAACAGCTTCACTGCCATTAATCATCACCTCTGTCACCTCCGGATCGGCCAGTAATTCCTCCACTTCCCCAAAGCCCCTAAGCCTATTCCAAAGCCTGCCTCGTTCCTCCTCCCGCTCCTCCAGGGTCAATTCATCGGCGGCCGCCAACAGCTCATCTATCTCCCGACCGATCTGCTCATCTGTTACTTCCGTATACTGCTGTAGTTTTTGGAGTATCCTGTCATAATATTGCTTTTGCTCTGTCATTCCATCTTCTCCCGATCGGCCAGCAGGATATCTCGCAGTTGCTGAAGCAGCCGTTCATCCACGCAGCCCCAAACATCCTGCAAACTGTCAAAAACGGTCGCCAGCCGACTGATATCGATCCGGTGGATGACCGGAGTGTCTGACAGGCCGACCGTTTCATCCTGCTTTAACCGTTCCAGCTCCGCGCTTCCCAGCTCCGGTCGGATCACCCCGGTTGCCAATGACTGCCAGCTCTTTACCAGTCGTCTGCTCTGGCCGGCATCTATGATCAGGTGACGATAACCGGCCGCCGTCACGGCATGCCCCAACCTCTCCCATTCATCCGTTGTCAAGCCGGTGTACAGATCCATATTGCGGTGACTCTTCAGATACATCTGACCACCTTCTCCCTCCAGCATGTCGGTCAATTCATTTTCCCAGTTTAGCCCATGCCGCAGACGATAACACAGCTCCGTCAATCGTTCGTTTCCCTTCTGCTCAAAGCCGCTGCCGATCACCAGACTGCCGCCGTCAGCCTGTAAGAGCTGGCCGATCAGGTAGGCTAAAGTCGTTTTCAGGCATCGACCCGAATCCGAATGGATCAGCCATACAGAACCTGATCGGCTGATTCCGGCCGACACAGACCGCGCGGGGCGTATCAACTGACGAATCACCGCCAGAAGCTCTCGCCTGCCGCTATAGCGCCAAAGGCAACGATAGTTCTTCGGCACAGCATCGTTCACATCCCCGGATTCAGCCATGGGCTGCTCTGTCAAACAAAGCTGTGCCACTCCCGGCCGGTCGGGCAGCAGTCGTTCAACAATCACCAACTCCACAGGCAGCCGCTCCCACCCACGCCCTGTCGGTACTGTCATTCCGTCAAGCTGAACACTTAACTCATGCAGCAGCTCCTCCTCACTGCGATACAGGGTAATCTCATATCCCTCGATTCCCAAACTTCGTGACAGCCGCTCAGCAAACGCTAAATCCGCCAGACATATGCCAATCCCAGCCATACCAGCACTCCTCTCAATAGATGCAGGCCGAAAGCGGCCAGTAGACAAACCGTCAACGGAAAGCCTTGCCGGCCAACCGGTTTCGGATACCGCAGCGGACGACCGGCCGTCAGACAGGCTTGTCCGTATGCCGCCAGCCCCTCCAGACGCTCCTTCCAATCTCCGCGTATTATGATGTAGCCCGCGCCGATGATCAATGCAGATACCAACAGCAGTCCGGCGTAGGACCACCAAGTCGGCCAACCGTAAAATAGTGCTGTGACTGCCAGCAGCTTTCCATCCGCTGCTCCGATCATTCCCCAGGCATATAATAAAAAGCCGATGACCAAAATAACCAGCGCCGGGATCAAACCGGTCCATAATGCCAAGCCGCAGCCCAACCGATAAAGCAAGCCCAGAATGACAGCCAACCCGACCAGAGTCTGCGGCACCCTGCGCGAGCGTAAATCAAAAAACAGCGCCGCCGCCAGAATACTTCCCAGCAACAGACTTCGCAACCAAAATACAAACATAACCCGCTTTCCTTTTTTGATTCTTGATGTTGCAAAACAACATATCAGATAAATAAATGATTTTCAGGAAAATGTGTCGGGAACCCAACAGATTGTCAGATGACAATAGATATCTTAGGCACAGTATAGGAAAATCGTACTGCTTTGTCCAGCAAAATCGCCAAACTTTTGCAGCTTTGGATGATCTGTGCATAAAGTCTTATTTTTCTTGCATGAAATGTCGAAGCATAGTACAATTATTTCAGTGATCTAAGCTCGTCTTAGTTTTTTTTATTCTTTCAACCGGATCGGACTGCTTATCGGCCCGGCCGCCAGCAGGTCAGGAGTTACAAATGTTCCCTAATCAAGCAAAAAAAAATTATTCGCTGTTAACCGGCCCGATCGGAAGATCAATATTGTCCTTTGCTTTTCCGCTCTTGCTCGGAAACCTGTTCCAGCAGTTTTACAATGTGGCCGACTCCTTGATCGTCGGAAATTTTTTGGGCAATAGCGCTCTGGCGGCAGTCAGCAGCTCCGGCCCGATCATCCAGCTGCTGGTCGGTTTCTTTAACGGTATTGCCATGGGTGCCGGTGTCGTGATCGCCCGTTATCTGGGCGGCGGCCATACCGAAAAGCTGCAGCATACCGTCCATACTGCGGTTGCCTTCGGCCTCGTTACCGGCGCATTGATGACACTGGCCGGTGTTTTTTTGACCCCGTACCTGTTACAGATGATGGGAACTCCGGCCTCTATCCTGCCGCAGTCCATCGAATATTTCCGGATCTACTTTTACGGTTCGATCGCCTTTGTGGTCTACAACGTCTGCATGGCTGTTTTGAACGCCGTCGGTGATAGCCGGCATCCGTTATACTTCCTGATAATCGCTACGATCGTCAACCTCAGTCTGGACTATCTGTTTATCGGTATTCTGGGCTGCGGTATCGCTTCCGCCGCTTGGGCGACAGTCATCTCGCAGTTTGTCAGCGTCATCCTGTCCATCGGCTTTCTGATACACTCCAAGGGCGTCCAGCGACTGATTTTTTCTCAGCTGCGCATCGAATGGCCCTATTTGCAGCAGATCCTGAAAAATGGTCTGCCGGCCGGCTTCCAGATGTCCATCATCTCAATCGCCAATGTGGTGGTGCAGTCCAACATTAATTTTTTCGGCGCCGATGTGGTGGCCGGTCACGGCGCCTTTTCCCGGATCGAGGGCTTTGGCTTCCTGCCAATTAACTGTTTCTCTCTGGGCATGTCAACCTTTGTCAGTCAAAACCTTGGCGCCGGCCAAATTGATCGCGTAAAAAAAGGGGCCCGCTTTGGCATCCTCTGTTCGATCATTATGGCTGAGATCATCGGTATTGTCATCTTTATCTTTGCGCCGATGTTTATCTCCGCCTTTACCCGTGACCCGATGGTTATCGCCTACGGTGTCGGCCGAGCTCATATCTGCAGCCTATTCTTTATGCTGTTGGCTTTCTCACATGTAGCCAGCGGTATACTGCGCGGAGCAGGCAAGGCCTTTGTCCCGATGCTCGTCATGCTGATTTGCTGGTGCTTGATCCGCGTCAGCTATATCTGCATCGCAGTGCGTATCATCCCGCATATCAATACAGTGTCTTGGGCTTATCCGATTACATGGACGCTCAGCACCATTTCGTTTATTCTTTACTTGAAATATTCAAACTGGCTGCGGACTGGTCAAAAGCCGACCGTCTCCGCCGACCTGTCTTCATGATCAAAAGATGCCCTGCGCGGTTACCCGCGCAGGGCATCTTTTGATCAATCGTAGCGATGTTTCCAATAGATTTCCTTATGGATCGGTGTCAGCATTGCCAGAAAACGTTTTTTATAGATCACAAAATCCTCAAGATCCTTCAAGATATGATAATAGCGGATTCGGTTATCCAGCTCTTCACCGGTCACCGGCAAACGTTCCCGTCTGGCCTCTGCCAGCATATCACTGACCAGGCCGATATTGCGCTCCACCTCCTCATAACGAGTGATCTGCTCACGAATGGCCAGCAGACAGTCCGCCAGACGATCGGCCTCTTCCTTTGATTCACGGATGGCCTTGACCTCGTAATGCAGGTTGTGCAGCAAACCGGACTGACGGATACGCATCTCGATATAATGTACATAATAGTCGGCGTGAACCGAAAAGGCATTTCCGCGATACATAAAGGCATCCGCAATAGCCCGTTCCAGATGATGCTCCAGGTCAATAATGTCCTGCCACACATTCTTCGGAATGCGCTCATGCAGCAGGTACCCGGCCATCTCCGAAAAAATACGCTGCAGACAGCCTTCAATATAAATCACATCATCATCCAGCCGCCGGCGCAAACTGCGATTTCCCTGCCATAAATTCAACAGCATGGCAACCGCCGCACCGAGAAACATCATTATAAACTCATTGAAAATAAAATGGTAGCTAAAGTCCATCTTGGTCATAAAATGCGTACCGATGACGGCATTGACCGATACCGTGCTGCCCCAATCCACCAGATTGCTGCACAACACCAAAATAAAGATATACAGCGCATATGCGATCCACGGACTATGAATGGTCTGGAACAGCAGATATATCACTAAGACAGAGAGCCAGAATGATACGATTCTGGCTCCTAATAGTTTCAAGGTGTCCCACTTGGTGCTGACCACCGACAACAAAGTCACGATGCCGGCCGACATAGCAAAATCCAACTGTAGCAGGGTGGCAATCCAAATCGAAACGGCACTGCCCACTCCGATCTTAAGCGAACGGACAAGTATCCTCTTCCGCTCTTCTCCTTTTTTTGTCATCCTGTTTTCCTCCCGGCTTATTCAAAATCATTCTCGGTTAAAATGACAAAGCCGTCCTTATCTGTTTTTCTCTTCTTGAATAATCTGAAGCGACTGGCGTGCTCGATCGCCTCATCCATCACCTCTTTCACATCATTGACCGTTACCGGATGACCGTCACGCTGCATATCTCCGACCAGACTGTATAGCTCCAGCATGGCCTTGTCTTCGATCACATAGCCCTGCTCGAGCGCATAAGTACGACCGAAGGATACCAGCTCATGGTTGGAAAATACCGGTACCACGATCTGTGAGGTAAAGCGATGAGCAAATTCTTCATTCCGCTCCATCAGTCGTGCAATATCCTTCTTATTATCCTCAAGAATAACTGTCAACCCGTCCGTTCTCATACCCAGACCGGCTGCCAGAGCTTCGATAGTAGAATCATCCAACTCACTGGCTCGTTCAATGATCAGACCGCCGCCGGCGATTTGATCAATGGTAGCTGCCACATCGTTTTCATTCAGCCACTTGGCATCGATTGTAGCCACCCGTAGCGGCGAGTTTGTATTACCTTTCTCTTGTTCGATGGCTTTTAGGACATTGACAGCCAAGGTGGTCTTTCCGCTGCCCTGACGTCCCATCACGATGATATTTCCGCGGGAGGATGTTTTGGCGTCTAACCCACGCTTATGGATCTCATCCAGCACGGTCGCCACCTGCTCCGGAATCCCCTGTACCGGTCCGAAATAGCCCAGAGTCCGCTTCTGCTCTTCGGTCAACGGCGTTACCTCTTCACCGTTTTTCACACCGATGGGTGCGACCAGATCCTTCTTTTCTCCACGCCGGCCGAGTCTGATTTCCTGTGTGTGCGACAACACATCCGTTTCGATATCAGCCAGCATCTGATCAGTTGAATCACGCAGCTGAGCCAGCGATTTCAGTTCTCCGTCCGTTTGTTCAGCTTCCATTTGTTCAGCTTCCGAAGCAACCTTAGGAACAGCCGCCAGCTGTTCAGCTTGCAGGCGGGATTTGGTTTCTTCCTCCTGTAATGCCTGCGCCACCAGTGAAACATCGACACCGGACTCGGTCACAGCCGAACCGACCGGCGTTTCTGCCGTGCCGCCGAATCTCTGTTCCAGGCGGGCCGCGATCTCGGCAATATGATCGCTCTTAACAAACGGATTATTGATCTTTGGCAGCGCGGTGTCCACACCTTGCGCTTCTTGCAGAACAGCGGCGCCCTCCGTCACCGACTCAGCTTCCGTTTCGTCGGCTGCTTCTTCCGTTTCTTCGACCGCTTCTTCAGCTGCGTCGGCTGCTTCTACTGCTTCTTCCTCCTCGTCAGTCCCTGCTGCCGCTAATTCTTCTTCAACTGCTTCCGCCTCTTCAACCGCTTCAATGTCTTCAACAGTCTTGCTTTCCGGCGCATGCACCTCGTCTGCATCTTCAGCTTCCGTCTGCCGCGATGCCGTCACTGTTACCACCGGCAGTTCTCTGGTCATCAGCTCATCCAGCGCTTCTTCCAGCCTCTTCTTTTCACCGCGCAGTTGCACGATGGCCTCCTCATGACTACCGATCTGCTGATCAATTTCATCAATATCGGCCCGCACCTGCTCCATCTCGGCCTGCAAACGTTCTCTGGCCTCACGCGCCAGCCGTTCCGCTTCCTGTCTGGCTCTTTCCTGCTCCAGCTTATGCTTTTGAATATTGGCGATCATCTGATCGATACTCATCTGCCCCGGAATCTGATCGTCCTCTTCCGTCTGAGTTCCTACCGCCGACGCATCAGCTGCTCCCGCTTCATGGTTTGTCAGATCGATCTCAAACTGACTGAAGCCGGAGCCCACATCGTGATCTTCCTCGTTGAATGTTTCCTCGTTCAGTCGATTTTTCAGTACCGGTTCCGTCAGCTCACGCACATCCGCAGCCAGCTGATTCTTCCAACCCTCGCCAAGCTCCGCCACCAGGCCATCCGCACTGGTGTAGTCGATATCTTCATCCTCTTCCGGCTCTTCCTCGGCGCTGTCATTTAATAATCTCTGTTGGGCATCGGTCAGTGAATTAAATCTCTTCTTCAATTCCAGCGCTTTGATCACATATTCGCCGTCATGAAACCATAAAAAGATTTCGTCGCAAAGAGCGACCGCCTTATTCTCCTGACCTGCCTGCTTATAGAGTGTGGCCAGCGTATAAAGCCAGCGCTGCTCCGGCGCTTCCAGATGGCGATACGGCTCCAGAATTTCAATCAATTCTGTCACCGAAGCTCCTTGCGCCCTGTGAATAAAAAACTTCAACAGATATTTTCTGTTATCCTCACTGTAGACCTTGGTGAACCGGCGATGCCGCTCCAGAGCGGTCTCAAAATCCTTTCGATCTACTGCTACCCTGGTCAAACGATAGAGTACTTCCTTCGGGGAACCGCCGCGCTCCTCGGCTATATTCAAGATCGCCTCAGCTTTGCCAAACTGCCCGTTTTCACTGTAAATATCGGCTACCATACAGAGAACCCTGGCATTTTTTACCTTCTGCCAATTGATGGTCTGCACCAGGCCGAGAGCACTATGGTACTGTTTTTTTTCAAAGAAAGCTTTGATCTCCTCCAACCGTACCTTATATTCGTTCTTATCCACTTCGTTCACTCCTTCTACATTAATTTGATATTGATGACAAACCGCAACAATATATTGTTTTCATTAATAAACCGCAGAATCGGGCTTTCACTGATCTGCTGCTGCAGTAGTTGTCCCCAACTCGTTCCGGTAGCCGCTGTCACGATCAGCCCCAGCAGCCAGATCAACAGCAATCCCTGGAGCAGGCCCAGTCCGGCACCGCCCAGATGATTCAAGGTCTTGATCACCGGCAGTTTATCGATCAGATTGATCGCCAGTAACAATAATCGAAGCAGAGTGGCTACCAGAATAAATGCCAGCAGGAAGCCGCAGACATTAACCGTAATATCTGCGATATAGTCCCCGGCAAACCGCTGTAGACTACGTCCGCTCTTCAAACCATTTAAGCCCTCGCTCGACTTTGACTGCAATACCCAATCAATCAGCGCCGGCAAATCCATGTCCCTGACCGCATCCTGCCACTCAAAAACTGTAGTCGGATTGACCGGCATGCCCGACTGCTGTGCTTTTTCCAGACTACGTTTAGTCAGATAAGCCGTCGCCCTCTCCGATACATAGCCGTGCAGTCCGGTCTGTTCCCGCAATATTTTTGACGTCTGCGGCATCAGCAGGCTGACCAGTATTAAGGATAGGATCAGCCATACCAACGAAACCACCTTTTTCATCAAACCCTGTCGAAAGCCCCAAAGCGTGCTGGCCACCAACAGGATAACCACCAAAACGGTTAACCAATTCATATTCATTCTCCATCTGCGATTGCTTCCGCTGTTATTTCAGCTTCACATGGTCGATCGTATTTTCTCCGATTATAACATAGGAATAGGCTCCTTTGCCAGCAAAGATAGAACGGATCGGACTGCTGTAATCACCGCTGAAGCGCACCTTCCCGTCCAGCGTCATGACTGTCAGAGTATTTTCTCTGACCATCACCAGCTTGCCGTCAATCAACTGGCAGCTTGTATATCGGCCGTTTACTGCGAAGCGTTTCTTTTCCCGGCCGGCCATGTCATAGACCACTGCCTGATACTGCTTCCCGTTTTCTGCTTTTGTCCCTGTCAGCACGACCACCCGACTGTCATCATAGCAGATCGCCTCAATTTCGTTTTCCACTTCAATATTCGCTTTCTGAATCGGAATCTGAGACCCTTCAAAGGTGCTGAAACCGTCATCCCTCAGGGCCAACGCCTGAGCGTTATTTAAAAAACGCACCTCAGGAACCACATGTTCCCGATACTCTGTGCCGCTGACCAGATTATCCACCTCTGTTTTGCCGGCGCTGCCGAACTGATAAAAGGCTACCTGCGAACGCAGAGCCTGCTTAGCGATCGAATGATAGGCTACCATCAGCTTCAAGCCGTCGGCGCTGATTGCCACATCGACCGGATAGCCGCTGCCTGTCAGGGTGCTTTTGCTTTCGGCTACCATCTCACCCTGTTCATTATACACTCGAATCCAGGAAACCTGCTCATCCGCCATGATCACCGCCAGCATGCCGGTATCCGATACCCGTACCTTGCTGACCGGCAAGGTCGTTTTGATCTCCGTCGCCTTGCCCTTTAAATTATACAGCAGCACCTGGGTGTCATCCTTGCCGGCTATAACGGCATACTGTCCGTTCACATCCACCATTGGGTTCTGGATCGAATAGCTTTCCTTCCAGATAACATCTCCCTCTATGCTCATAAAGGTGACCCCGTCCGAACCGATCTTCAATAAACGACCGTCAAACAGCCGATAACCGGCGGATGCCTGGTCTTCCTGCATTAGACTGCTCTTCACTGTCAGGCTGTGGTAGGTACGCTGCTTCTGCCAGATCAGATAGCCGATACCGATGATGACCGCCAAAACCAAAAGGATGATCAGTAAGCGGTTCCGCTTCCTGCGCCGCTGCCGTCTTCGCCTTTCCTGTTTCAATATACTGTCTTTGTGATGCTCCCGGATTCTCCTGGCTCGGTTCGGATCCAGCTCGATCTGCCGAACCTTGCCGGAATCATGATTTCTTTTTTTGTCTGCCATGTTTTTTTCCTTCTTTATGTAAAACAGCCCTCTTCTTTTTCGCCACCGAAAAGCCGAAGGTCCCCAGCTCCTTACCCAAAGCGTGATAACGACCGTGGTTATAGGCCACCAGACCGGCGCGCTCCAATATCAGCCTGTCACGTTCATCAAGCAGGCTGTCATCCACCTGAACGGCTGTCACCTCTGCCAGAAAAATATGATGGCTCCCGGCTTCAATCACCTGAGTCACCCGGGCGCCGATATTTACCGGACTCTCTTCAATAAATGGAGCGGCAGTCGCCTCCCAGCGCCCTTCTGTCAGGCGGCATTCGGCAAATTTATCCATATCCCGTCCCGAGCGTACGCCGCAAAAGTCCATCTGCCGCACCAAAGAACGCCCCACCAAATTGATAACGAAGTCCCCCGTCCTCTTGATCAGGGCATAGGAATGGCGCTCCGGACGAACAGAGATCGAAACCATAGGAGGATTGGTACAAACCGTACCGGCCCAGGCTATGGTGATAATATTGGCATCCGTACCGGCCTCGCCGCAGCTGACCATTACAGCCGGCAGCGGATACAGCATATTACCGGGCTTCCATTGTTTCTTAGCCATATCTATTCTCCCTGCAGCTCGATCGCAAACTGCGGAATCAGCTGTTTTTTACGCGATACTACTCCCGGCAGCAGAGCAGATTCCGGCCCCCCCTCGATACCGAAGGCATTTCTGACCAGCTCGGCCGCACCGGCACCGGCGTATAACAACATGGTACTTTTATCCAAGATATTCGTCAGCATGAAGAACAGCATCTCCACGTTCTGCTCGGTTCTGGCCTGTTCCAGATACGGAAGCAGTTTCTTCAGAATATCCTCCAGCTCCTCTTCACTCATCGAATTAATCTGACCGACGCCGAAATCCAGCTCCTGAATGGTAAACTTCTTGAAATCCTGCAGGAAAATTTCATTGGCACTCTTATGTGACAGATTACTTCCGGCATGGAACATCTGTCCGGCATATTCCTGCGGATCGATCCCGGCTATGACCGCCAGATATTTGGCTGCCGCCTCATCAATCGGCGTACAGGTCGGGGAACGAAACAATAGAGTATCCGACAAAATGGCCGAGCACAAAAGACCTGCAATATGCGTCGGGATCTCCACCTGCTGTTCCATAAACATCTGGTAGACGATGGTCGATGTGCAGCCGACCGGCTGGTTTCGGAAATACACCGGCGATACTGTTTCCAATGTACCGATCCGATGATGATCAATGATTTCCAGGATCTCTGCCTCCTGAATATTATGCACCGCCTGCGACATCTCATTATGATCCATGATAATGACCTGTTTACGCTTAGGCGAAATAAGGTTTCGTCTGGACACCATGCCCAGATAGGTGCCGTCCTCCTTCAGAATCGGAAAGTCACGATAGCGCTTCTTCGCCATGATCTCCTTGATCTTATCGGTCGTATCCTCCGGCCTGAATGTAGTCAGGTTTCGGCTCCGCATAAAGTGACACACCGGTATGCTCTGATTAATCAGACGTGCCACTGTAAAAGCATCAAACTTAGTCGAGATCAAATGACAATGATGCTCCGCAGCCAGCTTCTGAATGGTCTTTGACGGCTGCGCCCCTTCACAGACGATAACACAGCCGGCTCCCATCTCGATGGCACAGAGCTGAGACTCATACCGATTTCCGGTAATGACGATGTCCTGCTCGCCGATATAGCTTTCCATCAGATCCGGATTGGCGGCGGCGATCAGCACCTTGCCGCCGGTCACCACGGCTTCGATGTCTCCGACTACCAGCTCGCCTTCAATGGTTTCCACCAGATTTCGGTAAGGCGTGGTGGCGGCAGCCAACGTGTCATTGTCATAGATATTCATATAGGAAGTAGCGATGTCCTCCAGTGTGATGACACCCTCAAGGCGTCCCCGCTCATCGGTTACCGCCAATGTCTGCTTCCCTGTTTCCTCCATAGTATTCCAAGCCTTCTTCAGCGACAACTTACGTGTCACCCCGCTGAAGGTCGATATTTCCAAATCTCTGACCTGTGTTCCGACATCGGTGATCAGCTCCGGCTGTTTCACCCCAAAGTGCTCCAACACAAAGGTCGTTTCTTCATTTAATTCGCCGGCTCGCTTCGGTACATAGACCTCATCGCCTTTCCGAATCTGATTTTTTAAATAGGCATATGAAATGGCCGAACAGATGGAGTCCGTATCCGGATTCCGATGTCCGATCACAATGACCTGATTTTCACGATGTAACATAAGGTTACCTTTCCGCTCTTGGCTATTTATTTCAATGTTTCGCTCAGCCATCAAAAAATGGTTACTCTTTTATATCTTACTATTTTTTCGCTCTATACAGCAACTTATTTTTCCGCTTTTTGCTCTTTTATTTATCTTTACTTAAAACAGCCATTATAAAAATATTTTTTTGTCTATTTTATCTGCTCTATTCACACTTTAGACACATTTGTCTTATATACTATTTTAGAGTAAGAAAGCACATTTGTTCTTTCTATACATAATTTTTTTCATAACTCCCCGACTGTTGTACAACAGTCGGGGACTCCTCTTTGCAGGAAAAATTTACCATAATCAAAAAACACATATGACCCGAATCAAAACTTTCCTCCGGATCACATGTGTTTTTTTCGCATCATGTATATCTGTCCTTCATACGACAGTTCTCCTGCCGCCCACTCCGACCGTTAGCCCTTTACAGCCTCATTGAGCTTTTCCACGAGCGCATCTGCATCCAGGCCATGAACGAAGGCTGCCTCCTCGATGGTTTCCTGCTGGGAAGACGGGCACCCCAGGCAGTGCATTCCGATACCGAGCAATACCGGCACCACCTTCTCGCTCATCTGTAATACAGAACCGATGGTCATATCCTTAGTAATCGTCATAATCATTTCCTCCTTATGTTGACATATTCAGTCTGTTGCGGCGGCATTTCACCGCCTGCTTTATATCATACCGCTGACGGATGAACAGCGCAATGATATTTGTTACAGTTTTTCTGATTTATTGGATCTTGCTGCCGCGCTGTCTGACGATCTCAAACGCCAGGATGCCGGCTGCTACCGAGGCATTTAAAGAATCAATATTTCCGACCGTCGGAATGCGCGCATACAGGTCACAGGCTTCTTCCACCAAACGGCTGACGCCGCTGCCTTCATTTCCCACAACCAGGCCGATCGGGCCGGTCATATCAACCTCATACATCGGCTTGCCCTCCATGGAAGCGCTGACAAACCACAGGCCTTCTTTTTTTAATTCTTCGATAGCGGCCACCAGATTCGTTACCCGGACGACCGGCGTATAGGCTAATGCGCCGGCCGAGGCCTTTGCCACAGTGGCTGTCAGACCGACTGCACGCCGTTTCGGGATGATAACGCCGTGAGCGCCGGCCATATTGGCACTGCGGATGATGGCACCGAGATTATGCGGATCTTCGATCCCGTCCAGCAGCACCACAAAAGGCTGCTCCCCGCGCTCGCGAGCCAGGGTCAGGATATCTTCGATCTCCCGATAGGCATAGGCCGCCGCATAGGCGATCACGCCCTGGTGCTTGCCGGTAGCGGACAGCTGATCCAGCCGCTGCCGGTTAACAAAGGTCACCGGCACCCCTGTCTTTTTTGCATCCCGTACAATACCCTTTAGACTGCCCTCCCGGCTGCCGTCAAGGATAAACAGCTTGTCGATGGTGACACCGCTGCGCATCGCTTCAATGATGGCATTTCTGCCTTCCAATATTGATTCTTCCGTTCTCATACCAATTCTCTCAGTCCGGTCAGCCCCAGTCTGACCAAGTATAATATTCTGTCATAATTCCCCTGCAGATACAAATCTCCGAGCAGAGCTTCAAAGCCGGTCGCCTTCTTATAATCGCTCAGACTGGCATTCTTCGCTCTGGTAGCCGACTTTCCGTTTCGGCCGCGGCGGTAGGCCGCTTCCTCCTCCTCGGATAATAATCCCTCCTGCTCCAGCAGGTAGTCGATCAAGGCGGCCTGGGTGGTGGCCTTCACCAGCTGACTTGACTTTTTATTCATCTGATGCACCGGCGTATTGCCGCGCTCTACGATCACCGTCCGGATGATCAGCTCATAGACGCAGTCGCCCAGATAGGCCAGGGTAAGACTGCTGTAGTTTTTCAGGTCAACGGGCCGCAATGAAAAAGTCTGATTGATCTTTTCCAGAATGCCGGCCGGCCCCATGCCGTTTAATTTGTTGCTCGTTTCCATTTCACGCCTTCTCTGGTGTCTTCCAGGATAATGCCGGCAGCCGCCAGCTCGTCACGGATCTCATCGGCTCTGGCAAAATTTCTTTCCTTGCGGGCTGCCTGACGTTTGGCAATCATGTCCTCTACATAGGCATCCAGCGACTCCTCCTCGGCAAAGCGCAGCCCCAGCACCTCCGTCATGGCCGACATCCGATCCAGCAAAGCCTGCAGGAAGGCACGGCTCTTGTCCCCGTTTGCCCGGGTATTGGCGAAACGCACCAGTTCAAACAGGTAAGCGATGGCATCAGCCGTATTCAGATCATCGGCCAAGGCCGACCCAAAGCCGGTCACATAAGCTTCGGTTTCTATCAAGGCGGCCGCCTCGGCATCGGTCAACTCGGTTTCAGTCACATGGTCCAGCAAAAACAGCAGATTCTTACGAGCAGTCTCGATTCTCTCGAATGACTGCCTGGTCGCATCCAGCAGCTCGGTGCTGTAATTGAGCGGGCTGCGATAATGCGCATTTAACATAAACAAACGCAATACCATCGGATCATAGTGCTCACAGATGCCGCGCACCGTAAAGAAATTGCCCTTCGACTTACTCATCTTCACATGATCGATGGTGAGGAAGGCATTGTGCATCCAGTAATTCGCGAAGGTCGTATGGTTGCAGCACTCAGACTGAGCAATCTCATTTTCATGGTGCGGAAAAACCAAGTCCTCGCCGCCGGCATGGATGTCGATGGTTTCGCCAAGGTACTCCTTCGCCATCACCGAACACTCGATATGCCAGCCCGGACGTCCCTGTCCCCAGGGCGACTCCCAGAACGGCTCTCCGTCCTTTTTCGGCTTCCACAGCACAAAATCCATCGGATCTTCCTTCTGTTCCTCGACCGCGATCCGCTGTCCGGCCTGCAGATCCTCGATATTTTTCTTCGACAGCTTGCCGTATTCTTTGAAACGCCTGGTTCTGAAATAAACGCTGCCGTTCTTGGCATACGCGTAGCCGTCCTCGATCAGGCTGCCGATCATGGCAATCATTCCGCCGATCTCCTTCGTCGCCTGCGGATGCACAGTCGCCGGCATAACATTTAAGGCTTCCATGTCATGACGACATTCAGCGATAAAGCGCTCAGCGATCTCCCCGGCGGTCTTGCCCTCTTCATTGGCTCGCTTGATAATCTTATCGTCAACATCGGTAAAATTCGACACATAGTTGACACGATAACCGATCGACAGAAGGAAGCGGCGCAAGGTATCAAACACCAGCATCGGCCTGGCATTTCCGATATGAATGAAATCATAAACGGTCGGGCCGCAGACATAAATGCCGACTTCATCCTCCCGAATCGGAACCAATTCCTCTTTTTGTTTGGTCAAGGTATTATATATCTTCACAACAATTCTCCTTTTGTTTACACATTTTCATTGATATAGACACCGGACAGCGGGGTCAGACCGGCCAAAAAATCTGCCGCCTGTGCATCCAGTCTGGTCGTTTCCTCAGCCGCACCGTTTAACAGCTCCTCAACCGACAGTCGTCCGAACAATAACTGCCCGAGATCCTCAATGCTGATGCAGGCTGTGCCGGCCGGCTCCTTTTCCAGCTTGGTCAATCTGGTGCCGGCTTCACTTCGCTGCCATACATAACAGCCGTCATTGCCCGGCAGCAACGGATCGGCCACGCTTAGGATAATACTGGCCGCTTCCTCGGCCGGAATATCCTGCAAAAAGGAAGCCAGATGGACGATACGCCCCATAATATAAGGAATCTCCCGGGCCGCATTGCCTGCATGTTCAAAGGGCTGAACACCGCCGATAATCTTGACCGGCTTCTCAAACTTTCTCACAATATCCGCCAGCACACCGCTGGTATATAATAGGAAGGCATTTTCCGCCATAATTTCCTTTACCACCACATGCTCCGGTCCCGGCTCACAGATGAAGACGGCATGAATTTTCCCACTCTCTTTTAGAGCCGCCATATAACCGCCCTCGCTTTTCAGCTCCTTCAGACAGCGGCTGACATACCCCGGATCACGCTTGGTATAAACCTGATAACGCTTGGACAGATAAGCCTCCATAAAGGCCGTCACCTCTTCCTTTTCCTCACCGCTCCGGACATAAACCAGTTTAACGATCTCCTGGTGGGAAAACTGCGGATACTTACCGCGGATCTGCTCCAGACTGAACTTCAGATTCTCCGGCTCAATCTGCATGATACGGGCATCGTAGATATAGCGAAAACCGTAGGGCAGATAAATCTCCCGGGCTGCCGGCATCAAAAAGGTGAAGGGTTCGCGATTGGCATGCATCTCCTTTAAGGCCCGCAGCAGCAGCCGCTTCATCATCCGCTGCCCTCGGAACTCCGGCTTTGTCGCCACCGCCACGATGTAATTTGTCAATCGTTCCCGATTCCGTACATGCATGGTATAGGGATTCAGATGCAGCATCGAAACAAAGCCTTCTTCATTATCCTCAAAGGCAAAGATCCGGTTATCCCGCAGTTTCTCTGTATAATAATAGCTGACGTAAGCCGGCGAATCCTCCGCAAACACCTCAGTATACAATCGTTTGGTCAGTTTTTTGCGATCCCCCAATAACTCTATGATGCGCATCCTCATTCTCCTAAATATTTATCTCTTTGTTCGGCTCCTCATTTACATGGAACCGCAGCCGCTGCAGCCCCGGCATCCGCCGCTGCAACTGCCGCCGGATTCCTCAAACATGGAATCCTCCATCAGTCTTGTCAAGCTCTCGATGGCGCAGACAGCCACTGCCTTGACCCCCTCGCTGCGTCCGGTAAAGCCCAAATGCTCCTCCGTCGTCGCCTTGATGCTGACCTGAGAAGCTTCGATCCCCAGAGTCATGGCGATATTGGCCTCCATCATGGGGATAAACGGCCGCAGCTTCGGCGCCTGCATCACCACTGTAGCATCGATATTTTCAACCACATACATAGCCTCTTCCAGCTTCAATCCGACTTCCTGCAACAAATCCATGCTGTCGGCTCCCTTATAAGTATCGTCGGTATCCGGGAACAGCAGGCCGATATCTCCGAGTTTGGCCGCTCCGAGCAGGGCGTCCATAATGGCGTGAACCAAAACATCGGCATCCGAATGACCGGCCAAGCCGCGCTCCGTCGGTATCCGGACACCGCCCAGGATCAGTTCCCGACCGTCCTCAAACGCATGCACGTCATATCCAATTCCTACTCTCATTTTTACCTCTATTCTACTTCAAAACATTGTATTTTCGCTCTCGGCTTGTTTCATCATACCATAGGATCCTTTTTCTGAAAACCCGGATTTTGCAATTTGCAGTTGGCCACTGTGATTTCACAAAATCTGCACATTTGTATATAAATATCATCCCTTCATCGCTTGACGGCTCCCCCCTCGTAAGCTATACTGTTATAACAAGTGTGTAACAAAGAGGAGTTATGAAAAACAGGACTGAAAGCCATCGCTTTCATGTCAATTTTAGTATAAAGGATGTGATTTCTACATGAAGATCGAACGTATTAATGACAATGCCATCCGCTGCACCCTGACCACTGCCGACCTGGAGTCCCGTCATATCAAGCTTTCCGAGCTGGCCTACGGTACCGAAAAGGCGCGGGCACTGTTTCAGGAAATGATGCGTCAAGCCAAGCAGGATGTCGGCTTTGAGGCCAATGACATGCCGCTGGTGGTCGAGGCCATCCCGATCAGCCCGGAGGCCATCGTCTTAAATATTACCAAGGTGGAAAATCCGGATGAGCTGGATACCGCCTTCAGTCATTTTAATCATGGAAACGATGATGAAAAAACCCTCTCCCAGCTGTTATCCGGCATGGCTAACGGCGAGTCGGCCGATGACCTCTTTCAGGTACTGCGCCGCTTAAAGGATTCCCTTGGCAAGGTTAAACGCGAGGCCGGGGCTTCTATGAAGGCGCAGCCCGATTCAGATTCCCAAAACCCGACCAATGCCCCGCAGAGCCCGGACTCCGGGAATGACTCCTGCCCGCAAAACGGTCCGGGAGGCTCCGATGACCCACGCGCCGCCTACATGACCGGCGCCCAGATCCCTGATCTGATCAACGGTTTTGAACAGGATATCCCGCAGGATTTGTCCCCGGATGAATACAACAGCTTCTACTCCCGCTTCTTCTTTTTTGAGGATCTGGAAGTACTGATGGAGGCCTGTGCCCTGATCAGGGACAGCTTTGTCGGGGACAGCCGCCTGTATAAGGACGGTGACAATGAGCAGTCTGAGTATGTGCTTGTTCTGACCAAAGGCAGGAAGATGACCACCGCCTCCTTCGTGCAGGTATTAAACAGCCTGTCGGAATTTGCTTCCTCCCATCGCTATCTGGAAAAGCAGGAGGCCTTCTTAAAGGAGCACAGCCGGGTCGTGCTGGCCAAAAGGGCGATCGAGACCCTGACGCTGTAAAGAGCCCTTAGCTTGAATTTTCTTTGAAATACCTTCTCCCGAACATAATTATGCTCCTCATATGATAGATTTTGGATATTTCCAATGTCTGCCACATGGGGAGCATATTATAATAATCACTCTTTATAGCTCAATATACTATCCGGCGCCATATCACAGGCAGTTCAGCCCAGTAATAGCAATCCGTCATAAGTTAATTCATACACTGTTTCACAGCACTCGTCAATGAATTTTCGATCGTGCGAAATACTGATGACCGCCCCGGGAAATTCTCGAATCATCCTTCGGATCACCGGTCCGGACAGCGGGGAAAAGTTTCTGGTCGGCTCATCCAAAATAAGGACATTCGCCCCGGACAAGCTCATTTTTAACAATAAGACCTTTGCCTTCTGACCACCCGACAGCTGACTGACCGGATGCGACATCTCATCGGCAGTATACTTTAAGGCCCCCAAATAGGTCCGGATTCGCGTTTCCTCCTGCCGATCTCCGGTGACAGCCAAATACTCGACCGGCGTCAAATCTACCGGCAGGCTGTCCTCATAATTCTGCGGCATGTAAGCGGCGTGCAGATCTGCTCTTGGCAGCAGTTCCTCGGCCAGCCGCCTGATCAGGGTGGATTTACCGCAGCCATTTTTTCCCACGATGCAGATATGAGCCGGCCCTCGCAGGCGCAGGAAAATATCTTTGGCCAACAGCCGGCCTCCATCCGGCGCATATAATTTAGGCAGAGAAAACTCGACCACAGTCTTACCCATCGGCAGCGCTGCGCCTTCTGCACCAAGCTTGAAGAAAATGGCCTCTTCCTGCTCGGGGAACTCTGTCATCTGCTCATCCTCTTTGGCAAAACGCTTTTCCAGGGATTTAACCGTCTTCATCTTCTTTTTCATCAGACGGCCCGGACCGTCCCGATCCGCCTTTGCCATATGAGCCAATTGGTATGTGACGCTTTGTTCGATGCGATGATACCGCTCATCCCGCTTTTTCTTTTCTAATCGGTCACTGACGGCCTGCCGCTCCTGGCGCGCAAACCGGCGCAATCGTTCTTCGATATACTGTTGATAGGACAAACGAGCCACCGTCACCCGAGCTTTCGTCTTTCGTTTGATCTGCTCGACATGGATAACCATATTGGCGGTATGCTCGATCAGTGTCTCATCATGTGATATAAACAGCACGATCCCGGGCCAGTCCCGGATCAGCTCCTCCAGCAATTCAAGCGTCGAAATATCAATATCATTTGACGGCTCATCCAGCAGTAACACAGTCGGTTCATCCAGCAGCAGTCGCATGAACTGAATCTTGATCTTCTCGCCTCCGGATAATGTCCCAAGCAACTGATCACTGTAAAATGTATCGAGCGACAGTCCAAAACGGCCGGCCAAGGCTGCCAGCTCCTTCGGCGACCGCTCCCAAAAGCGTTCTTGTTCCGAAAAATAGGTATAGATCGTTTTAGTCGAATCGATTGCGGTCAGTTCCTGCGGCAGATAGCCCAGTCGCTCCCGTGCAATCAGTCGTTCCCCTGTCGTCTCAATATAATCGTCCGTCAGCGCCGGATCATAAATCCAGCGTAAAAGAGTTGATTTTCCGTTTCCTTCCTCGCCGATGATGACAGCCTTATCACCCGGCTGCAGCGCCAGGCTGAAATCCTCCAAGAGTACACGCAGATCTGTTTTATGTGTCATGGTCAATGATCGGATTTGTAGCATTGATAAACATCCTCATGTAATCAGGTATTTTATGTTGCAGTCTTGTGTCTGATTTTTAAGTTTGAACATATTGGTATGCTTTTCTCCTTATTTTCTCGGTTGGAATGGTCGGATTTAATACATCTGCTTCTTTACTAAGGCCGGATCTTGCCTGCATCGAAGAGGATGATTCACAATAAATATAGGATTGGAAACAGGTCATTCCCCACGAGTCTTGATTCGCTCACAAACCCTATTCTTCCTTCTTGGCAGCAAATTCCTGGATCTGGGTATTTAACATCTCCATCTTGGCGTCCAGCTCCGCCACGATACGGGCGCAGTTTCTAAGCTCCTTGCGGATGCTCTCCGGAGCCGAACCTTCAAATTTATAATAAATCTTATGTTCCAGGCTGGCCCAGAAATCCTGGGCGACGGTCCGGATCTGGATCTCCACCTCTGCATGAACCACCTTATCCGACAGGTACACCGGTACCCGCACGATCATGTGATAGCTCTGGTAGCCGCTGATCTTCGGATGTTCGATGTAGTCTTTGATCGAGATAATCTCCAGATCTCCCTGCCGCTCCAGCATATTCGCAAAGGTATAGATGTCCTCATTGAACGAGCAGACTACCCGGATACCGGCCACATCCTTGATTTCTTTCACCATGTTTTCAATGGTGCTGTCATAACCGTAGCGCCTCAGCTTTTTGACAATGCTGTCCGGTGTTTTGATACGAGCCTTGATATGCTCGATCGGATTGTATTCATGGGTCTGCAGAAATTCCTCATGCAGAATATCGATCTTGGTGCCGACCTCCTTGAGCGCTCCGTTGAAGATGAACATCACGCTCTGCCATCCGTCCACGTTGTCCTCGATCTTCATCTCATTGACAAAGTCCATAACCGACATATGACGGATGCGTTTTCTCGACTCAGGCTCTTTATTCATGGCCTCACCTCTCTATTCCCGGACGACTTCCGATACCGTTATCATATGGATGCCGTTCTTTTTTCATGTTTGTGATGTAATCGGCCAATACGAAAAAATCCGTTTCTTCGGTATGACCGGTGATCACGATCTCACGCCGCTCTTTTTCGGCTGCCAGCCAATCCAACACCGTTTGCCGATCCAGCATACCGGCGATGACGGCATCCAGCAATTCATCCAGAGCGATCAGATCATAATCCGCGGCAAGCTTCATCAGTTCTTCAAACTGCGCCGTATAAAACTGCGCTGCTTCGGCCTTTTCTTCCTCTGACATACGAAAGGTAAATTTAACCCGTTCCCGGCCCGAAAGTACGGTGACACCGGGCAAAGCCGCCAGTATAACCCGTTCCGATGAACGGTTGTCTTTTAAAAACTGAACCAGCAGGATCTGCAGGCCGGCTCCGGCGGCACGCACACATTGCCCCACCAGTGCAGTCGTCTTTCCCTTGCCGTTTCCGTAGTAGATTTGCAGCATGATATGATTTTCTCCTTTACAAGCCGCCGGCCACCCTCTATACTACCTACAGACAGAGATTGTCGGAAAGGATGGCAGGAAATGCGCATTTGGGGAAAAATATGGAAACAGAATCGTTTGCTGCGGGATGAGGTCTATGAAGAGATCAGCGACGACACCCGGACGCATAAAATCTTTCGCGGCCTGGAGGCGCTTTGCACCTCCTTTGACCTGTCCGTCCCCATCTGGCTGGATGCCACTGTCGATGAATTCAAGCGACTGGGGAAGACCCGTTTTTATCAGGATCATTTTATCGAAAAAATCGATTTTGACTATCTGGAAATCCACATTATAGAGGAGTAGCTGATCTGGCTGCTCCTTTTTTTACGCAAGCGGCGAGCCAAGCTCCTGGCTCGCGCAGGATCTTGGCGATTGCTGCGATAACCATAAGAAACACGCTTTACGAGTTTCTTATGGTTATCGTAGTTTTTACAGTCTGGCCAGCAGTGCGGCCCGCTCAGCCTCAAAGCCCGGCTTGCCGAGCAGGGCAAACATATTCTTCTTATAACTCTCTACACCCGGTTGATCAAACGGATTCACGCCGAGGATGTAGCCCGATACGCCGACAGCAAATTCAAAGAAATAGAACAGCTGTCCCAGATAGAACGGACTAACTTCCGGAATGCTCACCAACAGGTTCGGCACCTGACCGTCAGTGTGAGCCAAAATGGTTCCGTTCATGGCAGACTTATTGACAAAATCCATGCCTTTGCCGCTTAAATAGTTCAGTCCGTCCAGATCCACCGGCTCCTCCTCGATCAGGATCTCATGGCGGCTGGTCTCGACGCTTAATACGGTCTCAAACAGGATGCGGGCGCCGTCCTGGATGAACTGACCCATGGAATGCAGGTCGGTGGTCAGGTCCACAGCGGCCGGGAAGATACCCTTCTGGTCCTTACCCTCGCTCTCGCCGTACAGCTGCTTCCACCACTCTGCCACAAAATGCAGGCAGGGCTCATAGTTGGCCAGTACTTCCACGCTCTTGCCCTTATTGTATAAGATGTTACGCACGGCTGCGTACAGCAGGGCGTCATTCTCCTCAAACGGCAGTTCCAGTGCCAGGCGGCGCCCTTCGGCCGCGCCGGCCATCAGAGCATCAATATCCACACCGCTGACTGCGATCGGCAAAAGCCCGACAGCAGTCAGGACGCTGAAACGACCGCCGACATCATCCGGCACCACATAGCTGTCATAGCCCTCCTCGGTCGCCAGATTCTTCAGGGCGCCGCGGGCCTGATCGGTAGTCGCATAGATACGGGACGCTGCCGCCTCCTTACCGTACTTCTGCTCTAATAACTTCTTAAATACTCGAAAAGCAATAGCCGGCTCCGTAGTGGTACCCGACTTCGAAATGATGTTCACCGAGAAATCTCTGTCGCCCACCAGCTCGATCAGGTCGTGCAGGTAGCTGCCGGAAATGCTGTTACCGCAGTAGTAGATCTCCGGAGTCTTACGCTGCTCCTTTGGCAGATTATTGTAAAAATGATGGTTCAAAAAGTCGATGGCCGCTCTGGCACCCAGATAGGAACCGCCGATACCGATGACGATCAACACCTCGGAATCCTGCTGAATCTTCTTGGCTGCCTCCTTGATGCGGGCAAACTCAGCCTTGTCATAGGCAACCGGCAGATCGATCCAACCCAGGAAATCCGATCCGGCTCCGCTCTTTTCCACCAACTGAGTTCTGGCTGCCAGAGCCTTCTCCTTCATGTAAGCCAACTCATGGGCACCGATGTTTTCAACCTTGCTATAATCAAAACGAATTCTTTGTGACATATATTCTCCTTCCTCCCTTGTTACCTCGGTAACAGTACTATTTTACCAAATCCAACTGCGGTATGCAAGCCAGCAACAGATTCACGCTATGCTCGGCTGCCTTCTTTTCAAAGGCCGGATAATCCAATTCGGCCTGATCATCCGCCTGATCGGAAATGGCGCGAATGATTAAAAAGGCGACAGCATTTTTCCAGGCCACGTGGGCGATGGCTGCCCCCTCCATCTCGGCGCAGGTCCCGCCGACCTCATCACGCAGCCAATGCTTCTTGTCCGGTTCGCAGATAAACTGATCGCCGCTGACCACCCGACCGCTGTAGGTGTGAATATCCGCATTCACCTCGGCACTGACTTTCAAAACCGTCTCAAGCAGGCCTTTATCAGCCGCAAAGCGATGCACCGCCAGCCCCGGCACCTGTCCGATGGGATAGCCCGGCACCACCATATCATGGTAGACAGCCTCTTCTGACAGGACGATGTCGCCAATGCGTAAACGACTGTCCAAGGCTCCGGCAATCCCGGTATTGATCAGGATGTCAACCGCAAACAGGTCGATCAGAAGCTGGGAACAGATGGCTGCGTTCACTTTTCCGATACCGCTTTGCACCACCACCACCGGTCGGTTACAAAGCCTTCCCTCATAAAACTCCATCCCGGCCTTTCGGGTACAAGTCTTTTCTTCCATCTGATGAATCAAAGCCTCTACCTCCACGTGCATGGCTCCGATGATTCCGATTTTCTTCATAGTTTCTTCCTTCCGTTTTTATAAAATTTCATATTTTCTAACTGATGCGACCGTCCGTCAGCAGATACAGCACAATGGTCAGAATCATCATTGACTCTAATATATAGGTATAGCGCTCGACCTTGGCGACCACTCGAAAGGCCGTCGGCTTTCGTTTGTAGCGAATCAGGTCAACCGTAATCCAGACCGCATTGATCAATAGGGCGATGACCGACCAGCGATTCAACTGCCATACTAGGATAATATTGGTCACCAGATCCACCCAGGTCAGCACCAACACAAAGTTCGTCGCCTGCCGGTAACCGAACAACTTCGAATAGGTCACATACTCTGTTTCCTCCTGCGGCGCCCGAATTTTTCTCGATACCTCCCAGATCAGGGCCGGGAAATACAGAGTCAATACGGCCATGGCATTGGTCAGGTCAAAGATGGGCAGCTGATACTTAATCACCACATAAGAAATAATGTACAGGTTTAAGATGATCTGTACCGGGTTATGGGTCACAAGTGCCAATGGCAAGGAGCGGGCGATCTTATGCTTCTGAAAGAACCAGACCGCCATCAGACTGCCATAGGTATATAACAGCAGGCAGAACAAAAAATTATTCATCAACAGCAGATTCAGCAATAAGGTAAAGCCGATCAAAAGGACTGCCAGGATACGCAGATCTTTCTTATACACCCGACCGGCGGGCAGAGGGCGTGTAGCAAACAACCGACAGTCCAGCTCATAATCCTTAAAGTCATCGGCGATTCTCAGCCAAAATAAAAAACTGAACACCGTAAATCCGCAGACCAGCATGCCGGTGACATCATGCTGCTGCCACCAGCTAAAGAAAGCAGATTGTCCGGCTACCGGTGTCACCGACAACAGGCGGCTGCTTCCGACACCGTGATTCAGCAACACGATAAAATAAATTTCACTGAAGATTAGAAAGCCCAACCCCAGTCGCGGAAGCAGCGGATACATCTCCCGGCAATAGATACCGAGACGTTTGATTGAAGCGTTCAAAATCGTCTCTCCTTTCTGATTCTGATAATTTTTAGAACAGCAATATCACCTATTTTACAAATGCTTTCTGATTCTAAGTAGGATGAGCAGGGCATTGACCGCCACATGGGTCAAACCGCCAAGCAGCAGATAGCCGAAGAATTCTCCTGTGCGTAAGCCGGCCACCACCAGCAGCCAGCCGATGACACCGAACATCGAATCAAATTGGTCAACCATAAAAAAGATAATCTTTTTGACAGACCCGCCGGGCTGTCCGGCCGAAATATCGAGTCGCCGTTTGATCAGACTGTTCGGCAGTTCGAACAACATGTAGGCAATGCCAAACATCATGCCGTTCAGCAGATTAACGAGGACTGTATTCGGTAAATTGCGATACAGATCATTGATCTCATTCCAGCCGGCACCTGCGCAAATCAGCCCCCACAAGACTTGCCAGAGCATGGTAAAGACGGCCATCGAACAAAAGCCGATTACCGTCTTGCTATCCCCAAACAGCCGTCTGCCGTCCTTCAGACAGAAGCCGCCGTCCAACGGCCGCCTGTGCCGACGGTAGAAGCCCGTCTTGGTAAATATCATATTGGTGATGCCACCGAGGATGGTCGGCAACATGGTTACATACATACTGAGAATGTTCATGCGTTTCTCCTATGACAGCCATTGCACAAAGGCAAAAATCTGCACCGTAAAAAAGCCGACGCCGCACACCAACACCGCACCGGCCGCCATGTCTTTGACCGTACCGATCAGCGGCACCGTTTCCTGTGTCTGGTAATCACAAAGTCGCTCGATGGCGGTATTGACACACTCCATGGCGTAAACACTCAGGCTGGTCAGGATATACAAAAGCCAAGTTATCCGATCGACCCGCCACCACAGATCGAGGCCCAGGAAGATCAGATCGATCACCAGATAATATCTGAAATTTTTCTCACTGCACACCGCTGCCGCAATCCCCCGCAGGGCACAACGGATGCTGTCAATAAAGGTCTTATTTTTCATTCTGTCACTTTCTGTTTGTCAGTTCATCTTCCGCGGTCACAAGACCGCTTTTGATATCGGCGAACTCAGTTGCTTCTCCAGCATCACATAATGCCGGCTCGCCACCTGCAAATCCTTAAAATAATTGCCCGTCACCTTACCCTCACGGATCAAAGCCCCGACCGAAGTCGCGCCTCGACTGCGCAGCTCCTGCTTGATTAATTCCGCCATAGCCGGTCCCAGCCCCAAATGCTCCGGGTAAACCCCCATATAGAGGATGATATACCGTTTGGCATCTTTTTTTCGCCTCATCAATCGTCGCAAAAACGACAGCGAGAACGGCTGCGGCAACAGATTACCGTAATCCGGCAGGGCCACCGTAAAGCCGGCCGCCTGCCCCTTTTGATAAGCCACTATTACCATAGCCGAATCAATTACAAAACGCAAGCCCCCGAATAACGTTCGAAAGGCCGGCCAAGTGATCGGCCGGTAGCCCGGAAAGTCACTGTAGAGGTCTGTCAACATCCGATAGATGTCTCTCAGACAACGGGTAAAATTCCACCAGTGCGGGTGTCGAAACACATAGCCTCGCTCTCCCATCTGTTTCAGACGCAGGCTGTGCTTCGGATGCCGGTAGTCAGCCGGAATCTGTCTGTATTCATTGGAGACATAACGCTCATGCACCAGATAGCCGCAGGCCTGCCAAAAGTCCGCATAATAGCTTTTCTGATACGGTTCCGAGGTGTAGGGCCTGTCAAAGGCATCCACCTTAAAGCGGTAGCCCAGCCAAAACGACAGATCAAGCGGGCCTTTCAGTCCTTGCTTTCCCAGCCTCCTTGCCTCGTCCTCCATCTGTGTTAACAGCAGGCGACAAACCGCAAGGCGCTCGACACATTCAAAGAAGCCGATGTAGGCCAGCTCGTCATCGGCAAAGCTTGTCAGCAAACAACGGGCCAAAATCCGATCTCCGGCCACCGTCGTCACCATCCAAGCCGAAACTTCCGCCCCCGCCAGCAACACATGTCGACCTTGCAGAATATCACGCTCGCTTTTTCTGTCCTGCATGATATCGTCCCTACTGTATAAACGCCCGGGCAGGGCTAAGAACAGCGCCTGTTCGGCGGCCGTTTTGACCAGTTTAACGATCAAGCCCTCTTCGTTTGCGGTCTGTGTTCCCATCTGTTTTACCTCATCATGATTTTTTATACTGCTCATAGCACCAGCGGGCCAAATCGGCGGTTTGATCGATATATTCTTGAATGGTCATCTGAGCACCTTTTCCAATGCCTTTCCTTTGGCCAGTTCATCCACCAGCTTGTCCAGCTGGCGCACCTGCTTCATCAGCGGATCGGAGATTTCCTGTACCTTGATTCCACAGACACTGCCGCTGATCAACTCGGCCCGCGGATGAAAGGCCGGTGCCTCGGCAAAAAACTGTCGATAGCTCATCTCCTCCGCCATACATGTTTGAATCTCTGCCTCGCTGTAACCGGTCAGCCACTCGATTACTGCCGTTACCTCTGCGGCAGACCGCCCTTTGCGCTCGGCCTTTGCATATAATAGCGGAAAAACCTGACCGACACTCATATTGTAAACTCGTTCGTAGTTCATATTTAACTCCCTTGCTTAATCTATCTACTCTCCGATTCGGGTCACGATGCCCCGCTCGGCATCCAGTTCCACCATCTCACCGTCTTGCAGTTTTTTGAAAACCTGACGCACCCCGACGATGGCCGGTTTTTTCAATTCTCTGGCAATGATGGCCGTATGCGACAGCAGCGATCCGCGCTCAGCGATGATACCGGCACACTGACTGACCAACATAAACCAACCGGGATCGGTACTATGGGTAACCAGAATCTTCCCGGCCACCGTCGACGGATCAAGCTGCTGCGGATCCCGCACCAGTACCACCTGTGCCCGAATATTGCCGGCTGAAACTGCCGTACCGTGCAAAAACATCTGTACCTCTTTTGCATCTCTCGCTGACTCATCCGCCACTGCCGGATCGGCAATCTCATCTGCGATATCGTAGGGCCGGCCGGCAAAAACCAACCTGTTCCACAACGGCGCCTTGGCAAAATTGGCCAACCGCCATTTTGCGACAGCGATTCGACGGTTCAACTCCTGCCGGTCTATCTCGGCCGGATGCTTCACCAGGGCTTCAATCTCATCCAGACTCAAATAAAAGATATCATCACCAAGAGCGATGGTCGGATGGTTCGCCAGTTTTCTGATGATGCCACGCATTAAACCAAAAATCCGACTGCGATTCAGTCTGGACTGCTCCCGACCGGAGATGCCGTTAGCGGCCAGGCGGGCGAACAGCGGCACACGGCGACGCTGCGGGGTCACCTGTTTTGTCTCTTCTGCCTGTTTATCTTGCTTTATTTGTGCTCGTCTTGCTGTGCCATTTTCCTGCAACCGCGCCGCCACCTGCTCGCGCAGTTGCTGCGGATGTGTCCGATAGGTTTCGGTCTCTAATTTTAATTCCCCGACACAACGATCGCCATAGCGGTCGATATAGGCCGCTTCGGCTTTACGATAGGCTGCCGAATCCAAACCGTTTTGGGTAGCGATTTCAATCAGCCGCTCCATTCCCAAAATGGGCTTCATACTGTCGAGCTGCTGCCGTTTATCCAGGCCTGCCCGCTGTTTACCGGATAGACCGGTAAATAAAAAGGCATACATATCATTGATCAGGGTCCAGTCCCAATCCCGGATCAAACGGTCAAATATTTCTCTGTACAACTGCCAAAGCTGTAGCGGCTCACTCGCACTCACAATCCGCTTCTGATACTGCGGCAGCAGGTCACCGAAATCGGCATTCAACCGTTTCATCCGGCCCTGTACCGTACAAAGCAGGCGGATAAACATCAGGGCCACCCGAAGCTTCCGTCGCAGCGGTACCGCAAATGTACTGCCGCCGACTGCCTTTTCCTCTACTCCCAGCATCTTTTGCCACAGCGGGATGATGCAGCCGGAAAACGGTAGCAGCCGCAGCACCTCGTACCAGTGATCAATGCGGTAATACAGGTGTCCGCTGTTGGCCTCGACCATCTGTTCGGTAACGGCGGACCGATACCTCTCGGCCGCTCGGCGACCGATCAGTCTGGTCAGTAAGGTATGAAAAACACCGCTGTAAATTTCCACGGCAAAGCTCTGGGTCAATGGTGATGACAGCCCCGGATAGCTCTCGGCGATGTTGCTGTCATCCAAGATGATCGGTCGAAAACCCGGCCGCTGTATGGCCTGCAAACTACTGATCGGCCTAGCCTGCAAAAGCAGAACCTGACCGTCCCGGTAGGCATATTCGATATCCATCGGCTGCCCAAACAAGCTTTCCACCCGCTGCCCCAAGTCAATCATCTGATCGATTAAGGTCTGCGGCAGTCGAATAACCGGCCCGCTGTACACTGCATAGGAGGTTTTCTCCTGCCTGTGGACGTGTAGGCTGACCGTGTCCACCGCATCCGTCACCACCGCATCCCCGAGTCCCGGTGCCGCCGTCAGTACCATCTCACTGAGCAAACCTTTTGGATTGGCCGTAAATAAGACACCGGCAAACTCGGCTTCCACCATCTCCTGAATGATGACACGGGAAGCCGGATGAGCGACCGCCGAGGAAGTTCCGTCTGTTTCAGACCTCGATATTGTATCTGTTCGTTCTTTGTACAGTCGCACCGAGGCCGCCTCAGCACCGGCAAAGACCTGCTTCACCGCTTCGGCCACAGCCGCTCGACCGACCTCCAACAGACTGGTAAACTGGCCGGCAAATGAGCGTTCTTGACCGTCCTCTCCGGCAAAGGAAGAACGCACGGCAAAAGCCTCTGCCTGACTGAAGTCAAGGCAGATCGGTTCTCCTTTTGTTACGGTGATAAAGGGCGGTACCGGCAGACCGGCCTGCTGCATGCGTAATAGATTTTCTGCTTTCATTTTTACTCCTCATCGGAATCATTACTATACCGCTATCTTATCATATCGGAGGAAATTTGTCGCAATATATCCAATAACGTTTACACTCCCCCTTCATATATGGTATGGTTAATTTGTTAAAAAGCTTGTATCCCTTATCGGGAACGAGACTTTCCAAGGAGGAAAAACATGAAACAATCAGTCATCAGTATTCAAAAAGCGAAAGAGGAAAAGCGCCGCTTTACTATGATCACGGCTTATGACTACAGCATCGCCAAGTTGGTCGATGCGGCCGGTATCGAGACCATTCTGGTCGGCGATTCACTCGGCAACACCATGATGGGTCTGGGAGACACCGTTTCCGTCACCATGGAAGATATGATTCACCATACTGCCTGTGTCACCCGCGGTGTCAAAGAGGCCATGGTGGTCGCCGATTTACCCTTTATGTCTTATCAAACCGGCGTGCGCGATGCGCTGATCAATGCCGGCCGCCTGATGAAAGAAGGCCGTGCCGATGCAGTGAAGCTGGAAGGCGGCGAGCCGATGGAAGAAACCATTCGAGCCATTGTGACTGCCGGTATTCCGGTTTGCGCTCACATCGGCCTGACTCCGCAGTCCTTCCACACCCTCGGCGGCTACCGGGTGCAGGGCAAAGATATCGCCGGCGGTATCCAGCTGGTCAAGGATGCCTTGGCCGTGGAACGAGCCGGAGCCTTTGCAGTAGTTCTGGAGTGTGTGCCGGCGCCATTGGCAGCCTATATCACCTCATTGCTCCATATACCGACCATCGGTATCGGCGCCGGTGTTGACTGTGACGCCCAGGTACTGGTGCTGCAGGATATGCTTGGTCTCAATACTGATTTTGTACCGAGGTTTGTAAAGCAGTTTGCCAACCTGAAAGAAACCATTACCGACGCCTTTTCGAGCTATCGTGAAGAAGTGGACGCCGGCAGCTTCCCGGCAGCTCCTCACAGCTTTGCCATGGATGCAGCCGTGATGGAAGCCATTCGTCTGGAAACAGAAGCAAACGTACAGGCAGCAGAAAGGGATTGATTATGATACCGATCATTACAACCATAAAAGAATTAAAAGAAACCGTCAAAAACTGGCAGGCCGCTCATCAGAGCATTGGTCTGGTTCCGACCATGGGCTATTTGCATGAAGGCCATAAAAGCCTGATCGATGCATCAGTACGGGACAATGATAAAACACTGGTCAGCATCTTTGTCAACCCAACTCAGTTCGGTGTCGGCGAAGATTTGGAAACCTATCCGCGTGATCTGGAAGCCGACAGCCGTCTGTGCGAAGCCGCCGGCGCCGCTGCCATTTTCCACCCGCAGCCGGAGGAAATCTATCCCCCCGGATATGCCACCTATGTCACTGTCGAAGGGCTGACCGCCAACCTCTGCGGCAAAAGCCGTCCGACGCATTTTCGCGGTGTCACCACCATCGTCATGCAGCTGTTTTTATTGTCCAAGTGCGACCGTGCCTACTTCGGTCGGAAGGATGCCCAGCAGCTGGCGGTTATCCGCCGAATGGCCGGGGATTATCATCTGGATCTGGAGATCATCGGCTGCCCGATTATACGCGAAGCCGACGGGCTGGCCAAGAGCTCGCGCAATACCTATTTGGATCCGAATGAACGACAGGCCGCCTTGGTGCTGTCCCGCTCAATCACCCTGGCCGGGCAGCTGGTAGCAAACGGAGAGCGAAGTGCCGCAGCTATTCGCACTGCCATGTGTGAGTTGATCGAAGCAGAACCGCTGGCCCGTATAGATTATGTACAGATCGTGAATGGCGAAACCATGCAAGATATTGAGCAGCTCCAAAACGAGGTGCTGATTGCCATCGCCGTCTTCATCGGCAAAACCCGTTTGATCGACAATATTAATTTTTCACTGTAAGAGGTGCCTATGTCTGCGCAAATCGCTAAAAAAACCATTGTCATCGGAGTGACCGGTTCGATTGCCGCTTATAAGGCGGCCGGCCTGACCAGCCTCTGTGTCAAAGCCGGCTATGATGTACGTGTCATCATGACCGAAAATGCCGCCAAGCTGATTCAGCCGCTGACCTTTGAGACGCTGACCGGCCACAAATGCTTAACCGATACCTTTGACCGGAATTTCCGCTATGACGTGGAACATATCTCTATCGCCAAGCAGGCAGACGCCTTCGTGATCGCTCCGGCCACCGCAAATGTGATCGGCAAGATCGCCGGCGGTATTGCCGATGATATGCTGACCACCACCGTCATGGCTGTCACGGCACCGATTCTGATCGCTCCGGCCATGAACACCCGAATGTATGAAAATCCGATTGTTCAAAGAAATATGAACACCTTACGCGAGCTTGGCTGTCATTTCGTCGAGCCGACCGACGGCCGTCTGGCCTGCGGCGATATAGGCAAAGGAAAACTGGCCGAACCGGAGCAGTTGTTTGCAGCCATCGAGACCCTGATCGCCCGCCGTCATACACTGACCGGAAAAAAAGTGCTGGTCAGCGCCGGCCCGACCCGTGAAGCGATCGATCCGGTACGCTTTATCTCCAATCACTCAACCGGCACTATGGGCTATGCTCTTGCCCGTGAAGCCGCTCTGCGCGGCGCCGAGGTAACCCTGATCAGCGGTCCGGTTTCATTGACTCCGCCCCATGCGGTTGACATCGTACCGGTGGTCTCGGCCGCTCAGATGGCGGATGCCGTCTTAAGCAGAGCCTCCGCACAGGATATCATCATCCAGACAGCAGCCGTGGCCGATTTTACACCGGCCAGTCCGGCCGCTTCCAAGATCAAAAAAGCAGGCTCCGAAGCCCGCAGCTTGGAGCTGATCGCTACCACCGATATTTTAAAACAACTGGGAGAGCAAAAAGGCGCCGGTCAGGTGCTCTGCGGCTTCGCTATGGAAACCGAGGAGCTGATCGCCAATGCCGAGAAAAAGCTGTTTGAAAAGCACTGCGATCTGCTGGTAGCCAATTCGCTGACCACCCCCGGCGCCGGCTTCGGTACAGCTACCAATCAGGTCAGTCTGCTGACCCCCGGTCACTGCGAACAGCAGCCGCTGATGGATAAGTCAGCCGTAGCCTCTGTTATCATGGATCGTCTGGAAGCACTGGTCGCCGAAAAAACGAAATGTAATGTCTAACCTGGAAAGGGGAACCCCGCATGGCACAGGAAATCGAACGTAAATTTTTGGTTCAGGAAAATGCTTTACCCGATCTGTCGACCTGTCATAAACGTCGGATCGAACAGGCCTATCTGTCCGCCCGGCCAACCGTCCGGGTGCGCCGTGACAACGAGGCGTTTTATCTGACCTATAAGGGTGAAGGACTACTGATCCGCGAAGAACACAATCTGGCACTGACGGCCGAGGCCTATACCCATCTGGCCGCCAAGGCCGATGGCCGTCGGATCGAAAAAGACCGGTTTGAACTGCCGCTCGACAACGGCCTGACGGCCGAAATAGACAAATTTCGCGGTGACCTTTCTGGTCTGTGTCTGGTCGAGGTCGAGTTTTCTTCAACAGAGGCTGCCGCCGCCTTTGTCCCTCCGTCCTGGTTCGGTACCGAGGTGACACAAGACCCGCACTACACCAATGCCAATCTGGCCTTGGCTTTGGAGCTGCCAAACAGTCAGCCGCCAAAGTAAACAAAGCGGCCATTCCACAGCCAAAGCTGCTTCCCTGCTGAGCTATGTACAGGAGTACCGTTTTATTTTCAATATATATAAATGATGATGACCTTATTTTCCATTCTCTACCGGAACAACACGGTCAACCGGACATAGAAATGAAAACAGTAAGTTATGCGAAAAAGAATTTGATAGGAGGACAATAAAAATGCTAAAAGAACAAGATATTAAACAATACCTCTATGAGAAAGATAGTGCATTTAAGGATAATGCCTCTATTATTGGTGTTATCTTCCCTAATAAATTTACATATGCGCTCGGTCCAGTTGCAGCTGCTCTTTCAATGCAATATTACGCAATAAATTTTAGCGATAGCGGTATTGCTATTATCGGTTTAAATAATGTGACCGGCAAATTAGAAAATGAAGCATTTCTTTTCGTACCAACGGAAGAAGTAACAAGCATTACATTCAACAAAAAATTAATGTCTTATGAATTAGAAATTAGTACATCACAGGGAACATTAGCTTTTAAAGTGAATAAAATAATGATTGGTGCTTCATGGCATAAAGAAAATCTAGCAACAATTTTAAAGAGTTTATAAGTATTTCAAAATTCATATCTATACGTACAAAGCTGTTGGTCTTAGGATAGCAAGGACATATGCCGATTCTCTTGACATGTCGTCTGATGACAAGCTCTGATTTTCTGTACTTAGATATCATAAAATTTTGTTACCCAACAATCCACCGCTGTTTATCAGGCATTTCTATCAGATTGCCCGAGAACCGATCAAGTATTTCTCCCGTTGGATACCTGCGAATCATTATATCTTCATGATACTCCGGGTTTTCTGTCCATATTGAGGAAATAAGGATTTCGTCTTCCCGTTGAAATATAGTTTCGTTATCTTCTATATGAAATTCTGTTCTTTCCGGCCATAATATTTTATAAATACCCCCATTACCTTCGCCGGAAAGAAACAGCGGTGATATATGTAACAACAGTTTATAGCTGTCGGTAATTTCAAACCTGTCAATTATCGCCATAGTTTTCAGTTCTTTTGATTCATCATGATAGCTGATCACCTTAATTTTGTTTTCATAAAAATCCACAAGTAAGATCACAATCACCCCGTTAAAAAAATCGGGCTGCCAAAATACTGTCCTTCCTTTTGGGGAATGGGCTCCACAACATCACCTTCCGGATATTTGACAAAAACAAGTCTGTTTCCCTTAACAGCCCGGTTGCTTTGAAATAAATCCTCTGCCTCATATAGATCACCCATGCAGAAATCAGAACCCCAATACCACTCGTCAGTCCCCTGCAATGTATCAAGATATTCTATTCCATTCGTGTCGATTCTTTTATAATTCATATTCTCATCCCTTTCTTCAACCCATTGACAAACTTGCCCCAAAACTCATTGCAGTCGTTTTTCCTGGTCCGACGGAGCGTCGCCAAAAAGTCCGTGCCGGACTTCTTCACTTTCCTGCACGGACTTCTTTATGCTCTGTTTGACAATTCGGCTCTCCCAGAGCCGATTTGCTTAATTATTGGTTACAATATCATGATGCTTCGGATTCAATGTTGTTCCCCAGATCCAAATCTCACGCTGCTGCGCCAGTTCCAGATCCGTTTTTTCATAAACGGTTCTCCACGGCTCCCATACCAGACCGGTGGCCTCGATAGCTTTGACATTCAAGTTTCTGACATTGCCCTTCAGTGGGATATGAGCTTCAAAGCCCGAGGTGCGGGAGGCTCCATTAAATTCCCAGGATTTCGGCTCTCTGTGCTCTACACCGTCCACATAGCTGACCTCTTCCCAATCTACAAAGAATTTGGCAACATAACCACCGGTATGTTTCAATACCAGTTCACCATCCTTATAGGAAGTCACCTTGGTCTCGATATACTCCGAATTATTCTTCACAACAGCCGGTACATTATGCTTTACGAAAGTAGTGCGATAGGAAACCGGAACTGCCGGGTTATCCTTATTATAGTTAGCGCCCTCCTGAATAATGGCTTTCAGGTCACCAACCGTTCCATTAACGATTTTAGCGGAAGCGGCGGCATTTCCGCCCATAACTACCGCTGTTACGTTTGTGGAATCCAGTATCTTTTGAAATTCTGTATCCGGTGCGATTTCAACACCCTTGATCAGGGCCTTAAAGGCGGCATGAACATTGGTGCTGTTGCTGGAGGTTTCCAGCTTGATGTACATGGTTCGTCCATAGGCTACGTTTGAAACATAAACCGGTGGCGTCTGATTATTGATTCCGTATCTGATCAGATCCTTGGCCGTTACACCGTCTGCAAAAAAGTCTGACGGATTGTGCGGCGCATCGACGCTGACGTTATAGTAAACCTGGTTCAATTTTACGATACAGGTCTGCTTCTCACCACGGTGAATCGCGTCAAAGTTCACACTGAACGGCGCTCCGGCCTTTTCCAGATCCAAACCGAACTGCACCTTGACCTGATATGCGTCCTTCACCATGGCTTCGGTGTACTGCATAGCGGCCGGTACAGCGGTATAGCCGTTTCCGGATCTGTGCCAGCGATCTATCAGATCATTGACCGCACCCTTTACGGTGCTGTTGGAAGGATTCGATACCTGAACGGCATTTTTACCATCTGTTAACCCCGGCAGATCAATACTCAGAGTCAGCGGAGCTCGTCTGGCCGAGATCAGGGTCGGATTATTTTCCAGCAGATTACTGTCCGCCCTCAGCAGTGCTCCGGCAAAAACCCGGTTTTCATTAGATGCTAAAACGGAAACATCCGGATTCTCATCCTGCAGGGTTTTTTTGACCTTTTCAATGACAATGAAACGATCCTTCTCCCGTTGACCGGTCTTCGGGAAAACATTTTCAATGGTCTGTCCGTTACGGGTCAGAACCAGATCTTTATCATACTCCAACCCATAGAGATAGTCATCCAGCTCTGCCTTAGTACTTGTCCCCGTCTGCGCTGAGCCTTCCGTCAGCGTAATACCGGTATTTGTACCGATCACAACCTCCTGCGCGAAGATATGAAGCGGCTGCGTCAATACCAACGCCGATGTTAATAATGCTACGCTTGTTTGTTTCAAAGTTTGCTTCCTCATAATGTGTGCATCCTTTCCTAATATTTGCTTTTATCATACTATTCCTTATGCACTATGTCAATATTTTTTCATTTTTGCAGAATTTTCTTTGTATAAAATATTCATATAATTTTTATATTTTTTATTTTTTACAACCATTCGAACAGTTGGTCTTTTTCTTTATGTAATCGAAACCACGATCGAATACCAAATTGTCGCACAAAAAAACAGCTGAAGCTAAATCCTCAGCTGTTTTTTCACATCATCATGGTATCGTAGCGTTTGTTGTCAAAAAAACGTAAAATTAGCGAATATTTTTGTACATCGGTCCATAAGCGGCGCAGGCCCTGTAGTCCTGGCCCTCACGATCCATACCAAAGGCATTCCAGCTGGCCGGTCGGAAGATCTTATCTTCCGGCACATTATGCATGGCTACCGGAATACGCAGGATGGAGCACAGAGTGATCAGGTCGGCGCCGATATGGCCGTAAGCGATCGCGCCATGGTTGGCGCCCCAGTTATTCATTACGTCGTAAGCGCTTTTAAAGACCGGATTGTCAGCCTTTCTCGGGGCAAACCAAGTGCACGGCCAGGTGTAGTCTGTTCTCTTCCATAACGTTTGCGTTACCTCCTGCGGCAAATCGACCGACCAGCCCTCGGCAATCTGCAGCATCGGTCCCAGACCCTTTACCAGGTTCAGACGCACCATAGTCATCGGCATCTCATATTTGGTCAGAAATCTGGAAGAATAGCCGCCGCCTCTAAAGTAGCCGAAGTCAGCTGCGTTCCAGGTGGTTGCCTTTAAGCAGGCAGCAATATCGGCCTCTGTCATATCGTAGAACGGCTTGATGGTGTGATTGCCGTCAGCATCCACAGACTCACCGCAGAAGTCCAGGGCAGATGCGCCGGAGTTGATCAGATGCAGGAAGCCGTCGGATTCCCTGGCTGCGCCTTCCAATTCATATCCAGATACGCGCTTAACAGCGTCACCGCTCCAATAAGTTCTGACATCCGAGAACATGGCAGCGCGGTTGGTCAGTAACTTCTCGAACAACATACCCAGACCGTTTAAAACATCGTTCTCGGTGGCCAGTACATACGGCTCTCTTGCTCCGTTCCAGTCAAATGAGGAGTTGCACAGGGCTTCCGCAAAGTCCGCATTCGGATAAAAATCTGTCCACTGTCTTTGTCCCTGGAAACCGGCAGCAATGGCGTTATGCCCAACCATTTCCTCACCGTGCTCCGGCTTCAGATTCTGATTTCCGTTCATCAGATCCTTGATGATACACATCATCTTGACCACAAACTCCCACTGCTCTTCTTTCTTCTCCGGAGACAGCTGTAACTCCTTGGCATTTTTATCGAAACCTTCCGGACATTTTTCTTTGGTCCAGGCCAAAGCTCTTTGAAATTCCTCTTCATCATAAATGCCTTCTGTCATCCGTCTGATGATCTCTACCTCATCGACAGATTCCACACGCATACCCAAATATTCTTCGATAAAGGCCGGGTCGATGATGGAGCCGGCGATACCCATGCAGATGGAACCGATCTGCAGATAGGATTTCCCTCTCATGGTAGCCGCTGCCACAGCCGCACGGCCGAAGCGCAGCAGCTTCTCTTCTACATCCGCCGGGATAGAGGTGTCATCCGCATCCTGCACCTCATGTCCGTAGATACCGAAGGCCGGCAACCCCTTTTGAGCATGACCTGCCAATACGGCTGCCAAATAAACGGCACCCGGACGCTCAGTTCCGTTAAAGCCCCACACACCCTTGATTGTCATCGGATCCATGTCCATGGTTTCTGATCCGTAACACCAGCAGGGAGTCACTGTCAATGTGATGTCAACACCGGCCTTTTTAAACTTGTCCGCACAGGCAGCAGCCTCCGCCACACGCCCGATGGTGGTATCGGCAATTACGACTTTAACCGGCTCGCCGTTGGTATATTTCAGGTTGTCCTCAAATAATTTTGCGGCCGCCTTGGCCATGTTCATTGTCTGATCTTCCAAAGACTCACGCACACGAACCACGCCTCTTCTACCGTCGATGGTCGGTCTGATACCGATTACCGGATAATCGCCAACGATTCTTTTCTCTGCCATACTGCATTCCTCCTTAAAATAATTGGTTTATTTGTACATAGTCAACCTGTAAAGCCCTCACTTTATGTACTGATTATATAACACTCGGAAAACGAATGCTCGCAAAAAATTGATTTATTATGGACATTTTTTGCTATTTTTGTCATACTGTAAGAAACTATTGCAATACCCTTCGGGAGGTTCGTTTATGAAGGCTTTTCATGAAATCAGACGCTATGACTCAGACTATATGGTTTGGTATTCCGGCTATACCGATATCAGCTTTTTAGCACATTGGCATACCGAGCTGGAATTGATTTATATCAAAAGCGGCACCGCCACTTTCGGCGTGACGGACCGCATTTTCACTGCCCGAGCAGGTGACCTGGTTGTCTGTGACAGCGGCGATATTCACTACAGTGATCCTGCCGATATGGAAAATGAACTGATTTTTCTGATCTTTGATCCGGCCGTCATCAGCTCTCACTATCAATACGCCCATTTTTCCCATCCCCATATCACCGCCGGCCAGCTGCGGGACTGGGGATTAAGCGCCGCCCTGCGTGATCTGCTCGATGAGGTCGGTTTAGAGCTGCAAACCAAAGCGCCGCACTATCAAAATGTGGTGACTGCCGCCCTGCGCCATTTCTGGTACCGGCTGCTGCGGATGGTTCCGCGGAGCGAGGCTCCGGCCGGCCATCATCGCAGCCGGCTACTATCTGATTTCCGCGGCCTGTTAGCCCATATGGAGGAACACTGCGACGACAGTCTCTCCCTGCCGGTCTGTGCCGCACGCATCGGTTTGAGCCAGAGTCATTTTTCCCGTTTATTCAAAAAACTGACCGGCATCAACTTTGTCACCTACTGCAATATGCTGCGCGTCGAAAAGGCCGCCCATGAACTGGTATATACGAACCGCAAGATCACCGACATCGCCCTATCCTTCGGTTTTCAGAATATCCGCACCTTTAACCGGGTCTTTAAGGCGCTGACCGGGGTGACTCCAACCTATTTTGCAGCCAATCACGGCGGTCACGAGCCGGACCTCTCCTATATCCGCAGGGACAGAGGTGAGATGATCGAAGGTACTGCCAGACCGGCTCCGCTGATCGAAAAAAAGTATTAAAAAAAGCTATACAGCCCGGCGCCTGCGCACGCCTCCGATGCTGTATAGCTTTTTATTTAGACTGACAACTGAATACTGCGACCACTATGGATATACTGCCGGTAGCCGACACCGGCGGCTGACAGCATCCGCTTGGAGGCCATCACTTCTTCTGTTTCGCTGTATTTATCACTGTCATAGATGATTTCTCTGATACCGGCCTGAATAATGGCTTTGGCGCACTCATTACAGGGGAACAGCGACACATACAGCTTACTTCCCTCCAGCGAACCACCGCGGTAATTCAGTATGGCGTTCAGCTCACTGTGAGTAATATAAAAATATTTATTGTCCAGCTCACTCTCATTTCCCTTTTCCCAGGGAAAATCATCATCCGAACAGCCGACCGGAAATCCGTTATAGCCCATGGAAAGGATTTTATTGTCGGCGCTGACGATACAGGCTCCGACCTGGGTATTCGGATCTTTTGAGCGCATGGCCGAAAGCATGGCCACGCCCATGAAATATTCATCCCAGCTGATATAGTCCTGCCGTTTTGCGCTCATCTGCTTCCTCCTTACTTGGTTCCGAAGATACGATCTCCGGCATCCCCCAGACCCGGTAAGATGTATCCGTCTTCATTTAACCGCTCATCCAACGCTCCGATATAGATATCGACATCCGGATGCGCCTCCTGCATGGCCTTCACCCCCTCCGGAGCGGCGATGATGCACATCATCCGAATATGGCGGCAGCCCTTGGCTTTCAGCATGTCGATAGCGGCGACCGAGGAGCCGCCGGTAGCCAGCATCGGATCAACCACAAAGACCTCTCTGGACTCACAGTCCTCCGGCAGCTTGCAGTAATACTCTACCGGCTTTAGGGTTTCATGATCACGATACAGACCGATGTGTCCGACCTTGGCGGCCGGAATCATAGCCAGTATACCGTCCACCATGCCTAAACCGGCACGCAGGATCGGAACGACAGCCAGTTTCTTGCCGGACAGCTCACGAACAATCGTCTTGCACATCGGTGTTTCTATCTCCACATCCGTCAGCGACAAGTCGCGGGTCGCCTCATAACACATGAGCATAGCGATCTCACCAATCATCTCACGAAAATCCTTTGTACAGGTTTCGGTTTTTCTGATAATTCCAATCTTGTGCTGAATCAACGGATGATCCATTACTTTTACTTGTGACATAGATTCCTCCTTTTCACCGTGGGTCAGACACCCATCAGCTCTTCCTCATTTAACTCTACTGCTAATAAGTGTATCATATCTCTTAAGATCTGAAAACATTCAAAATATGCTTCTATGCCTTTTCCGTGCGGTAACATCACATCTCCGCTGCGACCGATAAATTCCGGCAGCGTATAGACATTCGGAACCTCTCCAAAGGTCTCGAAGATCTTTTGCTTTTGCCCCTCATCCATGGTCAGGATCAGATTACGCGGCCCAAACGTTTCCTCTGTCAGAGCCTTCGTCACATGCTCCGGAGCCTCCAGGCCATGTCCTCTCAGAACTTCATCTGCCAGCGCATTGATCGGCTCGGCGAACAGCACGACCAATCCGGCCGAATAGATATCCAGCGGCCCCATCAAATGCTCTTTCTTCAGCAACTGCTCCGCCATAACGCTGCGGCTGGCATTTCCCATGCTGACAAAAATCACTTTATCATACTGTTTCATATTATCTTCCTACTTTCTGTGTAGTCGTCTCAGGTTTCACGGCAGATCAGTATCCGACCGCCGGCCGCCTTCTTTAGCCGGTTCATGATAGCTCCGCCGATCCCCCGTCCGGAAAAGGTCGGCGCCAGGATATAGGTACACCCCAGCTCATCCATTCGGCGCAGAGCCATATACAGATGTCTGGCGATCTGATCCGGCCGACTGCGCCGTCCAAGATTGACCAGCGTAAACTCCGGCAGATACGGAATATCCTCCTCGCAGACAATCAAGCCAACCGTTTCTCCCTTGGCGATCTGCTCTTCGGCCAGGCGCCGCATAGTCGCTCTGACAGCTGCCGGCTCTCCTTCCAATAGATACAAGCTGCCGCGCGGAGCATAATGTCTATATTTCATACCGGGCGCACGCGCCTCACCGGTCAGATCCACGCCTTCTTCCGCATGCGGCAGCAGGGTTTTCCGCTGAGCTGTTTCACGCAATAGAGCCTCCACCTGCTCCCGATCGATCAGACCGGGTCTCAGGATCTCCGGACGCTCACCGGTACAATCTATGATGGTAGATTCCAGACCGATCTCACAATCTTCCCCGCAGATGATGCCATCAATCCGGCCGTCCATATCACGGATGACATGATCCGCCGTCGTCGGGCTGGGTCGTCCGGACAGATTTGCCGACGGCGCGGCGATATAGCCGCCGCTGCGTTTAATCAGTTCTCTGGCTGTTTGTGACAGCGGCAGCCGCACCGCTACTGTGTCACGACCGCCGGTGGTTTGATCCGGTACCCGATCCTGTTTTCTAAAGATCAGCGTCAGAGGCCCCGGCCAAAACCGTTCCATCAACGGACCGGCGTAAGGCGGGATTTGCCGAACGATACCTGCCAGTGTCGATACCTCTGCGATATGAACAATCAACGGATTATCAGACGGCCGTCCCTTGGCGGCGTAGATAGCCGCGGCCGCCGACGGATCCAGAGCGTTGCCTCCCAGACCGTAGACCGTTTCGGTCGGAAAGGCCACCAAGCCACCGGCTCGCAGAACTGCTGCCGCTTCATCCAGATATTGCTCCCGTACCGACGGCTCTGTACAAACATCCCAAAGCTTGGTTTCTTTATTCATAGTCACTTACTTTCTGCATATTCACAGCCGGGCGATACTGATCGACCGGCTGTCGTCCTGTTATGATAAACAGATTAATTAACATATTTGATAATGGTATCCCAGATACCGCTTTCCTCAAAGCCAAGCTTCCAGGCGGCCACACCGGCCAGTTTATGCTCCCCGATCAATTTCAGCTTCGCCTCGATCGAGGCCGAATCCTCCAGCCAGACCTTATTGACACCTTTATCGGAAGCATATTCGCCGTAATTCTGTCTGGCCTCTTCCGCCCAGACCGGAGTGACTGAATTTTCGGCCAGCAAACGCTCCGCCTCTCCCATACCGACAGCGATGCTGCTGACCGCCGTTTTTCCGTCAGCCCCGGCTGCTTCAGTCCAGATGCGGGTATAGAATGGCACTCCCAGCACCAGCTTTTCGGCCGGCACCTCGCGCAGCGTCTGGATCACCGCTGTTTCAACAAACGGGAATGACGCCACGGAACCGGAGGTAGTATCCCCGGCAAAATGCTCATCATAGGCCATCAGGCAGACATAATCCACCACCTCGGCGATCGCTTTACGATTATAGTACTTTGAAAAGGTCGGCACCGGCAGGTCAACCGAAAGAATCAGCTGATTATTGCTGCACTTGATCGACAGCTCACGCAGGAACTGGATAAAAGCCGGAATGGTGTCTTCCTGCAGCAGCTCAAAGTCTACGTTGATTCCGTCCAGACCATACTGCAGGGCCTGTGCCACCAACTGATTGGTCAGCTGATTACGGCTTGCGGTTGCAGCCAGCACCGTTTTTGTCTTTACATCCGGATTAAAGTTGTCTACCAAGCCCCAAACCTGCTTGCCCTGCTGATGAACCCGGTTTACATAAGTCGAATCCGCCAGACTGGTAATGTTTCCGTCATGGTCAGCCAAGGAGAACCATGTCGGCGAAACCACATTGACCCCCTTGGTCGATGAGATCAGGTTCAATACGCTGTCATTGGCATCGGCATTTGTTACCTGGTGCCAGACCAGATTAACGGATGAGCCAAGCGCCTTTCTCTGATGAAGCACAGCGGCGGCATCCCGCACACGCAGTGTCTTCTCTCCGATCTCCAGCTTCTTATTCTCAATATAACCGATACAGCCGGCCGGTGTGGCTACCTTGGTCCAGCCCTCGATAGAAGTGTCCAGAACCGTCACCGTGGTGGCAGCCGCCACCTCCTCCAGCACCTCGCTTTTGATTCCGGCCCTTACCCGTACACTGCCGCCGCTTTTGACGGCGGCTGTTGTCTGTTCGCTGCCGTCATATACAGTCAGCACTGCCCTGTACGGATCTTTTTCAACCGTGGCCGTGAGGTTGCTGCGCTCTGTGATAAAGTCCAGCGCAATATAGGGCTGCCCATTTTCCAGCAGCACCGGTGTATAGCTCACCTGTTCGGTCACATCCCCCTTCGTAACCGTCTGCTCGGTGGCATTGACCTTCGTCACAACCGCCCCGTCTGTGTATAAAAACAGGTTTACGGCGGTATCCCAGTAATACCGCTGATCCAGTCGATAAACCTGCTCATACGGCAGATAGACCCGCTCCTGCCGCCACAAGCCCTGCTCCGGCAGAAGTACCCCATTGACCACCAGAGCCGCCACATCCTCCTGTTCCGCGGCAAAGTGTTTGCGCAAATCGGCCCGCTCCTTAGTCGGCGAATAACGCTTCATCAGCACTCCGAAGATCATGATACCGATGATCGCCACCAGCACCACAGCCACCACAAGCAGCTGATGGTTTTTTCTTTTTATGGCTTGTCTTGTCTGACTCATTTCATCCCTCATTTCTACTGTTTTGTTGTATTTATACGTCTGTCGCTTTCCGGCTATTTACTTAAATCCATGAGATGACCTGATCCGTACTTTTTCTTTGCTTGGGCCGTCTCGGTTCAAAAGCACGATAACCGAAAGAGATCATGCTGACCAATGCCTCATCTGCCGGATCAATGACCCCTGCCTCGGCCAGCAGCTCGTTCACCGCCGAATGATCAAACCCTTCGATCGGGCAGGAATCAATGCCGATCATAATGGCCGCCGTCATCATATTCCCCATGGCGATATAGGTCTGCTTGGCCGACCAGTCAAGCATGGCCCGCTCGTTTTCCAGAATCTTTAGGCCGTGTTTCTGAAAGGATGCGTAGCGCTCCACCGCAGCTGCATATTCCTCGGCCGACAGGTTCCTCTTCTTCAATGTGTCCTGAATGAGCGGCTCGTCATAACGAACATGCTTTTTGGCGATCAACAATACAAAATGGCTGGCTGTTTCCAGCTGTTTACCTGCTCCCCAGGCCAACGGCTTGACAGCATCCCTAAGCTTCTCATCCTCCAGCACTACAAACCGCCAAGCCTCCATCCCCACCGAGCTGGGAGAAAGTCTGGCCGTTTCCAAAATATAGTCCATATCCTCTCGGGGAATTTTTTTGGTCGGGTCATATCTTCGTACCGCATGGCGATTCCAAAACGCATCCAGCACCTGCTGTTTTACCTGAGCTTTATTGATCACTCTCATTTTTGTATTCCTCCCCTCAGCTTATACTACTCAGAGCTTTTCCTTTTTATTTTACCCGAAATCCGGCAGGTTGACAATCGCCTTATGCTGAAAATGAAAATGAACATGTAAAGGAAGAACGCGAAAAAGGACAGCGGCAAAACTGTCGCTGTCCTGACTGTTCTTTCCGATCGGAGGAATAGCAGACGTTCTGTCTGCTATTCCTCCGCTTCCTCCAACCCTTTCTTCAGGTCATATGTTTGACCATTCACCGTCACCGTCATATCATCATGGAATTCCGCATCCGAGATGGCCCCCTTCGGCACCACCTCCAAAAACAAATCTATCAGACGCTCCACCGAAATCTTATACCGCTCGGCGATCGGTTTCAGTCTGTCGTACTCCTCCGGCGAATCGCTGTCATCCTGATCCTTCAGATCTCCCCAGCCGGCCTTCTTCGGTCTGGCCGCCGGGTTCTCCACCCAGTATTTCAGTGTCGCCACCACCTGACGGGCGGTATATCGTCCAAAGGTTCTGCCGTCCTTAGCCAAACCGATGATGGTCCGAATGCTGATATTATGAAAATGATCCAGATGCGGTACGATAAACTCCTCTTTGTTATGATCATAGCCAATGGCATACTGCATACCGCCATACCAACGAATGGCATTCTCCGGAATGATGGCTTCAGCCTTGACATCCTCATACCGGAATACCTCATTCGGATCAACCGGCTTCACATGCTCACCCAAATAATCCTCGATCGGGATATCCGGGTAATATGGATGCGGATCCTCATGAGTGATCCTCTCGGTTCCGTCAAAACTGATCAGGTGCCAGTGATCGTCATGCTTGGCGATCTTAACGATGCGCTTCGGATCCTTCGGGTCCTGAATGATCGGTTTCTTTCCCGGCTTCTGATCCGGCTGCGGCTTTGGTTTCTGTTCCGATGTTCCGCCCGGCTTTTGATTCCCATGTTTACCTTTATATTCACCGATCTTAATATCCGGAAAGACTGTCCTCGGATCGGCATAGGTGATGTATTCCTTCCCATCCTTGGTATAAACATGGTAATGGTCGCCATGCCGCAGGATATGATCCACTGCCAGCTTCTTCAGTCCGGCCATATCGACCACTGTCACCAGCACCGGTCCGTCATGTCCCGGAGTCGGCTTCGGTGTCGGGGTCGGCTTCGGTGTCGGGGTCGGCTTCGGTGTCGGAGTCGGCTTTGGCGTCGGAGCCGGATTTGGTGACGGAGCCGGACTTGGTGACGGCTGCGGCTTGTTTGTATCACCCGACCGATCTCCGTGAGAACCGGTGTATTGCCCAAATTCCGCATCCGGATAAAACGGCCGCGGATCGACATAACTGATCAGCTCATCGCCTCCGGCAGTATAAATATGATAATGGTCACCATGCTGCAGGATCTTCACCACCCGGTTCGGATCCCAGTCCGGTCTATCGACCAGCTGCTGGATGCGCGGTCCGGATGGCTGTCTGCCGATCTCCGGTTTTTGGCCGCTCCGATCCGGCTTTCGATCATTACCCGCCCGGTTCTGATGATGCGATCCGGTGTATTCAGTGATCCGCAGATGCGGAAACAACCGGCTCGGATCTTCATAGGTCAGGTATTCGGTATGATCCTGGAGGTACACATGCCAATGGTCCCCATGTACCTTGATCTCTGCCACCGGCAGGCCGGCCAGCTGAGATAATGACACCACCGGAATCAACTCCAGCTTCTGTGCATCTGTCTGACTGATTGTCGCCGGATCCTGATATGTAATACGCTCACGACCATCCCTGGTAAAGACATGCCAGTGGTCGCCGTGCTGTACGACCTTGGTGATATCTTCCGCCTTGATCTCGGCATCTACCAAAACCTGTGTCGTCTCGTCCTTTCGGTATTTGACTTCTTTGGCCCGGAAGCTCCTTGCCGCCTTCCCGACAGCCTTTTCCTTTCTCTCCTCATTCCTCCGGCTCTCTTGTACAGCGACCGCCTGCCGGCTCTCTTCCTTCCGGCTTTCCTTCTTTGGACTACAGGCCGAAAATGCCAGAACCGCGATCAAGAGCCCTTGTAATAATAACAATCGTTTTTTCATTTTTTCCCTCATTTCTTTCTTGTACACAATAAGATCAGCAACAATACCGCCACTGCCAGCAACACGATCACCGCACCCGGCTTCAGATTCCCGTAATAAGAGATCACTAACCCTGCATAAACAAAGCTGATCGAAAAACCGATCGACAGCCACAGCGTCTGACGATAGGTGCGCGCCAGTTGCATAGCGCAGATGGCCGGCAATACCAATAGCGATGAAACGATCAGGGAGCCGATGGTCCTGGCCGCGATCGAAATGGCAGCCGCGCTTAAAAAGGCAAAGAGAAAATTCATCCACTTCACCCGGATCCCCATTAACCCGGCGCTGACCGGATCAAAGACGCAGAGATACAGCCTGTCATAGACCAGTCGATAGAGCAGCAGCACCGCCGCTGCCACAATCATCACCAAATAATACTCCCCATCCGAAACCGTCACAATCGAGCCGAACAAATAAGAGTTGATCGCATTGCCATTACCGGCAAAGCTGGTGAAAATTCCGGCCAGTCCGATGGATGCCGCCAGAATAATTACGGTCGAAATTTCCTGATAGGCCGACAGCTTCTCGCGGATCAGCTCCACGCTAAGCCCGGCAGCCACACAAGCGGCGATAGAGCCAAGCAGCGGATTCATGCCGAAGCACAAGCCGATGGCCACGCCGGCCAGTGAAGCGTGCGACAGGGTATCGCCCATCATGGACAACCGTTTTAACAGAACCGTCAAGCCTATACAAGGCAGGAGCACCGCTAACAGGGTACCGACGACAAAAGCCCGGCGCATAAATTCATAAGCCAAGATATCCGGCATCAGTCCGTCCCTCCCTTCGCAGATGTCTTTATGACCATTCCCTCCCCGGTTGCGCTCTTCTGATCAAAACTCGTCAATGGCAGTTCTCCGATCTGACCGTTATGAAGCTCATATAGGCGATTGATATAAGCATATGCCGCCTCCGGATGATGAGTCACCATCACCACTGTTCGGCCCGCATCGACCAAACCGCGCAGCAACCGATACAACTCACCGGCAAAAGCCTGATCGATACCGGTGGTCGGCTCATCCAGCAAAATCAGCTCGGCATCCTTTAATACGGCCAGCAGCAGCGCCACCCGCTGCAGCTGACCGCCGGACAGCTCACAGAGCCGCCGATCACCCAGTTCCTCCAAGCCGACCCGCTGCAGCAGTGGCCGAATCGGCTGTTTTTTATGCAATAATCGCAGATGAACCCTGACCGCCTCTTCAATGGTGGTCGGAAAATGCCGATACCCCTGCACTGCGTGTTGCGAAATATAGGCAACGCGGCGTAAGACCGCCCGATCGGACGGCGCCCCGTCAAACAGACGGATCTGTCCGCCGCTTGGCTTCAGCTGCCCCAGCAGAAGACTGAACAAGGTGGATTTTCCGACCCCGTTAGCTCCGATGACAGCTGCAAAATCTCCGGCTTCCACCGTCAGCTGCAGCTGACTTAATACCGGCTCATCTCCATAGGAAAAGGACAGGTTCCTGACCTCTATGATCTTATTCTTCAAATGACTTCACCAATGCTTCCAGATTTTTTTCCATCAGTTTCAAATAGCCCATTTTGACCTCATCTTCGGTCAATGACTCCATGGTATAAAGGGTATCGGTCTTCGTGCCGGTATTGGCCGCCAGGGTCTCTGCCACCTTCGGTGTCGCCTTGCCTTCAAAGAAGATGGTCTTGATCTGATGCTCCTTCACAAAGTCGGCGATCTTCTTCAGCTGTTTGGCTGTCGGCTCATCCTCCGGCGATATGCCGGTCACCGCCACCTGCTTTAAGCCATAATCAGCCGCCAGGTAGTTAAAGGCCGCATGCGAAACCACAAAATATTTATCTGCCTGTTTCACTTTCGCCAGACTCTCGGCGAATTTCTGCTCTAAGGCCGTAAATTCTACCTGCGCCTTTTCCAGGTTCCGACGATACTCCGCTTCATAATCCGGATCGATCGAGCTTAGTTTCTGATAAATGGTATCCAGCTGAATCAAGGCATTTTTGATGCTCAGCCAGGTATGCGGATTTACCACCCGGTTTTCCCCTTCCTGCTGCAGACCGTCAGAGGTGCCGCTTTCCAGCAAGGTCAGCCCCTGTGACAAATCCAGAAACTTTTCAGCAGATCCGGCCATCTGCTTCAGATCCGGGATAAAGCTCTCCATACCGGCGCCGTTATACAGGATCAGATCAGCCTGACAAATCTTCGCCATATCTCCGGCCGGCAACTCAAAATCATGCGGTTCCTGATTACCGCGGATGATCAGCTTCACCTCCATCCGATCCCCGATGATTCGCTTGGCTAAATCATAAACCGGGAAGAAAGTGGTATAGACCACCTTTTTATCGGCAGACTTTTCCTTCGTCTGTTCGGCTTCCGTCTTTGCCGCAGCCTTACTGTTTTCTGTTTTTTCTGCCTGTTTTTTACTGTCGCTCTGCTCGGTTTCCGGTATCGCTTTCCCTGCCTTTTTTCCACTTCCGGCCGCCCCGCAGGCCGTCAGAACCAGCAGGCTGCCGACCAACAAGCCGAGCATAATCGTTCTTACTGCTTTTTTCATCTGTTTTCCTCTTTCCCGTACTTACTCAGTGTTTCTTTTCCATTGGAGCTGTTCCCCTGGAATCTTAATCCATCTTAGTGTAGCATCTATGCAAATGATTTGCAATTGCAAATTAGCAAAAACTAACTATCAATTTAAATATAGTTTTTTTGCACAACAAAAGGCCCGTCGATTCTCTCATTACCGATAGCGATTTGGTAATAAAAGAATAGACAGGTCCAATGATTTCTTTTTATTTATGCCTTGACAGGGGACAGCCTCAGCACCTCATCGAAGCGGGCCAAACAAGCCGGATCCTGGTTATGGGTGATGACAATGATGTTTTTCAATCCGAAGATCAGTTCTTCCACCGCCGCCGCATTCTGCGGGTCTAAACCGGCTGTCGGTTCATCGAAAACGATCAACTCAGCTTTTCTGAGCAGGGCTCTGGCCAGCTCGATGCGCTTCATCTCACCGCCGGATAAGGTTCCCGGTTCTAACAGCTCTTCACCCTTGGCTGCTGCCAAGGCTTCCAGATGCACGGCCCGCAAGATGTTTTCATAATCCGCGTCGGTCGTTTCCGAGGCGTACATCAGGATATTATTTTTCAGACTGTCCCGGAAAATAATCGGCTGCTGCGGAATATAATAAAGCGACTGATAGAGTTCATCCTCAGAGAAGTCCGCCAGTTCGCCGTTGGCAAAGCGAATATTTCCCTGATAATCCGCATTGATCTTGATCAGGATCTTGGCCAGAGTACTCTTGCCGGCGCCACTCTCACCGATCACGGCATAGGACTTTCCTCGTTCGATCCGCCACGAAAGCTCCGACAGCACCTGCTTATCGCCAAAGGCGTAGCCCACCTGCTGCAAACTGATCCCAAGCTGCGGGGTGCGTCCGCAGCCGGTGCCTTCGGCCGGATCCGTCTGTACCACCTGCATCACCTTATCTTTTAGGGATCGGCCGGCCAGCAGCTGCATGACAAAACGAAAGGCCCCGGCTATGGCATTGGTACCGATTGAAACCACCGCTATGGATGCTACCAAACGGCTCATCGGTATCTGACCATACCCCACCAGCAGCGATCCGACCAGGATAACGACCAGCGATGACAAAATATTTAAGGTAAACATCACTCCTTGGAAAAACCGAGACGTGATGTTATATGCCTTCTTACCGTTTAACAGCTCTTCATCGGCTCGATGATAAGCCTGCAGAAATTCATTTCTGTGTCTGGCCTGCTTAATCACCATATAGCCGTCCAACATCTCATACAGCCTGGTCGTATGCTTTTCGTTACAGTTCGATATGTGCAGATTAATGGCACTGAGTTTCCGGCCGAAGACCTTGCTGACGATAGAAGGCATGATGATAAAGGCTATGGTCGATAAGAAAATAAACGGATGCAGATACCACAGACCGATCAGAAAAATCGCCGCCTGGCCGATGCCGATAACGGCCTCCGGCAGTACTGACAAATAATCCAGTCGCAGCTGATTCATATTGGCGTCAATATCCGTAACATATTCACTGCGGCTTCGCTCCAGATAACGAGCTGTCGGCTGCCGGTACAGGGTCGTCAGATAATCCAACCTGAGCTGCGCCGTGATGTCAGTCGAAAAACGGAAGGAGCTGTGGTTGCTGATATAGTCCAAAACCAGGGCAAAAAGCAGCAGCGACAAGGCCAGGCCAATGGTCATCCATAAACGGCCGCTATCCATATCCTTGACTAAATCGATCACCTCGGCGATCTTCAGATTCCCAAAATAGATTGCCACTACATTCAACCAGCCGGCCAGCACCGCAATAATCAGATGCTTCTTATTTTTTTGATGTAATGCTTCATATGCTTATCTGACGTTCCTTTCCTGAAAGATTTTCACTGTATTCCTTAAGCAAACCCGTTTCTATTGTTTATGTATCAGATCATAGCATATTCCTCTCTTTTTCATCAAATCGATATATTTCCCTTGCTCTGCCAGCTTACCATCTTTTAATACATAAATACCATCAAATTTTTCCAGCAATGTTGGGTATAAGTTATGTGTGACAATAATCCTGGTTTTTCCATCCATATTCTGAACAGTTTCGATTATTTGATAACCGGTCTGCGTATCCAACGCCGAAGTAGCTTCATCCATAAGTAATACTTCGGTACCCTGCATGATACTTCTGGCAATTCCAATACGCTGTTTCTCTCCTCCGGACAGGGCAGCACCATTGTCTCCGCATTTATATTCCACCCCTTTATCCTTCACTATATCTTCCAACCCCGCTTTTTTTATTGCTTCCTCCATTAATGAGTCATCAAATAATCCGAATACCGTTAGATTGTCCTTGATGGATGCATCAAAAATAAACACATCTTGATATACTACTGAAACGAGTTCAGAAATACAATCGTATGACACCCATTTGCTTGAATTTCACAACTTACGCTGTCTAGTCCAACATATGAATCATTATAGTGACAAACCACTTCACAAAATTCTATTTTCTTTTTACAAGTAAGCGGAATCATTTCCCCGGTCACCTTATTGGCCAAAAGTAACCGATCATTTTGAGCCATTAATTTTTGTGCAGATTTAATTTTTGCTATAATTTCCGGCATAGAAATTCCTAATTGAGTTATGTTATGCATTAATTGAATAAACATTACAATGGTACCAACAGAAACATTCATATTTCGCTGAGCCAAAAACATTCCAACCAAAAAAACGCCACTTGTGAAAGATGGCCCGACAATGATGCTATGTAAGCGACAGATATCTCAACATGCTCTCTAATTCTAAATGATATAGATGCCTGCTGATTGCTTACAGATAATTTGTTTGCAATCTGATTTTCCGCCTTCAAACTTTTTATTGTTTGAAAACCTCGAATCACTTCAGAAAAAGCACCTAAAAAAAGCTGTTTGCCTCTGAGAGTTCTTCCTCTCTTTTTTCAACTTCTTTCATTCTAAAAAAAGAAAAAATAAGCGGAAGCATAGAAAATATAAAGGCTACAATTGCCAATCGTACATTATAATATATCATCAAAACAACCGTACCAACAAAACTCAACAGTATTTCTACAGAATACGGTATCATTTCAATATAATTATCAAAAACCTGCAAGAGATCATTTGAAAGAGATGAAATATATGTATCCATACTCTCTTGATTACATGCATATGCGTGTTTCGATAAAATATGTTTGTATGCATGTTCTCGATATTGCTCTAATGCCCTGCCTCTAAATTCTGTCCAACAATAGTATTCCAACACTGCAGCCACAGCCAATGATAATATACAAAAAAGGGCATATACCATCAAAGACAATACAGAATACTGAGCCTTTCCGGCTATGGTATCTAATATTCTTTGTATAAAGCCCGTAAAACCCAGTCCGGCAATAACCTTAAAGCACTTTCCTACTATTGATAGAATCAGCATTCCCTTATTATGCGCAAATAGAGTAGTTTTGCTTCGCGTATTACTTTGATTCATAATATATTTCCCCCAAACTCAGACTATGGTTGCGCTATAAGATCTCCAGCATACTTTTTACTTTTGGATAATAAATGTTCGTCAAAAATGTTTTAAATTCCGCCTTATTATTTGCACACATTCTATCAAAATCCACCTCTGCCGATAAACTGCAGCCACCCGAGCAAAACCCACCTGTTTTCCGGAAAAAATTTCGCTATATTCCTGAAGCAGCTTAAATAATACCCCTTTCTCCCATTCTACTCCATACCAAAACCTGAACCATTTTGTCCGGTATTTGGTATGGGTATGCATTTCGTCATCCTATATCATTTTATCCAGAACAAAAATACAGCATGTATGGATGTATGTATGTTGCTATTAAAAAAACATTGCTTTGCAGGTCTTATAATTATGACTATAATGATCACCGCTCAATTCATTCCGCTGCCCTTTTCCACCTAACATACTTTATACACTCCCGCTTTATTACAGGCAGCCAATGATCCGAAAATTGATCTTGAGTTTTCATTTACTCAAAATTCTCTCTATACTTTTCAAAATAAAACTTTTCCATTCGCTCCAAAGTGTTACTGCTATTTTTCATCAGCTTCATTAACTGAAATGCGTCTTGATAAGCTAGCTGTTGGTCTGTGTCCGTCATGTTTTTAGATGTATAAACTTTTCCCTTTATAAGCACCCCCAGTCGATTCCCTCTGTTGCATTGCAGGGAAAACCGAATGGCCTTGACATACAATGCTATCGCTTTATCAAATTGCTTCAGGTCCTCATACGACATCGCCAAATTGGTGTAAACCACAGACATGATCGTATAATAATGCCGCAAGTCTGCCGGACTGTTTTCATATCCTGTCCGCATCTGCTCCAGAAGCGAGATACAGTCCTGCGTTTTCCCCGAATCATCATATAACAATGCAATGTTATTTAAGATCATTCCCTCCATCTGGGAAGGAACAAAGCATGCGATCTTTTCTACCGCAAACGTTTTACGGGTAATGCCGTAGGCCTCTATCAGTTCTGACAACAACTGTTCTCTGGATTTCCGCTTGTTTCGTTTATCAAAAAGGAACTCCATAAATGCGATGTACTGCCGGTTCTGCTGATACCGATGTGACAGTCGGCTCTTTAACTGCAAAAACAGCTTCTCGGCCCGGTCATTTTCATCATAAGTAACCAATCTGGCAATCTCTCTTTCCTGATCCAGCATGGCAAAACTGCCCACTACAAGCTTGGTATAGCAAGCCGTACTGCCATAGCGAAACTGTTCCAAGATCCGCTGTAGGGTACCGGCTTTCGGCTGCGACCGTCCGCACTCGATCCGCGAAACAGTCTTAGTGTCCAGTTCCAGGAGCTCCGCCAGCTGCTCCTGTGTCAGACCGGCCTCCTCACGTTCACACCTCAGCATTTGCGATTCCCTCTACACCATTGACTCTGGTCCGCTTCCATAGCCGCAGTTCACCGCTCTCCCAGACCCTGTCATACTCACTATACAGTCCGGCCAGGGCGTCCCGCATCCGTCGGTATTCCTCCAGCTCTGCACGACCGTCCAGTCGGCAAATGGTTATGATTCGATCCAGATAATGGGTAATGTGCAACAGTGAGCCGTTTTCACCCAACTGCTCGAGCATGCGGACAGCGGTCTGAAAGGCCTGCTGATAATCCCTTTTTCTCATCAGCTCGTCGATCCACACCCATTGCAGCTTACTCC
>JAEXAX010000030.1 GCA_023458035.1 Bacillota bacterium | reverse complement strand
GGATAAGGAGCGTCTAAAAAAAGAGGCTGCCAAAACCATTGGCGCGGTCGAGGAGCTAAGGAAATTATTAGGGCTGACCTGCGCAGCCCGTATGGAGGCCTATGATATCTCAAATACGGCCGGTACTCTGTCGGTCGGTTCTATGGTAGTGTTTGAGCAGGGGAAACCAAAGCGCAGTGATTATCGAAAATTTCGGATCAAGACCATCATGGGGGCGGACGATTATCATAGTTTGGAAGAAGTGCTGACCAGACGGTTTCAGCGCAGTCTAAATGGGGATAAACGCTTTGTCGCTCTGCCGGATCTGATCATGATGGATGGCGGCCGCGGCCAGGTGAATATCGCTCTGACGGTGTTGGAAAAGCTTGGTCTGTCGATTCCGGTCTGCGGTATGGTGAAGGATGACAGACACCGCACCAGGGGACTGTATTATCAGAACAAAGAGCTGGCTTTGGATATCCGCAGCGAGGGCTTTCATCTGATCACCCGCCTGCAGGATGAGGCTCATCGCTTTGCCATTACCTATCACCGGGAGCTGCGCTCGAGGGAAGGACTGCATTCGGTGCTGGATGATATTGCCGGGATCGGAGCTGTGCGGCGCAAGGCTTTGCTGCGGCACTTCAAGAGCATCGAGGGAATACGGGCTGCCTCCGAGGATGAGCTGGCCTCGGTTGATGGCATGAACCGGCGGAGCGCAGAGGCGGTTTATCAATTTTTCAGGCAGGACTGGCACCAATGAGCCGATTGTGCTATGATGTGAAGAAAAGACTATGTTAAAGGGGGTAATATGTCATGGGGAAGGTGATGCTGAAGCAGGTCGTAGAGAAGATGGACTTGGAGATCTGTACTCCGGATATTCCGTTCGACAAGATCGAGATCACGACACCGGACTTAAATCGTGCAGCTTTACAGCTGGCCGGATACTTTGAACACTTTGATACAGATCGCATTCAGATCGTCGGATATGTAGAGTCTACTTATTTGATGCATCAGTCGCCGGAGGTTTGCCGGGCAAATTACGAGCGTTTCCTGTCCAGCCATATTCCCTGTGTGATCTATACCACCGAGACGGCGCCGGATGAGATCATGTTGGAACTGGCGCATACTTATCAGGTGCCGATCTTAAAGACGAATCAGACAACTTCTGATTTTGTGGCCGAGCTGATCCGTTGGTTAAAGGTGGAATTGGCTAAGAGCATCTCTATCCACGGTGTGCTGGTCGAGGTATACGGTGAAGGAGTGCTGATCATGGGTGAGAGCGGCATCGGTAAGAGCGAAGCGGCTCTGGAGCTGTTAAAACGCGGGCATCGGCTGATCACGGATGATGTAGTAACCATCAAGAGGGTCAGCGCCGAGACGCTGGTCGGCTATGCGCCGGATGTAACGAAGCATTTTATCGAGCTTCGAGGTATCGGTATCGTAGACGTGAAGACGTTGTTCGGTGTGCAGAGCGTTAAAGAAACCAGTACCATTAACCTGGTGATTAAGCTGGAGGAATGGGATAAGGATAAGGAATACGACCGCATCGGTCTGAAGGATGAATTTACCGAGATTCTCGGAAACTCGATTGTCTGCCATTCTATTCCGATTCGACCGGGGCGAAATCTGGCCATCATCGTAGAAACGGCAGCGGTTAACTTCCGGCAGAAGCAGATGGGCTATAATGCGGCCGAGGAGCTGTATGCCAGAGTGCAGGCCAGCATGAGGCGCAGTGACGATTGAACGTAGGCGGAGGGAAAAGTGAAATAGGCAGCGCGGACAGAGGAATGGTCGGCCGGGAATCGCGCAGCGAATGAAGGAGGAAGAAAGTCATGAGTAATACGCAGTATGTGATCGGAGTCGATATCGGAGGAACTACAGTCAAATTCGGCTTGTTTACACCGGAGGGAGAATTGCTGTCTGAATGGGCGATTCCGACCGATGTGACAGATAACGGCAGCCATGTGTTTCCGGATACCGCCAAGTCGATTCTGTCTGAAATGGACAAGCGAGGCATTACGAAGGAGCAGGTGCTTGGCGTCGGTGTCGGCGTGCCGGGACCGGTGAACGAGGACGGAGTGGCTCTGGGAGCGGTGAATCTGCATATGGGTAGAACCGATGTGGTTGGTGAGATGAAGAAACTGCTCGGCGGTTTGCCTGTAGCGGCTGCCAATGATGCCAATGTTGCAGCCTACGGAGAAGCCTGGAAGGGCGGAGCAGCCGGTTATCAGAATGTTATCATGCTGACCCTCGGCACCGGCGTCGGCGGTGCAATCATCGTTGGCAATAAGATCCTGGCCGGAACCAACGGAGCGGCCGGAGAACTCGGACATGCTCATATCGTGGATGATTTGGACGTACCGTGCAACTGCGGGCAGACAGGCTGTCTGGAGCAGGTGGCCAGCGCCACCGGTATCGCCATGCTGGCCAGAAAACGGTTGGCTAAGGATGAGGCGCCGAGTTTGCTTCGCAGTGAAAAAGAGATCACGGCTAAGCAGGTGTTTGACGCATATAAGGAAAATGATGAAGTGGCGACAGAAATCGTAGAACAGTTTGCCGACTACCTGGGACTTGCCATGGCCAACTATGCGGTGGTAACGGATCCGCAGGTACTGCTGCTTGGCGGCGGCGTGTCTTATGCCGGTCAGGTGCTGGTAGATGTGGTGAATAAATATTTCCGCAAATATGCCATGTATGCCTTTCGGGATACCAGGATATGTTTGGCGACTCTGGGCGGACGGGCCGGAATCTACGGTGCGGCACGTCTGGTGCTGGGAGAATAAATGAACAAGTCTATGGAACCGTCGGTCGGCCTGCAGAAAAGCTGGCTGCCGCGCAAGGGAACAGTTTGGCCGTTGCTGTTTGGTTTTTTCTTTAATTTGATTATATATACCGGTACCAGCTTTATTTTGCGTGACGGTCACAGGTGGAATATCGAAAGCTCTATCGACATGGCGGTACCGGTGCTGCCGATCTGGAGCCTGATTTATCTGGGCTGCTATCTGTTCTGGGGAGTCAATTATGTGTTGGCGGCCAGGTTGGAAAAGTCCTGGTATTTTCGCTTCGCGGCAGCGGATATTCTGTCGCGGGTGTTCTGTTTTGTGATTTTTGTGCTGTATCCCACTACAAATACCAGGCCGCCCATCGTCGGCGCCGGGATCTGGGATCAGGTACTGGCTTTTATTTATCGGATCGATGAACCGGTCAATCTGTTTCCGTCGATCCATTGTCTGGTCAGCTGGTTCTGTTATATCGGCATTCGCGGTCGTCGGGAAATACCGAAGTGGTATCAGATTTTTTCGGCCGTTTTTGCAGGTCTGGTTTTTTTGTCTACCCAGTTCACCAAGCAACATGTCTGGATCGATATCATCGGCGGAGTGCTGTTGGCTGAAATCAGCTGGTGGCTGTCCGGATACCTTAAGCTGGGAGACAAATATCGGAGAGCCTGGGAGGGCTTATACACCCGGATCGGAAAGCTGCTGGGAAGAAACAAAGCAACGGATGGTAATGAATGAGTAATAAGAAAATAATCGGAAATACGATCTTCCTGCTGGCGATCTTCGGATTGACGGTCTGGGGAGTCTTTCATGGTGAAAACCTGTCTCAGGTCTTCGGCTATATCGTACAAATGAATAAATGGTATCTGATCCCCAGTATCATCTGCGTGGTCGCTTTTATCTTCGGAGAGTCGATCGTCATGTGGTATATGCTGAAAACGATCGGAGTAAAGGTGAGGATCGGCCGCTGTTATCTGTATTCCTTTGTCGGTTTTTTTGTCAGCTGTATTACGCCGTCCGCCAGTGGCGGCCAGCCGGCGCAGATCTACTACATGAAGAAAGATAAGATCGCTGTTCCGGTGGCTACGTTGGTGCTGATGATTATTACCATTACCTATAAGCTGGTGCTGGTGCTGATCGGTGTCGGTATTCTGCTGTTTCGGCCGGCCGGTGTGATGACTTTGCTGCAGCCGGTGTTATTTTGGTGTTATTTGGGTATTGCTTTGAACATCTTTGCTGTCTCATCCATGTTTATGTTGGTGTTTCATCCGAGTCTGGCTACCCGATGCATGTTTACCATTTTGCGGATATTGGAAAAGCTCCATTTGCTGAAAAAAAAGGCGGATCGAATGGAACGTTGGAATGACCATATGGAGGAATATCACGCGGCGGCAGCCTATTTCAGTGAGAATAAGATGGTCATTTTGAATGTAGTGGTGATCACTATCATTCAGCGCCTGATCCTGTTTTTCGTGACCTATCTGGTTTGCCTGGCCTTTGGTATGACGCATTATTCATGGGTGGTAATCATGCTGGGGCAGGCTATGATTTCGGTTGCGGTCGATATGCTGCCGCTGCCGGGCGGCATGGGGGTCAGCGAAACTCTGTTTTTGGCTATTTTCTCGCCTGTCTTCGGACAATTAACGCTACCGGCCATGGTCGTCAGTCGCGGAATCAGTTATTATGCTCAGCTGCTCATCAGTGCGGTGATGACGGTGGTGGCACATTTTAGAATAAAAGGGGATTAACATGTTAGGATATTATAATTATACGGTCATCTTAACCTATATGAGTTTAGCCTCATCGGTGTTCGGTATGACCATGGCGGTGTCCGGACGCTATAAGACGGCCGTCTTCTGTCTGGCTTTATCCGGATTATTGGATATGTTTGATGGCAAGGTGGCCAGAAGTAAGAAGGATCGGACGGAGGATGAGAAAAATTTTGGGATCCAGCTGGATTCCCTCTGTGATGTGGTCTGCTTCGGAGCATTTCCGGCTCTGATCTGCTATCTGCTCGGGGTAAGGGGGCTGCTCGGACTGTCCATCATCATTTTTTACTGTATCAATTCGGTCATCCGCTTGGCTTATTTCAATGTGCTGGAGGGTAAACGTCAGCAAAACGAGGGCGGAGCCGCCAAGTATTATCACGGCCTGCCGATCACATCTATGGCCATGGTTTTGCCGATGGCTTTTATGACGCAGTTTTTTATTTCCAAACATGCCTTTATCATTTTGCTGCATGTGGTTCTATTTTTGGTCGGCCTGCTTTTTGTAGTGGATTTCAAGCTGAAAAAGCCGAATAATGCGACCATCGCCATATTGGTCGGTATAGTGACGGTCATGGTGATTATTACGTTTTTCTGGGTACAGTTCCGTATCCCGAAGCAATCCGATCCCGGCTGGTTGAACAGATTCTTTGAAACTGTGGTAGAGGAGAGTGACTCCTCGGGAGAATAAGATGGAATATAGAACAAGAGATGGACAAACGATCCGGGCCAATGACGGTCAGGATCGACTGCTGGCGGCTCTATATGGTTCCGCCTTGGGACGGGCGCTGATCCGGCCGCTGGTTCAACCGGGGGTTTCAAGATTGATAAAAAAATTGATGTCAACCGGGTTGTCGGCCCGCTTCGTACCGGGGTTTTGCCGGAGCAATGGGATAGATTTGGAGGACTATCAGAAGCAGGTGTTTACTTCCTACAATGATTTTTTTATTCGGTATATCAAGTCTGACCGACGGCCGATTGATCCGGATCGCAGTCGGCTGATCAGCCCCTGCGATGCTAAGCTGCGTGCCTACCCGATCAGTACAACGGCTCGGGTGCGGATCAAACAGACCGAATACAGCCTGTCATCCTTGTTGCAGGATGAAAATCTGGCGGCCCGTTTTGAAGGCGGTTTGCTCTGTATCTTTCGCCTGACAGTGGATGACTATCATCATTACAGTTATGTTGAGGACGGTGAAATCAGCGGCGAACGTTTTATTCCCGGTCTGCTGCATACGGTTAATCCGGTGGCTGAAGAGCAGGTGCCGATCTATAAGACCAATAGTCGGGCCTATCAGCTGCTGCGCACGCACACCATGGGAACCGTATTGATGATGGAGGTCGGAGCTCTGTCGATCGGAGAAATCTGTAATTTACACCGTCAGACTACGGTTAAGCGCGGAGAGGAAAAAGGGTTCTTTGCTTTCGGCGGCTCAACCGTTATTCTCGCGTTTCAGAAGGATCGCGTCAGTCTGGATGAGGATATTTTGCGTAACCAGGCAGGGGGCTTTGAAACCATCGTGAAGCTGGGAGAGAGCATCGGTACGATCGTTTGTTAACAGGTGCACTGGGGGGGCAGGAACCGCCGAAAGGACAGGGCCGGCTTTTGCCGAAGCAGTGCTATGGTGCTTTTTTTCTCAGAATTTCCTCCGCTTTGTCTGCGTTTGAGCTGCGCTGACAGAGTTTGTCGGATATGGCTTTATTGCGTTGGAGCAACAAGATTGTTTTGGGTTATATCACTACCATTTTCAAAATACAGGATGAAATATAAAATAATTTTGGATATAAAACGCTTGTTGACAAACAATAAAGCGATGATATAATTGTACTAATAAAACAACACATTATTCTGGTGTATTTTATGGCTATGGTCATATCAAGGAAATCGAGGAGGAAAATATGGCTTGGAATTTGGACTCGGACAGGCCCATATATGCGCAGATTATTGAGCATATCAGAATGGACATCATTTCCGGCAAGTACAAACCGGGAGACCGTTTGCCGGCAGTACGTGAGCTGGCTCTGGTGGCAGCAGTGAATCCGAACACTATGCAGAAGGCATTGGCAGATTTGGAGGATCTCGGGCTGGTGTTTACCAGACGGACCAGCGGTCGTTTTGTGACGACGGACACAGAGGTAATCAAGAAAAATCGTGAGCTGGTGGTAAGAAATTCCCTGGAGACATTGATCGAAAGCTTGCGCCGTTTGGGGTACACCAAGGAGGAATTGATCGAGCTTGTCACCCGCTTTGTGAAGGAGGCTTAAGAATGGAACATATTTTGGAGTGTAGCCAACTGGTGAAGGACTATAGCTCCACGAAGGCATTGGATGGGATCAATGTCAAGCTGGATCGTGGACGTATCATAGGGTTGTTGGGGCCGAATGGCAGCGGAAAGACGACCCTGATTAAAATCGCCACCGGTCTGCTGGAACCGACCTCCGGCGAATTGCGTATTAACGGAATGCTTCCGGGAGTGGAAACGAAGAAGATCGTATCCTATTTACCGGATTGTAATTATTTGAACTCGTGGATGACAGTTCGTCAACTGGTGGATTATTTTGCCGACTTCTATCAGGACTTCAAGCGGGATACAGCCAGAGAGATGTTGTTGCAGCTGGGCCTGGATGAAGGCCGCCGCCTGAAGACTTTATCAAAGGGCAATAAGGAAAAGGTACAGTTGATCCTGACCATGAGCCGGACGGCTTCCTTATATATTTTGGATGAGCCGATTGCCGGAGTCGATCCGGTGGCCAGAGAGTATATTTTGCGCACGATCTTGAATAACTACGAGCGAAACGCGACCATTTTGATTAGTACCCATCTGATTTCGGAGATCGAAAATATTCTGGATGATGTGTTGTTTTTAAAACAGGGACGTCTTGTTTTGGGCGGCAGTGTCGAAGATATCAGGATGCGTCATCATTGCTCTATCGATCACTTGTTTAGGGAGGTATTCAGATGTTTTTAAAACTGGTTAAACATGAATTCCGAAGCACCCGCAAAGGAATGTTGATCATGATGGTCATGATATTGGTGATGTGTGTCATCAACTTTTTTATGCCGATGATACTGCGCAGTGATCTGGATGTTTCAAATGGTGTTGGGCGCGCTATGCTGATATCGGTTATCCTGTTCTGGACTTTCTTGTATATGGTGGTACTGATCGGCGTCAGCATCACGGCCAATATTTTTGTGGCGATCCGATTCTATCGCAGTATGTTTACCCATGAGGGCTACCTGACGCATACGCTGCCGGTCAGCCATCATCAGCTGCTTTGGAGTAAGACGCTGGTCAGCTATATTTGGCTTGAGCTGCTTGGACTTTTGATGGCACTGACGGCCGGGACACTGGCGATTGGTCTTGTTAAGCAGACGGCCCCCTTGGACGTGCAGCGGGAGCTGGCTGAAATATTGGGGTATTTTTTGAAGCACTTTACATTGGAAATTATTCTGTTTGTAGTGGCCATGCTGCTTGCGCCGTTGGCTTTTATTTTATGTATCTACGCATGCTTAGCTCTTGGACAGCGTTTTCATAATAAGGTTCTGGCCAGTATTTTGATTTTTGTCGGCTTTTTACTGGTTTATGGTCTGATCAACTCTGTTTCGACGGTAATGATTCAGCAGATTGCTGCAGAGCGGATCACAAGCTACATGCAGTCGGCACCGTATAGCAGCAACATGGGTTATCAAATCAGTCAGATGCTTAACGAAAATCTGCCCTTCCTGTTTAATGCTTCCAGTCTGACGAGTATCGTAAGAGCTACGATCTGGGGGCTGATCGGCTATCTGATTTTAGCTGCCAACGTGAAGAAGCACTTGAACTTGGATTAAGGAGGATATATGAGTCAGGCTGATCGCATATTTAAAGCAATGTGTACCGATATTTTAGAAAACGGTACGGATACGAAGGGCGAAAAGGTACGCCCGCACTGGGAGGATGGCGAGCTGGCTTACACCATAAAGAAGTTTGGAGTGGTAAATCGGTATGATCTTCGTAAGGAATTTCCGGCTCTCACCCTGCGTCGGACCTATATTAAGAGTGCCATGGACGAGCTGCTCTGGATCTGGCAAAAAAAGTCAAATGTAGTGTCGGAACTGAAAAGCGGAATCTGGGACAGCTGGAAGGGCGAGGATGGCACCATCGGTAAAGCCTATGGCTATCAGATGGGTGTCAAACACGCTTATAAAGAAGGCATGATGGATCAGGTGGATCGAGTGCTTTATGATCTGAAGCACAATCCCTACAGCCGGCGGATTATGACGAATCTGTATGTTCATCAGGATCTGGCTGAGATGAATCTCTACCCCTGTGCTTACAGCATGACCTTCAATGTGACCAAGGATGTGGATGACCGAATGGTCTTGAACGGCATACTGAATCAGCGATCGAATGATGTGCTGGCCGCCAATAACTGGAATGTAGTGCAGTATGCTATTCTGTTGATGATGTTTGCACAGGTTTCCGGTATGGTGCCGGGGGAGCTGATTCATGTGATTGCCGATGCACACATATATGACCGCCATGTGCCTCTGGTGCGTGAATTGCTGGAACGTGAGGAATATCCGGCGCCTAAGGTTTACCTGAATCCTGAGATCAAGGATTTTTACCGGTTTACTACAAAAGATTTGATCATCGAGGATTATCGGTTCGGCGAGCAACTGACAGGTATCCCGATCGCAATATAGGAGATGAAGATGATAAAGGCTATCGTTGCGGTAGATGAAAATTGGGCGATCGGCTGTTCCGGTCGTCTGCTTTTTGCCTTGCCGACGGATTTGCAGCATTTTAAACGAATGACTAAAGGGAAGACGGTGCTGATGGGGCGTAAAACGATGGACAGTCTGCCGGGTGGTCGGCCTTTGCCGGGGCGGTTGAATTTGGTTTTGACGAATGATCCGGCCCGTGTCAAAGAAGGCTTTTTTTCCGTTTCCACAGTGGAGGAGGCAGTAGAACGGCTGACGAGTGCGCAAAGGGAGCGCCTCGAGCCGGGGACAATGTCACAGACAGTAGTTGATGACGCCTTTGTGCTCGGCGGTGAACAGGTTTATCGTTTGCTGTTGCCGTACTGTGACGAGGCAATCGTGACCCATATCCACGAAAGGGCCGAAACGGCGGATGCCTTCTTTCCGGATCTTACGGCACTTTCAGATTGGGAAGAGGTGGAACGCGGTGATACGGTCTTTGACAGCGGACACAGTTATACCATTGTATGCTATCGGAGGATGAGTCAAAAATAAAAGAGGGGGTCCTCTTTTATTTTTGGGGTGGTATTTGGACATATTTGGTGGTATTATAATGTGGGGGAATAAGTTTAAAAAGAGAGAGGGAAAAAGATGAAGAAGCTAAAACACACACTGAGTCTTGCTTTGGTGCTGGTCTTACTGATGTTTATTGGTCCGCGTAGCGCCTTGGCAAACAACAATGCGGAAGCCTATGATAAAGCTGACAGTTTTGCATCTATTTTAGGTGATGCAGAGGGAAACGTTTATGCCACCCAAAACGGCGGAACGGTAAAGCTGAAAAACAGCAGCTGGCCCGGAGTTACTTTTCTGCAGGGCTGGGGCTTCAGAGAATATGAGGCTGTACCGAACCCGGGTTGGGTATGGAAAAACTGGACCTTTGAACAGTTTCACAATGGTGTCGATCTGAAAAACAGAACAGATTATTTTTTTGGATTCAGATATTCTTTCAGTAAAAACGGAAATGATTGGCGGACACCGTATGACGGCGCCGACAGTACGATATCCGTGAATCGGCTGATCTCGCGTTTGGAAACAAGATGGAATAAGCTGACATACAATCTTTATGCACATTTCAATCCGACCATTACAGCCACGGCGGATGCGGGCGGTACCATTAGCCCGGCCGGTGGGAGCAAAGCATCGGAGAATGTGACGGAAGTCAACTATGGTGAAAATCAAGCTTATAAAATAGAAGCAGCCGAAGGCAAGATGATCTCCGGGATTACGGTGGATGATCAGCCGATAGCGGATGGGAAAAATGCCACGGCATTTGACTATACCTTTTCAAGGGTGGTTGCTCCGCATAAGATTCATGTTACGTTTGCGGATAAGAAATATGATGTTGCCTATGAGTTTAAGAGCGGTACAGAAGGACGAGACCTGCCGCAGGAAGTGTTGGCCGCCAAGCCGGAGACCATGCAGATCGTGCATGGAGCCAACGCGCAGGCATCGGCCCCGACAGTGGCTACAGTAAAGGCGGCTGATGGGGATTGGAACTTTGATAAATGGGAACCGAATATCCATATTGGCGTCACCGAAACCAAAACCTTTACCGGTATTTGGAAGTTTACCGTAAAGGCTATGGATAAGCCGAAAGATATGCCGCAGCCGAAAGACGTGCCGCAGCCAAAAGATATGCCACAGCCAAAATCACGGGTTGCAACCAGCCCGAAGACCGGAGATGGTACAAAGGTTAGAGGCTATCTGCTTTTACTGGTTGTTTCTGTACTGATGAGCGGACTGGTTATTTTCATGGTAAGAAGACATAAAAAAGAATCGGAGAAATAAGCGGAAGCGGTTGTTCAAGAGGTTTGTTTTTCCAATTAAAAAGAGAAAAGAAATGTAAGTAAAGATCTGTCGGTCTGTTCAGCAGCCCGGCAGATTTTTTCATTCCGGCGGCTTGACTTTAGTGTGATAGGGTATCATAATGGGAGAAACTAAAACGGCACCAGCCATATCGAAAAAGCAAAATTTTAGAAAAACATGGGAGGGAGCAGCATGATAGCGATTTATAAAACAGAAAACCCGAAGATCAAGCCGGCTCAGGATGATCCGCTGCGTTTTGGTACGATTTTCACCGATCATATGTTCATATGTGACTATACGGAAGGAGAGGGATGGATCAATCCGCGTGTGGAACCCTATCATGCATTAACGTTGGAGCCGTCCGCCATGGTCTTTCACTATGGTCAGGAGATGTTCGAGGGACTGAAAGCATATCGGGCAGAGGACGGCCGGATTTTGTTGTTCCGACCGGATATGAATGCCAAACGTGCCGCCAACAGTAATCGTCGTCTGTGCATTCCGCAGATTCCGGAGGAGCTGTTTGTTGAAGCGGTAAAGGCGGTCGTAGCAGTCGATCGTGACTGGGTCCCGAACCGGGAAGGCACATCCTTATACATCCGTCCGTTTGTAATTGCTACCGATCCATTTCTGGGAGTAAGGCCGTCACATACCTATCAGTTCATTATCATACTGTCGCCGGTCGGCGCATATTATCCGGAGGGGTTGAATCCGGTCAAAATCTGGATTGAAGACGATTATGTCAGAGCTGTCCGCGGCGGTATCGGAGAAACCAAAACCGGCGGAAATTATGTAGCCTCTATGGCAGCGCAGGTCAAAGCTCATGAGGAAGGCTACAGTCAGGTGCTGTGGTTGGACGGCGTTGAGCGCACCTACATTGAAGAGGTTGGCGCCATGAATATCTTTTTTAAGATCAATGGTACTATAGTCACTCCGCAGCTGACGGGCAGTATTCTGCCGGGTGTCACCAGAGACAGCGTGCTGACGCTTTGTCGTGAATGGGGGTATCCGGTCGAGGAACGTCGTATCGGCTATCCGGAGTTGATGGAGGCGGCTGAAAATGGTGCGCTGGAAGAAGTCTGGGGAACCGGAACGGCGGCGGTGATCAGTCCGGTTGGTGTGCTGCGGCATCAGGAACGGGTCATGACCATCGGCGATGGCGGTATCGGGGAATTGAGCGGCAGACTGTATCGGACCATTACCGGCTTGCAGACCGGACGTTTGCCTGATGATCACGGTTGGGTGATCGAGGTCTAACACGCCTAAGCCCTGTCTGCCGCGAAGCGGGGTTTGCACAGGCAGGGCTTAATGCAGTGTTCGGGGCGGGGTGTTCCGGGCATTACAAAGCATGAAAAAAACTGAAATCAAAAAACTTGAAAAAAATTTGAAAAACGCTTGCATTTCCCCGCACATCTGCTATAATAGGGGAGTGTTTTCAAGGAGCATATAATAAATATCGAAGCGTGGCTCAGCTTGGTAGAGCGCTGCGTTCGGGACGCAGAGGTCGCAAGTTCAAATCTTGTCGCTTCGATTACCGTAAAAAAGCAGGCGGAATGCTTGTCATCGTGTTATGACATGGGAGTCAGCTTTGCCGGCTCATCTTGCAATGTCAAGGGGAGTTGGTAAAGCTGGCTCATCTTGCATGTAAAAAAACAGGAGGACAGCAGCAGATGCGGGAGGTTAAGATGGATCAGGCGGCTATTTTGCTGGCAGAAGGCTTTGAAGAGATCGAGGCGCTGACTGTGGTGGATGTACTGCGTCGCGGCGGGGTTAAGATTCGGATGATTTCTGTCACGGATCAGGCGGTGGTTACAGGCAAGAACGGCATATCGGTCGTTGCGGATGGCTTGCTCGCGGAAACTGATTTTACGGAGTTGACGATGCTGATATTGCCGGGTGGAATCCCGGGGGTAACGAATCTCAGACGGCAGGAAGATGTTAGGATCCTGGTGACGCGGTTCATGCGGCAGCGTCGGGTAGCGGCGATCTGCGCGGCTCCGACTCTCTTGGGAGGCTGGGGCTTGCTGGACGGCAGACGGATTACATGTTATCCGGGCTGCGGTGAAGATTGTCAGGGAGCTCTGGTGTTGGATGAGGAAGTCGTTACGGATGGTAATTTGATTACCGGTCGTGCGATGGCGGGGGCGCTGGCTTTCTCTTTGCGCATTTTGGCGGTGCTGACAGATGCCGCAACAGCAGAACGCGTTGCACAGGGTATCGTATATACAAAGAAATAATGGAGGATGGATAAGATGAGTTTAAAGGTAGAAAAACTGGAACACAATATGGCGAAGTTGACCATTGAGGTGCCGGTAGAAGAGTTTAAGGCAGCGGTTCAGAAGGCTTACCTAAAGGAGAAAGGAAGAATTTCCGTACCGGGCTTCAGAAAAGGAAAGGCATCCAAGCAGCTGATCGAGAAGATGTACGGCAAGGGTGTGTTCTTTGAAGGCGCAGCCAATATCCTGATTCCGGAAGCATATGAGAAGGAGCTGAAGGACAGTGAGCTTGATATCGTTTCCAGACCGGAAATTGATGTTGAAGAGATGGGCGAGGATGTGCCGTTTGTATTTACTGCTACTGTGGCGCTGCGTCCGGAAGTGACCCTGGGGCAGTATAAGGGGGTAGAGGTTGAGAAGGAAGAGATCTCTGTATCGGAGGAAGAAGTAGAGAAGAAGCTGACCGCAGAGTTGGAGAAGAACTCCCGACTGGTAAGTGTAGAAGACAGAGCGGTGCAGGAGCAGGACACTGTAAATCTGGATTTTGACGGCAGTGTGGACGGAGTACCGTTTGACGGCGGCAAGGCAGAAGGCTACAGCTTAGTGATCGGTTCTCATTCTTTTATCGACACCTTTGAGGATCAGCTGGTAGGAAAGAATATCGGAGACGAATTTGATGTCAATGTGACCTTCCCGGCCGAGTATCATGCAGAAGCGCTGGCAGGCAAGCCGGCCGTCTTCAAGGTAAAGATCAACGGTATTCAGTACAAAGAAGTGCCGAATGCCGATGATGAATTTGCCCAGGAGGTATCCGAATTTGATACCTTGGTTGAGTATAAGGAGTTTTTAAAGAAAGAGCTGCTGGAAACAAAGGAGAAGGACGCTCTGCGCAAGAAGGAAGATAAGGTTGTCAAGAAGGTCGTAGAGTTGGCTGAGATGGATATCCCGGAAGCCATGATCGAGGAGCAGGCCCATCAGCTGGTAAGAGATTTTGAGTACCGTATTCAGGCGCAGGGGTTGAGCATGGAGCAGTACATGCAGTTCACAGGTATGAATACGTCCGCTTTGGTTGATCAGATGAAGCCGCAGGCGAAGGAAAGAATCCAGTCCTCTCTGGTACTGGATGCTATCGTAAAGGCCGAAGGTCTGACCGCTGCCGAAGAAGATTTTGAAAAGAAAGTAGAAGAATTGGCTTCCAGATACCAGATGGAGAAGGAAAAGCTGGTTGAATTATTAAGTGACAGAGAAAAGGAGCGGATCAAAAACGACCTGGCCATCGAGGCCGCAGTTAACATGATCGTTGCAGAATCGAAAGAGGTGTGAGATGAGTTTAGTGCCTTATGTCATTGAACAGACGAGCCGTGGAGAGCGTTCTTATGATATTTACTCGAGACTTCTGAAAGATCGTATCATCTTTTTGGGTGAAGAGGTTAATGATATCTCGGCCAACCTGATTGTTGCTCAGCTGTTGTTCCTGGAATCGGAGGATCCGACCAAGGATATCAGCTTATATATTAACTCGCCGGGTGGTTCGATCACTGCAGGCTGGGCAATCTACGACACTATGCAGTATATCAAGTGCGATGTTTCCACTATTTGTATCGGCATGGCGGCCAGCATGGGTGCGTTTTTGCTATCCGGCGGAACCAAGGGCAAGCGTATGGCATTGCCGAATGCGGAGATTATGATTCACCAGCCGCTCGGCGGTGCGCAGGGTCAGGCAACCGATATAAAGATTGCGGCTGACCGTATCATTGAGATGCGTAAGAAGTTAAATGAATATTTGGCAGCCAATACCGGCCAGTCATTGGAAACCATCGAACGGGATACTGAGCGAGACAATTTTATGTCTGCCGCCAAAGCGATGGAATATGGCTTGATCGATCATGTCATCGAAAAAAAATAATGTTTGATACAAATAGGGCTCCTGCTGGTTGGGAGTCCTATTGTGGCTAACAAGGATAGTATCGTTTGCGATAAAAAGAGGAGTAAATATGGCAGGAAAAAAGACGGATCAGGAGTTGCGTTGTTCCTTTTGCGGAAAAAGAGAACTGCAGGTAGAGCATTTGATCGCCGGATTGGATATCAACGGACATCAGGCCTTTATCTGCGATCAATGTGTCAAGGTGTGTCATGACATGGTATTGGAGCATGAGTTCATGCTGGATAACGAAGAAGGGGAAGGCTTGCCTTTCGATGAAAATGAGCTGATGAAGCCGCGTCAGATTAAAGAGGCTCTGGATGCTTATGTAATCGGTCAGGATGAGGCTAAGAAAACTCTGGCGGTAGCAGTTTACAATCACTATAAGCGAATCATGTATCAGGAAAATAAGCAGGATGACAACGAGGTCGAACTGCAGAAGAGCAATGTGCTGCTGATGGGGCCGACCGGCTCCGGAAAGACACTGCTGGCCCAGACCTTGGCTAAGGTTCTGCAGGTGCCTTTTGCCATCGCTGATGCGACCACTCTGACCGAGTCGGGTTATGTCGGAGATGACGTGGAAAATATTTTGTTGCGCATCATTCAGGCAGCGGACTTTGATGTGGAGAAGGCTCAGCGCGGTATTATTTATATCGATGAAATTGATAAGATCGGCCGCAAATCCGAGAGTACATCTATCACCCGGGACGTATCCGGCGAGGGAGTGCAGCAGGCATTGCTGAAGATTCTGGAAGGAACGAAGGCCAGTGTTCCGCCGCAGGGCGGGCGGAAGCATCCGCATCAGGAAATGATCGAGATCGATACTACAAATATTTTGTTTATCTGTGGCGGCGCCTTTGTCGGATTAGATAAGATCGTTGAAGCCAGAACCAATAAAAAGGTGATCGGTTTTGATGCCCGGCAGACAGACAGTCATCAGACCAGAAATGTGCTGCATGATGCCCTGCCGCATGACTTTATCAAGTTCGGCATGATCCCGGAGCTGATGGGACGGCTGCCGGTGGTGGTGGCTCTCGATCAGTTGGATGAGGCTGCCCTGGTGCAGATTCTGACCGAGCCGAAAAATGCCATTACCAAGCAGTATCATAAATTATTTGAAATGGATGCCGTAGAGCTGCATTTTGAGGAGGCGGCCATCCGCCGTATTGCCGCTCTGGCGCTGGAACGCAAGACCGGTGCCCGTGGCCTGCGCTCTATCATGGAAGATCTGATGACAGATCTGATGTTTGAATTACCGAGTGATGAGCAGACCAAAGAATATACCATTACAGAGGATATGGTGGCCGCTCTGGCACAGCGTCAGGGACAGCCAACGGAAGACGACCGCGCATCGGTTAAAGGCTCTCTTACTGTAGAAGCCGCAAAGGAGTCAGTATGATTATTAAAAGCGCTGAGTTGCAGACCGTCTGCGGCATTACCAGCACTCTGCCGGAGCATGAGCTGCCGGAGATCGCCTTTGCCGGCAAATCAAACGTCGGAAAATCATCGCTGATTAACGGTCTGTTGAATCGAAAGGCGTTAGCCAGAACCAGTCAAAAGCCGGGCAAGACGCAGACCATCAATTTTTATAATATTAATGAACGGCTGTTCTTTGTCGACCTGCCGGGTTACGGTTTTGCTTCCGTAGCCGAGTCGGTTAAGGCACAGTGGGGAAAAATGATCGAGCGCTATCTGCGCAGTTCAAAAGCCTTGAAGATCATCTTTTTGTTGATTGATATCAGGCATGAGCCATCGGCCAATGACAGGCAGATGTATGATTGGATCATCTGGCAGGGGTTTGAGCCGGTGATCATTGCGACCAAACTGGATAAGCTGAAGCGTTCTCAAGTTGATAAGCATCTGTCAATGCTGCGAAAGGGACTAGGCATGAAGGGGAGTCGGCGCATCTTCCCGTTTTCGGCCGTGTCCAAGCAGGGACGCGATGAAATCTGGAACTATATTGAGGGAGCCATCAGTGAGGGAGGAACGGATGGAGCATCTGATTAAATATCTGAAGATTTTGGTCAATATCGTTTTATGGTTGATCGGTGCCGCCATTTTGATCTTTGTGGTGCCGCGTATCCTGGGCTTTTTAATGCCCTTTGTGATCGGACTGGTGATCGCCTTTATTGCCAATCCGTTTGTTCGCTTTTTGGAGAAACGGATCAAGGTCAGTCGCAAACTGGGATCGGTGTTGATCATTGTAGCGGTGCTGGGGGGGATCTTACTCGGCGGCTATCTGTTGATTCAAAAGCTGATTCATGAAGGAGTTCAGTTTATGAATCAGGCGCCGCAGCTGGCGACCTCGATCCAGCATGACATTGACACCGTTGTCAAGACACTGGAAGAGGTGATGAGCAAGCTGCCGAAAAATATGCGTTTTGATCTGGATAAGCTGCAACAGATGGCAGGCGGTTTTTTAACCGATACGGTCAGATCAATCACCAACCCGACCTTTACGGCTACCGGCCGTTTTGTCAAAAATCTGCCGAATACCATTATTGTTTTCTTTTTCACCATTTTGTCGGCCTATTTTTTTGTGGCCGATAAGGAAAAGCTGCAGGCTTGGTACCATAAATATTGTCCAAAAATTCTGCATGAGAAGCTGACCATCATCGGCAACAGCACAAAGTTGGTGGCCGGAGGTTATTTTCAGGCTCAATTTAAGATTATGGCGGTGGTTTTTTTGATTCTGTGGATCGGACTGCTCTTGCTGGGGGTGAAATACAGCTTTTTATTGGCCTTGCTGATTGCATTCCTGGATATGCTGCCGGTGCTCGGCACCGGTACGGTGCTCGGACCCTGGGCGATGGTGAAGATTTTAACCAAGGACTATCGTTTGGCCATCGGTCTGATTGTCTTGTATTTTCTGACCCAAATAACGAGAAGAATCCTGGAGCCGAAGTTTGTCGGTGACGGTATCGGCATAAATCCTCTTCTGGCTATGCTGTATATGTTTGTCGGCTACCGCTTGCAGGGTATTATCGGTATGATTATCGCCATTCCGATCGGTGTGATTTTGGTGAACTTTGTTCAGGCCGGTTTATTCGATGACTGGAAGCAGATGGGCCAGCTGATCTGGGAGGATATCGCTGCTTTTCGGGTACTGCCGAAAACCAAGGCCGCCCGGGCTGCAGAGGTCGATGAAGAGAAAAAGATGACCAAAGAGATGACCGCAGTCGGAGAAACGGCAGCAGTCAAAGCCGGGACAGCAGTCGAAGAAACGACAGAGGAGGAATAACATGCAAAAACGAGAATTAACAGGCAGCTATCAGCCTGCTGAAATAGAATCGAACATATATGATCGTTGGATGAAGAAGGGATATTTTTCTGCTAAGGTTAATCCGGATAAAAAACCGTTTACCATCGTGATGCCGCCGCCGAATATTACCGGTAAGCTGCACATGGGTCATGCCCTGGACAACACCTTGCAGGATATACTGATCCGCTATAAGAGAATGGCCGGTTATGAGGCCTTGTGGATTCCGGGCACAGATCATGCCAGTATTTCGACCGAGGTAAAGGTAACAGAGCAGCTGCGAGCCGAAGGCATCGACAAGCATGAGCTCGGGCGTGACGGCTTTCTGGAGCGTACCTGGCAGTGGAAGCAGGAGTACGGTGATACCATCGTTGACCAGCTGAAAAAAATCGGTTCATCTTGTGACTGGGATCGTCTGCGTTTTACCATGGATGAAGGCTGTTCCGACGCTGTTCTTGAGGTCTTTGTCAAATTATATGAAAAAGGTTATATTTATAAAGGGTCCCGTATCATCAATTGGTGTCCGGTTTGTCATACTTCGATTTCAGACGCCGAAGTAGAATATGAACAGCAGCAGGGACATTTCTGGCATATCCGTTATCCGTTTGTGGATGAAGAAGGATATCTGGAGATCGCTACCACCAGACCGGAAACGATGCTCGGAGATACGGCGCTGGCCGTACATCCGGAGGATGAAAGATACAGTCGATATATCGGTAAGCTGGTAAAGCTTCCGTTGACAGGACGTCAGATTCCGGTCATTGCCGACAGCTATGTAGAGCGTGACTTCGGTACCGGCGTGGTAAAGATCACTCCGGCCCATGACCCGAATGATTTCGAGGTCGGCAAGCGTCATGATCTGCCGGAGATCAATGTAATGAATGACGATGCCACCATCAATGAGTTGGGCGGTGTCTATGCCGGTCTGGATCGTTATGAGGCCAGAAAACGTATTGTTGCCGATCTGGAGGCCGGCGGTTATCTGGTGAGGGTAGAAGATCATGAGCATAATGTCGGGACTCATGACCGCTGCTCGACCACCGTTGAACCGATGATCAAGCCGCAGTGGTTCGTCCGTATGGAGGAAATGGCTAAGCCGGCCATAGAGGCCATCAAATCCGGAGAACTGCGTTTTGTACCTGAAAGCTATGGAAAAACCTATCTGCACTGGCTGGAAAATATCCGTGATTGGTGCATTTCCAGACAGTTGTGGTGGGGGCATAGAATTCCGGCCTATACTTGTCAGAAATGCGGCCATGTTCATGTGGCCAAGACGGCTCCGACCGTTTGTGAAACCTGTGGTCATACCACATTAATTCAGGACGAAGACACCCTGGATACCTGGTTCAGCTCGGCGCTGTGGCCGTTCTCAACCCTTGGTTGGCCGCAGAACACCGAGGAACTGCAATATTTCTATCCGACGGACGTACTGGTGACCGGTTATGACATCATCTTTTTCTGGGTGGTACGAATGGTCTTTTCAGCGCTGGAGCAGACAGATTCGGTACCGTTTCGTGATGTTCTGATCCATGGCTTAGTGCGTGATGATCAGGGGCGCAAGATGAGCAAATCTCTTGGAAACGGTGTGGATCCGCTTGAGGTGATCGCCAAATACGGCGCCGATGCCCTGCGTCTGACCCTGGTCAGCGGCAATGCTCCGGGCAATGATATGCGGTATTACGAAAAAAGAGTAGAGGGTAATGCGGCCTTTGCCAATAAAATTTGGAATGCCTCTAAGTTCATTATGATGAATCTGGACAAGGCTAATCTGACGCAGCAGGGAGAGCTGCAGCCGGCCGATCGCTGGATCCGTCAGGTGTTCAGGCAGACTGCGGCCGAAGTGACGGCCAACCTGGAAACCTACGAGCTCGGAGTGGCGGTGGATAAGATTCAGCATTTTATCTGGGAAGAGTTCTGCGACTGGTATATCGAGATGGTAAAGCCGCGGCTCTATGCTGAAAATGATACTACCAAAGCCGCTGCTCTCAGTACTTTGCAGGAGGTGCTGTCCGGCGCTCTGCAGCTGCTGCATCCGTTTATGCCGTTTGTGACTGAGGAAATCTATACGGCTTTGACCGGTGAAGATACCATTATGTGTTCGCAGTGGCCGCAGGCGGAGCAGATGCCGGATTACAGACAGGATGCCGAGGATGTGGAGCTGGTGCGTGAGGCCATTCGCAAGATCAGAAATATCCGCAGTGAGCTGGGCGTAGCCCCGTCCAAGAAGTCAACCGTCATTGTGGTGGCAGAGGAAGACAGACTGGCTGCCTTTGATCGCAGCCGGACCTTCTTTACAGCTCTCGGAAAGGCAGAAAAGGTTCTGCTGCAGCCGGATCAGAGTGGAATCTCGGCCAATGCCGTGTCGGTTGTGGTAGCGGGGGCGACCATTTATCTGCCATTTGAAGAACTGGTGAATATCGAAGAAGAGATTGAACGTCTGCGAAAGGAAAAAGCCAGACTGGAGCGGGAACTGAACCGTGTGACCGGCATGCTTTCAAACGAGCGCTTTATCAGTAAGGCGCCGCAGGCCAAGATTGCCGAAGAACGAGCCAAAGAAGTGAAATATCGTGAAATGATGGAGCAGGTCATTGACCGGCTAAATCAGTTCGGAGCATAAGGAGCATCCGATGAAGCAATATCTAAAGCAACTTAAACAGAAGTGTTCCGCGAAAAAGGTGGGGATGGCTGCATCATCCCTGCTTTTGCAATGGATCGTCTCCTGTGTTATCTATTTTTTTATGGAAGCCTATTCTCGTCATTCATTTTGGGACGGCTGGCGCTTTCTGCATGAGAAAACGGCTGTTTTTTTCTATAATACCGGCTTTCTTTTTGTCAGCTCCATCTTAGTGTATGCCTTCCGTCGTCGTTGGTTTGCCAGAGCGATCTGGGGAACCTTCTGGGCCCTGCTCGGTATCATTAACGGAAATGTTCTGGCCAAGCGTGTAACACCGTTCACCGGGCCGGATCTGCGTCTGCTGGGAGATGCTCAGGAGATTGCCAATAAATATCTGACCAAGGGCTTTATGATCACGGCCGTGGTTTCGGCCGTGGTGGTGGTCAGCTTGCTGCTGATTATCTATCGGAAGGCGCCGAAGCACCAGGGCAAGATGCACCGGCTTCCGGTGCTGCTGGCTTTTGCTGTAAGTGTGCTTGGTTTTCACGGAATCACCAAGCTGGCGATTCAGAACCGGGTGCTGTCAACGTATTTCGGCAATATTGCCTTTGCCTACCAGGATTACGGTTATCCGTATTGCCTGTGGACGACCTTGTTTAATGTCGGTATTGATAAGCCGAACAATTATAACAAAGCCAATATGCAGAAGCTGGCGGCCGGCATTCAAAAGAAGGAAGAGGTGCCGGAGGTAAAGCCGAACGTCATCATCGTTCAGTTGGAGTCATTTTTTGATCCGAACGAAGTGAGGGGGCTTAGCTTCAATGAAAGTGTACTGCCGTATTTTAAAAAATACAGTGAAAAGTTTTCCTCGGGATACCTGAAGGTGCCGGTGGTCGGAGCCGGTACGGCCAATACGGAGTTTGAGGTAGTCAGCGGTATGAGCCTGCGTTATTTCGGGCCGGGCGAATACCCGTATAAAGGCATACTGAAAAAGGAGACCAGCGAATCCCTGGCCTATACGTTAAAGAGTATCGGTTATGCGACCCATGCGATCCATAATAATACAGCCGGCTTTTACGGCCGTGACAATGTATTCCCGAATCTTGGATTTGATACCTTCCAGTCTAAGGAATATATGGATCAGTCGAATAAGACACCGCTGGGTTGGTTAAAGGACGGCATCCTTACCAAGGAAATCAAAAAATCGCTGGATTCCACACCGAACAAGCAGGATTTCGTCTTTACGATTTCAGTGCAGGGACACGGAAGCTATCCGGCTAAAAAGGTGCTGCAGAATCCGCCGATCAAGGTGACCGGCATTAAATCTCATATGGAGGATTTGCGCTATTCCTGGGAATATTATGCCAATCAGGTTCACGAAATGGACGTTTTTGTCAATGATCTGATCAAAATGTTGGAGGATCGCGGAGAACCGACCATACTGGCCTTTTATGGCGATCATCTGCCGACCATGAATCTGGCATCGGATGATATGAAGAACCGCTATCTCTTCCAGACGCCGTATCTGATCTGGGACAATATGGGGCTGAAGCAAAAGAAGACCAACCTGGCCACCTATCAGCTGGGGGCCGAGATGCTGGCCCGCGTCGGCATCCGGACAGGGGAACTTACCCGCTTTCATCAGCAGCGTAAAAACACCAAGAATTATATGAGCGACCTGGAAATGCTGCAATATGATATCCTATACGGAAAGCAATACATCTATGACGGACACAAACCATATTTCCGAACTGCCATGAAGATGGGTGTGGAGCCGATCACCATCACAAAATTGCAGAACGGTCCGCAGCATACGGACAGCGATGGAAAAACAGCGGCCAACGCCTATGTCTACGGAAAGAATTTTACCGAACATTCAAAGGTCTTTATCAACGGTAAATACCAGAATACCACCTTTTTATCTTCGCAGATGCTGCTGTTGAAGGACAATAGTTTTAAAGAGGGGGATTATGTTCTGATTCAGCAGGCGACCGGTAAGCCGAATGAATTTATCAGGCTGTCGGAAAATGCCGGAGTGACCATCCTGTCGACAGAGGACGGAAGATACTATCATGAAAAAAACAATCAATCAAATAAAGCCTCCTGAATCGGCGGCCGCTTATATCGATCGGCTGGCCGGGCGACGGGTGAAAAACGGACTGGATAACATTCGCCGCCTGCTGCCGCCGGAAACAGACGGCACCGGTGCGGCGATTATCCATGTGACAGGCACAAATGGAAAGGGTTCCATCTGTGCCTTTCTGGCTTCTGTTTATCGTGCCGCCGGCTATCGGGTCGGCGTTTTTAGCTCGCCGCATCTGGTTGAGGTGCGGGAGCGGTTTCGCATCAATGGAGAGATGATGGCGGAGGCTGATTTTGAAGACCTCGTTGCCCGTCTGCGCATTCGCTGCGAGGCCATTGAGCAGACGGCACAGACTCGGTTTGGGTTTTTTGAATTTTTATTGGCTGTAGCCATGACCTGGTTTCATGAGCAGGCGGTGGACATTATCCTACTGGAGGTCGGCATTGGCGGGCGCTTTGATGCAACCAACTATATTCGCCGGCCGGCAGCGGCGGTCATCGGTACCATCAGCCTGGATCATGAGAATATTCTGGGAACGACTGTGGCGGAAGTGGCGGGACAAAAGGCCGGTATCGTTAAGGCCGGTGCACCGGTGATCTACCTCAGCACTTCGGCAGAGGCGGATGAGATTATTCGAGCGGAGGCAAAAAGATTGTCTGCGCCCGGGCACTGTGTTTTGCCGCCGACAGAGGCGGATATCCGACTTGATGGACACAGTCTGCGCTGCCGGGTTGGGCGTCGGGAGCTGAGGCTTCCCACGATAGCTCGCTATCAGGCGGCCAACGCGGCGGTGGCTCTGCGGACCATATCGGTATTACAGGAGCGACTGCCGGTCGATGAGGAACAGCTGATAAACGGTATCGCCGCATTTTCATGGCCGGGACGGATGGAAGAGGTGCATGACGGCATCTATGTGGACGGCAGTCATAATCCCGAGGGTGTTCGTGCCCTGATCGACAGTGTTCGATACCTGAACGGAAAAAAAATCTTACTGTTTGGTGTGGTAAATGATAAAAAATATGATACTATGATACAAGAACTGACTGTCGGCGATTTATTCTCAGAGATTCACCTGGTCACGCTGCGGACAGCCAGGAAGACACAAACAGAGATTCTGGCGGAAATTTTCCGGAGATACAGCACCGTGCCGGTCTATCGGTATGCATCCGTTTCGGAAGCATTGGAGAAATTGCTGGGCAGCCATCGCTTCGGAGAGTCCGCCGAACTGCTGATTTGTGCCGGTTCGCTATACCTGGTGGGAGAGATCAAGGAGTATATAGATGATAAATTTTGAAGAAGAATTAAAAAAGTTTGAACCGATTCTGGAGGTGGAGATGGTTGAGAGCGAGGTGCGCAGCCGTGAGTTGGCCGATATACCGGCTCTTTTAAAGGAATTGATGGAGCAAAATAAGCCGGCCCGGAAGGAGAACTAGATGAGATGTATGCATTGTCAGACTCCGATCGGTCATCAGGCTTACTGTGAAACCTGTGGGCGAGATATACATCTGCTGCGAGATCTGCGTTATATGTCATCGCTGTATTATAATCAAGCCCTGGATAAGGCTAAGGTGCGAGATCTGACCGGAGCACGGGAGCTGCTGAAAAAGTCGCTTTGGTATGATAAGGAAAATATGCATGCCCGCAATTTACTTGGCCTGGTTTACTTTGAAGTCGGCGAGGTGGTTTCGGCCCTCAGTGAATGGGTGATCAGTCGTCATTTGATGCGGGAGAACAATCCGGCCAGCCGCCTGATTGATGAGCTGCAGTCAAATATGAACAAGCTTGCCACCATTAATCAGACCATCAAAAAATACAACCAGTGCCTGAGCTATTGTCATGAGGATAGTGAGGATCTGGCGATTATTCAATTAAAGAAGATACTGCGTCAAAATCCCCGTCTGATCCGGGCCTATCAGCTGCTTGCGCTGCTGTATATGAAGGAAGAACGGTATGAAAAGGCCAAACAATGTATTAAGCGCGGGCTGCGGGTAGACGGTACAAACACCCTGCTGTTGCGATATATGCAGGAAATCTATCAGGAGCAGGGAGCCAGGAAGAAGACCGGTGTGGCCATCGCCGAAGGGATCAAGGACGAGGAACAAAAGAATCATCTGGTCACCTATTACGACGGTAATGATCTGGTCATCCATCCGGCCACCTATCGGGATTATTCCGGTGTGGCTTCATTGATTAATATCGTCATCGGTATCGTGGTCGGCGCCGCTGTCATCGCTTTCCTGGTGGTGCCGCAGGTAAAGCGTGGAATGCTGACAGATAATCAGAAGCAATTGGAACGCATCAGTACCGAGTTGGCGACTGCACAGGCCGAAAAGGTCGGTTTACGGGATCAACTGGCGGCGCTGCAGGGAACAACCGCAGAGCAAAAAAATAATACCGCGACCCTTGGCAAACAGATTACACAATATGACAGTCTGGTCAAGCTGGCGGCTGCCCGATTGACAAAAGCGCCGATTGCCGAACAGGCCGATCTGATGGGCGGTATCGATCCGGCGGCATTGACGGCGGAAGGAAAAGTGACCTTTGATAAGTTGAAATCTGAGATGAGTGAGGAGCTGCGCGCTTACTTTTCCGAACAGGCGGCTGCGGCTATGTCCGGCGGAGATTATGAAACAGCCGTCAATCGCTGGAAGTCGGCTCTTTCTCTGAAAGAGGATTATACGGCCTATTTAAATCTGGCCAAAGCCTATAAAGGTAAGGGTGATCAAGAGGCGGTAACAAAGACACTGGCTACGATCAAAGAAAAATATCCGGAATCAGCCGAAGCGGCGCAGGCAGAACTGCAATAAAAAACAAAATATTAACAGGAATCCAAAAATCTGATTGACTATCCGGCTTATTTCATGTATGATACATAAAGAAAGCAATGAAATGGTGCGGAATAAAATTTTGCACAATCATTATGGGCGATATAAGGAGGAAGTAAGATGTCGGTTGTTACGATTACAAAAGATAACTTTCAGCAGGTAGTGTTGGATGCACAGGGCCCGATTTTAGTAGATTTTTGGGCATCTTGGTGCGGACCTTGCAAGATGCTGTCCCCGTTGGTGGACGAGGTGGCTGCAGAAACGGCCGGCAAGGCAGTGGTAGGTAAGGTCAATGTGGATGAACAGCCGGAGCTGGCTCAGAAATTCGGTGTGATGTCGATTCCGACTCTGCTGGTATTCAACAAGGGTGAAGTTGTACAGACTTCCGTCGGAGCAGTACCTAAGGCAAAGATTTTAGCTTTGCTGGGATTATAAAAAACAAATGATCGATAACGATCAAGAAGGAGTGGAAAATGAAGAAATTTTTAAAGGAATTTAGAGATTTTGCTGTAAAAGGCAATGTAGTGGACATGGCGATCGGTGTTATCATCGGTGGAGCTTTCGGTAAGGTGGTCGCTTCGTTGGTGAATGACGTCATCTTAGGTGTATTGGCATCTTTCTTTGGCACCATCTCATTCGAGAACCTGAGATGGAGAGCGGTCGGCTACGGAAACTTTATCACCGCAGTAGTGAACTTTGTGATTATCGCTTTCTGTATGTTCTTAGTCGTTAAGGGCATGGTGATGTTAAAGAAGAAGAGTGCGGAAGAGGAAGCAGCCGCACCGGCAGAGCCGAGTAAGGAAGAGCTGTTGCTGGCAGAAATCAGGGACATCTTAAAGAGCAAATAATTTCCGGGGAGAGTTCCGGAATTATGCCGAAGGAATAACAATGATAAAGCATGTATAAGGAGGTCTATTATGACAAAGTGGGAGTGCCCATGTGGTTATGTGTATGATCCGGAATTAGGAGATCCGGATAGCGGTATTGCGCCGGGAACGGCTTTTGAAGACATCCCGGAAGACTGGGTTTGCCCGGTTTGCGGACTGGCCAAGTCTGATTTCTATGAGGTATAATGGATTATAAAATCCATTCGGAAAAACATCGGTCTTAGACTGGTGTTTTTTCTATATAGGGGACCGGCAGATGAAAGCAGAACGGAGATGGATATCCAGAGTAAAACAGCAGAACGGATAGGAGCGGATATAAAGATATTATTGACAGGCTTTCAGCCGTTATGGAGGTGGCGATCATGACGGAGGGGTGACGGAGGCTGTCGAAAAGACCCTTGAAGCAATTGTCAAGAACTCCTAACTATGCTATGATAGTACGGCTAAGGCAATCTGAAACAGCACGAGGAGAATGACGATGTCGGAAGAAGTTGTAAGCAAAAATTTTATTGAGCAGATGATAGAGAAGGATTTGGCAGAGGGCACCTATGATACAGTATGTACCCGCTTTCCACCCGAGCCAAACGGCTATTTGCATATCGGCCATGCAAAGTCGATTTTATTGAATTACGGTATGGCGCAGAAATACGGTGGGAAATTCCATCTGCGGTTTGATGATACCAACCCGACCAAGGAGAAGACGGAGTTCGTAGACTCCATTAAGGCGGATGTGAACTGGCTGGGTGCCGATTACGGAGATAACCTGTTCTTTGCCTCCGATTATTTTGAAAAGATGTACGAGGATGCGGTATCGCTGATTCGCCGGGGGCTGGCTTTTGTCTGTGATCTGAGCGCGGAGGAGATCAGAGCCTACCGCGGCACACTGACAGAGCCGGGAAAAAACAGCCCGTACCGTGACCGTTCTGTAGAGGAGAATCTGCGTCTTTTTACCGAAATGCGCGACGGCAAATATGCCGATGGCGAAAAGGTATTGCGGGCCAAGATCGATATGGCTTCTCCGAATATGAACATGAGAGATCCGGTTATTTACCGGGTGGCCAGAATGAGCCATCATAACACCGGTGACAAGTGGTGCATCTATCCGATGTACGACTTTGCCCACCCGATCGAGGATGCCATCGAGGGCATTACACATTCTTTGTGTACCCTTGAATTTGAGGATCACAGACCGTTGTATGACTGGGTGGTGCAGCATCTGGATTATCCGCATCCGCCGAAGCAGACAGAGTTTGCCAAGCTGTATCTGACCAATGTGATCACCGGAAAGCGTTATATCAAGAAGCTGGTGGAAGACGGTATCGTGGACGGTTGGGATGATCCGCGTCTGGTATCAATCGCGGCTCTGCGCCGACGTGGCTTTACCCCGTCGTCGATCAAACGTTTTATCGAATTGTGCGGTGTTTCAAAGGCCAATGCCTCGGTTGACTATGCCATGCTGGAATTTTGTATTCGCGAGGATCTGAAGCTGTCCCGCAGTCGAATGATGGTGGTGACAGATCCGATCAAACTGGTGATCGACAACTATCCGGAAGGACAGGTTGAGGAGATCGAGGTCGAGAACAATCTGGAGAATCCGGAGCTTGGCAAGCGGACCATTCGCTTCGGTCGTGAATTATATATTGATCGTGATGATTTTATGGAGGAGCCGCCGAAGAAATACTTCCGTCTGTTCCCGGGCAATGAGGTTCGGCTGATGTACGGCTATTTTGTAACCTGTACCGGTTTTGAAAAAGATGAGAACGGCCGCGTCACTACCGTACATTGTACCTATGATCCCGAAACTAAGTCCGGCAGTGGCTTTACCGGTCGGAAAGTCAAAGGCACCATTCACTGGGTGGAGGCCGGTTCGGCCGTACCACTGACGGTGCGTTTATATGAAAATATCGTGGATGAGGAGAAGGGAGTCTATAATGAGGACGGCAGCCTGAACCTGAACCCAAATTCTTTGACGGTTTTGGAAAATTGCTACGGAGAGGCTGCACTGGCTCAGGCACAGGCTTATGACAGCTATCAGTTTGTGCGTCAGGGCTTTTTCTGTGCCGATGCCAAGGACTCCAAGCCGGAAGCGCCGGTCTTTAACCGAATTGTATCATTAAAGAGCTCCTACCATCTGCCGAAATAAGATGGCGGAGCATGAAGAGGAAAAAATATGATTACTGTAGACGAACAGTTGAAAACCCCTCTTTACGCACAGATTTATCGACAAATCAGACAGGATATTATAGAGGGGAGACTCCCGGTAGGCGGGAGGCTTCCCTCCAGTCGTATGTTGGCCAAAGAGCTGCAGATCTCACGCGGAACGGTAGCGGCGGCTTATGACCAGCTGATGAGTGAAGGCTATATTGAGGGACAGGAGGGCCGCGGCTGCTTTGTCTGCCGACTGGAGCATATGATCCATCTGCGTAAGGAGCAGGCTGATCGGACTGAGAGAACGGACGACAGAGCAGGCGGAAATGAGGACTGCCTATATGATTGTTCGCCCTTTGGTGTTGACACCGGACTGTTTCCGCATGCCACCTGGCAGCGGCTGCACCGTCGGGTAGCCGCCGATTATGGGGCGAAACTGTATGAGGCAGGAGATGTGCAAGGAGAGGAACGGCTGCGCACGGCCATTGCCGAATATTTGTATCAGGCCAGACAGGTCAACTGTCGGCCGGAACAGATCGTCATCGGGGCCGGTGCAGACTATCTGCTTTTGCTCTTGGGGCAGTTGCTGCCGCCGGCGCTGCGCATTGCCATGGAACGACCGACCTATCCGAAGGCCTATCGCTTATTGCAGAGGCAGGGCTTTACCATCTGTCCGGTGAGCGGAGATGAGCAGGGCTTGAGAGCGGAGGAGCTGCGTAAGAAACAGGCAGATGTGGCTTATGTGATGCCATCGCATCAATTTCCGCTTGGCGTCGTGATGCCGCTGGCCAGACGGCTGGAGCTTTTGAATTGGGTCGGCGAGAACGAAGGGCGTTACATCATTGAGGATGATTATGATTCCGAATTTCGCTACCGTGGAAAACCGATTCCGGCGCTGCAAGGCTATGATCGTTCGCAGCGACTGATCTATATCGGAACCTTTTCTAAATCCATTACACCGGCCATTCGCATCGGCTATCTGGTACTGCCGCCGGATTTGCTGACAGCCTATCGGAAGCTGTCGGTCGATCTGGCCAATACAGTGTCCAAGCAGGAGCAGCTGACAGCCGCGCTCTTTGTTTCAGGGGGATATTTTGAACGACACATTAATCGCATGCGGCTGATCTATAAGCATCGCTATGAAACGCTTTGCGACAGCTTGAGCGGTTATAAGGGGTTGGTGTTGGAACGCTCGGACAGCGGTTTACATGTGAATGTTCGGCTGACCGGACTGAATACCGATGAGGCCATTCGCTTAGCAGCGCAGGCCGGGGTGCAGGTCTATCCGGTCGATGAAGAAGGAAACGGAGCGGCAGACGGTCATTTGATGATCGGCTTTGCCGGTCTGCCGGAGGCAGAGCTTCAGGCGGCGGTGGAGAAACTGATCCGGGCCTGGGAGCTGAAAGAGGGGAGCGATTGCCGCAGAACAGTTGCCGGAGAGTGATAGGCAGCACAACTATTGAGCATTCTCAGAAGGGAGCATTATGCAGGAAAATCAGATACAGGACCGGGGGAAGCGGTTGCAGCGCATCAGCGGCTATGGTATTGCCGCCAATGTCTTTTTATTCATCATCAAAGCCGTGATCGGTCTATGGGGCGGCAGTATGGCGGTAGTAGCCGATGCCTTCAATAACTTATCGGACAGCACTGCTTCGGTGATCGGTTTGATCGGGGCATATTTTTCAGGGAAGCCGGCCGATGCCGAACACCCTTACGGTCATGGTCGCATCGAATACATCTCGGCCTTTGTTGTGGCTTTCCTGGTTTTGCAAATGGGTTTTAGTCTGTTTCGCGGCAGTATCGGTCGGCTGCTGGAGCCGCAGCCGTTACTGGTGACCCCGCTGATGCTGGCGGTGCTCCTGGCTTCTATGCTGATCAAGGTTTGGTTATGGCGGGTGAATACGATAGCCGGCCGACAGCTGGATTCAAAGGTCTGCACGGCTACCGGAGCCGATGCCCTCAGTGATGTCTGGGTGACACTGGCGACAGTGGTTTCATTGGCGGTGGTCTTTTTCTGGAAGCTGAATATTGATGGTTGGATGGGGTTGATCGTATCGCTTTTGGTGATGAAGAACGGTATCATGCTGGCCATCGAGACTTTGCAGCCGCTGATCGGGGAACCGGTAGAGCCGGCCTATTATCAGAGCATAGAAGATTTTGTCACCGGCTATCCGGATATAGATGGCTGTCATGATTTGCTGATTCATAATTACGGTGCCGGACAGAACATTGCTTCTATTCACGCCGAGGTCCGAAATACCATGACCATGGAGGAGGCGCATGTTCTGGCCGACCGCATTGAACGGGATATCGCCCGCGCCATGGGCTTGCTGCTGGTTATCCACATTGATCCGACCATGCCTCCAACAGCTTTGACGATCGAGCGACAACAATGGTTAATGGGCTTACTGACAGAGATCGACGGGCAGATTTCGATGCATGATTTCCGAATGGTGGAAGGGGATAACGGTTTCACCTATTTGTTTGATATCGTATTGCCTTACCGTTATCTGCCGGAGCAGGAGGAAACTGTTCTGCAGCAGCTGGTAGAAGCTATACAGCGGCAACGACCGGGAGATCATTGCATTGTAAAAATTGATCGCAGTTACACAGGGAATTCACAGAATTAGTGTATGATAATAAGAAAAGCATTTTGGTAACGGGAGGATAAATAGATGGATCAGATCAAGATTTTAGTAGTGGACGATGAGAGCAGAATGCGTAAGCTGATACGGGATTTTCTGCAAAAAGAGGAGTATCAGGTGATTGAGGCCGAAGACGGCAGTCAGGCCATAGATATCTTTTTCAGCGATAACAGTATTTCGCTGGTGATTTTGGATGTGATGATGCCGCGAATGACCGGTTGGGAGGTATGTAAAGAGATTCGCAAAGAGTCGGATGTTCCGATTATCATGCTGACAGCAAAATCAGCCGAATCAGATGAGATCCAGGGCTTTGACCTGGGAGTAGACGAGTATATCACCAAGCCATTCAGCCCGAAGATTTTGGTGGCACGGGTGAATGCCTTGATACGCCGCAGCTATAAGCTGGGAGCGGATGAGATCTTAAGCATCGGCGGCATCGAGATCAATAAGGCGGCTCACTGCGTGACCATCGACGGTCAGCCGATTGACTTAAGCTATAAAGAGTTTGAGCTGTTTGTCTACTTTATTGAAAACCGCGGTCTGGCTCTGTCCAGACAGAAGATCCTCAATCATGTTTGGGATTACGATTATTTCGGAGATGCCAGAACCATTGATACCCATGTGAAAAAGCTGCGCAGCAAGATGGGTAAGAAGGGCTCGTATATTAAAACCATCTGGGGGATGGGCTATAAGTTCGAGGTCAACGAGTAAAGGAGCCGCAGTATGAAAACCTTACGGAAACAGATGATCATCATCTTTGTGTCGATCGTGCTGATGATCATGCTGATCATGCTGGTCGGAAATATGCTGCTGCTGGAGCGCTTCTTTATCTCCCGGAAGGTATCAACGCTCGAGAGCCTGTACGAAACCACCGGTGAGCTGAAGGCCAGACGACTGGATGAACGCTTTGTGCGTGAGGTGCGTGACAGGGCGGAGGCCTATAATGTGGCCATGATCTCGGTTGATGAGGGCAGCGGCCTGGTTTACTTCAGTACAGAAGGCGAGCGGCAAACCCAAAGTCTGCAAGCTAAAATGGAGGGCAGCCTGCTGGGTCAGACCGGTTCCATCATCGAGGCCAAACGGGTACGGACTGCAAAAAATTATAACATTTCGACGGTTAAGTTCAAGGATCATGAGCTGAACTATTTAATGATGTGGGGCTATTATGAAAACGGCGACTATTTCCTGATGCTGACCCCGATCGAGGGTATACAGCAAAATGCGGTGGCCGCCGGTTCATTTACCACCTATCTGGGCCTGAGCGGTATCGTGGTCGGCGTGATCGCCATCCTGTTTGCTACTTCGCAGGTGACCAGACCGATCAAAAAACTAACGGTGCTGTCGCAAAAAATGACAGAACTGGATTTTAAGACGAAGTATACCGGCCATGGCTGTTATGAGGTCGATCTGCTCGGAAAGAATTTCAATGAGATGTCGATGGCGTTGGAGAAGACAATTACCAATCTGAAAAATATGAACCTGGAGCTACGCCGTGATATCGAGGCCAAGGAGAAAGCGGCCGAGGCTCAGAAGGCCTTTTTATCTGATGTTTCGCATGAGCTGAAGACGCCGCTGGCGTTGATTCAGGGCTATGCCGAAGGCTTGCAGTCATCCGTTAACGAGGATGAGGAGAGCCGCAACTTCTACTGTGAGGTCATCATGGACGAAGCGGAAAAGATGAACCAGATGGTTAAGAAGCTGATGACGCTGAACTCATTGGAAAGCGGCTATGATGATATGACCATCGAGCATTTTTCGATCAAAGAAGTGGTGGAAGCGGTGGTGGCAAATGCCAATATTCTGATCAAACAAAAGGGGGCGACCATCGACTACCGGATTGAGGATGATTATGAGGTCTGGGGTGATGAGTTCAAGGTGGAAGAAGTGGTGACAAACTATCTGACCAATGCGCTGAATCATCTGGACGGTGAAAAACGGATCGAGATTACCATCAGGAAACGGGATGAAGGGCATGTGCGGATCGGTATCTTTAATACCGGCCGGCCGATTGCCGATGAAGACATGGAGAAGATCTGGGATAAATTCTATAAAGCCGATAAGGCGCGTAGCCGTGAATATGGCGGTACCGGTGTCGGCCTGTCGATTGTTAAGGCTATCATGACGACCCTCGGTCAGGATTTCGGCGCTGTCAATTATGATAACGGCGTTCAGTTTTACTTTGAACTTGAATGTTGATAGGATATGGCGGCTATGCTAGAATAAAAAAGATAAAAGCTTACCCCGGGCTGCACGGTAACAGCGGCAGCCCCCTTTAAGAAGGAGAGTTATATGGGATTGGTCATTCGCGGCGGTCGTGTGTTGGATCCGCAGCAGAAGCTGGATCGTGTAACAGATATTCGTGTGGTTGACGGTTATATCGAACAGGTTGGTAAGGCGGCGATCCGGCCGGACGATGAGGTGATCGAAGCGGCCGGCTGCTGGGTTATGCCGGGTTTTATTGATATGCATGTGCATCTGCGTGATCCGGGGTTTACTTATAAGGAGGATATCACCAGCGGCAGTCGGGCAGCCGCAGCCGGCGGTTATACCACGGTAGTGGCCATGCCGAATACAAAACCGGTGGCTGACAGTGCCGAGGTGGTTCGGTATGTGCAGGAGGAGGCTGCCCGCATCGGCCTGACCAATGTCTGCCAGTGCGGCGCCATTACCGTCGGGCAGGTCGGACAGCAGTTATCCGCCATCGAAGAGATGGCGAAGGCCGGTTGTGTGGCCATCAGCGAGGATGGAAAATCGGTAATGGACGCAGACCTGTATGAAAAGGCAATGGAGCTGGCAGCCGGGCTTGATCTGGCAGTGCTGGCGCATTGTGAAGACATCGGGCTGGTGCGCGGCGGCGTGATGAATGCGGATAGCAAAGCGACCGAGCTGGGCTTGCCGAGTATCACCAATGAAGCGGAGGATGTGATCGTCGCCCGGGATATCGGACTGGCTGCTAAAACAGGTGCCAGATTACATCTTTGTCATTGCTCGACCGCCGGCAGTGTGGAGCTGGTCAAACAGGCCAAGGAAGCCGGTCTGCCGGTAACAGCCGAGGTTTGTCCGCATCATTTTATCCTGACGACGGATGATATTCCCGCAGATGACGGAAATTATAAGATGAATCCGCCGCTGCGCACGCAGGCGGATGCGGAGGCCTTACGGCAGGGATTGTCATCCGGCATTATGGATTGCATTGCTACCGACCATGCGCCGCACAGTCCGGAGGAAAAATGCCGTTCCTTTCGAGAGGCTCCGTTTGGTATCGTCGGTCTGGAAACAGCGGCGGCATTGACTTATACCTATCTGGTGAAGCCGGGACTGTTAAGTCCGTTGCAGATGGCCGAGCGTATGAGCGCGGCTCCGGCGCGGATACTGAAAAACGGTAAGGGAAGTTTGCAGACCAAAGCGACGGCGGATATCGTGATCTTTGATCCGCGGCGCATCGAGACAGTTGACGCGCAGACTTTTTATTCTAAAGGGAGAAATACGCCGTTTGACGGTATGACAGTACATGGGGCGGTAATTCGCACCATTTTGGCCGGTAAGACAGTTTACCGGAAGGAGGACAAAGTATGATTCGTACCCTGATTCAAAAGATTCGTACAACCGGAGCGCCGATCGTGGTCGGTCTTGACCCGGCTCCGGCGCTGATTCCGCCGCAGCTGCTGCAGAAGGCTTATGACGAATATGGTTATAATCTGGAAGCCATGGGAGCTGCCATTTGGGAATATAATAGGAGCATCGTTGATGCTGTTTATGAGCTGATTCCGGCCGTCAAGCCTCAGATTGCCATGTATGAGCAATATGGCCTGCCGGGGCTGGCGGCGTATGCCAAGACAGTGTCCTACTGTAAGAAAAAGGGCTTGGTGGTGATCGGCGATATCAAGCGCGGCGACATCGGATCGACCTCAAAAAGTTATGCCATGGGTCATCTCGGGAAGGTACAGGTCGGTGATCAAAAGCTGTCAACTTCGCTGGAGGTGGATTTTTGTACCGTTAACCCCTATATGGGTTCGGACAGCGTGGTACCCTTTGTCGATGTTTGCAGGGAAGAAGATAAGGGTTTGTTTGTACTGGTAAAGACTTCTAATCCGTCGAGCGGCGAATTTCAGGATCAGTTGATAAACGGCCGGCCCTTATACGAGCTGGTAGCCGATATGGTCAACGCCTGGGGAGCGGATATGATCGAGGATGGTTACAGCAGCATCGGCGCCGTCGTCGGCGCTACTTATCCGGAAATGGGAGCAGCTCTGCGAGCACAGATGCCGCAGGCCTATATCCTGGTACCGGGCTACGGCGCTCAGGGCGGAGCGGCCAAGGATCTGAAGCCCTTTTTCAATGCGGATGGTCTGGGAGCGATCGTAAATTCCTCACGCGGCATCATTGCAGCCTATCAGCAGCCGGGTTACCGTGAGTACGGAGCCGAACACTTTGCGGAAGCGGCCAGGGCGGCAGTGATCGCCATGCGAGAAGATATTGCCTCGATCTTTTAAGAGGCGGAACCACTAAGGCACCGGTACCGTCCGGGAGATTTTTCAAGAAAAGAAAGGTAAAAAAACGAAAATGTCAGAAAAAACTATGGATCAAGGCGACATACAGAGTCAGGAGCAGCTATCGTCCGATGTCTACAGTATGTGGATCAAATGCGAGAAGATAGCTGCCGAGGCAAAACCGGGACAATTTGTAAATCTGTACCTGCGAGATGGCAGCGGTTTGCTGCCGCGGCCGATCAGCATCTGTGAAATTGATGAAAACGGCGGCCGTATCCGTTTGGTGTATCGGGTTGTAGGCAAGGGGACAACGGAGTTTGCCGCCTTGCAGGCCGGAGATCAGATTCGCTTGATCGGACCGCTCGGCAATGGCTTTCCGATGGAAAAGGCCAACGATAAGGTGGCCTTATTGATCGGCGGCGGTGTCGGTGTACCGCCCCTGCTGGAGGTGGCCAAGCGGCTGGAGCAGCCGTCGTTGATCGTCCTGGGATATCGTGATGAAGTGTTTTTGGCAGATGAGTTTAGACAATATGGGCAGGTGTATATCGCGACCGAGGACGGCAGCCAGGGAGTGAAGGGGAATGTGCTGGATGCCATCCGTGAGGAAAATATTCCGGGGGATATGCTCTTTGCCTGCGGCCCGAAGCCGATGCTGAAGGCTTTGAAAAAATATATAGAGGAAGAGGAACTGGACGGTTACTTCTCGCTGGAAGAGCGGATGGCCTGCGGTATTGGTGCCTGCCTGGCCTGTGTTTGTGAAACCGCAGAAACAGATGGGCATACCAATGTCGACAATGCCCGTGTCTGTGTTGAGGGACCGGTATTCCACGTTTCAGAGGTGGTTTTATAATGGGGACCAATATCAAGGTTTCTCTTTGCGGACTGACATTTGATAACCCGATTACAACGGCGTCCGGAACCTTCGGTTCCGGCATGGAGTATGCCGACTTTGTCAACCTGGCTGCTCTCGGGGCAGTGACGACAAAGGGGGTTTCGGCTATTCCGTGGAAGGGCAATCCGACACCGCGTATCGCTGAAACCTATGGAGGTATGTTAAATGCCATAGGACTGCAAAATCCCGGTGTTGAGGTGTTTTGTAAGCGCGACCTGCCGTTTTTAAAAGCGGCCGGAGCACGGGTGATCGTCAATGTCTGCGGTAAGAGTACGGAAGATTATATAGCGGTGGTCGAGCGACTGTCCGATGAGCCGGTCGATATGCTGGAAATCAACATCTCCTGTCCGAATGTCAAGGAGGGCGGTATAGCCTTCGGCCAGAATGCGGACTGTATCGAAAGCATTACCCGGGAAATGAAAAAATATGCCAAACAGCCGGTGATCATGAAGCTCAGTCCGAATGTGACTGATATCACCGAGATGGCCCGGGCGGCCGAAGCCGGCGGAGCCGATGCAGTATCATTGATCAATACTGTTACCGGTATGAAGATTGATATCGAGCGGAGGGATTATGCCCTGGCCAATCGGACCGGAGGCTTATCCGGTCCGGCCATCAAGCCGATCGCTGTGCGTATGATCCATCAAGTGGCAGAAGCGGTGTCCCTGCCGATCATCGGTATGGGCGGCGTAATGACGGCCGAGGATGCGTTGGAGCTGATGATGGCCGGCGCTACTATGGTGGCTGTCGGTACCGCGAGCTTCCATAATCCCTGTGCCGCGCTGGAGGTCATTCAGGGAATGCGTAGCTTTATGGAGCGGCATGGAGTGAGTGATATCAATGAACTGATCCATTGTGTACGGTAAGGCGTGAATAAAAACAAAATAGTTGTAAGACCGGAAGGATAAAGCGCTTTCCGGTCTTTTTTGATCAAACAGCCAATTGAAAAAAACTGATTAAATACAATTATATTTTTATTTGTATATAGTAAAAGATTTGCGCGGTTTACTTGTGATATCGCTTGAAATATGGTAGTATAGCGGTGTTGTATTGAAAATCATAGCACATATGTAAAGGGGTGATGATAAATGGTAGAGTTTGATGCATATCGCATGAAACTGTCAAGCTACAAAAAACCATTATTAGATCTGAGGGATTCACTTTGACTTAGCTGTCAAGGAACAGAAGATTCAGGAATTAGAGCGTCGAATGGAGGAGCCGGATTTTTGGGATGTACCGGAAAAAAGCCAGCATGCGATGCGGGAGTTGAAAAGTTTAAAGGATGATGTCGAGACCATTGCTGCTCTGCAGGAGATGTTGGATGAGATTGAGACGTTGATCGAGATGGGAGAAGAGGAGCAGGATCTTAGCCTGGTAGATGAACTGGCCGAGATCACGGCACAGTATGAGAGTCGTTTTGCCGGAATTAAGATGAAAACCTTGTTATCCGGAGAATTTGATGATCATAACGCCATCGTCACCCTACATGCCGGCGCCGGCGGTACCGAAGCATGTGACTGGACCGGAATGCTGTACCGGATGTATACTCGTTGGGCAGCCGCCCACGGCTTCAGTGTCGAGGTGCTGGATTATCTGGACGGCGAAGAAGCCGGTGTTAAGTCGGTGACCTTCCAGGTAAACGGAGAGAATGCTTTCGGTTATCTGCAAAGTGAAAAGGGTGTGCACCGTCTGGTGCGGATTTCACCGTTTAATGCGGCCGGAAAGCGACAGACATCCTTCTCATCTTGTGATGTGATGCCGGATATCGAAGAAGATGTCGATATTGAGATCAGGGATGATGACCTGCGGATCGATACCTATCGTTCCAGCGGCGCCGGTGGTCAGCATATCAATAAGACCTCATCGGCCATCCGTATTACTCACCTGCCGACCGGCATCGTGGTACAGTGTCAAAACGAACGTTCTCAGCACAGCAATAAAGATAAGGCGATGCAGATGTTAAAGGCGAAGCTGTATCTGCTGAAACAGGAGGAAAATGCCAAAAAACTATCCGATATCCGCGGCGACGTAACGGAGATCGGTTGGGGAAATCAAATACGTTCCTATGTGCTGCAACCCTATAGTATGGTTAAGGATCTGCGCACGGCGGAGGAAACCAGCAACACAACAGCGGTCTTGGATGGTAAGATCGACGCATTTATGTATGCCTATTTAAGCTGGCGGGCCCTTGGCCAGACAGCCGGTAATAGAATAGAAGCAGAAGCTTAATAATCAATCATAACTATCAATCAATCCGGACGGATGCACGAAAGAAAGAATGGTGGACGAATGAAGAAGCTCGAACTGTTGTATGAAGGCAAGGCAAAAAAAGTGTTTTTAACAGATGATCCGGAGATCCTGATTGTGGATTACAAGGATGACGCGACGGCGTTTAACGGTGTAAAACGCGGAACCATAGAGGGGAAGGGCGTGATCAATAACCGGATGAGCAATCATATCTTTAAAATACTGGAAAAGGCCGGCATTCCGACCCATTTGGTAAAAGAATTAAGTGAACGAGAAACCGCTGTGAAGAAGGTGGAGATCGTTCCGCTGGAAGTAATCATCCGCAACGTGGCGGCAGGCAGTTTTTCTAAACGCATGGGCGTGAAAGAAGGAACGGCACTGCTATGCCCGATCCTGGAATACAGCTATAAAAATGATGAGCTGGGCGATCCGTTCATCAATGATGATTATGCCCTGGCTCTCGGTCTGGCAACCAAGGAAGAACTGGAAACTATCTCCGGTTATGCCAGAAAGATCAATGAAATTTTGATCGAGTATTTTGCGCATCTGGGAATCGCGCTGATTGATTTTAAGCTGGAGTTCGGACGTTTTCACAGTCAGATCGTACTGGCGGATGAGATTTCGCCGGACACCTGCCGTCTGTGGGACAAAAGAACAAATGAGAAGTTAGACAAGGACCGTTTCCGAAGAGATATGGGCGGTGTGGAAGAAGCATATGAAGAAGTATCCAAACGTTTGGGACTGTACTAAACGGGAGGATGCCGGTCAGGTCAGGTAGCCTTTTTAAGAAGGGCTACCTATCTGTTTTTTCATGAAAGGCTGCCTGTCTGCTGTTTCGACGAACCGGGCGGATCAGCGGGGTGATCAAAGGAGAAATATGGAATATCTAACACTTAGCGAACATGACGATCATATCAAGGAAGAATGCGGTGTCTTCGGCGCCTATGACATCAGCGGTCAGAATGTGGCCTCTCTTATTTATTATGGTTTGTTTGCCCTACAGCACCGCGGTCAGGAAAGCTGCGGTATTGCAGTCACGGATACTCAGGCCAAATCGGTCAAGGTTCATCTGCAAAAGGGGATGGGGCTGGTCAATGAGGTTTTTACCGACAACAGTTTGGAAGGCCTGCTCGGGAATCTGGGGGTCGGCCATACCAGATACTCAACCGCCGGTAGTTCAACCAGAGAGAATGCACAGCCGTTGGTTTTAAACTATATCAAGGGAACGCTCAGTCTGGCCCATAACGGGAATCTAATCAATGCGCCGGAGCTGAAACGGGATCTGTCGGTCAACGGATCGATCTTTCAGACCACCATTGATACTGAGGTGATCGCTTACGAGATCGCCAAAGCTAGGATCACCAGCCCCAGTGTTGAAGCGGCTGTGGTGCAGGCTATGGGGCGGGTCAAGGGCGCCTATTCGTTGGTAGTGGCTTCACCGCGCAAGCTGATCGGTGTGAGGGATCCATACGGTTTTAAGCCGCTTTGTATCGGACGGCTGGATGACACCTTCATCATAACCTCCGAATCCTGTGCGCTGGATACCTTGGGGGCAGAATTTATTCGTGATGTCGAGCCCGGTGAGGTGGTGACTGTTACCGCCGACGGCCGGCTTTTGTCTGATACCAGCCTTTGTCTGCCGAAGCAGAAGCAGGCTCGTTGTGTTTTTGAATACATTTATTTTGCCAGACCGGATACCAACATCGACGGCTTTTCGGTCTTTCAGTCCAGGGTGTCGGCTGGACGATTTTTGGCCGAAGACTCGCCGGTCGAGGCTGATTTGGTGGTCGGTGTGCCGGAGTCCGGAAATGCCGCCGCCCTGGGCTATTCACTGGCCAGCGGCATACCGTACGGAACTGCTTTTGTCAAGAATGCCTACGTCGGTCGAACTTTTATCCAGCCAAGTCAGAGCAATCGCATCTCATCGATCCGAGTGAAGCTAAATGTCTTGGCTGAGGCGGTTAAGGGCAAGCGGGTCATTATGATAGATGATTCGATCGTCCGCGGTTCAACCAGCGCCCGTATCATCAATATGCTGAAGGAAGCCGGTGCTGTCGAAGTGCATGTGCGCATTGCATCGCCGCCGTTTTTATATCCCTGTTATTTTGGTATCGACGTGCCGGCCAGGGAACAGCTGATCGCCTACCGCAAGACCATTGATCAGATTCGAGATGAGATTTATGCCGACAGTCTGGCTTATTTGAAACCGGAACGACTGGATGGACTGGCGGCGGGGCGGGGTATCTGCCGCGGGTGCTTTACCGGCCGTTATCCGATGGAACCGCCGACCGAGGATATCCGCGGAGAATTTGAAGCCTAGACTGACAGCCGTTTCTGCTGTGGTCCGGCTGCTGACATCAAGTTACACAAAGGAGAAACAAGATGAGAGATCGTTATGAGAGTCCACTTTCCGGCCGTTACGCAAGCAAGGAAATGCAGTATATTTTTTCGCCGGAGATGAAGTTTTCAACCTGGCGTAAGCTCTGGGTTGCTCTGGCGGAAACCGAGCGCGAGTTGGGGCTGCCGATCAGCGAGGAGCAGATCGAGGAGCTGAAGGCTCATATTTATGACATTGATTATGAGGCGGCGGCCGCCCGCGAAAAAGAAGTTCGTCATGATGTAATGGCTCATGTCCATACCTATGGATTACAGTGTCCGAAAGCCAAGGGTATCATTCACTTGGGCGCCACCAGCTGTTATGTCGGAGACAACACGGATCTGATCATTATGAAAGAGGCCTTGCTTCTGGTGCGTCGCAAGCTGGTTAATGTGATCGAGCGTTTGGCCGGTTTTGCCGATCAGTACAAGGCTCTGCCGACTCTTGGCTTCACTCATTTTCAGGCGGCTCAACCGGTGACCGTCGGAAAGCGGGCGACCCTTTGGCTGCAGGAGTTGGTGATGGATCTGGAGGATGTTAATTATGTGCTATCAACCCTGCGGCTGCTCGGTTCCAAGGGAACCACCGGCACCCAGGCCAGCTTTAAGGAACTCTTTAACGGTGATGAGGAGCTGATTGCCAAGCTTGACCCGATGATCGCCGACAAGATGGGCTTCAGTGGCTGTTATCCGGTGTCGGGACAGACTTATTCCCGCAAGGTGGATGCCAGAGTCTATCAGGTGCTGGCCGGTATCGCTGCTTCCGCCCATAAATTTTCCAATGATATTCGTCTGTTACAGCATTTGAAAGAGGTCGAGGAACCGTTCGAGAAAAACCAGATCGGTTCATCGGCCATGGCATATAAACGAAATCCGATGCGCAGCGAACGGATCGCCGCTCTGTCCCGTTATGTTATGAGTGCGGCAGCCAATCCGCTCCAGACCGCTGCCGAGCAGTGGTTTGAGAGAACCTTAGATGACTCGGCCAATAAGAGACTGGCCATGGCCGAGGGCTTCCTGGCCTGCGACGGTATTCTCGAACTGATGCTGAATGTGGCTGACGGTCTGGTGGTCTATCCGAAGGTCATCGAGAAGCGCCTGCGCTCCGAACTCCCGTTTATGGCTACAGAAAACATCATGATGGATGCAGTGAAGGCCGGCGGCGACCGGCAGGAGTTGCATGAACAGATCCGTTTGTTGTCAATGGAAGCGGCCAAGCAGGTGAAGGTGGAAGGAAAAGATAACAATTTACTGGAACTGATTGCGGCCAGCGAGGATTTCCCGATGAGTCTGGAGGAGCTGCGGCAGCTAATGCAGCCGGAGGCCTATATCGGTTGTGCTGTCAGTCAGACCGAACAGTTTTTGCAAAACGTCATTGCACCGATTCTTAAGGCCTATCGTTCGGAGCTGGGGGTCCGGGCAGAGATATCTGTCTGATTAAACACAAGGTGGCATTACGTTTAAAAGGAGGCAGATATGAAGATCGGTTGGATCGGAATGGGAAACATGGGCAGCGCGATGCTGGCAGCCGCTGCCGCAAAAATGGATCGGAATGAATTATGCTTTTATGAACCGGAGCCGGAAAGAGCAGCGGCTGTCAGTGCGGCAAACGGTGTGCGAGCCTGCGATTCGGCAGCCGAAGTATCCGAACAGGCGAAGCTGCTCGTCCTGGCGATCAAGCCGCAGCACTATGAGGCGGCGGCGCTTGCTCTGCGGCCGTTCTTACAGGAGCACCATATCGTACTTTCGATCGCTCCGGGGCATAGTCTGGCAGTTGTGTCGGAGCTGCTGGGCGGTCACCGCCGGGTGGTGCGGGCGATGCCGAACACACCGGCTCTGATCGGTCAGGGCATGACCGGCATGGCCTATGAGTCCGAGGTTTTTTCAGTCGCCGAAGAGCAACAGATTTTAGAATTTCTGGAAACCTTCTCTGAGGTTGAGGTTGTGAAAGAGGAGCAGTTGGCAGCTGTGACCTGCATCAGCGGCAGCAGTCCGGCCTACGTGGATCTGTTTATCGAGACCCTGGCAGATGTCGGCGTGCGTTATGGGCTGTCTCGCCGACAGGCCTGTCATTTTGCGGCCAAGGCGGTTGCCGGCGCGGCAGAGATGGTGCTGCAGACAGGAGAGCATCCGGCTGTCTTAAAAGATAAAGTATGCTCGCCTGGCGGAACGACGATCGCCGCAGTAGAGGCTCTGGAAGCCGGCGGCTTCCGGCATAGCATATGGGAGGCCGGTCGTGCCTGCCATGCCAAAATTATTGAGATGCAGCAGGAAACAGACGATAACGGTTAAAAATAGATAGTGGTAAAGTGAAGGGGATTTGCAATGAGCGAATGGGTAAAGCGGCTTGATCGGAAATTGATGCATCAGGGGCGCATCATCAGCCTCTATGAGGATACAATGCAGTTTGGAAACGGAAACATAAAAAAATGGGATTTCATCGGACACCGCGGAGCGGCGGCAGTTATTCCGGTGCTGCCGGATGGACGGATTTTGCTGGTCAGACAGTTCAGAAGCGCCTGCGATAGTGAGCTGTGGGAGATCCCGGCCGGCGGTCGTGACAGTGAGGAGGAGGATTTTCTTGATTGCGCTGTCAGAGAGTTGGAGGAGGAAACCGGCTGGCGCAGTGAACAGCCGCCGGAGTTATTGATCACCCTGTATACGACAGTGGCCTTTTGCGGAGAGCGGATCGATGTATTTGTGGCAAGGGGACTGACTAAGACCGAGAAAAACTGGGATGAGGACGAGAATCTGGAACTTCAAGCATTTACGCTGGATGAACTGACAGATATGGTTCTGACCGGGAGGATCGTGGACGGCAAGACCATCGCCGGTCTGATGGCCTATCGGGCAGCTTTGTCAAAAGAACAGTAGAAAGTCCGGGGAATGAACACTAGAAAGAGGCAGAAAATATGGGATATACACAATCAGCGTTTTTGTTCATTTTTTTACCGGTATCGATCCTGTTGTATTGGGGACTGAGCCGTTTTCGTTCGGATAAGCTGCAGAACGCTTTTGCTATTCTGATCAGTGTAGCCTTTTATGCCTGGGGCAGCATCGATACTCTGTGGCTGTTTCTGGCCTTTGTGCTGGTGGTTTATCTGTTCGGAAATGTGATTTATTTTGCTCAGCAAAACGGTGAAATTAAGCGGATACGCTTGTGGCTGGCCGGCGGCATAACATCTGTTACCGCCTTTTTGGTGTATTTTAATTATGTTTCGTTTATCATTGAAATCTTTCAAGGAGAGCAGGAGGCTGCCGGTTTTGCCAACACGCTGTTGGTACCGATCGGCACCTCCTTTGTGGTCTTTGAAGCAGTTTCTTATCTGGTGGACATTTATCGGCGAGATGCCGAACCGGGCAGTTTTTGGGATGCTCTGCTGTTTATCAGTTTCTTTCCGAAGCTGACATCCGGTCCGATCATCCTGTGGCGGGATTTCTCCGATCAGCTCAGACGACCGGCTCCGACGCTTGCACAGATCAGCAGCGGACTGCAGCGTATCATCATTGGATATGCCAAGAAGGCTATTATCGCCGATTCTCTGGGAGCACAGGGATTTAGTATCAGTGAGTCGATTTTGCTGCAGGGCTCAGCTGATACGGTGAGTTTGTGGTTAAATGCGGTCATGTACTTTTTCCAGCTATATTATGATTTTTCCGGTTATTCGGATATCTCCATCGGCCTGGCTCGGATCTTTGGCTTTAGCTGGAAGGAAAACTTTAAATTTCCGTATATTTCAAGGTCGATCACGGAATTTTGGCGGCGATGGCATATTTCTCTGGGAACCTGGTTCCGAGAATATATCTATATACCGCTCGGCGGAAACAGACGGGGTAATGTGTACTTGAATCTGTTAATCGTCTTTTTTCTGACCGGTGTCTGGCATGGGGCGAACTGGGCCTTTATTCTCTGGGGGCTGCTGCACGGTATTGTCATGCTGCTTGAACGCTGTATCAGGGATAAGCACTGGTACCGACTGATTCCGGGGGTGTGCAAATGGGCATTTACCATGATGGTGGTCTTTTTTGGCTGGATTTTATTTATGTCCGGCGACTGGAAGGATTTTACGACAACCATCAATCAGATGTTCAGTTATCGCAGCGGCAGCAGCTACGATCTGAGTTGGCGATATTTTGCCTCGCAAAAGATCCTGATCCTGCTCGTGATCGCTATGCTCGGTTCGATCCTGCCGGTATTTCCGTTCAAGAAACAGCTGTGCAGACTGCATGAGCAGCCTGCTGTCCTGCTGCTGGAAAAGCTCGGTCTGTTGGTTCTGCTGGTCACTTCAATATTGTTTGTCGTGAATTCATCCTACAGCCCGTTTTTATATTTTCAATTTTAGGAGGTGCTATGAAAAAAGTAATCCACTTTGTATTTGTGATAGCATCCATCCTTTGCCTGATCCTGCCGCCGGTATTTCTGAACAGACAAAAGGAGTTCGTGTCTGAAATTGATAATCGGATGTTGGTGGAGATGCCTGAACTGTTTTGTGAAGATTTTCCAAGAAAAATGGAGGAATATATTCAAGATCGCATTGGATTTCGAGATGAAATGGTAAATGCCTATGACAGGCTGCACGCTGCTGCATTCAACCAATTGTCCCATCCGCTGTATGACTATGGGCGTGATGGTTATGTGTTTTCTTCCATGAATGGAAACCAAAGGTTTGGGGATTATCATGAACAGTTTGCGCGAGGGATGCTGCGACTGCAGCAGTATTGTCAGCAAAGGGGAGTCAAATTCTACCTGATGTTTGATCCGCAGAAGGAGAGTATATACACACAGTACCTGCCGGTCGGTGTGCATCGAGATTCGGTCTGGGTAAAGCAACTGATGGAGCGTTTTGACGAGCTTGGGGTAAATTATATTGACTTTACCCCGTTGCTGAAGGAAAAGAGCCGGACAGAGCAGGTATATAATGTTCAGTATGATGCCGGACACTGGAATGATCTGGGGCATTTCTATGCTGCCGAGGCATTGGTGGATCGTTTGCGTCGGGATTTTCCGGATTTAGCGCCATTGGAAAAATCGCAGTTTGATATCTCGACTGAGGTACAGACCACCTTAAAGCAGTCGGAGTTTGCTATTCATGAGGAAACGCCGGTTTTTACCTTGAAGTCGGAAGTGAAGGATATAACGGCTTCCTACAGCGGGGAGCTGGAGATAAATCCTCAGTTCAGATCCTTCGCCTATCAGCAGAATCAGCTGCCGGAGGCTGACAAGTATCCGAAGCTGCTGGTCTTTCAGGGAAGCTATTGGAACCGTGGCCGGCAGTTTTTGGCCAGCCGCGCCAGCTCATATATCAGTGTTCATAATTACCAGAATATTTTTAATATCGAATATTATTTGAATCTTTTTCAGCCGGATGCAGTGGTTTTTGATGTGGCGGAATATGTGTTACAAGACTATTACTTTTCCTATGATGCTCTGCAAGATAAGCTCTACAGTCCGGCCATCATCGACAAGGATCAGCCGGCGGCACCGCAGGTTGAAGCCCTGTTACAGAGTGGCGCCAAGCTGGAGCGGGAGCAGTATCTGGATCGGATCGCCGGAAACGGAATCGATGAGCTGAGATTGATCCAACGTTTTTCCGATAGTCAATATCTTTATGTCATTTTGGGAGATTCGGTTTACGACCTGAAGAGGGATGAGAAAAGCGGACAGTGGGGTGTCAGCATCGAGCATCAGGTTAAGCTGGCGGACAGCGGCTGGCTTTATGGCGTCACGTATCAGGGGTATAGCTTTTATGCACCGTTACGGTTTGCTCAGGCGCAGGGAGAAACTCTGTTATCGGCGCCGATAGAACTCAGTGACGGGGTAACAGAAAGCAAGAATGCTTACACAGTGCAGACAAATGTCAATGATAACAGATTTAGCAGCCTGCGTTTGTTTCTCAATACTACGGCTGATCGGAAGAAACAGATGCTGTTGGATGAATATCGGACGACCGGCTGGCAGAAGGGCTATTATTATCATACTGCGCCGAGCGGCCGCTATCAACTGCAGGTCAAGGCAAACTCTAATCTGGCCGACGAGGATATATATTATGAGGTTGAACTGCAGCAGGGACAGCAATATTGTTTCTCGGTTAACCTGCAGTCATTTGAGGCACAGCAGGTGCAGTTTTCGGAACTGCGTTTCGAGCTGCTGTGCCAGGCGCCTGAGCCTTAAGAAATATAATATATAGCCGGCAAAATTTCTCAACTTTATTGTGTATGTTGATTTATATAGAATGTGGGATGTGCTTCCGACAGGCGAGAAGACTGACTATTTGGAAATGAACTTTACGCTGACGGATGGTACAGAAACCACTGTTATTTATGCCTTTGAGGAGGCGCAGGAAATAGATGTACGTCTGCTTTGCCCGAGGGAGGCGGTTTCCGGTGAAACGATATGGTTGGGAACCGATCTGAAAGAACATACAAAGGAAATCGCCCTTAATATGGTAGCTGAATAATCGGTTGGTGTTTCTTAAGGAAAACGTTTCTATGTAAAAGCGCCACAGGCATCTGACGAGATAGGATTACTCGGGTGTCTGTGACGCTTTTGTTTTGTTGATATGCTTCTGGCAAGCAGGGGATCATAATAACTGCAATCCCAGCCGTTCCGCCTCTTTCAGCATCTTTTCCGGCCATAGGGAGGCCTGAACCTCTCCGATATGTGCCTTCCTGAGGAAAAACATACAGATACGGGACTGACCGATACCGCCGCCAATGGTATAAGGCAGATCCTTTTCCAGGATCGCCTTCTGAAACGGAAGGGTTTTGCGATCCTCGCAGCCGGCGATCGCGAGTTGCTTAGCCAGTGACAGCTCATCGACTCGGATGCCCATGGAAGACAGCTCCAGAGCGATGTCGATGACCGGATAGTAAACGATGATGTCACCGTTTAAATCCCAGTCATCATAGTCCGGTGCCCGGCCGTCATGCGGCTGGCCGCTGCGCAGAGCCTTGCCGATCTGCATCAGGAAGACAGCGCCGTATTCCTTGGCGGCAACATATTCCCGCTCTTTGGCAGTCATATCGGGATAGCGGTCTTCCAGTTCCTGAGTAGTAATAAAGCGAATCTCTTTCGGTAAAATTTCTTCAATGTAATCGTATTGGATGGCCATATATTTTTCGGTCTTCTTCAGCGCACGATAGACCTGGCGGACCACCTTCTGCAGTGTTTCAACTGTGCGATCTTCTTTGCGGATGATCTTTTCCCAGTCCCATTGATCGACAAAAATCGAATGGATGGCATCGGTATCCTCATCTCGGCGGATGGCGTTCATATCGGTATAAAGGCCGCAGCCCTCCTCAAAGCCATATTTTTTCAGGGCAGATCGCTTCCATTTGGCCAATGAGTGGACGATCTCGGCCGGTTTATCATTTTGTTCCTTGATACCGAAGCTGACCGGCCGTTCGATGCCGTTTAGATTATCATTCAGTCCGGATTCCGGAAAAACAAACAGAGGCGCTGAAACACGCAGCAGATTTAGATTTTCAGCCAATGATTTTTGGAAAAAATCCTTTACTGTTTTGATACCGATTTGGGTTTCATATAGGGAGAGTGAGGAGCGATAGCCCTCCGGTAATGATAATATCTTACTCATTGTCTACCTCCAATGGAATTGCATACTGACAATTGTTCTTTAAGTAATAAAAAGAAGTCACCAAAGCGATGACTTCTTTTTATAATCTCGTAACTGAATCCTGCATAAACTATAACCCTGACGGGATCGAAAGGTTTATATGAATAGGCACTCTTACAAACTAGATTATAACCTGGTTACGTTTGTTGCCTGCGGTCCTTTTTCACCATTCACAACATCGAATTCTACGGCCTGTCCTTCTTCCAGGGTCTTGTAACCTTCCATTACCAAGCCTGAGTAATGTACGAATACATCATTGCCCTGCTCATCAGAAATAAATCCGTAGCCTTTTTGGGTGTTAAACCACTTTACTGTACCTTTCATCATATACCTCCATAAGTATGAATAAACCATATTCGATAATCGAATACCTGCTAACAATAGCATATTCAAAACCCTTTGTCAATCCTGGCCGTAGTGAATAGTATTAAGCTTTTCCGTCTGTGAATTATCTGTCAACATGGATGTGTTTTTATGTATTATCTTTTATACAAGAAAACAAAATAAAAACAGTAGCGTTTTACTCATATTTGTGATAGTGTGACAGTAAAGAAGAAATTAGTAAAGACTCCTCCAGCCTATCGGAAACAACGTGGGTTTAGAGAAGATGATGCACCGGGGGGGATCATGACATGAAAGGAAGTTACATATGAGAAAGACAAATAAGATTTCGGTGATCGGTGCCGGTTATGTTGGCAGCGCCACCACATTTACCCTGATGGAGGCGGGCATTGCCTCGGATATCGTGCTGGTGGATGTGAACCGAGAGAAGGCGGAAGGCGAGAGTATGGATATTTCACACGGAGCAGCCTTTGTTAAGCGGGTGAATGTCCAGGCAGGAGATTATCGGGCGACAGAGGATTCGGATATCGTCATCATCACGGCCGGAGCCGGGCAAAAGCCGGGAGAAACAAGGCTGGATCTGGTGCAGAAGAATGTGGCAGTGTTTAAGTCTATCGTTCCGCAGGTGGTGAAATATTCACCGAATGCCATCCTGTTGGTTGTGGCCAATCCGGTTGATATTCTAACCTATATCACCTACCGCTTGTCCGGTCTGCCGTCCAATCGGGTGCTTGGCAGCGGTACCGTGCTAGACAGCTCGCGACTGCGGTTTGTGTTGGGCGAAGCCTTTGATATCGACGCCAATAATGTTCATGCGCACATCATCGGCGAGCATGGGGACAGTGAGTTTGCAGCCTGGTCTTCGGCATTTGTCGGCAGTGTGGCCCTGGCGGATTATTGCCGGACAGAAGGAATCGACCTGGAATTATTAAAGAAGGAAGTGGAGGCAGAAGTCAGAGATTCCGCTTACTACATCATTGAGAAGAAGGGATATACAAATTATGCCATCGCCCTGGCGGTGCGTCGGATCGTGGAGGCCATTTTGCGAGATGATCACTCTATTCTGTCAGTATCAACCTATGACTCGGTGGAGGGCATCTATTATTCGGTGCCGACCATTGTCGGTAAAAACGGTAAGGTGGCAAATGTCATCCCGCAGTTCTCTCCTGAGGAACAGGAACGCCTGGCAGCTTCCAAGAAGGTCTTAAAAGAGATGGTTGACAGCATCGTATTAAATTAAAGCGTACAATAGCAAACAATGGATGAAGCAATCCAAAATCGGGTAGTTTCATCCGTTTTACTGTGGGGTTTGAATGTTATTTCAGGGTCGATAAGACCTCTTCAAAGCAGACTCCGTGAGCCTTCGGGATACCCAGCTCTTCCGATTTTAAAATACAACGTTTGACAAAGCGCGAGGCCTTCTTGACGGAGCTGACAAAAGGCAGACCCTTCACCGTCTCGGCGGCGATGATGGCGGCGAAGATATCACCGGTGCCGGGTCTGTCGCAGCCGACATGATAGCTGCGGGAGAAGCGCAGTGGTTGGCCGGCCTCGTAGATCAGATTGGCGATATAGTCTTTTTGCCGAATGCCGGTGATGACTACCTTCTGTGGTCCGGCAGCTGCCAGCTGTTCGGCCATGGCCTGCAGATCCTTGATACGAAAACGCTCCGGCCTATAGAGCGTATCGGTCAGCAGACAGGCTTCGGTCAGGTTTGGCGTAATGATGGTGGCCTCTTTTACCAGACGCTTTAGGGCGGCGCACATATCGGCGGTATGGGTGGAGTAGAGATGGCCGTGATCGCCCATCACAGGATCAATGATGACGGCAGTGTCGGGCTTGCGAAATTCCCGGATGAAGCCGGACAAGATATCGACCTGGCGTCCTGAACCAAGAAAACCGGCGGCGATACCGTCAAAGCTTAAGTCTGCTGCCCTCCAGCCGTCCAGGTAAGCCGATAGTTTATCGGTATAATCATCCATATAAAAACCCGGAAAGCCGGGATGGGTCGATAGGATCGAGGTCGGCACCGGAGCGCACTGAACCTTCAGCGTTGAAATGATCGGCAGGGCCACTGCCGTGGCACAGCGGCCAAAGCCGGTCAGATCGGAAAACAGGGCGATTTTTTTTTGTGACATTGACATAAGGGTTTCCTTTCCTGTGACGACGCCGGTATCCGACGCCGATGTGAACAGTCACATTATAGCACCGACAACGGAGCTTGGGAAACAGCAAGTTGCGGAAAATCATTGACAAGCGGGCAGCAGCGTGCTATATTGTCTGCATTCATAAGAATGAGATAGAGGTTGCATGACTGATGAGTCACTGACCGGATGCGCTCAGACGCAGACGAAGGCAGTAAAAGGCCGTCATGCCGAAGGAATATCGTGCTGAGGCGGTATATCCTGGGGGTAGGATCAATAGTCCTATCACTGTCATCGAAAGATGGGGCGCTTTTCGTTCATGCAGAAAACATAAGCACAGTTTGTGTTTATTTGGTCATGCGGCGATGCGTTCGTCGCATTTTTTTGTGTGAATGAAAGGCGTACCTTGAAAATAGGATATGGGAAGATGCTTTGGTGGAAAAATATAGGAAATCAAGAATAGCATTGAAGTTTTTAGGTAATTATGCTATAATTCAACCATACAAGAAAGAAGCTTTTCTTGTAAATGACTAGCAAAGGGGTTGGATATATGAAATTCACGATCAGCGGAAAGAACATCGAAGTAACAGAACGTTTGAAAGAGCAGGTGGTTTCGAAGCTAACCAAGCTGGAGCGCTACTTCACGCCGGAAACGGAGGTGATTGTTACCCTATCGGTTGAAAAAGACAGACATAAAATCGAGGTGACGATTCCGGTGAAGGGAGCTATCATCAGATCGGAGCAGGTCAGCAGCGATATGTATGCATCCATTGATCTGGTGGAGGAGATTATCGAAAGACAGCTTCGCAAGTATAAAACGAAGATTATCGATAAGCACCAGGGCGGTCACAACTTCAAGGATGAGTTTATGGAGGCCGATTATGATGAAGAAGACGGTATTCGCATCGCCAGAGAGAAGAAATTCGATCTGAAGCCGATGTATATCGAAGATGCCGTTGTTCAGATGGAGCTTCTGGGACATAGTTTCTTCGTCTTTGTGAATGCAGAAACGGATGAAACCAATGTTGTATATAAGAGAAAAGGAAACACTTACGGCCTGATCGAGCCGGATAAATAATCGATCAATAATCGAACAGAGCAAGATTAGCAGATTCCCACCGGCCAACACGGTGGGAATTTTTTTAGTTGCAGACCGAATATCACAGGAAAAACACAAAAGGAGGAGATAATCAGTGAGGACAAATATGATAAACAAAGGATGGCGGATGCTGGCGGCTCTGGTGCTGGCCGTACTGTTGTTTCTGCCGGGGCCGGTCGTGGCACTGGCGGAATCGGAGGGCACTCAGGAGGAAGGCGTCCTGCGGGTCGGCATGGAAGTGAACTATGCTCCGTTTAACTGGTCACAACCGGATGATGCGAACGGCGCCGTGCCGGTGGCCAACAGCAAAGGAGAATTTGCCAATGGCTATGATGTACAGATCGCCAAGCTGCTGGCTGCGAAGCTCGGGTTGAAGCTGGAGATCGTCAAATATGAATGGGACGGACTGGCTCCGGGTGTGCTGTCGGGAAAGATAGATACCATCATCGCCGGTATGAGCCCAACCGCCGAGCGAAAGGAACAGATCGACTTTACTGAAAATTACTACACATCAGCCCTGGTGCTGGTGGTGAAGAAGGACGGTCCGTATGCGGGCGCTTCCAAGCTGGCCGATTTTTCCGGCGCCAAGGTGACCGGTCAGTTGAACACCTTTCACTACAGCGTCATTGATCAGATTCACGGTGTGCGGCGGCAGACTGCCATGGAGAGCTTTCCGTCCATGATCGCCGCTGTAACCAGTGGTAAAATTGATGCCTATGTTTCGGAAAAACCGGGAGCGTTGGCAGCGGTGGCGGCGAACCCGAGTCTTGGATTTGTGGAATTTGCGCCGAATGAGGGTTTTCAGGCTTCGGCCGAGGACACCTCGATCGCCGTCGGCGTGAAGAAAAACAGTCCGCTGACCGCAAGGTTAAACGAGGCGCTTGCCGCCATCAGTGAAGAGGATCGAGCCGACATCATGGACCGCATGGTAAAACTGAATGTCGGAGCCGAAGGAAGCAACGGTGAGGTCGGAGGCGAAGAAAGCGGATCGATCGTAACAGATCAGACTGAAGGTGAGACGGCGACTACCGTTTTGTCCGTTCCGAAGACCTTTTGGGGAATCGTTGAGCGCTATAAAGGCGCTTTCCTGCGCGGCGCCGGCATGACCCTTTTGATCTCGATCATTTCGACGGTGGTCGGCTTTATCATCGGTCTGCTCGTGGCTGCTATCCGAACCATTGAGGTGCGTAAGAAATCGCATCCGATAAAATATGGTTTACATAAGCTAGTGTCTTTTATATTATCAGTATATATAGAAATATTCCGCGGAACCCCCATGATGGTACAGGCCATCTTGATTTTCTACGGAACTAAGCTGTTCTGGAATATTGATATGAACGCCTTAACAGCCGCCTTTATGATCGTATCCATTAATACGGGTGCCTACCTCTCCGAGGTGGTGCGCGGCGGTATCGATTCGGTTGACCGCGGTCAGTTGGAAGGCGCCAAAGCCATCGGTATGAGCCACCGTCAGACGATGCTGTATGTCATCCTGCCGCAGGCTATCCGCAACGTTCTTCCCTCGATCGGCAATGAGTTTGTCATCAATATCAAGGATACCTCTGTATTGAACGTCATCGGTGTAACAGAGCTGTTCTTCACCTCAAAATCCATTGCCGGCAGTACCTATTTGATTTTTGAGTCCTATGCCATCGTCAGCATCATTTATTTTGTATTGACCTTTGTGGTGACCAGGCTATTGCGTTTGATGGAAAAACGCCTAGACGGACCGCAGACCTACAAGGTGGAAGAAAGGAAGGCACAGTGATGGATACAGCGAATATTATAGAAGTAGAACATTTAAAAAAGAATTTTGGTGAAAATGAGATCTTAAAAGATATCAGCATGACAGTCAAAAAGGGTGAGGTAGTCAGCATCATCGGCTCTTCAGGCTCCGGAAAATCGACCTTTCTGCGTTGTCTGAATCTGCTTGAGGAACCGACCGGAGGTGATATCCGTTACCATGGGACCTCGATCCTCGGGCCTCACTACCAGCAGACCGATTACCGGGCAAAGGTGGGGATGGTATTCCAGTCCTTTAATCTGTTTGCCAATATGACGGTGCTGCAAAATTGCGTTATCGGCCAGAAAAAGGTACTGGGGCGTTCTCTGGAGGAGGCCGAGCAGGTCGCCCGCACTTATCTGGAACGGGTCGGAATGGCCGAATATGTACAGGCAAAGCCGGCACAGCTGTCCGGTGGACAAAAGCAACGTGTGGCGATCGCCAGAGCGCTGTCCATGGATCCGGAGATCCTGTTGTTTGACGAACCGACTTCGGCGCTGGATCCGGAGATGGTCGGCGATGTGCTTGAGGTCATGACTGATCTGGCGAAAACGGGACTGACCATGCTGGTGGTGACACATGAGATGGCCTTTGCCAGAGATGTATCGACACGGGTCTGCTTTATGGATCAGGGCTATGTCGTGGAAGAGGGTAGCCCCCGGGACGTAATGGGAAATCCGCAGAATCAGCGGACCAAAGACTTTTTGGCGCGTTTTCACCAGGGATGATCGGATAATGATCGGAAAGGGTAAGCATGACACAACGGGAATTTATGCAGGAACTGCTGGACAGCCTGGCAGAGGAATTATCATCGGTGCAAGTCGAGGAAAACAGACGCTTTTATGAGGCTTATTTTGCACAGGAGAAACAAAAGGGGCGTTCGGAAGCGGAGATCCTGGCCGAGCTTGGAGATCCGAGGCTGATCGCTATGACCATTATCGAAACAGCGGCGCTGAAGGGAGAAACGGCCGGCAGCCAAGGGGCGAATGATTACGGCTATGGCAGAGCGGATGAGGCTTATAGGAGGGCTGAGTCTGGTACTCACAGCTATGGGTATGACAAGCAAGAGGCAGAACGGTCCGGCTTTGGCGGCGGTCGTCGAATCCGGCCGGATATCGTCATCGGAGGGATCGGCGGACTGGGATGTATCATCGGTTTGTTGGTTTTTCTGCTATTTGCGGTGATTTCTGTTGTCTTATTGAAGTTCATGTTGCCAGTCATCCTGATAATTGCTATAATTGGCTTGATTCTGAGTATGTTTAGAAAAAGCTAGGATTCCCCGGAGAATTCATGATAGAAGGATAAAATGAAAGCAAACCAGGTGATATTAACTGCTCCGTGTCATTTTGGCACGGAAGCAGTCTTAAAAAGAGAAATACAGGATTTAGGATATGATATTGTTACAGTTGAGGATGGACGTGTGACCTTTAGCGGCGACAGGCAGGACATCTGCTATAGCAATATTTTTTTGCGTACAGCGGAACGTATTTTGTGGCGGTTGCAGAGCTTTGAGGCGCACACCTTTGAAGAAATGTTTAAGGCGGTCAAGGCTTTTCCGTGGGAGCGCATTCTGCCGAAGGATGCCAAATTCTGGGTGGCCAAGGTGTCATCGGTGAAGAGCAAGCTCTTCAGCCCGTCGGATATCCAGTCCATTGTTAAAAAGGCCATGGTGGAACGGATGAAGGACTTTTACGGTATTGAGCGTTTTCCGGAGACCGGCGCCCGGTTCCCGCTGCGTATTTTTATTATGAAGGATCGGGTAGAGGTCGGCCTTGATACGACCGGGCTGTCCTTACATAAGCGCGGCTACCGTTTGCACGCCGGCGGTGCGCCGATCAAGGAAACTCTGGCCGCCGCCCTTTTGCTGCTGACGCCGTGGCGCGCCGGTCGTCATCTGGTGGATCCGTTTTGTGGCAGCGGTACCTTTTTGATCGAGGCGGCCATGATCGGAGCCAATATTATGCCGGGGCTGAAGCGCAGCTTCCTGGCCGAGCAGTGGGAACACCTGCTGCCGCCGCGGCTTTGGACGGATGTGCGGGAGGATGCCGCCAGTTTGGAGACTCCGGATGTTAAGCTTTCCTTACAGGGCTATGATATAGACGATGAGGTTGTCAAGGTGGCCAGAGAAAATGCCAAACGGGCGGGTGTGGAGCATATGATTCACTTTCAGTGCCGCGGCATTGATCAATTATCGCATCCGAAGCCTTATGGCTTTGTGCTTACCAATCCGCCATACGGCGAGCGCCTGGAAGAGAAGGAGGCTCTGCCGGCACTGTATCGGGAAATCGGCAAGGCTATGGATCGGCTGCCGACCTGGTCGTTCTATCTGATCACCAGTTATGATCAGATTCAGCAGGATATCGGAAAACGGGCCGCTAAAAATCGAAAGATCTATAACGGCATGATCCAGACCTATTTTTACCAATATCCGGGTCCGAAACCGCCCAAAAGAGAGGAGGCAGGAGATGAATAGAGTGATTTTTGCTACCGGAAATGCTCATAAGATGGAAGAGATCCGGGCGATTTTGCAGAATATACCGCTTGAAATCTGTTCCTTGAGGGATATCGGCTTCACCGATGAAATCATCGAGGACGGAGATAGCTTTGAAGCCAATGCGCTGATTAAGGTCAGGGCTCTGCACCGGGCTTATCCGCATGATCTGATCCTGGCTGATGATTCCGGTCTGATGATCGACTACCTGAACGGAGCGCCGGGTGTTTATTCAGCCCGTTTTATGGGAGAAGATACTGCCTATGCGGTGAAAAATGCCGCCATCATTGAAAAGCTGGCGCCGGCTGTCGGAAGTGAGCGGGCCGCACGTTTTGTCTGCGCCATTGCGATCGCTTATCCGGACGGACGTGAAGAAACGATTCGGGCGACCATGGAAGGTGAAATTGCAAAGGCGGCGGCCGGAGCAGGGGGATTTGGTTATGACCCGATCTTTTTTTTGCCGGAATACGGCATGACTTCGGCTGAATTGACAGCTGAGGAGAAAAATCGAATCAGTCATCGCGGTAAAGCGCTGGGGCTGGCTAAGAACAGTCTGCTTCAATGGGTCATGAAGACAGGAGAAGGAGAGAGGAAATGACGATTTTTAACGGTTTGAGTTTGCTGGGCGGTCTGGCGCTTTTCTTATTCGGAATGGATGTCATGGGGAAGAGTTTGACAAAGACCTCCGGCGGAAAGCTGGAAAGCATTCTCGGCAGATTGACTTCCAGTAAGTTTAAGGCGGTTCTGTTGGGACTGGTAGTGACCGGTGTGATTCAGTCATCTTCCGGTACCACGGTTATGGTGGTTGGTTTTGTTAATTCCGGGATCATGCAGCTTGGTCAGGCGGTCGGCATCATCATGGGCGCCAACATCGGTACCACGGTGACCTCATGGCTGCTCAGCCTGGTTGGTGTATCCGGCAGTAATATCTGGCTGCAACTGTTAAAGCCATCATCCTTTGCGCCGGTTCTGGCGGCCATCGGTATTGTCTTTTTGATGTTCACAAAGAATGAAAAGAAGCATGATATCGGCAGCATCCTGTTAGGCTTTGCCGTTTTGATGTTTGGTATGGAAACCATGAGCGCGGCTGTTAAGCCGCTGGCCGAGGTGCCGCAGTTTAGAGAAATATTTCTGTTATTCAGTAATCCGATTCTTGGTATGTTGATGGGTACACTGTTAACGGTGATCATCCAGAGCTCATCGGCCTCTGTCGGTATTTTGCAGGCCCTTTGCGCCACCGGCACCGTCGGATATTCATCGGTACTGCCGATCATCATGGGGCAGAACATCGGTACCTGTATCACGGCCCTGCTGTCAAGTATCGGCACCGGCAAGAACGCCAAGCGGGCGGCCTTTGTTCACCTGTATTTTAATCTTCTGGGAACCATTCTGTTTATGAGTGTGTTTTATCTGCTGAATACCTTTGTGCATTTTGCGTTTATGAATGAGATGGCGAATCCGCTCGGCATAGCCATCCTGCATTCGGTATTTAATGTGGTAACGACCCTGTTCTTCTATCCGTTCTCCGGCGTACTTGTGAAGCTGGCCAAGCTGACGGTGCGGGATTCGGCTGCTGATCTGGAAGCTGACCGGGAATTTATGGTATTGGACGAGCGTTTTTTGGCTACGCCGAGTTTTGCCATCGAGCAGTCACGTTTGCTGACTGTCAGAATGAGTACCTATTGTCTGACTGCGATTAAAAAAGCCAATCAGTTATTGAAAAATTTCACCCCGGAGGGCTTTGCCGAGGTGGTAGAGCTGGAAAATAAGACTGACCGGTATGAGGATGAGATCGGAAAATACAGTATCAGAATCAGTGATCGTGACATTAGCGAGCTGGACAGTATTCATTTGAACGGTATGCTGCACAGCATCGGGGATCTGGAACGGATCGGTGATCATGCCATTAATCTGGCAGAATCGGCTCAGGAGCTGGCAAATGCCAGAGAGAGCTTTTCCGAAATCGCCTATGAAGAAGTGGCGGTGTTGCAGCGAGCTGTGGAAGATGTTATGAAAAAGGCGTTCAAGGCCTTTGCTACTGAAGATATCGACCTGGCCAAGGAGGTAGAACCGCTGGAGGAAGTGATCGACTGTCTGCACAAAAAGATCAAGGAGCGTCATATTCGTCGGTTGATGCATGGCGCCTGTACACCGCGGATGGGCTTTATCCTGTCCGATATCCTGCAGAATCTGGAGCGGGTGTCCGATCATTGCTCGAATATAGCTGTTTATGTAATCCAGGGTAGGGATTCCGGTTTTGAACCTCATGAATACCGCCTGGAGCTGGAACAGACAGAGCGCGATCTGTTTGCCCGTCGCTTCGAGACAGCCAAGGAGATTTATCGTCTGCCGAAAAAAGAGCAGTATGTTACGGGTGAATGATACATGTCAAAGAAATATCTGGTGATCAGTGATACCCACGGCCGCCACCGCAATCTCGAACGGGTGCTGGCTAAGGTGGGAAAGATCGATGCCGTGTTTCATTTAGGGGACGTGGAAGATGGCCGGGAATATATTCAAGGACTTCTGTCATGTCCGCTCTATTTAGTGGCAGGCAATAATGATTTTTACAGTGAAGCTCCGGTCAGGCTGGTGGTTGCCATGGAGGGACACACCTTTTTGTTGACCCATGGGCATCTGGAGCAGGTCTATTATGGCATAGATCGCTTATGTTATGCCGGTCAGGAGGCCAATGCGGATGTGGTCATGTTTGGACATACACATTATCCGGCGGTGCTTCGGGAGAATGGGCTGTTGCTGTTAAATCCCGGAAGCTTGTCACGGCCGCGGCAACCGGGGCGCAAGCCGACCTTTGCCATTCTGGAAATCGACCGTTTCGGAGAAATCCATGTCACGATCAATGAACTGGAAGACAACTAATTTGAGGTTATGAAGCCTCACAGATAGAGAGAAAAAGGGCTCTGTCCGGCAGTTTTTCGCCGGACAGAGCCCTTTTTCTCGTCTGAGAGCGACTATGTGATCAAGACGGCCGTACCGTTATCACAGAACTCATTTAATTTGTGAGGATGTTATCATGCACAGAGAAAATCGGACGGAATGTGGAATGAATATGTTGAAAATAAACAAAAATAAAAAGCGGAAATGAGAGATAACAAGTTAAAAATATAAAAAACTGTATTGATTTTCTAATACATTATAGTATATAATGCTGTAGCAATGAGGTGCGATAAATGTATAAAAACAGCAGGTAGGGGTCGCATGATTATCAGGCACTTTTCATTGCAGAATCATATTTTTTATACATTAGGAGGGATGGATCATGAGAAGTAAGTTGAAACGGAGGTTGATCATGTTGTTTGGCATATGTTTGGCTGTTTTGACGATGACGCCGCAGATGGCGCTGGCCAAGCCGGGAGAGGAAACATACGCGGCGCCGCCGGTTAGGACTGCCCTTAGCAGACTGGATTTGTCCCGACGAAGGGTCAGTATAAATGAGAATTGGAAGTTTATAGAGTCGACGGCCGTGAACGGGGCGCAGGCAGATATCGATCTGTCGGCCTGGAAGGATGTTCGGCTGCCTCATGATTTTAGCTTGGAGAAGCCATATGATACGGCCGGCGAAGCCGAAAGCGGCTATAAGCTGGGGGGGACGGCCTGGTATCGCAAAACCATTATGGTGCCGGAGGAGCTAAAGGATAAAAAGCTGGCGGTTGAATTCGGCGGTGTCTATATGAATGCCACCGTTTATTTGAACGGACATCGGCTGGGGAGCCATCCGTATGGTTATACACCTTTTGCCTTTGATCTGACGCCGCATCTGGAATATGGAAAAGAAAATACACTGGCGGTGAAGGTGGAGCATAAATTTCCGTCCAGCCGCTGGTATTCCGGCAGTGGAATCTATCGCAGCGTGAATTTGGTGGTGACAGAACCGATTCATGTTGACCGTTATGGTGTAACGGTGACTACGCCGGAACTGAATGCTGAACATCCGGAGTCCGTTCCTACAAAGGTGAGGACGAGTGTGGTGAATCAGGGATCCGAGACTCGTGCGGTGACGGTTAAGCAGTCGATCAAAGACGGTGAAGCTGTTTTGCAGACTGCTCAAACTGAGGCGCAAAGTATCGAGGGCAATGGAAAAGCTATCTTTGAATCAGATCTGACGGTGTCCAATCCGACACTGTGGAGCCCGAATGAGCCGAAGCTTTATACCGTAGAGACCACGGTCATGATCGGCGATCAAGCGGTGGACCGAATGATCACAGAATTCGGTTATCGAACCATTCAGATGGATCCGAACCGAGGCTTTTTGCTGAATGGTCAACCATTGAAGCTGCAGGGTGTCTGTATGCACCATGACCAAGGGGCGCTCGGTGCGGCCGCCTATTACAGAGCCATCGAGCGACAGGTTGAGATCCTAAAAGAGATGGGGGCAAATGCTATCCGGGTGACGCACAATCCGGCCTCCGAAGAACTGATTCATATTGCTAACCACAAAGGTATGTTACTGGTAGAAGAGGCCTTTGATACTTGGACAAGCTATAAAAACGGAAACAACCATGATTATGGAGAATGGTTTGACAGAGAAATCGAAGCAGGGAATCAAATTCTCGGAGCAACGGTCGGAATGAAGTGGTCACAGCTTGATCTGGAAACCATGGTCAGACGCGGGATCAATGCTCCGGCCATCATCATGTGGTCCTTGGGCAATGAGGTCATGGAAAGTATTACACCGAATAGCTATGATCACTTTGATCAATTGACTGAGAAGATGGCCGGCTGGGTGGAGGCTATTGACCCGACTCGCTTTATTACTGTCGGTGATAATAAAATGAAAGAAGCGGGAGGCGATCAAAAACGAGAGGGCGAAGAGATCGCAGGAGTGTTGATGAAGCATAAGGGAGCGGTCGGCTTTAACTACGCCGACGGTCAGAAATTTGATTTATACCACCGACAGCAGCCGACTTGGAATATGTATGCCTCGGAAACGGCTTCGGCCATTAACAGCAGGGGTGTTTATAATGCGGAGCCGGAGTCGAATTCTGTTTTGACAAGCTATGATGACAGAACTGTAGGCTGGGGGCATAAGGCGGCGCAGGCTTGGCACATGATTGCTCAACGCGACTATATGGCCGGTGAATTTATCTGGACAGGCTTTGATTATCTGGGTGAGCCGACGCCATCCAATAATCCGGGACGAGGTATTGTCGGCGCGTGGCCGTCGCCGAAATCCAGCTACTTTGGTATCGTAGATACGGCCGGACTGCCGAAGGATCGCTATTATTTCTATCGTTCACAGTGGATGAAGGATGGCAGAACTCTGCACATCCTGCCGGCCTGGCATTCGGATATGGTCCGTAAAGACGCTCAGAATAAAGTGAAGGTAATTGTATATTCAGATGCGAAGGAGGTAGAACTACAGTTTACTTCAAAAAATGGTGACACCAGAAGTCTGGGCAAAAAAAGCTTCACCAAGAAGAGGACCGAAAGCAATGGTTTTACCTATCAGATTTATGAAGGTGAAGGAAAGTCGGATCAGGCATATGAGAATCTATACCTGAGATGGGATGTTCCATATGAGGACGGCACCATTACCGCTATCGGCTATGATGAGCAGGGCCGTGTGATCGAGAGGACTGTAGGCAGAAGCTCCGTTACCACTTTTGGCAGCGCCTCTAAATTAGAGCTGGCAGCCGACCGCAGCACCATAAAGGCTGATGGGTATGATCTGTCCTATGTGACGATCGATGTAAAGGATGCCAACGGCAACGTGGTGGAGAATGCTAAAGATGAGATCACAGTCAAGGTAACCGGCAATGGCCGCCTGCTGGCACTGGATAACGGAGACCAGGTGGATCATGAGCCGTATCAGAGCGGTCGTCGTAAGGCTATGGCCGGCAAGCTGATTGCCATCGTTCAAGCTGATAAAAACAGCGGACCGATCACGGTTACGGCCACTGCGGCCGGCTTAACAGAAGCTTCCCTGCAGTTACAGACAGAGGCGGACGAAGGCGAACAGTCCGGAAATCCGGTAATAGCCTATGAAGTTTCCCGTACTTATTTGGCTAAACTTGGCGCCCGTCCGCGACTGGCAGAACAGGTCACGCTGTATCATAAGGATGGCAGTACCGGTTCTGCGGCGATTCGGTGGAATGAACCGGATTACAGTGAAGCCAAGGAATATACGGTAACCGGAGAAGCGGCCGGTCTGCCGGAGCGCATCACCGTATCCGTGACTATGATCGAGAAGGTGGCGGCGGTATTGAATTATTCCACTGCCGTGACAAAAGGCACGGAGCAGCTGCGACTGCCGGCCGCCAGACCGCTGGTTTTGGCAGACGGCACTGTGTCCAAGGCCGAATTCCCGGTTGCCTGGCAGGCGGTAGAAAATCTGAAGGATCGCGACGCCGGTATCCTTACGGTAAGCGGCACGGTAACGGTGCTGGGCGAAACTAAGGAAGTGACCGCCACAGTACGAATTGCCGAGGAAGAAATTCAATATACCCACAATGTGGCTCCGACGGCGAGTGGTCTGGAGCAGGATATTCCGGAAGGACATCAGTCGGACAATCTGCGGGCCATCATTGATAAAGATACCGGCTTCAGAGCCGTCAGCGGCGGAACAAATGATTCCGTCTGGACGAATTATGGTATGGCGCAGACCGGAAAGAAGGATGCCAATATCATTCTGCGGTTTGCCACTGCCCAGAGTATCGGGAAGGCTGCCCTGTATTTTTATATTGACTCGGCTGCCTCCCGAATTCCGGAACGGGTGGAGTTGGCTTGGTCCGAAACCGGCAATGACAACTGGAAAACAATAGAAGCGACACTGACCAAGGGAATAGAATCCGGAGCGGTTCCCGGAGTGGTTAAATACGAATACAGCTTTGTGCCGATTCCGGCGGTGGGCTTTAGAATCGGTCTGACCAGTCCGGCCGGACAAAATGGGAACCATCAGCTGTGTTCCGGTTTATCCGAGGTGGAACTGATGGGTGCGGAAGCACGGTCGCAGATCTATTCCGGTATCGGTATCGAGCGGTTGATCATTGATGGTAAAACGATCGAGTCTCCGTTTGCGGATGGCAATAAGGAATACCGGGCAGGTGAAGCGGCTGCGAGCATTGTGGCAGAAACAAAGGAAAATGCTGCCGTTACCATATTGGAGGCCTATCAGAAGCGTATCAAGCTGATTGTGGAAGCGGAGAATCAGTCTGCCCGCGAAACCTATACGGTGTTGCTGGGAGCTGAGCCGAACGAACCGAAACCGACCTTTGAAATACGGGAGCCGCAGACCGGTATTGAAGAAAAGGCGGATATTCCGACCTATGAGCTTTATCCGCAACCGCAGACTATAAACTTTTATAACAAACAAACCACATTGACGAATGAGGTAAATCTGGTGCTGTCAGACAGACTGGATGAGGCGACCAGGCAGAAAGCGGAAGCGGTTCTGGCCGAGGCGGGCTTGACTGTCACAAAGTCGTCCGAAATGTCGGCCGATCGTACCAATGTACTGGTCGGAGTGAACGGCTCTGCGGATCCGGCAGATTATTATTTCTCGAAGAAGATCGCGGTCAATGATATCTTTGAACACTTTGATGCCTATCGTTTATCAATCAGAAATCATACGATTGCCATTCTCGGAAAAGATACTGACGGAGCTTTTTACGGCCTGGTTTCCCTGCAGCATCTAATGCGGCAGGCCGGCGGTCATACAGTGACCAATCTGCTGCTGGATGATTATGCCAGCCAAAAATTCCGCGGAACCATCGAAGGCTTTTACGGCACGCCGTGGTCGCCGGCGGATCGGGCAGACCTGATTCGTTTCGGAGGTACGATCAAGAATAATGTGTTCATTTTTGCGCCAAAGGATGATCCCTATCACAGACAGCAGTGGAGAACCCTCTATCCGGAGGATAAGCTGGCACAGATCGGGGAATTGGCCAAATTGGGCAATGATCATAAAAACCGCTTTGTCTGGTCGATCGCGCCATTCCACAATGAACCGATCAATGACGCAAATGTTGACGAGTCTATAGAAGTACTGATCAGAAAGTTTGATCAGTTGTACGGTGTCGGTGTAAGACAGTTTGCAGTATTGGCAGATGATATTGATTCGATTCCGATCGAGGCGGCCGTCAAGGTGACGAACCGCTTAAGTGAATGGGCGAAGACCAAGCCGGAGAAGGTATATGACTTTTTCTATTGCCCGTTTTCATACACCCTGGGTTGGAACTGGAATCCGCGCGAGCTGCGGGCATATGCCGAGCGTTTTCCGGCCGATGTACAGCTGTTCTTTACCGGAGCGGATACCTGTACGCCGGTCAGACGGTCAGATGTAGAGCAGTTTAAGACTGTGAAGGGCCAGGTGGAAAATGGCAGGAAACCGCTGTTCTGGCTGAACTGGCCGGTCAATGATATTGATAAGGTGAAAATGCGAATGTTCCTTGGCAAACCGGAAATGTTAAATAATGATGTGGATAATACCATCGGCGTGGTGACGAACCCTATGCAGGAGGCACATGCTTCGCAGTTTGCCATGTTTGCCATTGCCGACTATACCTGGAATACGGCTCGTTTTGACGCCGATAAAAACTGGCTTGCCGGTATGAAATATGTCGATTCGGCCGGAGCGCCTTATTTGCGCGAGATTTCCAAGCACTTGTCTTATGCTGATAAGACTCATCAGGGAGAAGGCATAGACGGTATCAGGGGATTGGCTGAATCGGAAGAGATGGCGGCCGATATTAAAGCCTTTGAGGTGGCCATGAAGCTGAGGCGGGTATCATCCTTTGCCGAAAAAGCGGCAGCTTTGAAGCAGCATTATGAGGCGATGAAGGCGGCTGTAGACGGCTATTTTGCTAACTCAGCTTATGAAAAACTGAAGAAGGAGGTAGAACCATATTTCCGGACTCTGAAAAACAGGGCAGAGACAGCCGAGCTGTTGATTGATGCCATTTCTCTTTTAAAGAACGGCGGCAGCAAGGAAGAAGCTAAACAGAAGCTGGAAGCGGCCATCGCCAAACGTAGTGAAAATTATTATGTTCGGGTGCTGCAGAAGCAGCTGCCGGCCGATGTCGGTACTAAGCGGATCAATCCGAATATCGACAACATGATCACTATGGCCGGACGACTGTTGGCCGGGGAGGAATTGCCGGATCAGGGAGAGCCGGCCGATGAGATCAAAAGTGAATTGATTTCCGATATGGTCGAAGGCAGCAGGCTTCCGCAAGCCATCGCTTCATGGTCAAATGATAAAACCATTGACGCCGGTTCGAGTGACTCGGTGCAGTCCGTTCATGACAAGGTAATCGACTACGATGGCAGCAGACAGAATCGCTGGACCAATTGGCGGCCGGCGGCAGCCCGCAGAAATGAAGACTGGGTGGGTGTTCTGCTGCAGGAGCCGACGGCAGAGAAACAGTATATTGTAGATGGATTGAAGATCGCTTATTTTGAAGACCACGGCTGTAAGCTTCCGCAGCAGGCTGTGATTGAGTATTACGATGGACCTGCTTATGAGGCGCCGCAGAATGCCGGTCATGTGCTGCAGGAGGCCGAGCACCCATTGGCAAAAAATGAGCATTGGAAACCGGTTGCCCATATGAAGGGCTTGGCGGCGGAAGCGGAAAAACTAAATGAGTATTCCTTTGATCCGATTAAGACTTCGGCAGTTCGTATCCGTATGACAGGTAAACCGTCTATGAGCTTGGCAGTGACCGAGCTGCAGATTTTCGGAAAATTAGAATCAGAGCCGCCGGTAGTGCCGCCTGTGGATAAGACTGAGTTACAGCTGAAATATGATATTTTAAGTAAGCTGAACAAAGAGGAATACACTGATTTGACGGCAGAGGTGTTGGAAGAGGCACTGGACAATGCTCAAAATATCCTGGAGGATACAATGGCGGACGCGGAGGATGTAGCCTTGGCTTTAGAGGCTTTGCAGGAAGCAGAAGCTCAGTTGAAAAAGAAGGCGGACGAAACGCCGACACCACAGTAACCGGAAGAAGAGAAGCCGCCGGTAGTACCGACGCCGCCGGAGCCGAAACAGCCGGATGAGGAAAAACCGCCGGTAGTGCCGACGCCGAAGCCGAAACAGCCGGATACAGAGAAACCAAACAAAGAGGTTGAGGCGCATTGCGACAGACAAAGTGAGAGTCCGGAAAAAACGTGGCCGAAATTTTGGAAGCGGCTGTCGGAAACCTTGGAAAAGGGATTTCAAAGTGAAGTATATGAGATCTACTTCACAGATGCCAACGGCCAAAAGAAAACAGAGTTTGAGGTTCCCCGGACAGTCAGTGTGACGCTTGAGAAGATTCAGATCCGGGAAGCGGATCACCTGTATCTGTATCACAAAACCGCAGATGGAAGCTTTGAACAGATTCCAATTCTGGAAGTAAAAGGACAAACTGTACGCTTTGCTTCTAAATCTTTCTCTCCGTTTGTTTTTGTCTATGGGAAAAAATTGAAACCGTCAGATCCTGAGGAGAAATCAACCGATCAGAAAACGGATACCTTAACGGAGCAGAAAACGGACAAAAAAACGCAGCATCCAACAGACAGGAGAATGAAGCAGAACCGAAAGGGCGGCGCTCCGCTGACCGGTACCGCGGATCAGTCTCGACTGCTGTGGGCAGCGTTGGGCCTCAGCCTGGTGATAGGTATAGCGGCGCTTGTCCGAGTGATTCGGAAACGGAAATAATGCTATAAAGCAGAGATACTCTGAGAAAAACAGAAGGGGGGTGTCGCATCAGATAATGCGATGCCCCTTTTTGCGAGAAAAAAACATTGACAACTGCTGTCTTCCTGCCATATACTTTGGGAATGAAATAGTTTGGATATCAAAATATTAAAAAATCAAAGTATTAAAGGAGTGGTCATGAACATTACTGAACTGGAGCATTTGCTGAGCTTGATGGAGACGCACCGGCTGGAAGAACTGGAGTGGGAATTTGATCATGAGCGGATCAGACTGAAAAAACAGGTAAATACCGGCAGTCGGCCAGCTCGGCTGGAAGCTGAGGCGGGGCATGGACCGGTTTGGACTGCAGCAGCGGCAGCGGCTGCCGGAGAAGCGACAGATTCTGAAGCGCCGGCTGAGCAGCAGGCGGATGCAGCCGATATCAAGATTGTATCCGCGGACATGATCGGTACCTTTTACAGCGCTCCGTCACCGGACGCCGCTCCGTTTGTGGCAGTCGGCGATATCGTAGAAAAGGGGGCTGTGCTCTGTGTGCTGGAGGCTATGAAGCTGATGAACGAGGTCGAGGCTCCGTTCAAGCTACAGGTGGTCAGTGTCGAAGCGGCGAACGGAAGCGTGGTGGAATACGGCCGAACCCTGTTTAAGGTGAGAGAGGTACAATGATGTTTCACAAAGTTTTGGTGGCCAACCGCGGTGAGATCGCGGTGCGCATCATTCGTTCATTAAAAGAAATGGGTATCAAAAGCGTGGCTGTCTATTCTCAGGCGGATGCCGAGTGTCTGCATACCTTTGTGGCTGATGAAGCTATTTGTATCGGCCCCGCGTCGGTGGCGGACAGCTATCTGAATAAGGTGGCATTGATCAACGCGGCCCTGATAACAGGAGCCGAGGCCATCCATCCGGGCTTTGGCTTTTTGTCGGAGAATGCCGCATTTGCTTCACTGTGTGAGAAGTACGGTATTACCTTTATCGGACCGACAGCCGAGACTATCTCCATGGCCGGCGATAAGGCCAGCGCCAGAGCGGTGATGGAGGCGGCCGGATTGCCGGTCATACCGGGTTCTGACGGTGAGGTGGCGGATGCGAAAAGCTGTTATGCGCTGGCCGAGAGGCTCGGCTATCCGGTGCTGCTAAAGGCGACAGCGGGCGGCGGTGGAAAGGGTATGCGTTTTGTCTATAGGCCGGAGGAGATGGAAAAGGCCTTTGAGAGCGGAGCGATGGAAGCAAAAAACGCCTTTGGCAACGGCGGCCTGTATATGGAAAAGGTGATCGTGCGGCCACGACATATCGAGGTGCAGATCCTGGGCGACTGCTTTGGCAACGTCATTCATCTGGGCGAACGTGACTGTTCGTTGCAAAGACGCAATCAGAAGGTGATTGAGGAGGCGCCGGCTATACAGCTGTCGGAAGAAATGCTGCGGCGATTGCGTGAGGCGGCCGTGCGCGGCGGGCGGGCGGCCGGTTATCACAGTGCCGGGACGATTGAATTTTTGGTCGATGCCGATGAGAACTTTTACTTTATGGAGATGAACACCAGAATCCAGGTGGAACATCCGATCACCGAGTGCATCACAGGGGTGGACATTGTCAGAGAGCAGGTGAAGATTGCGGCCGGTGAACGGTTGTCATTGAAACAGGAAGACGTCAGGCTGCAGGGAAACAGTATCGAGTGTCGGATTAATGCCTGCAGGCCGACCAAGGGCTTTCAGCCGTCCTGCGGACAGATCACAGGCTGTATTCTGCCCGGTGGGCCGGGCATCCGGGTAGATACTCATATCTATCATTCCTATGCTGTACCGCCTTTCTATGATTCGATGCTGTGTAAGATCATCAGCTACGGTGCAGATCGTGATGAGGCCAGAATCAGGATGATCAGAGCGTTATCGGAAACGGTGATCAGCGGCGTGGACACCAATATTGACTATCTGCTGGACATCTTGAAGAGTGAAGCCTTTGCGGCCGGCGCCCTGCATACCGGCTATTTGGAGGAAGTATGATCAAAGACATTTTTAAGAAAAAGGGTTATGAGGCCGTCGGAGAGATGAGGATAGATGACGGCATGGTGGTCAGCTGCCGCTCCTGCAGGCACATCATCTTTCGGGAGGAGCTGGCCGATAATAGCCTGATCTGCCCGCATTGCGGCGAATACTTTACCATGGGAGCCAGAGAGCGCATTCGGCTGCTGGTCGGAGAAGAAAATTTTCAGGAGTATTTCAATGAAATTTATGGTGGGAATCCGTTGGATTTCCCGGATTATGAGATGAAGCTGCAAAAAGCTGCCTTGATCAGCAAAGAGCAAGAGGCGATTATCACCGGGACGGCAAAAATCGGTCGGGCTGCCTTTGTACTGGGCGTGATGGACAGTCGTTTTTTGATGGGCAGCATGGGGGCGGCGGTCGGCGAGAAGGTGACCAAGGCCTTTGAATTATCTGTCGAACTGCATCTGCCCATTGTGCTGGTGATCTGCTCCGGTGGTGCCCGTATGCAGGAAGGGATGCATTCCCTGATGCAGATGGCCAAAACGGCGCAGGCGGTAACCAGACACCGGGAGGCCGGGCTCTTATATGTGGCCGTATTAACCAATCCCACCATGGGCGGGGTATCGGCCAGCTATGCCTCCATGGCAGACATCATTTTAGCCGAAAAGGGAGCCATGATCGGCTTTGCGGGAGCCAGAGTGATCGAGCAAACGACCGGTGAAAAACTGCCGAAAGGGTTTCAGCAGTCGGAGTTTCTGTTGGATCACGGCATGGTGGATGAGGTGGTCGAGCGAAGCCATTTGCGAAAAACTCTGTATGCGCTGCTTCGCTTGCATGAAAAAGGTGCGGTGACACAGGTAGGGGGGCATGAATGAAGGCGATGGAAACGGTGCGGGCGGCCAGAGAGATCCGTAGAGCCAGGGGTAATGACTGGATCCGCGGGCTGCTCAAATATTTTATGGAGCTGCACGGAGATCGGGAATTTGCGGATGACAAGGCGGTCATAGGCGGGATCGGTTTGCTGGGCGATATGCCGGTGACCGTCATTGCTCAGCAAAAGGGAAAGAATCCAAAGGAGATGAAACGGCGAAACTTCGGTATGATGAAACCGGAGGGCTATCGTAAGGTGATGCGTCTGATCGGGCAGGCAGAGAAATTCGGCCGCCCGGTGATCACGCTGATTGATACACCGGGGGCAGCCTGCGGCCGTGAAGCCGAAGAGAGAAATCAGGCCGGAGCGGTAGCTGCCTGCATTGGCGCCTTCGCCCGGTTGACGGTGCCATCTATTTCGATTATTATCGGAGAAGGTGGCAGTGGTGGTGCGCTGGCACTGGGGGTGACGGACGAGGTTTGGATGCTGGAAAACAGCGTGTATTCCATTTTGTCCCCGGAGGGCTTCGCCAGTATCTTGTGGAAGGACAGCAGCCGAGCAGCGGAGGCGGCCGAGCTGATGGGGCTGACGGCGCAGGAGCTGCGGGCAGGCGGCTTTATCGATCGGGTGATACCGGAGGATGAAGATATGTTTGAAACAGTACAACGTCAGCTGTATGAACGGCTGAAACAACTGCAGGGCGAAGAAAAAGAAGCGCGGATCGAGCGCAAATACACCAAATATCGGAGTATGTAAGTATTGGGGGAAAGCGCAGATGGCAGTAGACAAACAAATCGTAAATGAGGTGATCGTTTCCTTGTTTCATCGGATTCTGGACATTCAGGAAAAATCGTTGCATCGGCGGGGGATCGCCGGTTTAACCATGACAGAGGTGCATACCATCGAAGCCATTGGATCGGGTGACCTGCAAAAAATGTCGCAGGTGGCGGCCAAGTTGGAAGTGACGGTCGGTACTCTGACCACCGGCATCGACCGGCTGGTGAAAAAGGGCTATGTCTTCCGTGAGCGTTCAGAGGAGGACCGCCGCATTGTTTTTGTCGGTCTGACGGATAAGGGGCGGACGGTTGAGCGAATTCATCGTCAGTTTCACGAGGATTTGATTGAACATATGATGGTCAGTCTGAGACTGGATGAGGATGAGGTGCTACTGCGTTCTCTGCAAAAGATTAAAGATTTTTTTGAAGAAGAATATGGAGAAAACATAGAATGAGTAAGATAGTCGGATTGGGCAAGGCCCTGCCGCCAAGACGGATGTGCAACCATGAATTTGAAGGTCGGCTCGATACCACGGATGAATGGATTCGCAGTCGGACCGGTATCGTGGCCCGTCATTTGCTGGAGGAGAAAAGCTTGAGCGCGCTGGCGGAACAGGCTTTGCGTCAGGCCCTGGAGCAGGCCGGCATCACGGCCGCCGATCTCGATGTGCTGCTGGTGGCGACCATGACTCCGGATGAGCGGATGCCGTCCATGGCCTGCCGGGTAGCCGGTGCACTTGGCATCGAGGGCTGTCTGTGCTTTGATATCAATGCGGCTTGCAGCGGCTTTCTTTACGGCTTTATGACGGCTGACAGTCTGCTTGCCGGCGGCAGGCACTATGCGGCGGTGATCGGAGCGGAGGCCTTAAGCCGGGTGCTGGACTGGGAGGATCGAAATACCTGTATTCTGTTCGGTGACGGAGCCGGGGCTGTCGTGCTGGAGGCGGACGGTCGGCCGGCGGTGTACACCGCCGGCACCAAGCCGGACAGCAGCGGGCAGCTGGAGCTCGGCTGTGGCGGAAGCGACTGTATCCGTATGAAGGGGCGAGAGGTTTATAAATTTGCCACTCATATTGTACCGGAGTTGATCCGACAGCTGTGTGAAAGCAGTAAAACGGCAGTTTCGGATATCGACAAGGTAGTGGCTCATCAGGCCAATATCCGGATACTGCAGTCGGCGGCTGAGAAGACAGGTATTCCGATTGAACGCTGGTTTTCGGACCTTGCCGATCACGGCAATACCTCGGCAGCCAGTGTGCCGATAGCCCTATATGACGCCTGGCAGGAGGGCTTTTTGGAGGACGGGGACCGGGTGGCGCTGGCCGGCTTCGGCGGAGGTCTGACTTATGGCGGTGTGCTGGTGGACTGGTGCCTGCCAAAACCAAAGCGGTGATTCATCATTTACACATGGATGATCAGCAATAACAAGGGAACAAAGGAAAACAAAAAACAGACAAACGGAGGAAATAAACATGTTAGAGAAGGTATATGAGTTATTAGAGCAGCAGCTGGGTGTATCGGCGGACGAATTAACACCGGATTGCCATATTCAGAATGATCTGGGGGCGGATTCTTTGGATGTAATGGAGATCGTTTCCGCTTTGGAAGATGAGTTTGATATCGAAGTAAGCGATGAAGAAGTGGAAAGCCTGACTACTCCGGCTCTGATCGCCGCTTATCTGGAAGGAAAGCGGTAAGACATGGCAAAGGCAGCATTCTTATACCCGGGTCAGGGCGCTCAGGCAGTCGGTATGGGTGAGGCAGTCTACGCGGCCGGCGGCAGCGGCCGGACCTGTCTGGCTCAGGCAGCAGCGGTTTACGGTCCGGAATTTTTGGAAGGACTGTTTCACGGCAGTCAAGAAGAACTGACCAAGACTGTGAATGCTCAGCCGGCTTTGTTTGCGGTAGAGATGGCCTTGACGGCCGCGCTTCAAGAGGTCGGAATCAAAGCGGACGGAGCCTGCGGCTTAAGCCTTGGCGAATATGCCGCCCTCTGCGCCGCCGGAGTCTTCTCGTATGAAGAAGGCCTGCGGCTGGTACGCGAGCGAGGTCGTCTGATGGGTGAGGGTTGTGCCGGGAAGGGCAAGATGGCAGCTGTGTTAGGCTGTGATGAACAGAGTTTAACCGCGAAAGTTGCCGGAGTGGCGGCCGACAGCGGCGAGATCGTAGCAGCTTGTAACTTTAACTGTCCGGGGCAGATTGTCATCGGTGGTACAGATCGTGGTGTTGATTTGGCTGTAGAGGCATTGACCCCGATAGCCAAACGCATACTGCCACTGCAGGTGGAAGGGCCTTTTCATACGGCGCTTTTGACAGAAGCGGCGACTGCGTTTCGGCCGTATCTGGAGCAGGTGAACTGGCAGCCCGAGAGCATTCCGGTCTATGCCAATGTGACCGGCAGGCAAATGGAAGGCGATAAGACAGCCCTTTTGGTGCATCAGATGAGTGAGGCCGTTCGTTTCGAGGATGATATTCGCAGCATGATAGCCGACGGCTTCGATACCTTTATCGAGGTCGGGCCGGGCAAGATACTCAGTGGATTTATAAAGAAAATAGACAGAAGTCTGCAGGTCCGGACTGTGGCGACGCCGCAGGATATCGCTGACCTGGTACAGGAATGGGAGAATCTAACATGAAAACAGCAGTGGTTACAGGCGGCGCCAGAGGCATCGGCAGAGCGATCTGTCTGCAGTTAGCCCGCGACGGATATCGGATCATTACAAACTACCGTAGTTCGGCAGTCGAGGCGGAAGCCCTGAGAGCCGAGATCAAGCAGCTGTATGACGGAGAATGTCTGGTCTATCAGGCTGATGTCAGCGATGAGGAGCAGGTAAAAGCCTTCTTTTCCTTTATAAAGGAAGAGGCTGAGAGCATTGATGTATTGGTCAATAATGCAGGTATTACAAAGGACGGCCTATTGGCCAGAATGAGTGCGGATGCCTTTGATCAGGTCATTGCGGTCAACCTGCGCGGTGTTTTTCTGTGCAGCAAGGCGGCGGCTAAGCGTATGATGCGCCAGAAGAGCGGCCGTATCATTCAGCTGACTTCCGTATCCGGTATCATGGGAAATATCGGTCAGATTAATTATAGTGCGGCTAAGGCCGGTGTGATCGGCCTGACAAAGACTATGGCCAGAGAGCTGGCTGCCCAGGGCATCACTGTCAATGCGGTGGCTCCGGGCTTTATTGACACCGATATGACAGCCGGCTTGCCGGAATCGGTGAAGGAACAGGCGGTCGATCGGATACCGTTACAGCATTTTGGAAAACCGGAGGATATAGCAGCTACCGTCGGCTTTTTGGCATCTGAGGCGGCAGCCTACATCACCGGTCAGGTACTGGCGGTCGATGGCGGTCTGTCCATGTAAAGAGTCTATATAAAGAACAGAGAGGAGAGAGCGGGGAGTGAAGGTGGTCTTCCCGTGGAAGAAAGATATGGAACATCGTGTAGTCATCACCGGAACCGGCTGTATCACACCCTTGGGCAATGATACAGCCAGCTATGTGGACGGTCTGCGGGCCGGCCGCTGTGGAATAGACGAGATCAAGAGCTTTTCGACTGAGGGCTATAAGGCAAAGTTGGCAGCCGAGGTCAAGGACTTTGATTTTGCGGCCAGAACCGGCCGTAAGGATGGCAGGAAGCTGGACCGTTTTGCTCAGTTTGCCATTGTAGCGGCCGCGGAAGCCTGGGAGATGAGTGGACTGAACATCGAAACCGAAGAAGCCGAACGAGCCGGCGTGGTCATCGGCAGCGGTATCGGCGGCTTAAGCACCACCGCTGAAGTTAATGAGAAGCTGTTGACTGATGGTGTGCGCAAAGTGACCCCGTTTGCCATCCCGAAAATGATCTCAAATATGGCTGCCGGCAATGTTTCGATCGCTCTCGGTACCAAGGGGGTGTGTCAGTGTACCGTGACAGCCTGTGCATCCGGTTCAGATGCCATCGGTCTGGCTTTTATGCTGATCAAGAACGGAAAGCAGGATATCGTGGTGGCCGGCGGTACAGAAGCCGCCATCACGCCGCTCGGCATCGCCGGCTTTGAGGCCTTAAAGGCTTTAAGCTTTGCCACCGACCCGGCCAGAGCCAGCATTCCCTTTGATAAAGAACGAAGCGGCTTTGTCATGGGTGAAGGCGCCGGTATGCTGGTGCTGGAGAGTCTGGAGCATGCCTTGGCCAGAAATGCAAATATCCTGGCGGAGATCGCAGGTTACGGCCAGACCAGCGATGCCTATCATATCACAGCGCCGGATACTGAAGGCGAAGGCGGCAAAAGGGCCATGGCGGAAGCCATTCGCGAGGGCGGTATCGAACCGGCCGGGGTCGGCTATATCAATGCGCACGGCACCAGCACCCCATACAATGACAGTATCGAAACCCTGGCTGTGAAGAAGGTCTTGGGAGCAGAGACGGCTGCTAAAACCCCGATTTCCTCGACCAAGAGTATGACCGGCCATTTATTGGGCGGCTCCGGTGCCATCGAGGCCATCGCTTGTGTTTATGCCGTGAAAGACGGCATTCTGCCGCCGACCATTCATTATCGGGTGCCGGATGATGCCTGTGATCTGGATTACATCACCGAAGGCGCCAGACGGGTGCCGATCCGTTATGCCCTGTCGAACTCATTGGGCTTTGGAGGGCACAATGCCAGCTTGCTGTTCAGGAAATGGGAGGGTGTTAAATAATGAATAGAGAAGAAATCAAGCAGATCCTGCCGCACCGTGAGCCGTTTTTGCTCATTGATGAGGTGGTAGAATTAGAAGAAGGGCGGCGCTGTGTTGCCCTGACGCATCTAACCGGTGATGAGTTCTGGTGGCAGGGTCATTTTCCGGACCGTCCGGTGATGCCGGGGGTGCTGATGGTAGAAGCCATTGCCCAGACCGGGGCGGTAGCATTGCTGTCCAAGCCGGAGTTTCGCGGTCAAACCGCCTTTTTCGGCGGCATCAAGAAGGCTCGCTTTAAGCGTATGGTACTGCCGGGAGATACCCTTCGCCTGGAGGTCGAGCTGGTGAAATCCCGTGGCAACATCGGCTTCGGCGAAGGTCGTGTGTTGGTGGGCGATGAGGTGGCAGTCGAGGCTGAAATCTCCTTTGCGGTCGGCTGATCAATCTTGTGACAGGCTCGATGATTTCCGGATTACCCGGAGCCGTCGAGCCTGCTCGAAAAAAAGGAAAAAAACGGAAAAAATCTGGCAAAATCTGCCGGAAAAATAGATTGACATTTGAGAAACAGCGTGATAGAATACTATTCGTGTCCAATACAAAAGTTTAGAAATTCATGCCGGGGTGTGGCTCAGCTTGGCTAGAGCGCCTGGTTTGGGACCAGGAGGTCGCAGGTTCGAATCCTGTCACCCCGATTCTGAGCTTGCTGTATACATGCGGGTGTAGTTCAATGGTAGAACACTAGCCTTCCAAGCTAGATACGTGGGTTCGATTCCCATCACCCGCTTCTGTGTTTGTAGCTCAGCTGGATAGAGCAACGGCCTTCTAAGCCGTGGGTCGGGGGTTCGAATCCCTTCAAACACGTTTGCTGGCGGTGTCGGCATATATGGTGGGTGTGGCGCAGTTGGTTAGCGCGCCAGATTGTGGCTCTGGAGGCCGAGGGTTCGAATCCCTTCACCCACCCTTTTCCGTTTTAATGGGCTATCGCCAAGCGGTAAGGCACAGGACTTTGACTCCTGCATTCGTTGGTTCGAATCCAACTAGCCCAGTCAAAGTTTGCCAAAACTTTATATGGAGCATTAGCTCAGTTGGTAGAGCACTTGACTTTTAATCAAGTTGTCCGGGGTTCGAATCCCCGATGCTTCACTTCTGCTTATGATCATAAACCTTTCGTTTGTAAGGGCTTATGGTCATTTTTTTACGGTTATGTTTATCTTTCGGCTTTTCAGCATGTTATATGATAAAGCATAGGCTCGGCAAAGGAAGAATGAATGGAGTGATGGAGCTACTCCATTGAGTATTTCGACGGGAAATGCTATAATCTCAAGCATATGGGAGGACGGAAATGGAGAAGTTTGATAAAATTATCATAGGGGCCGGTTTTTATGGTCTGTATGCGGCGCTGTTTTGCGCACGACGGGGTGAGCGGGTACTGATTTTGGAAAAGGACATGACTCCATTCAGTCGGGCGACTTATATCAATCAAGCCAGGGTGCATCAAGGCTATCATTATCCTCGGTCAATTTCGACAGCTTTGAAATCGGCCGGATATTTTGAACGCTTTCGTCGGGATTTTTCTTTCTGCATAAACAGGGAGTTTGATCAGATTTATGCCACCTCCGGCTGTTATTCCTGGACAAATGGCAGTCAGTTTAAAAGGTTTTGCGAAGCGGCGTCCATTCCGTGTGAGGAACTTCATCCGGGAAATTACTTTAAAGAGGGTATGTGTGACGGGGTGTTTCGAACTCGAGAATACACATATGATGCCAAATTACTCCTGACCTATATGATGGAGGAGATTACGAAATATGCCGGGACGGTACAGCTTTGTTACGGTGCCGATATTATTCGGATTGAAAAAGAGGCGGATCGCTATTGTCTATATACAGAGGATCATGGGGGTTATTATACTGATTTTATATTAAATGCTACATATGCCGGAACAAATCAGATTTTGGACTTGGCAGGCTATGAGAAATTTGGTATCAAGTATGAGCTTTGTGAGATCATTTTGTGCGATCCGAACGAGCATCTGAAGGGGGTCGGTTTTACCGTGATGGACGGCCCGTTTTTCTCGATCATGCCGTTTGGAAAGACAGGGCTGCATTCATTGACAGCGGTTACCTTTACACCGCATGCGACCAGTTATGAGAGCTTGCCAAGCTTTTCCTGTCAGAAGGGCAATGAGGATTTTTGCACCGAGGCTACTCTGGGAAATTGCAATGACTGCCCGGCGAAACCGGCGACGGCCTTTTCCTATATGGCGAATTTGGCTCGGAAATATCTGCTGGATCAATATGATTTTTCGTATCGGCGGTCATTGTTTTCTATGAAGCCGATTTTAATGAGCTCGGAGTTGGATGACTCCAGACCGACCGTGATCAGAAAGTATTCGGATGGACCGACGTTTGTGGCGGTGCTTTCGGGTAAGATTAACACAGTATATGACTTGGATGAGGTTTTGTGTGATGGAGAGTAAAGAAAAGAATTTTGTTTCGGCCGTTATCTATGTGCATAATGCAGAGGAGCGAATCGGAAGATTTTTGCGAAGTATAATAGAGGTGTTAGAGCAAAATTTTGAGCAATCGGAGATCATTTGTGTGAATGATGCTTCATCCGATCGATCGGCAGATAGGATCAAGCAGGTCAGTGATGAGGCTCGGTCGGTCAGTATCTCGATGGTGAATCTGAGTGGCTTTCATGGCCTGGAGTTGGCGATGAATGCCGGGGTGCACCTGACGATCGGCGACTTCGTATTTGAATTTGATCATAGCTTTTTGGATTTTGATCCGGCTATGGTGATGGAAATATATCGACGATCCTTGCAGGGAAGCGATATCGTCAGTGCTTCGGCAAAGCGGAAAGAGAAATTTACATCTATCTTATTTTATAAGGTGTTTGAACGTTATTCAAATTCATCGTTTCAGATGAGTACAGAGAGTTTTCGGATTTTGAGCCGTCGGGCTGTGAATCGTATTTCATCCATGCATAAGACGACGCCTTACCGAAAGGCCGTTTATGCAAATTGCGGACTAAAAACAGATCATCTGCGCTATACACCGGTGGCTCCGGTGCCGGAAACGATGGCTCGCAGCGAAAAAAAGTACCGTTCCAAGCTGGCGGTTGATTCTCTGATCCTGTTTACGGAAGTGGGATATCGTTTTGCTAAAGGAATGACGATCCTTATGGTGTTGTTGACGATATTTATGCTGTTTTATTCGCTTTTTATTTATGCTTCGGGAAACCCGGTAGCCGGTTGGACCACCACGATTCTGTTTCTATCGGTTGCTTTTTTTGGCTTGTTTGTAGTGTTGACCATCATGGTCAAGTATCTTCAGTTGATGATTGATTTGGTGTTTAAACGGAGACAGTATAATTTTGACAGTATTGAAAAATTGACCAGATGAGGAGAAAGTCATGATAACAGCCTTAGTCGGCCATACCGGATTTGTCGGAAGTAATTTGTATGAGCAGGGTGCTTTTGATGCAATATATAACTCAAAAAATATTGAACAGGCCTTTAAAACGGAACCGGATTTACTGGTGTACGCCGGACTGCGGGCGGAGAAGTTCCTGGCCAATACGAATCCTGATCGAGATCTGGAACAGGTCAGAATCGCAGAAGAGAATATTAGCCGGATCAAGCCGAAAAAGCTGGTGCTGATTTCAACCATTGATGTATTCCGAACCCCGGTTCGGGTTGACGAGCATACTGCTATTGACACGACCGAATTGCAGGCCTATGGTTATCATCGCCTCCTTTTGGAGAAGTGGGTTCGGGAGCGATATTCGGATGCTTTGATCATCCGACTTCCGGCCTTATTCGGAAAGAATCTAAAAAAGAATTTTCTGTATGATATGATGCATCCTGTTCCGGCATTGCTTTCAAAGAGCAAGTTCTCAGAACTGAGCAGGCAGGATCCGGAGTTGTCCGCCGACTATCAGTTACAGGATAATGGCTTTTATGCTTGCAGCAGGGATGCTGCTACGCAACAAAGGCTTAGAGAGAAATTTCGGGCTTTGGGATTTTCGGCTTTGCAGTTTACGGATAGCCGCAGTGTATTTCAATTTTATCCGCTGCGACGCTTATGGTCGGATATACAGACAGCCTTGGCTGCCGGCTTAACTCTGTGGCATCCGGCTACGGAGCCTTTGTCAGCGGCCGAGATTTATGATTATGTCACCGGGGAGAGCTTTGTTAATGAATTGGAAACACCGCCGGCTTTGTATGATTATCGAACCCTTTATGCCAAAGCTTTTGGAGGTGCATCGGAAAGTTATATCATGGGAAAACGGGAGCTGCTGTGTGAAATTAAGGAGTTTATTAAGGGATGAAAAAGATGCAAACATGGAAGAGGGTGCTAATCCTCATGGTGATTTTGCTGACCGGCATACGAGTAGGCTATATCATGATTCGTGGCGAAACGGATCGGGAGTATGCTGCTTCGGCGCGGTATGATCTGACCGGGGCGAAATTCATTGATTGTACTCAGGCGGAATTGACCTTTATCAGCGAATATCGTTATTTGAATCAGCTGGAGGTGTACCTCGGCGGAGTGGATTCCAAACAGAGTGGGCATATCAATGTGCAGTTGTTTTCGGAAGATGAACTGTTATATCAGTCGAAAATCAGCCTGAAGAATATCACCAACGAAGCTTGGAAAGCGATTCCGGTGAATGCCCCGTTGGCAGAGGGGCAAAGCTATCGATTGAACTTTTCTGCTTCACAGGATTGCAAAGTGATTCCGCGTTTGGCGATTGTTCAGAATGATTCACATGCAACCGAAATACAAAGCAGTCAGCAGGATGGTCGGAAAATTAAAGGGCAGCTGGCGGTCAATTTTGGATACCTGCGTACTCCTGGCCGGATTTCCAGGGCGGTTATGAGTCTACTTTGGATTTTGTTTGGAGTCGGTGTGGTATTTGTGCTGCTGCATTTTGAGCGTTTGATGGCATGGATTAAAAATATCGTTTTATTTGCGGAAGATCAGGTCGGTTCAGAGCTGCTCTGGCCGATTGTGGAGGTGTTTACCTGTGCGGTCATCATTCACGGAAGCGGGATTGAATTTCAACCGGCCACCAAAATCATTCTGTATGCCATTTCGCTGATCGTGGGTTTTCGGGCAAGGTTCAAGCGAAATTATATCCTGGAGATCACCGACTGCAAATGGAAACGGATGATGCTGGTACTGCTGTATATCTATACCGCCTTTGCGCTGGTTGGTCAACGGATTTGGATTTATCCACTGACCTTGAAGCTGACCGGCGCCGGAATATTTGTCTTTACCTGTGCGATTTGCTGGTCGGTTCTTCTGGTGCACAGCTGTCTGTACGGCCTGAATCAATTGAGAAAACGGAGTGTGACGACGGAAAAACGGATGTCCGCGCTGAAGCTTGGACTCCTCTGTTTGGTCATGCTGTTATTGCCGTCTTTGCTCCATCTGTATGCAAATAATCCCGGGATAGCCAGCAATGACACAGTGGCCTGCATGATTGATTTGTCTGAAAACCTGCACGGAGCGGAGGACTGGCATCCGGCGTTTTATGTGATGTTCTTACGGGCGATTCAGAAGATTTGGAATTCCACCTATGCGGTCATTTTGGTGCAATATGCCTTTTGGGCCTATGTTTGTATGGAGGTTTTGCTTTATTTACGTAAAAAAGGTATGAAGGATAAGGCTATATTGCTTTTGGCCGGTTTGTTGGGCTGCAATGCGGCCAATATCATACACTTGAATACAATTTGGAAGGATATTCCATATACTCTGTCGGTAGTATGGACGTTGGTGATTTTGGCCAAGCTGTCGATTGATGGTGAAAAATATCGGAAGAAGCGGTTTGTTTATGCTGAACTGGTACTTGCTCTGATCGGGGTGGTCATGTTTAGAAAAAATGGCATCGTAACATTTATCATTATTTTGGCGGGTGTCACGGTTCTGTTATATAAAAACCGAAGGATCTGGGTGGCCGTTACTTCCTGCCTGGTTGTATTGGCGTTGATTAAAGGACCTCTCTATTCTCATTACCGGATTCGACCTGTTAAGAGCGGACAATTCATCGGACTTACCCAGGATATTCTGGGAGCCTATTATGCCGGCGGAGAGGTTTCGGAAAACACCTTGAAAATGATCAATGTGACAACGAGCAATAACAATGCCGAATATCGATATACCCCCACATGGTCATATTCTTCCTATGATCTGGAAATCAATTCGATGGAGTTTATCAAAAATTATTTGGATACCTTTGTCAAGAATCCGGTCACAATGACCAGGGCGGTGATTGCCAGAGAAGATGCGGTGTGGAATATTTTCGGCGGACAGGATGCGGTTTTAAAATATGTTGATTACCATGAAACAATGGATCGAAATCCGAGATGGAGGAAGAAGTATCCGGCCCGAAGATTTGTCAGTTTGTATCCGACTGTGACGGCGGCGACGAAATTTACAGCCTCTACTCAGTGGATCGCTGCAATCGAATGGAGAAGCGGCCTGATGACATTACTGGGAGCAATTAGTGCAGCGTTTATGTTTTTTAAGCAACAAAAAAAGAGATATTTGTTACTGTTGGCACCGGCAGTCGGCCATTTTATCGGGCTTTTACTATCGACCGGGTGGTCTGATTTTCGGTATTTTTGGCCGTTGAATCTGCTAAATTTGATTCTGGTATATCTGGTACTGATCGTTACGCAAGCAGAGAAGGGAAAACAGGAGTTATGAAGCTTTTTTCCATATCGAATATAGGTTGGGAGGCAAAGGACGATCCGATCGTTTATGAGATGATGAAACAACAGGGCTTTCAAGGCCTGGAGCTTGCGCCGACCCGTATTATTGCGGAACAACCATATAGTCATCCGGAGCAAATAGCGGAGTGGAGTCATGAAGTATGCGTAAAACATGGCTTTACAGTTTCGTCCCTGCAGTCGATCTGGTATGGCCGGCAAGAGAACCTGTTTGCCTCATGTGTGGAGAGACAGGCTTTAGCGGACTACACCCGGCAGGCCATTGATTTTGCGGCAGTCTTGCAGTGTCGGAATCTGGTATTTGGCTGTCCGAAAAATCGAAATCGTCCGGAAGGGGCTGATGAACAACAGGCCATAACCTTTTTGAAAGAAATTGGAGATTATGCGGCACAGCGGGGAACGATCATCGGGATAGAGGCGAACCCACCAATCTATCAAACTAACCTGATCAATGATACAAAGACGGCATTGGAATGGGTTTTGCAGATTAATTCGCCCGGTTGTCGCTTAACTCTGGATGTCGGAACGATGATTGAACAGGGTGAAGACCCGTCATTGCTAAAAGGGAAGGTTCACTTAATCAATCATGTGCACGTCAGTGAGCCTTATCTGAAACCGATCCGAGAAAGGAGCCTGCATACAGATCTGCATCGGATTTTACGGGAGGAAGGATATCAACGTTATATCTCAATCGAGGTAGGCAAGATAAAGAATTTATCCTTATTGGAAGAAATGATGCGTTATGTAAGGGGGATTTTTTCTTGATATACGAAAAACAAAACGGTGTCCCCGGTTTTATCTGTAATGAATTTGCAGAGAAACAGCGGGACTATGTATTATTGATTCCTGTCATCAATGAAGGGGAACGGATACTTCGGCAGCTGAGCCGGGCTATGGCGCATCATATTTCTGATTATGTAGATATCGTGATCTGTGACGGCGGTTCGACCGACGGTAGTACGGAGGAAGGCAGCCTGAGGAAGTACCGAGTGAATGCATTGCTGGTGAAACAGGATGAAGGCTGTCAAGGCGCTCAGCTGCGGATGGGCATCTGGTGGGCTTTGAACAGAGGTTATCGTGGGGTTTTGACGATAGACGGAAATAATAAGGATAGTATAGAAGATGTTCCCCGTTTTATTGAAAAATTGGAACAGGGGTATGACTTTGTACAGGGCTCGCGGTTTGTAGCAGGCGGACGGGCGATCCGGACGCCTTGGTTACGACTCGTGTCTGTCAGAGGCTTGCACGCACCGCTGATTTCCTTGGCTGCTCGTAAAAGATTTACCGATACGACGAATGCATACCGGGCGTATTCTGTTCGATATTTGACAGATCAACGGGTTCAGCCGTTGCGTGAGATATTTGTGACCTATGAATTGTTGGCCTATTTATCGGTTCGGGCAACGCAGATCGGTTTAAAGGCCTGCGAAATTCCGGTGACCAGAGCCTATCCGAAACAAGGGAAGACACCGACCAAAATCAGTTTTTTTAAAGGCAACCTGGCGTTACTGCGGATCTTGTTATCCACATTGATGGGAACATATCGCCCCAAATAAGAGGAGAAGCATGAATAAGCAGGGGCCAATCATAAGTGGTTTGCCTTAAGCTTTCCGGTTGAACGGGCTAAGCTCGGCCTGCCGGATAATCTGTTGAGATGCCTGCCGGATATGAGCTGCGAACTGACAAAAAAATAAATGGTCTGACCGGGAAAATACTAATAGTAGGAGGAAAACAATGGCGAAAAAACAAAAAGTCTATCAGGTGATTCACAAGCGGGCCTCTGCCAATGGCCGTCGTGCCCTGCCGGCAGTGGTGGCCGCCTATTTTTTAATGGTTATAAACGTGGTGTTGTCGGCCATGGGCTGGCTTGGGCGCAGGCAGGTGGGGGCCGGCGTGACCCTATTAGTGTTTGTACTGGCCATGTGTGCGGTCTATTGGGGACGCAGGGACTTTTGCAATCCGGAGGTGAAGCGGGCAGCGGCCGTCATTGCGACCGTAGCCGGCGGCCTGATGATGGTTGGAATCGTCGTACTTTGGCTCTGGGGAGCTCTGGCCGGTGCGGTTTGATACGAGAGCGGGAGCAAAAGAGTAAGACAAAGAGTAAGACATAGAAGGAGCAGTCAGCAGTAAAGGCTGTAAGGAGGTTAGATGAAGAAACGAGTTTTAACAGAAGAACAACGATGGTTGTGGGAGCGTCTGGATCTGGCGGCGGTCAGATTGGGAGAGATCGCCCTGGATGAAAATGAGGACGGTTATTTTTCGCAGGCGGCAGGCTATGTGCTTGACCGACTGCGGTTTTTGGATGTCCTGGAGCATGCGTCCGAGAAGCTTTCCGACTGGGAGCCGGAAGATTGGATGGAAGCGCATTATGCCATGTACGGCGAACTGGCGGACGGTTATGAGGACAGTTTTGCAGATCCGGCTTTTGCTACCCGGGTTCTGGGAGAAGAATTCGGTCGTGTGTTAAGCGCCCTGTATGCCAAACTATTTGAACTGCCGCGGCTGGTACTGACTGCCGTTATGGGCGAGGGAAACTGGTACAGCTACAAGCTGGAGCGTATTGTTATCCTGGCCGAGCTCTTTCTGGAGGTTTACGGCTTATTTCACAGTGAGACGAAGCCGTCCTATGAGGATGTCCGAAAGGCTCTTTACTGGTATGAAAGTGATTATCAGGAGCTGTTCGCAGCTGAGGCAAAAGCAGAACTTTTTGACGTTGCCGGCAATGGCTTCGTGCGTTGGTTGGAGCAAATCGACACCTCTGAGCCGGACTACCTCTACCGCAGCGGATATTATATCACTGATAATGAAATCGAATCGGCTCTGCTATTGGATGAATTACCGCAGGAGGAGATCGAAGCCATGGCAGCTACCTTTGTCAATGGCTTTATCGAAGGCTTCCGCCTGGCTAAAAAGCCGCTTGAAAAGAAGCGTCTGGTGCAGCTGCTCTATCCGATTGGTTTTGAACGTGTGATGCAGGCTGCTCTCAGACAGTTCAGAGAACATGGCTTGGAAGCGGTTGTGACCACCGCCGGGCTGGCGCAGTTTTCCACCTGTGTGAATAAGCAATTTGTCTATGATCATCGTCGGGACCATGCCATATATTTTGACCAGGCCTTTGTTGACAGGGCGCTGGCGGCCTCCAAGGCGGCTTATGAAACCTGGAAGGAGAAGACTGTACAGATGGCCGGTCCGGCCGTCCTGGAAAGCTTTGGTGAAGCCGCTTTCGCCTATCAGAATAAACCGGAGATTTACCGGTTGACCGAGAAGCAGGAGCGGTTGGAGACCGGGAAGCGGTCGGCTGATGCCAAGCTGATGTGGGAGTATGTTCCGGCTGAGGAGCGCAGCTTCACCATCATTGCTTATCCGACGGCGGCCATCGGTGCCGACTATCGTGAGATCTTCCGCCGAACCATGGCCTTAAATAACCTGGATAACGAGGCATATCGGCAGATGCAGCAGCGGCTCATTGATGTGCTGGATCAGGGCAGCTATGTGGAGATTAAGGGATACGGCGCAAATCAAACTGATATCAGGGTCAGTCTGCAGCCGCTGAACGATCCTGTTACTCAAACCATCTTTGAAAACTGTACGGCCGATGTGAACATCCCGGTCGGCGAAGTCTTTACCTCTCCGCAGCTGGCCGGCACCAATGGTCGCCTGCATGTCAGTCATGTTGACTTACACGGCATGCCGTATGAAAATTTGATCATTGACTTTGAGGAGGGAATGACAACTCGGTGCTCGATCAGTAATTTTGCCACTGAGGAGGAAAATCAGGCATATTTAAAGGAGAAACTGTTGGCCGGACACGCCAGCCTGCCGCTCGGCGAATTTGCCATCGGTACCAATACCACCGCTTATCGGATGGCCTATCAGTTCGGTATCATGGATCGCCTCCCGATCCTGATCGCCGAAAAGATGGGGCCGCATTTTGCCATCGGTGATACCTGTTATTCGGAGAGTGAGGATTTGGCAGTTTATAATCCGAACGGTAAGGAGGTCATTGCCCGTGATAATGCCTGCTCACTTTTGCGTAAGACCGATGCCGACAGAGCTTATTTCCGGACACATACGGATATCACCCTGCTGTATCATGAGCTGGAAAGCATCACCGTAGTGACGGCTGCCGGAGAACGGCTGCCGATCATCCGTGACGGCCGCTTTGCGGTAGCGGGCTGTGAGAACTTGAATGCACCACTTGACGGCCTTTTGACAACTCGCTAAAATGGTAACGACAACTGAATCGCTTTCTGTATAGAAAAAGGAGAACGCAATGGCAAAAGTAGGAATTGTAATGGGCAGTGACTCGGACTTGGCTGTAATGAGTAAAGCGTGTGAGGTGTTGGAGCAACTTGGTGTTTCGTATGAGGTTACCGTGATCTCCGCCCACCGCGAACCGGATGTTTTCTTTGAATATGCCAATTCGGCAGAGGCAAAGGGGTGGAAGGTCATCATCGCCGGAGCCGGAATGGCAGCGCATCTGCCGGGCATGTGCGCAGCGATTTTTCCCCTGCCGGTGATCGGTGTGCCGATGCATACGACGTCACTCGGCGGTCGCGATTCTCTTTATTCTATCGTACAGATGCCAAGCGGTATCCCGGTGGCTACAGTCGCCATAAACGGCGGGGCCAATGCCGGTATCCTGGCGGCCAAGATCCTTGCCACCTCGGATGGGAAGCTGTTGCAGCGGCTGAAGGACTATAAGGAAGATCTGAAGCGGCAGGTGGCGGCCAAGGCAATCAAGCTCGATGAGATCGGTTATCGCGCTTATTTGGCACAGTAAGGAGGATGACGATGGACTACAAGAAAGCGGGAGTGGATATCGAAGCCGGATATCGTTCGGTAGAGCTGATGAAGGAACATGTGGCAAAGACCATGCGACCGGAGGTAATGACCGGCTTGGGCGGTTTTTCCGGTGCTTTCTCGGCGCAGAAGTTTAAGGATATGGAGCATCCGGTATTGGTTTCCGGTACCGATGGTGTGGGCACCAAGCTGAAGCTGGCCTTTTTGCTGGATCGCCATGATACCATCGGCATTGACTGTGTGGCCATGTGTGTCAATGATATCGCCTGTGCCGGCGGGGAGCCGTTATTTTTCCTGGATTATATTGCCTGCGGTAGAAATTATCCGGAGAAAATCGCCGAGATCGTCAAGGGTGTGGCCGCCGGCTGCCAAATGGCCGGGGCGGCCCTGGTCGGCGGTGAGACAGCCGAGATGCCGGGCTTTTACCCGGTCGAGGAATACGACTTGGCCGGCTTTGCGGTCGGTGTAGTGGATGAAAAGGACCTGATTAACGGCAAAGAGGTGACAGCCGGTGATGTGATCATCGGTATCGCTTCATCCGGCGTACACAGCAATGGCTTCTCGTTAGTCAGAAAGGTCTTTTCCATGACCGAAGAAGCCTTGAATGTTTATTATGACAGTCTTGGAAAAACCCTTGGTGAGGCGCTGCTGGTTCCGACCAGGATATATGTGCAGGCCATGAAGCGGGTGAAAGAAGCCGGCGTCCGGGTGAAAGCCTGTAGCCATATCACCGGCGGCGGTTTTTATGAAAACGTTCCGCGGATGCTTCCGGAAGGCAGGCGGGCCGTTATCGAAAAGCAGAGCTATCCGTTGCCGCCGATCTTTAAGATGCTGAAGAACGACGGCGATATCAAAGAAGAGATGATGTATAACACCTTTAACATGGGTATCGGTATGATGATCGTGGTATCGGCGGACGAAGTTGAGAAAGCTATGGAAGCATTGAGGGCGGCCGGTGAAACAGCTTATGTGATCGGCCGTATCGAAGACGGAGAAAAGGGAATTACAGTATGCTAAAAATTGCAGTGTTGGTTTCCGGTGGGGGAACAAACCTGCAGGCCATTATAGATGGCATCCACGCCGGAACCATTCGAAACAGCGAGCTTGCGCTCGTCATCAGTAATAATGCCTCAGCCTATGCGCTGGAGCGAGCCGCCCGAGCCGGAATAGCGCACAGCGTGATCTCACCGAAGCAGTTTTCTGAGCGGGAGGACTTCCATCAGGCCTTACTGCAGTCACTGCGGGAGGCCGGTATCGATCTGGTCGTCTTGGCCGGTTTTCTGGTCAATATCCCGCCCTGCCTGGTAGAGGCATTTCCGCAGCGGATCTTGAATATTCACCCGTCTTTGATCCCGTCTTTTTGTGGAAAAGGTTACTACGGTCTTCATGTGCATGAGGCGGTGCTGGCACGCGGTGTCAAGGTGAGCGGAGCGACGGTTCATTTTGTAGACAATGGCTGTGACACCGGCCCCATCCTGCTGCAAAAGACGGTAGCCGTGCGGCCGCAGGATACGGCGGAGCAGCTGCAGCGACGGGTGATGGAAGAGGCTGAGTGGCAGCTGCTGCCGGCAGCCATTGATGCGATCGCGACCGGTCGGGTCAAAACGGATGGACAGGCGGTTTGGGTGACGGAGGAAAAAGCATGAAGGTATTGGTGATCGGCAGCGGCGGCAGAGAGCATGCCATCGTACAGGCAGTGTTAAAAAGTAAACGGGTATCCGAGGTCTACTGTGCACCGGGCAATGCCGGTATCGCCGGGGAGGCAATCTGTGTGCCGATCGGGGCCATGGAACTGGACAAGCTGCTCGCTTTTGCAAAAAATGAAGCAGTCGATGTGACCATCGTCGGTATGGATGATCCGCTCAGCGCCGGTATTGTAGACCTGTTTGAGGCAGCCGGTCTTCGGATTTTCGGACCACGCAAGAATGCGGTGGTTCTCGAAAGTTCGAAGGCCTTCGCCAAGGATCTGATGAAGCGCTATGGCATTCCGACAGCCGCTTATGAAGTTTTTGATTCGGTAGACGAAGCGACCGCTTATCTGAAAAGCGCGGCCTATCCGATCGTCTTAAAGGCAGACGGATTGGCGCTTGGCAAGGGCGTATTGATCTGTGAAAACCGGGATCAGGCATTGGCCGGTGTCAAGGAGATTATGGTAGATCGGAAATTCGGAGCCGCCGGCGCCAAGCTGGTGGTTGAGGAGTTTATGATCGGCCGTGAGGTGTCGGTTTTGTCCTTTGTGGACGGGAAGACAGTCCGGCCGATGAGCAGTGCCCAGGATCATAAGCGAGCCAAGGATAATGACGAGGGTTTAAATACCGGCGGTATGGGAACCTTCTCACCAAGCCCCTTTTACACAGAGGAGGTGGATGCCTACTGCCACGAGCATATCTACCGGGCAACGGTGGATGCCATGCGTTCGGAGGGCAGGGAATTTAAGGGCATCATTTTCTTCGGTCTGATGCTGACGGCAGACGGACCGAAGGTGCTGGAATACAATGCCCGCTTCGGTGATCCTGAAACGCAGGTGGTGCTGCCGAGAATGAAAAATGATATTATGGATGTGATCGAGGCTTGTATCGACGGCAGTCTTTCAGAAATTGAGCTGGATTTTTCTGATCAGGCGGCGGTTTGTGTGGTGTTGTCCAGTGACGGATATCCGCTTGCTTATGAAAAAGGATATCCGATTTATGGCTTGGAGCGATTTGTCGGACAGAGGGATTATTTTGCCTTCCATGCCGGAACTGCAGAACAGGATGGGCAGATCATTACCGCCGGCGGACGGGTTCTTGGTATCACTGCCCTTGGTAACAGTCTGGCGGAAGCCAGAAAAAAGGCATATGAGGCCACTGCCTGGGTGGACTTTGCCAACAAATATATGAGAAATGACATTGGAAAGGCGATAGACGAACAATGAGTAATGTAAGAACCAGATTTGCACCCAGTCCGACCGGCCGGATGCATGTAGGAAATTTAAGAACAGCTTTATATGCATATCTGCTGGCCAAGCACGAAGGCGGTACCTTCCTGCTGCGGATCGAAGATACCGACCAGGAGCGTTATGTCGAGGAGGCCCTCGACATTATTTATCGGACCATGCAAAAGACCGGTCTGCTTCATGACGAGGGGCCGGATAAGCCGGGCACAGTCGGTCCGTATGTACAGTCTGAGCGTATGGCCTCCGGTATCTATCTGGAATATGCAAAAGAGCTGATCTCCCGCGGCAAAGCCTATTATTGTTTCTGTGATAAAGAACGTCTGGAGAGTCTGAAGCGGGGGATGGGTGATAAGGAGATTACCATTTACGATAAGCATTGTCTGCGTTTGACACCGGAAGAGGTGGAAGCTAAGCTGGCCGCCGGGGGACCGTATGTCATTCGTCAGAATGTGCCGTCGGAAGGCACAACATCCTTTGACGATGAGATTTATGGACATATCGAGGTTAATAACAGCGAACTGGATGACATGATCCTGATCAAGTCCGATGGATATCCGACCTATAATTTTGCCAATGTTATTGATGATCACCTGATGGGAATCACGCATGTGGTACGGGGAAACGAGTATCTGTCATCGACTCCGAAGTATAATCTGCTGTACGAGGCTTTTGGCTGGGAGAAGCCGGTTTATGTACACTGCCCGCTGATCACCGATGAGCAGCACAAGAAGCTGTCGAAGCGCAGCGGTCATTCATCCTATGAGGATCTGCTGGAGCAGGGCTTTATCTCCGAGGCTATTGTAAATTTTGTAGCCCTGCTGGGGTGGAGTCCGGCCGACAATCGCGAGATCTTCTCCCTGGAGGAGCTGATCGAATTCTTTGACTATCATCATATGAGCAAGTCTCCGGCAGTCTTCGATATGGTAAAGCTGCGCTGGATGAACAGCGAATACATGAAGCAGATGGATGAGGCGGCCTTTTTGAAGAAGGCGAAGCCGTATCTGGAGGCTGTCCTGCCGGTCGGCATGAATCTGGCCAAGGTGGCATCCATGGTGAAGACCAGAATCGAGGTCTTCACGGACATTGCGCCGATGGTTGCCTTCTTTGCCGAGGTGCCGGAATACAGCTCAGATCTGTACATTCATAAAAAAATGAAGACGACCAAGGAATCCTCATTGTCCTTGTTGCAGGAGGTATTGCCGGTGTTGAACGCGCAGGAGGATTATACCAATGATGCCCTCTTTGCCGTCCTGGTAGCCTTCGCCGGTGAGAGAGCCTATAAGAATGGCTATGTAATGTGGCCGATCCGCACCGCCCTGTCCGGATTGCAGATGACGCCGGCCGGAGCTACTGAGATCCTGGAGGTCTTGGGGAAGGAAGAGTCGTTGCGCCGTATCGAAGCAGCCATCGAAAAGCTGAAAGAGGAATTGGCTTAATGCAATATAGCAAAACCCAGTGGCAGGCTGTCTCGCACGAGAAGGGGCCTGCCTTGGTGCTGGCAGGACCGGGGGCCGGTAAGACCTTTATCATTATCGGCCGTATCCATCATCTGATTCATACCTGCGGGGTTGATCCCGCCCGCATAGCGGTCATTACTTTCACCAAGGCAGCTGCCGGTGAGATGAAGGATCGCTTTTTTGCATTGGAAAAACATCGTCTGCCGGTCACCTTCGGCACCTTTCACTCAGTGTTTTTCGGTATCCTTCGCCATGCCTACGGTTTTGATCGGACCGCCATCCTGACAGAGGAGCAAAGGCAGCAGCTGCTGAGTGGACTGGTGCGAAAGCGTTATCCGGGACGGGAGGATGAGGTGATGGATCTGACTGCCCGAGTGGCGGCCGAGATTAGTTTGCAGAAAAACAACATGATCGAGGCGGCCCATTATCATCCGCTGAATTGTACCGGAGAGGATTTTGCATGGTTTGTCAGCCGTTATGAAGCAGCCAAGCAGCGATCCGGCAAGCTGGATTTTGACGATTTGTTGACACGGACTAAGATATTATTTGATGAACATCCCGAGTATCTGCAGCTGTGGCGCGATAAATTCCGATATATCCTGATAGATGAGTTTCAGGATATCAATCTTCTGCAATATGATATCATCACCGCCCTTGCCGCTCCACTTGACAATCTGTTTGCGGTGGGTGATGATGATCAGTCGATTTACAGCTTTCGCGGTTCGAGGCCTGAGATCATGTTGGATTTCTATCGTCGTTATCCGAGCGCCAAAAAATTAATTTTGCAGGACAATTATCGGTCAACCAAGGCTATCCTGTCGGCTGCTCAACAGGTGATTCGGCACAACAGCCATCGTTATGAAAAGCAGCTGGCAGCGGTCGGATCGGTCGGGGAGCCCATCCGCCTGCACATCTTTAGGAGTAGTCAGACCCAGAATGATTTTTTTCTGCAAGAGATTCTAGAGCGCAGACGGGTCGGTCTGCCACTCTCAGAAATGGCTTTTTTGTATCGCTCGCATACAGATGCCGGCATCCTGGCGGCCAGATTACTGGAATACAACATTCCCTTTACCATCCGAGATAGAGCTGCCAATCTGTATACTCATTGGATCGCCAAGGATATTCAGTCTTATCTGCGGCTGGCGGCCGGCGGGGGGACAAATCAGGATTTTGTGCGCATCATGAACCGGCCGCTGCGCTATATCAGTCGGGACAGTCTCGGACGCGGTCGGTTCTCATGGGAGGATCTGCGGGATTATTACCGGGATAAACGCTGGATGCTGGAACGGCTGGAGGAATTTGAAGAAGACGTCTATTATCTCAGTAAGAGCAAGCCGGCGGCTGCCATTCGATATCTGGGGCATGAGATCGGCTACCTGACTTTTTTGGACGAATATGCCGCACAGCGCGGCATTGGTTATGAGGAGCTGGCTGATATATTCTCTGCGGTGCAGGAATCGGCGGAGGGGTTTGAAGACTTGAGCGCCTGGTTTGCCCACATCGAGGCTTATGGTGAACAGCTAAAGCAGCAACAGTGGGAACAGCCGGAGGAGGCAGTGGTTCTCTCGACCCTTCATGGCGCCAAGGGACTTGAATTTGATGTGGTCTATCTTTTTTCCTTAAATGAGGGCATCATTCCGCATAAAAAGGCCACCCTGGCTGAGGAGATCGAGGAGGAGCGGAGATTGTTTTATGTCGGTATGACCAGAGCCCGTCATCAGCTGCATCTGTGCACCCTGCAATACCGCTATGACAAGAGGTTGGAACCAAGCCGTTTTCTGGCTGAATTGCCTCAGTAACGGAATAATATTTTAAAACGGCTTGACATTCCATAGCCACCTATGTTAAATTGTGTTGGTTTCATAGGTGGCTATGTTTAATGTGAAATAGAGGAGTATATATAATGGATATAAATACAACCGGCGGTCTGTTGAAACGCTCGACCCGTCGTTTTGATCAAATTATGAATGCCGGTCTGCTTGCCCACAAGCTGACGGCCAGTCAGTTTAAAACCTTGAAATTTATCCAGTCAAGACCAAAGGGAACGGTTCGTCAGATTGATATCGAGGAATTTTTCGGCATGACAAATCCGACTATCACCGGCATTATTAAAAACCTGGAGAAGAAGGGGTTGATAGAGCGATACCTGCACCCGGATGACAGGCGCTGTAAGATCGTACAGATCGCAGAAGAAGCCGGAAAGCTATTGTCGATATATCGGGAATTTGACGAGGCGGCAGAACGTAAACTGACGGAAAATTTAAATCAAACAGAACGGCGGCAGCTTCGGTGTTTACTGTTCAAGCTACTGGGAGAGGAGGAGGCGAATGTCTGATCAGAAACGTGGGGCAGCCGATTTTGGCACCCTGCCTTTGCCGCGGTTACTGATATCGATGGCGTTGCCGGCGATTATCGCAAATGTATTTAATTCCTTATATAATATCGTCGATCAGATCTTTATCGGCCGCGGTATCGGCTACCTGGGCAATGCGGCTACCAGCATCTCTTTTCCATTGACCATCATCTGTTTGGCCTTTGGACTGCTCTGCGGTATTGGCGGGGCAGCCGAGTTTAATTTGTCAATGGGCCGTGGTCAACAGAATCGTGCCGGACATATCGTCGGCAACGCTATCTCGATGGCGGTGATTTTTGGAGTGCTGACGGCTGTCCTGGTACTGCTCTTTTTGGAGCCGTTGCTGCTGTTGTTCGGGGCGACGGATGCGACGCTCGGCTATGCCAAGGCCTATACCGGCATCACCGCTATAGGCTTGCCTTTCTTAATGTTTACCATAGCGGCCAATCCGTTAGTGCGGGCCGATGGCAGCCCGATTCGTTCCATGATGGCAGTCATTATCGGTGCGGTTTTAAATACCATCCTGGATCCGATCTTTATTTTCGTATTTCATTGGGGGATCTCCGGGGCGGCTCTGGCAACCACCATCAGTCAGATCGTATCGGCTCTGTATTTTGCGCTGTATTTTAGCCGCTTTCGTTCGGTGAAGCTGGATCGCGACTGTTTTAGATTAAAGAGTCGGGTGATGCGTAGCATTGCTGCCTTGGGCTCATCCGGTTTTATCTTCCAGTTTTCAAATATGCTTGTTCAGATTGTTACCAATAATATGCTGCGCACCCATGGGGCGGCTTCGTCCTACGGCAGCGATGTGGCGCTGGCTGTGTCCGGTATTGTATTGAAGCTGAATGCCATCTTTATCGCCGTTATCATTGGCGTGGTACAGGGAGCACAGCCCATTCTGGGATACAACTTTGGAGCCGGACAATATCGTCGGGTACGCGGTACGGTGAAGCTTACGCTCAGCTTCTCATTGTTCATTTCCTGCATGGCCTTTGCCGTGTTTGAACTCTTTCCGACCCAGTTGCTCAGTATCTTTGGTGAGGGATCGGACATGTATGTGAAATTCGGTACTATTTATATCCGGGTTTTTCTGCTGTTTACCATATTAAACGGAGTGCAGATTGCCGCCAGTACTTTTTTTCAGGCCATCGGTCAAGCAGGTAAGGGGGCTGTTTTATCATTGCTGAAGCAGGTAGTGATCCTGCTGCCATTGCTGATGATTTTGCCGCAGTTCTTTGGGGTATACGGAGTAATCTATGCAGGGCCGATCGTCGATTTGATCGCCTTTGGAACTGCTACCGCCTGGCTGGTTCTGGAAATGAGAAAAATTCGTTCTTATGAGGATAGATCGCTGCCTGCAAATGGATGAAACGATAAAGTTTTGTGAAAAAAACTGTCTGCTACCGGACTGATCATGGGTCAGTCGGTGTCGGATGGTTTTTTTATGTAAATGATTCTCTGACAAAGATTTTCTGTTTTTGGTTGCTTTTATGGACAAAACAGTTTAAGATACAAGCATATTCTGAAATATCCGAGGGGCTCCCCTCACAAATTTCTCAAGACAGACGGAACCTTGATAACTGAATATGGAGTGCTTGATGAAATTAAGATCCGTGGTTTTTGTCCGGTTCTCAAGGTATGAATCGGAGCCGAATATAATTGTTGAAAATGAAGGCAGCCCTTGTATTTGGTCAAAGGAGTTGTAAACGTTAAATGAGAATGATGAATGAAAATCCTAATCCCCCAGCTATGCTGGGGAGAATAGAGTAAGTTGGAAACGGTGAGGATAAAATAGAAAAGCCTCCTGTGCTATGATGAGAATGGTGTCGCAAGCCAAACTCAATTAGCAA
>JAEXAX010000029.1 GCA_023458035.1 Bacillota bacterium | reverse complement strand
ACCGTAAACTGTATCGCACCGGGTTTTATCGATACGGATATGACGAAGTCGCTGAGCGAGGAAGTCACAGGCAATCTGCTCAAACAGATTCCGCTGGCACGTTTCGGCAGTCCGGAAGATGTTGCGGCTGCAGTCGCCTTTCTGGCATCGCCGCAGGCATCATATATCACCGGAACGGTGTTGCATGTCAATGGCGGTATGTTCATGAACTGACCGTGCCGGTCGTTGGTTGACAGAATTTTTGACTATAATGTGCTTCACATAGCCGGAACTTAACCTGTGCAGTGAAATTTTTTGCGCAAACCTGTTAAAATGCGCGCACTTTCTGAAATTTGTGTTTTTTATTAACTGGAGCCAAGAAATGTCCGATATCGAACAACGTGTAAAAAAAATCGTTGCTGAGCAATTGGGAGTTGCTGAAGATGAAATCAAACTGGAATCGTCCTTTGTCGACGATTTGGGTGCAGATTCGCTTGATACTGTAGAACTCGTCATGGCACTCGAAGACGAATTCGAAATTGAAATTCCGGACGAACAGGCTGAAAAAATCACGACCGTCCAACAGGCCGTCGATTATGCCAAAGCCAATATGCAGTCCTGATAAAACATACTGAAACAGGGAGAACAGCTTGAGCCGTATGGGACAACGCCGGGTCGTTATTACCGGACTGGGATGTATTTCGCCTGTAGGCAACAATGTAGCTGATATGTGGAATGCAGTAACATCGGGTAAATCCGGTATTGGACCCATCACCCGATTCGATGCTTCCGCTTTCAGCACGACCTTTGCCGGCGAGGTGAAAAATTTCCAGCTGGAAGATTATATTCCAGGCAAAGAATCGCGCCACATGGATACGTTCATCCATTATGGGATGGCAGCGGGTATCCAGGCTATCGAGGATAGCGGGTTGGTCGTTACGGAAGAAAATGCAGACCGTATCGGCGTCAATATCGGATCGGGCATCGGTGGCTTGCCCATAATCGAAAGAACGCATGCTGAACTGGAAAAACGCGGGCCGCGCCGGATCAGCCCGTTCTTCGTACCATCCTCGATCATCAACATGATTTCCGGCTTCCTCTCGATCCGTTATGGATTCAAGGGGCCGAATCTTTCGATTGTTACGGCATGCTCGACGGGGTTGCACTCCATCGGGTTCGCAGCACGTATCATCGCTTACGGTGATGCGGATATCATGATCGCCGGCGGTGCCGAATCGACGGTATCGCCGCTGGGTATCGGTGGTTTCGCGTCCGCACGGGCGTTGTCATCCAGAAACGATGACCCGGCAACGGCATCCAGACCGTGGGATCGTGATCGTGACGGTTTTGTTCTCGGTGAGGGTGCCGGTGTTCTCGTTCTTGAAGAATATGAACATGCCAAGGCACGCGGCGCCAAAATCTATGCCGAAATCGTCGGTTTCGGTATGAGCGCCGATGCCAATCACATGACCGCTCCGCTGGAGGATGGAAGTGGTGCCAGCCGTTGCATGAATGCAGCGATCAATGATGCACAGATCAATCCTGATCAGGTCAATTACATCAATGCGCATGGCACTTCCACGCCGTTGGGAGACAAGGCCGAAACGGTAGCGGTCAAGCGTTCGCTGGGTGAACATGCCAAGAAGATCGTGATGAGTTCATCCAAGTCGATGGTCGGTCACCTGCTGGGTGGCGCCGGTGGACTGGAATCCGTCATTACGGCGCTGGCTGTTTACAATCAGGTCGCGCCTCCGACGATCAATATTTTCAATCAGGATCCGGAATGTGATCTGGACTATTGTGCCAATACGGCAAGAGATATGCGTATCGATTACGCATTGAAGAACTCTTTCGGTTTTGGCGGTACCAATGGTTCGCTGATATTCGGCAGGATTTAAGACTTCAGGGTTTTGGCAAAGCCACATTCACGTCAGGTGAATGTGGCTTTTGTTTTTCTGGTTATACACGATGTCCATTGCTGTTTCCGTACAGATAAAATTTTCACGATACCTTTCCATACTTATGGCGGCAATGGCTTTCATTTTTTTTCTGACGGCTGTACTGGTTTTGTTCGACAGGGCAGGCACTTTTGTTTCATATGGGAAAGCGGTGCTGGTTTGTGCATTCCTGTCGGCGGGTGCACTGCTGGTTATCGCACTGTTCAGAACGGGAAAAACGTTCACGCTTGATATTTACGGAAACGGACAAATCCGTTTGAAGCAAGATAAACGGTATGAGTTCGTGACTTCTGCGAAAAAAAATCCTGATTGTGAAAACGGTATCCTGAGATTGGCGGATCATTCGACGATCTGGCCATGGTTGCTGATTCTGTACCTCGAAACGGAATCCGGCGAGACGACCAGACTGATTGTTTTGTCCGATTCGGTACAGCCCGGGGCGTTCAGAAAACTCTACGTCGCATGCAGGTGGCTCGATGCTCATAAAAAAACAGGTTTTTCATGAACACTTTGCACTGATGTAACGTACGACGGTTACGGACAGTTGCATGAAATGAGGTATCCATCGTGGCGACTGAACGTGACATAGACAAACGGCTTGTCGAACGTGTCCTGCAAGGCGACAAAATGGCTTTCGATATGCTGGTGACAAAATATGAGCGGAGATTGTTCAGACTTGTCGTACGGCTCGTCAGCAATCAGAGCGAAGCGGAAGATGTGGTGCAGGAAACGTTTATCAAGGCCTACCGTGCATTGCCGCAGTTCAGGGGGGATTCCGCGTTTTATACCTGGCTGTACCGAATCGGAATCAATACCGCACGCAATTTTCTGGATGCCCGTGGAAAGCAGGTTCCGTTATCGGTCGATATGCGTGCTGAGGATTTTGCTTTTCATGAAGAAGGAGAGTACCTCAGGGATATCGAAACGCCTGAATCGCTGCTGGCCTCCAAACAGGTGGCGCAGACAGTCAGTATGGCGATGGATGAGTTGCCAGATGATTTGAGAACGGCATTGTCGCTCAGAGAAATAGAAGGCTTGAGTTACGATGAAATCGCCTCGGTCATGGCATGTCCGATCGGTACGGTCAGAAGCCGTATTTTCCGTGCGCGTGAATCTATCGCGACAAGGTTACGCCCATTACTGGGCACGCCTGAGCATATACGCTGGTAGTCGTCTCTTCTGTGATTGTGTCGGCAATTGTTTCCGATGGATATGAGAAAGACGGTATGCGGTCGGTGCAGATTGATTCCTTGCATGTAAAATACCGACAATATATCCGCTATGGTTATCCGTTTTGTCGTGGCCATAATCCGGGTGTGTTGTTACGCAGGCGTTTTTCTAAGGCTCGAGTCATGAAAGTACAAAATTTCCGTTTTTTTCGCAGGCTGATATGCCTTTTTGCAGGTGTTCTGGTATTGGCGATGCCGATGCAGACAGTTTGTGGCGCTTCGGCAGGGATGGTAAACGGTTTGCCGGATCTGACAGCGCTGGTTGAAAAAGTGGGACCTGCCGTTGTCAATATCAGGACGGTGGAAAAGATTCAGGCAAGGCGCAATCCTGTATATGAGATGGATGAAAATTTCCAGGAATACCTGTTCCGCTTTTTCGGCGTGCCTCGTCCTGACAGTCCGCAGGCACAGCAGCAACAAAGAGAACACATACGTCGCGGGATGGGGTCCGGATTCATCATCACGCCGGACGGATATGTCCTGACCAATCACCATGTCATCGACAATGCGGATGAAGTTTTCGTCAGACTGACGGATAACCGTGAATTCAAGGCCAAAGTCGTCGGTTCGGACAAACGGACAGATGTCGCCTTGCTGAAAATCGACGGCAAGGATTTGCCATGTCTGAAAACAGGAAAATCATCGGCCATTCGTGCCGGTGAATGGGTTCTGGCGATCGGCTCGCCGTTCGCACTTGAAAATACCGTGACGGCCGGCATCATTTCCGCCAAGGCAAGAGATACAGGGGACTATTTGCCGCTTATCCAGACGGATGTCGCGGTCAACCCAGGCAATTCCGGTGGCCCGCTCATCAATATGGCAGGCGAGGCGATCGGCATCAATTCGCAGATTTACAGCCGTTCCGGCGGATATATGGGAATTTCATTCGCGGTGCCGATCGACGAAGCGCTTCGTGTATCCGAACAGCTCAAGACACAAGGAAAAGTGACGAGAGGCCAGATCGGGGTACAGGTCGGTGAACTGAATGAGGAAACCGCCAAGGCACTGAATTTGCAGAACAGGCAGGGTGCGCTCGTCGTGCGCGTCGATGAAGGATCGCCCGCCGGGAAGGCAGGGCTCGAAGCCGGTGACATTATCCTGAAATTCAACGGTCAGACGATCGACAAGATCTCGGAATTGCCAAGACTGGTCGGTGAGACGACGCCTGGCAAGACGGTAGAACTGTCCGTATGGCGCAAAGGAAAAACCATGACGATGCCGGTAACGGTTTCCGCCATGGAATCCGATTCTTCCGTTACAAAACAAAAGGGCGGTGATAATCGCAATCCGGCACTTGCATCGCAGGTACTCGGCTTGTCTGTAGCTGATATGACGGCATCGCAGAAGAAAAGTTATGGTGTGAAACAGGGGGTTATGGTGACTGCGGCGGGCAATCCGGCAGCCGCCAGCGGTATCCGCCGCGGAGATATTATCTTGCGCGACAATAATACGGATGTTGGCAGCCAG
>JAEXAX010000028.1 GCA_023458035.1 Bacillota bacterium | reverse complement strand
GTGGTATTTACCGTTCTTCATGCCGGAGGAAAATTTGGAGGAGGAGGATACAAGGTATCAGGAGGACTTCATGGAGTGGGAGCTTCTGTCGTAAATGCTCTTTCCAATTGGCTGGAGGTAGAAATATTCAGTGAAGGAAACATCTACAAACAGAGATATGAACGGGGAAAAGTCGTTCAGAAGCTGACGGTAGTGGGAACCTGTGAAGCAGAAAAAACAGGAACAAAAGTAACCTTTTTACCGGACAATACCATTTTTGAAGAGACCGTATTTGACTATGATACATTAAAGCAGCGCTTCAGGGAAATGGCATTTTTGACAAAGGGATTAAAAATCATTCTCTGTGATGAAAGGCTGGAAGAAAAGAAAGAAAAAACATTCTATTACGAGGGTGGTATCAAGGAATTTGTGACCTACCTGAACAGAAGCAGAACGCCTTTGTACGAAAATGTGATCTACTGCGAGGGAGTGATCAACCACGTGTCCGTGGAAGTTGCCATGCAGCATAATGATGGCTATACAGATAATACCTATGGATTTGTAAACAATATTACAACTCCGGAAGGAGGAACCCACGTAGTAGGTTTCAGAAATGCTCTGACAAAGACCTTTAATGATTATGCCAGAAAAAATAAACTGTTAAAAGAAAGCGAGCCGAATCTTTCGGGAGAGGATATCAGAGAAGGACTGACTGCTATTATCAGTGTTAAAATAGAAGATCCCCAGTTTGAGGGACAGACAAAGCAGAAACTGGGAAACAGTGAAGCAAGGGGAGCGGTAGACAACATTGTCAGCAAACAACTGGAAATCTACCTGGAACAGAATCCTTCCGTAGCAAAACTGACCATTGAAAAATCCGTAATGGCGCAGCGGGCAAGAGAGGCAGCCAGAAAAGCCAGAGATCTTACCAGAAGAAAATCTGCACTGGACGGGATGTCCCTTCCGGGAAAGCTGGCAGACTGTTCCGACAAAAATCCGGAAAACTGTGAAATTTATATTGTAGAGGGGGATTCGGCAGGAGGTTCTGCCAAAACGGCCAGGGACAGATCAAAACAGGCCATCCTTCCTTTGCGCGGAAAAATCCTGAATGTAGAGAAAGCCAGACTGGATAAGATCTATGGCAACGCGGAGATCAAGGCGATGATCACAGCATTTGGAACGGGAATCCATGATGACTTTGATATTTCCAAGCTGAGATATCATAAGATCATCATTATGACAGATGCGGATGTGGATGGAGCCCATATCAGTACCCTGCTGCTTACCTTCATGTACCGGTTTATGCCGGATCTGATCAAGGAAGGATATGTGTATCTGGCACAGCCTCCTCTTTACAAGCTGGAAAAAAACAAAAAGGTTTGGTATGCATACAACGATGAAGAACTGGATTCTATTTTAAGAGAAGTAGGACGTGACGGAAATAATAAGATCCAGAGGTATAAAGGTCTGGGAGAGATGGATGCAGATCAGTTGTGGGAAACCACCATGGATCCGGAAAACAGAGTCCTTTTAAGAGTAACGATGGATGAGGAAGCAACGTCGGAGCTGGATATCACCTTTACGACCCTGATGGGAGACAAGGTGGAGCCGAGACGTGAATTTATTGAAGAAAATGCCAAGTATGTGAAAAATCTTGATGTTTAACAGGAGAACAAAAAATGGAAGAAAATGTATTTGATAAAGTTCATGACATAGACTTAAAAAAGACGATGGAGACCTCCTATATTGATTATGCCATGAGCGTCATCGCATCCAGAGCTCTTCCGGATGTGAGGGATGGTCTGAAACCGGTTCAAAGAAGGATCCTGTATTCCATGATCGAACTGAATAATGGTCCGGATAAGCCTCATAGAAAATGCGCCCGTATCGTTGGAGATACCATGGGTAAATATCATCCCCATGGAGACAGTTCTATTTATGGAGCGCTGGTCAATATGGCGCAGGAGTGGTCTACCAGATATCCTCTGGTGGATGGACATGGAAACTTTGGTTCTGTGGATGGAGACGGAGCGGCGGCCATGCGTTATACGGAGGCAAGGCTTAGCAAAATATCCATGGAACTGACGGCAGATATCAATAAAAATACGGTGGATTTTTCTCCCAACTTTGATGAGACGGAGAAAGAACCGGTGGTGCTTCCTGCAAGATTTCCCAATCTTCTGGTAAATGGAACATCCGGAATCGCAGTAGGAATGGCCACGAATATCCCTCCGCATAACCTTCAGGAAGTGATCGACGCAGTCGTAAGGATCATTGACAATCGTCTGGAGGATAAAGAAGAGACGACGGTAGAAGAAATCCTGGATATCATAAAAGGGCCGGACTTTCCTACGGGAGGAACTATCCTTGGAAAGAGAGGAATTGAAGAGGCCTACAGAACCGGAAGAGGAAAAATAAGGGTTCGCGCCGTTACCAATATCGAGACCATGGCAAACGGGAAAAGCCGTATCATCGTGACGGAACTTCCCTATATGGTAAACAAGGCAAGACTGATCGAAAAAATGGCAGAGCTTGTTCGGGATAAAAAAATCGACGGAATCACGGATCTAAGCGACCAGTCCAGTCGTGAGGGAATGCGAATCGTTATCGAATTAAGAAGAGACGCCAATGCAAATGTGATCCTGAACCAGTTGTATAAGCATACCCAGTTGCAGGATACCTTTGGAGTGATCATGCTGGCGCTGGTAAATAACGAACCTAAGGTTATGAACATTCTGGAGATGCTACACCATTATCTTCGCCATCAGGAGGAAGTTGTTACCAGAAGAACCAAATATGAGCTGAATAAGGCAGAAGAAAGGGCGCACATTTTACAGGGACTGCTGATCGCTCTGGACCATATCGACGAAGTAATCAAGATCATCAGAGGATCCAAAAATGTGCAGATCGCAAAGCAGGAATTGATGGAAAAATTCCAACTGTCAGAAATACAGGCACAGGCGATCCTGGATATGCGTTTTCGTGCGTTGACCGGTCTGGAAAGAGAAAAGCTGGAAAAAGAATACGAAGATCTGATGAAGCTGATCGGAGAGTTGAAGGCGATCCTGGGGGATGAAAAACTTCTTCTTGCCGTGATCAAAAAAGAGATCCTGGTGATCCATGACAAATATGGAGATGGAAGAAGAACGGATATCGGATTCGATGAGTTTGATATCTCTATGGAGGATCTGATCCCAAGAGAAGACGTAGTCATCACCATGACAAAAAGAGGATATATCAAAAGAATGTCCACGGACAACTTTAAATCCCAAAACAGAGGCGGCCGTGGTATCAAGGGAATGCAGACTATCGAAGAAGATTATGTGGAAGAGCTGTTTATGACAAACACGCACCATTATATTATGTTCTTTACCAACAAAGGGCGGGTGTACCGACTGAAGGGATATGAGATCCCGGAATCCGGAAGAACATCCAGAGGAACTGCCATCATCAATCTTTTGCAGCTGATGCCGGAAGAACAGATCAGTGCCGTGATCCCCATTGAAGAGTACCGGGACGGAGAATACCTTTTCATGGCAACGAAAAAGGGACTTGTAAAAAAGACCTCTATCAAGGAATACGCAAATGTCAGAAAGACGGGGCTTGCGGCCATTACACTCCGGGAAGAGGATGAGCTGATCGAAGTAAAGTATACAGATAACAACAGCGATATTTTCCTGATCACACAGTATGGACAATGTATCCGGTTTGATGAAAAGGATGTTCGTTCCACAGGAAGAACCTCCATGGGTGTCAGGGGAATGAACCTGGCTGACGGAGATGAGGTGATCGGCATGCAGTTGGATTCTCAGGGAGAGCAGCTTTTGATCGTTTCTGAAAAGGGAATGGGAAAAAGGACTTCTATCGACGAGTTTACCGCACAAAACAGAGGAGGAAAAGGCGTCCGCTGCTATAAGATCACAGGGAAAACGGGAAATGTGGTAGGCTTTAAATCTGTCAATGAAGATGATGAAGTTATGATCATCAATACAGATGGAATCATCATCAAGATGAAATGCGAAGGAATTTCTGTTCTTGGTCGGGTTACGTCAGGAGTGAAACTGATCAATCTTCCTGAGGGAGGAATGGTTGCAAGTATTGCAAAGG